>JAFYZT010000025.1 GCA_017548605.1 Prevotella sp. | reverse complement strand
CCGAAGTCGAAGAACATACGGATGGCATCGGCATCGTTACCTTCCTTCAGCGTCACGCCCTGTTTCTTGAAGATATAGGTGCCGGCAGGCACGTCGTTACGTTCCTCGAAGAAGTAGTTGGCATCGCCGGCATCGGTCAGCTTGAAGGTAACCTGCGGCATGTCGTTGTCAGCTTCCATCACCAGGTAGAAATTATATTTCTTGCTGGCCGAAGCGGTGAGGTAGGTGTCGATGTGGAACTGGCCCTGCCACTGCGAACCGCCAAGTCCCTCGGGAAGGTCAATCTCGTAGGTGTCGCCGCTGTGCGTGGCCTCGGTGTAGGGAATGCCACTCCAGCCATTGTCGGCGAAGTAGTAGCCGAACTGGTTGAACTTCGAACCGTCATCGACAGCCTTCCATAAGTTGGCGGGTGAGTTGTAGTCCCAGTCCATGGTGCCGGACTGTTCGCCGCCCTCGCCGCCTTCATTGGGCAGTACGGTGCCGTCGTCGTTGGCATGGTCTTTGAGCACGATGTTGCGGATGTTGACGTGGGCATCGTTGGGTGAGTGGCCGAAGTCGAACACAATCTTCAACGGGTTGAGGTCCTTACCGGGGATATCGCTCTTCCAGAATACATATTCCTCGCCGGCCTTCAGGTCGATGTGTTCCTCAATGATGAAGGCGGCATCGGTCTCGTCGGTCACCTTCACGATGACGCCATTGATATCTTTGTCGGCCAAGAGGATGGTCGAGAAGTCATAGTTGATGGCGGAAGAGAGACTCAGGTTGGTGTGGAAATGTACCTGGGCCTGCCAGTCGGCATAGCACTCGCTGGGAATGCTCACGTTATAGTCGTTGTTACCTTTCTCGAAGCCGGCCTCCAAGACGGGTGTCTGTTCATTACCCCATCCCGGGTCGGGGTTGTAGTAGAATGACATGGTGGGATCGATGCCCTTCCACAGGTTGAAGTCACTGTTGGGGTCGAAGCCCTCAAACGCCTTCTCTGCTTCCTTGCTGGTTAAGATATAGCGCCAGGAGATGCCGTCGCCCTCGTAGATGAGCACCATCTTCGATGCCGTGAGCGTCTCGATGCGGAACCGTGGGTGTTGATACTGTGCGTCGCTGCTGATGTAGGGGAACAGGCTGTTGTCGGCCAGCACGAGGTAGTCCACCTCTTGCTCCTCTCCTTCGGAGTCCACCCAGGTGCCACGCTCGAAATACCAGCTGCTGGTTTGCTGCTCGGTGGCAATGTCGTAGTCAGGTTCTGGCTGAGAACCCCAGATGGTGGTGCCATAGTTGACATAGGTCTTTCCATCGGCACCGGGGTTGTAAGTGTAGGTTCCTCCCTTGTTCGTCTCTACGGTGAAGGTGAGACGGTCATCGTACACGCCGAAGTCTTTCTTATCATCGGGGTTGGCGCTCCACCATCCTGTACCGTCGCCACCGTTGGGACCGCAGGCCATGTGGGCCACCTCTTTGTTGTCGATGCGCCACTCCTTGTCCTTGATGCGGTTGAACAGGTTGTTCCAGTTGATTTTCGTCTCGTTGAACGTGAAGTATTTGATGATGCTGCCCTGGCTGATACCATTGCGGTTGGCCAGTTTCAGCTCCACGGGATAGGTGCCTTTTTCCACGTTCGACCATCCCACCTCGTTGAGCGACGAGTAGGTGGCGTTGTTGATAATCCAGACGGGATAGACACCCTTCATCTCGGGCACGCTGAGTAATACTTGGTTCACCTCTTGGTCGACGGTCATCGTGAAATCGACGCCATCCATCGTGGGTATGCCGTTTTCGTCGGCTCCCTCGAACGAGTCGGGTGAACAGGCGTTGAAGAACGGCATAAGGGTGAGCAGGCCGAGTGGCATCACCGCCTTGGCCAGTTTCCTTACCTTTTGATATATGTTTGTTTTCATTTTCTTTAGTTGTTTGGTCGTTTGGTTGTTTGGGATTTCAGGAGTTTAGGCCGATAGCCTTTGGGGTAACTTCTAACCCCTTGCCCCTTGCTCCTTGCCCCTTTTTTTAATACTCATTCTGCACGAGGCTGGGGTCAGCGTCGAGTTCTGACTGAGCCAGCGGGATGTGTTTCTTGCTGGGTGTCCATGAGTTGGTGCGGTAGCCCTCTTTGTATGGGGTGAGCACGCTGGCGGCGCGTCCTGTGCGTACGAGGTCGAAGTAACGTTTGCCTTCACCCACGAACTCCAGATGGCGCTCGTTGATGATGTCATCGTCGGTGATGCTGGGCAAAGCCTCTAAGCCGGCACGTTGGCGAACCTGGTTCAGGTAGGACGTGGCTTCACTGTTGCTGCCACCGGTGGCCAGAAGCAGTTCGGCGGCGTTGAGCAGTGTCTCGGCGTAGCGGTAGATACGTTTGTTATTGTTATAGTTGAGGTTCTTCGAACCCGGACAGTCCTTGTTGTTATCAGAGAACGGACGGTACTTGGCCAACCATAGGTGAGTATCTTGGTAGCGGTTGTTATATTCCACACCGCGTGTGTCCCATACCGTGGCATCACGACGCAGGTCGTTCGCGGCAAACATCTCCAGAGTCTGCAAACGCATGGGCAGGAAGCCCCAACCGTCTTCACCTGTGTTCCAACCATCACCACCTGGCCATTTGTTGGGCGAGATGAGGGTGGGCAGTACACTGCCGCCGGCATTAAGGGCTGCTACGCCCCAGTCGCGCTGTGCCTGGTCGTCGTTGTAGTTGATTTCGAAAATGCTCTCCTCGCACCATTCGCCGCTTTCTTTCCAGATAGCTGCATAGTCGGGGTTCAGTTGGTAATCAGACGAGGCGATAAGCTCCTTCATGTAAGCGAGAGCCTGCGGATAGCGTGCCGTATCGTTCTGGTACATCACCATCTCGGCATAGAGCATGTAGGCCATGGCCTGCGATACGCGTCCGGCATCGGTGGCGGGCCAGCGCAGCGGAAGCACCTTCGAGGCGATGATGGCTTCAAGCTCTACAATCAGCCTGTCATAGATTTCGTCAGCTTTCAGCTGGGGTGCCGTATAGGGCATCGTCAGGTTTTCCAGATAGAAGGGAACATTGCCGTAGTAATGCCACAGAATGTTGTAGTAATACACACGCAGTAGTCGTGCCTGTGCATCTATCGTCTTGCGTACCTCTTCGGTGCCGTTGCCCCAAGAGCAGTATTTGATGGCGTCGTTGCAACGCTTGATGCCGCTGTAGAAGTCGGTCCAAAGGGTGGCCAGTGTGTTGTTGCCGTTGCCCTCAAAGTTGAACAACTTATGCCAGTGCAGGTTGTCCTGGGCATGTTCACCGCCAGGATAGAAGTCGTCACCCAGGATTTCGGCGTCCACGGTCAGGTCGTTGTAGGCTTTGTTGTCCCAGTCGGGCCAGTGGAGCGGCGCGTAAGCAGCGTAGAGCGCCTCGTTCAGTCGCTGGTCAGTGGTATAGTATTCCTCCAGAGGCTCGCCGTCGGGCTTCTTCACCTCGAGGAAGTCATCGCTGCACGATGCCAGGGTAAAGGCGGCCGCAGCGCAAAGTGCTATGATGGATATATGCTTGTTCATAATACGAAGTTTATGAGTTTGTAAGTTCTTTAGTTGATGAGTTTATTAGCTCTTTGGTTTAGGGTTTCCGGCAATTATGGGAACATAACAGGGTTTTCTCTTGCCCCTTGCTCCATATCTTGCCCCTTGCTCCTTGCCCCTATAATGAGATATTGAATCCGATGGTCCATGTACGTGCTTGCGGATAGACACCGTAGTCAACGCCCAGTGAGGTGCTGCTGGTACCGATTTCCGGGTCGAAGCCCCAGTATTTGGTCCAGGTGAACAGATTCTCGGCACGACCGTAGATGCGCAGACGTTCGATGCGAATCTTGCGTGTGAGGCTCTGCGGCAGGGTGTAACCCAAGGTGAGGTTCTTCAGACGGAGGTAGGAGCCGTCTTGGATATACATGTCGCTGACGACCCAGTTCTTGCTGTCGCCCAGGGTAGGCACGGTGTTCGAAGTGCCTTCGCCCGTCCAGCGTTGCAGAATCCATGTAGGATAGTTACCCGAGGCGATGTCTTGGCGATAGGTGGCATCGAACACATCCATGCCGCTCACTCCTTGGAAGAATACGCCCAGGTCGAAACCTTTCCATTCGGCGTTGAAAGTCAGACCGAAAGTCCATGACGGTGTTCCGTTACCGATGTTGGTACGGTCATCGTCTGTGATTTGACCATCACCGTTGACATCGACGAACCGCATGTCACCCGGTTTGGCGTTGGGCATAATCAGTCCGCCGGAAGCGTTGGTATATGCGTTCACCTCGGCCATGTTCTGGAAGATGCCGTCGGTCTTATAGCCGTAGAAGAAGGGGAACGGCTGACCGTTTTCGGCGCGTGTACCACCATCGTTGAACTGGCTGATGCCGTAGTTCAGGAAACCAGTGTCGTTACCGAGGTTTTTCAGCTCGTTGTGCAGGTAGGAGGCGTTGCCCTTGATGGCGAAGGTGGCGTCGCTGATGTGCCACTTGTAGCCGAGCTCAAATTCCACACCGCTGTTCTCCATGTCACCCACGTTGGCCAACGGACGCTGTTCACCCACGTAGCTGGGGATAGGCATCTCGATAATCATACCGTTGGTCTTCTTGATGAAGTAATCGACGGAGAAGGTGAGGGCGTTGTTCATGAATCCGAGGTCAAGACCGATGTCGGTCTGTTCGCTCTCTTCCCATTTCAGGTCTTCATTGGCCAGACGGTTGGCTTTCGAGCCGACGTTCATCACGTTGGCCATGCCCAGGTAATAGTTGCTGCTGCCGCCGGTCGTTGATAGCGTGGTATAGGCGAAGTCATCGATGGACTCGTTACCGTTCTTACCCCAGCTGGCACGCAGTTTCATATTCGTCAGCCATGAGCGTGTCTGCTCCATGAACTGCTCGTTCATGATGTTCCATCCCACGGAGAACGAGGGGAAGGTACCGTATTTGTTGTTCGAGCCGAAACGGCTGGAACCGTCACGACGGATGGTGCCTTGGAACATGTAGCGTTCGTCGTAGTTGTAGCTCAGACGGGCGAAGAGTGAGGTGAGGCGGTGCTCCACATACGGGCCGCCGCCGTTGCCGGTGAGGTTCTTCACGCCCGTTATCTTACCGTCAGCATCGACGGTGGTCTCATAATCTACGTTGGTAGCGTAGTTCAGGTAGGGCTTGTTAATGTTGACGAGGTTCCAACGGTAGGCACTCAGGTCGTCGCCCGTGGATTTCAGGGCCGACTGTCCAAGCACCACGCCGATGGTATGCTTGCCGAAGGTCTTATCGTAAGTGAGGGTGTTCTCCACCTGCCATGTGCTGTTGTTGCCTTTATAGACCGAGGCTTGCGTATGGTCAGATTTATTGTTGCCGGAGAGGTAATATTTCTGCAGTGTGGCTCCTTCGTTGCCCCAGAACGACAGTTCGGCACTCCATGTGAAGTGGTATTTGATGTTGTCCCACAACTGCAGGTCGATATTGAATTTGGGCATGAATTTATGCGACCATCCACGGGTGGGGTTACCCTGCAAGATGGCTATGGGGTTGTTCTGCTCTTGGTAGGAACCGACATAACCCGGAATGGTGTAGGGGTTGCCGTAGGCATCGGTGTAGAGGTCATACTGCGGATACTGGCTGATCATGCTATTGGCTATGTCGCCATGCAGGGTGACGGGTAGGATGGGAGCCAGATAAAGGGCTGAACCCAATACGCTGCCCCATGTGGAGTTGGCGTCGATGCCTGTACTGTGTACGCGCATATAAGAGAGGTTGGCTCCCAGGTCGAGTTTGTTGAGGAAGGTGCGGTCCTTCGACTCGTCGAACAGGTTGAACTGGTTGTTTGAACGCAGGGTCAGACGGTCATAGTTTGAATGTCCGTAGTTACCGCCGACGATACCTTCCTGGGTAAAGTAACCCATGGAGAGGTAGTAGTTCACCTTCTCGCTGGCACCGCTTATCGACAAGTCATGCTGAACGATGGGTGCATTGTCGTTGAACACGAGGTCCTGCCAGTCGGTACCGAAGCCCACGACGGGGTCACCGTTCACATCGATAAGGTTGTAGGGGTCGGCATAGATGGGTGCCTGTCCGCTCTGCACATTACGCTCATTCTGAAGGATGGCGTAGTCGGTGGCTCCCGTCACGTCGCGTTTGCGCCATGCGCTCTGCCAACCGTAGGAGAAGTTGTAGTTGATTTGCGCCTTGCCCATCCTACCTTTCTTCGTGGTCACGAGGATGACACCGTTGGCGGCACGTGCTCCGTAGATGGCACCCGAGGCGGCATCTTTCAACACCTCAATCGACTCGATGTCGTTGGGGTTCACCGATTCCATACCGTCCTGGTTGGTCGGCATGCCGTCGATGATATACAAAGGATTGGAGTCGTTGATAGTACCAATACCACGGATGCGTATCAACGATTTCGAACCGGGCTGTCCTGAGGCGGAGGTGACGTTGACACCGGCTGCCAGACCTTTCAGGGCATCTTCGGCACGCAGGCGGCTCTTGCCGTCGAGGTCGTCGCTACTCACCTTGGCGATGGCAGCGGTCACCACGCTCTTTTTCTGCACACCGTAACCGATGACTACCACGTCGTCGAGCAACTGCGAGTCTTCTTGCAAGGTCACTTGCATGTTGTCACTGGCTGTCGCTTCTACTGTCTGGTAACCAATGTAGGAGATGACCAGGGTGCTTCCTGGGTTCACCGACACGGTAAAATGACCGTCGATGTCGGTGATGGATCCGTTGGATGTACCTTTCTCAATCACGGAAGCACCGATGACCGGTTCTCCGCTGCTGTCGAACACCGTACCCGAGAAATTACGTTTCTGGGCATAGGTGCTTACTGACATTATTAAAAATGTCAATAATGCAAATAGGAAACTTCCTTTTTTCATAAAAAATAAGTTTTGTTGTTATTAGGTTATTGATGATGTTGTTGCGATGTATTCGCGTATTTCGCGTTTTCGTTTGCAAATATATGATTATTGCAGACACAAATCAAGCGAATATAACAAAAAAGTGGATGATTGTAAAAATAACAATTATTATAATCTTTTGAAAACCAGAAGATTATTTCGTTTACGTTTTTTTAAAGAAGTGGATGCAATGTAAACGTTTTTGTGGCTTTTCAAGACGCTTTTTTGAGCTTTTTCGCCTCTTTTGTTAACACTTTTTAAGAGTACTGTTGTAGTGTATTTTCAAATAAGTAGTATTTTTGCAATCTCTACTATTAAAATTTTGACTACGATGAGAAAAATAACAAAAGCTTTATTGGCAGCTTCGCTTGTGTGCCTGTTGGCATTCACATCCTGCGAGAAGGAGAAAGCCATCACTCCGGAGCAACTGCCTGCCGCCGCAAAAACGTATATTGAAACAACCTATCCAGGTGTGAAGATACTTTTTGCCAAGGAGGAGTCGGAATTGTTCAGCACCGAATACAAAGTGCAGTTGGAAAACCGCATGGAAATAAAATTCGACAGCGACGGTGTACCCCTCGATGTCGATATGGATTAATTTCCTCTATCTTCCTTTATCTTCCTTTTTTCCTCGCAGCTATCCTTTAGCGGACAGCCAGCGCAGGCTATATCGCATTCTTTTCTCGGTTTCAGTGAGCGATAAAGACGATAGCCGGCATAGCCCAATGAAGCTATGACGGCTATCGTTACTAATAGGTATTGCACAGTCATGGTTGTGGATTCTGATTCGTGACCGGAAGGTGGGTCAGTTAATCAGTCGTATGGCCACCCAGCCTACCCATTGTCCGTTGGGGGTGTACGACACACGAGCCCATCCGTTGCCTTGGTTGCTGTAGTAAACCACGTCGCCGGCATGAAGACGGCGCAGAAGGGTGTAGTTGGTGCCGGGTCCGCTACGTAGTCCCACCCATCCGTCGTTGGTGCGTTTGATGACACCATAACGGCGACCGCTCTGGGTGTATCCGCTATACGACCTGCTGGTACTGCCACTGCTGCGTTGGATGAGGCGTGTTGCCACATATCCCACCCAACTGCCATTGGGAGAATATTTCACACGTGACCAGCCATTGCCCACACTGCTATAGTAAACGATATCGCCGGCATGGAGGGTGCGAATAAGTGAATAGTTGGTTCCCGGACCGGTGCGCAGTCCCACCCATCCGTCATTGGTGCGCTTGATGACACCGCGTGTCTGGGCACTCACCGACAGCGTGCAAAGCATCATTGCTGTCAGTAAAATGGTAAATAGTTTCTTGTTCATGGCTCTCTTTATTTAGTTATGAATTATTAGTTAATAGGCCTATGTACATTAATTCTGTATTTCCAGAACAATAATATACGATAAAAATAATTGTCCCTATTGTTATTCCTAAACACAAGATATAGAAAAGTTTCAAAAATCTATCCATATACTGTGCGGTTTTATCAAATTTATATCTCTTCTGATAACATAATTGACGAAACCTCTCTCGTTTCAATATCTACTATCATACCTCCGAACCACTTTCCTCCGTCATAAACCCTCATCCATTGGTTTTTTAATTCTCTTACCCATCCGTTTGGAGTTTGCCATGATGTAAACATATTGACACGTACTAATTTCTTTTTCCTTTCGTGATCTTTATAACCAATATATTGTTTGAAATAGTAATTATAGGGAAAAGGCTTTTTGCTTTCATCTATGCCCTCAGTTTCAATACTAGTCTTTACACCAGCGAAACGTTTCTTTACAAGTTCTCGCGCTATATTGAATTCTTCTTCAGAAAGGATAAAAACCGAATCGCCGACAATATCAAAAGCCCGGTCTAACTCTGGAATTGACAAATCCTCAATCCTGATGTCCAATGAGTCGATAGGCTTATCTTTTGCTTTGACGACAGGCCATTTCATTCTTGCATCCATCTCAGCCAGATGCTTTCTTAATTCTTCTTTCGAATCCTGAACGGTTTCTTTTCTCCCGGAATTTGAGCAGTTAATGAATAAAACAGCAGTAGCCATTGCAAGAAAAACTGAAAAACTATTTGACCTCATATCTTTTCCTATTATTTCTGTTAAACATAAAAAACTTCCTATATACTAACTCCCCCGAGGGGGAGAATAATAACCTTGTGGGGTTTCTACGCCCTCCCCTCGGGGAGGGATGGGGAAGGGGCTTATCACTTATCAAAATGCTGATAGTCCTTGCTGCTACGCCAGGCACCGCCCCAGCGGAAACCGTGGGCGATGAACAGTCGGTAGCAGAGGTCGCCTTGTTCTATCTTATAGGGGAATTTCTTGGTACGGTCGGCGTAGGGTGCTCCCGTAGCGGGGTCCACTGCTCGTTTACCGTTTAGCGTGTGTACCCAGGGGTTATACAGCGTGTTGATGTCAACGGCCAAGCCTCGGGCATGCTTGGAGAGGTTTTTTGTGCCCATCACCTTACGGTAACAGAAGCAGGAACTGTTGTTGTCGCGCATCGACAGGTCGTCGTTGGCATTGTATTCATCGATGAGCACCATCCGCTCTATGGGATAGCGGTTGTCATACAACGTGCGGAAAATCTCTTTCAGGTCTTGGGCGATAGCTTTGTTGCACACCATCTCACCAATCTTGATGTTCCCGTCTTTGTCCACATGCAACACTTTCAGGTGGCGCAGGTCACTGCGCGGAACAGTACATCCCTTGGGGTATGATTTCCCCTCCATACGGGCAAACAGCGCATCGCTGATGTTTTCCACCTGGAAGCAGTTCTCGATGCCGAAGGCACGCACGGCCTCTGCCGTCACCACGGTGCCGGCTTTCCATTGGCGCAATGGGGTGGTGATGTCTTCCGTGGCAGCTGTCGTGCCATCTGTCTTTACTGTTGTACTCTCTGTTGCCGCCGTTTGATTCTCGGAGCTATTGTTGCCCTTATCATCGGCAGCGGCTAAGCTGCAAGACAGCAGGGGCAGCCCCACCAGCAGCAATCCTATTCCAAAAAGATATATTTTTTTCATTGCGCTACAAATATAGTTATTTATTTCCAAACATCAATCTCAAAATGGGAGTTTTTCTTTAATCGGGAGTTAAAATGGGAGTAAATTCGCTTCGCGTTTTTTTGAATGTTGATTTTTGAATTTTGATTGTTGAATTGTCGCTTCGCGATTCTGATTTATCAATGAAGAATTTATAGGGTATTCTCTTGCTCCATGCTCCTTGCCCCCTGCTCCTTCATTCCCCCTCCCTTGGGGAGGGGTCGGGGGTGGGTATTTTATTCTTCCAACAGGATAAAGGCAGCCCAGTAGAGTGGATCGGGGAATTCCTTGCGTATGGTGCGCTGTGCTTCGAGGAAAGCCTGCCGTTTGTCGCCCGATTTCAGCCAATGGTCATAGAACAGGGTCATCATACGTTGCGTTGCTTCGTCGTCCACCTTCCACAGACTCATGATGATGCTTCCCACGCCCGCTTTCTTGAAACCACGCTGCAAACCGAACACACCGTCGGTTTTCAGTGCGCCCAGTCCCGTCTCACAAGCCGAGAGAACCAGCAGGTCGGTGCCCGACAGGTCGTAGTCGGCCAGTTCAGCAGCGGTGACGATGCCGTCATCACCCACCTTTGCGAATATCAGTCCGCTCAATTTCAGCGACAGCTCTTCGTTGGTCTCCTGTCCGGTGAGTCCTAACGAGTTCTTCAGAATGTTGGGAATACGGTTGGGGTCGTCGATGAAAAAGCCGTGGGTCGCGATATGGAGCACAGCCGGCGCATGGGAGGAGAGCGCCTGCATACTCGCCTCACTCCCTTCCATGGCTTCACGTTTTTCAACGGTGAAACGTCCTTGAAGCTGTGTGGCGATATCGGCAATCTCCTTCACCGTGTAGGGCAGGGGGGAGATGCCTGTTTTGGCACCACGTGTGTAGGTGGTCACCCCGCTGCCGGCATAGCCGCTGTAGTCGATGCCACCGAAGAGCGTGGCGGTGTGGCTGTCATGGTGCTCACGCGACATGGCGAGCCATCGGGTCGATGACATACGGTGCAGCTGATAGCGTTCGCTCATGGGCTGTCCCTGCTCATCGCACATCGATTCGATAGCCACTTGGTGCAGTTGTCCGCTCGGGGCGAAATAGATGGTCTTTACGCTGGTGCCCAAAGCATCGATGAGTGGCTGCCACACCATTTTCGTCATCGTGGCATTGGTATAGATGTCCGTGTCCATGGTGTTGCCAAACTGCCGCTGTTCAAACAACGGTATCAACCGGGCTTCCGGCCAGTCGCGGCGAAGCACCAGTGCTCCATACATCACGCTGTCCTTCCCTACACGGTAGTCGAGCAGTTCCACGGCTGCCTCATCGGCTTTCAGATGGGTGCGGATGTCGGCTGCCCTCACGTTGAGGAAGTTGAGATAGACGTTCATCTCCGCTGCGGCCTGTCCCATCTCACGTTCCTTGCGCGAGGCTTCGAGCGTGGCGGCCACTGCCTCGGCGGTCGGTGTGCTGCCGTCCATGGCTTTCATCTTCAGGGCGTGTATCTCATCGTATGTCTTGCGCAGTGCGGGCGAGGCATCGATGGTACGTTGCAGGGCACTCTCTGCCGACAGGAGCAGACCCTTCGAGAGCAGCTGTTCGTCGTAGAGGGTGGTGGTAAAAGGTGTGTTCCAAAGACCTAACTTATGGGCGTATGCGGGCATCACCGCGATGGTGGTCTGGTGTACTTTCCAATAGGCGGCACGTTCCGCGCTGGTCATGAACACGAAGTTTTTCATCACGTTGTCGCGGATGATGTCGA
Organism: Prevotella sp.; assembly: GCA_017548605.1. GTDB lineage: Bacteria > Bacteroidota > Bacteroidia > Bacteroidales > Bacteroidaceae > Prevotella. The sequence continues at coordinate 39,426 of JAFYZT010000025.1, read as the reverse complement.
AGCAGTGGGCGATATCCTTTGCCGCCGCGTCACCATGACCTGCAAATCCGTTCATGTTAGCACGCATGCTGTAGGCGTCGATGGTGGTGCTGTGTGTCGGTCCGAAATACCGTTCCGCCGTCTCCACGGCATAGTTGCTGCTGCGTACGGCCTCTTCCATCTTGCCCTGTTGTTGTTGGGTGTTGCTCAGGAATGTCCACACTTTGCTCAGGTCACTCTCGCCTGCCGGCCCTGCCTCTTCAAGCAGTGCAAGGGCCTGTTTGAAATAACGCTCCGCCTCTGCCGGCTTCTTCAGTTTGTTGGCTGCCCCTCCCGCCATGGTGTAGAAGTCGGCTTTCCTGTCGGGAGCGAGCCCTTCCATCTCGTTGGCGCGGGCTATCAGGTCTTTGGCTATGGCGAGACCTTCCTCGGGTTGCCCTTTCTTGTATATCGCTTCCATGCCTTTTAGGTAGTCGGGCATCAGCTGTATCCATGTGCCGGAGGGCATACCCACCTCTTTGGACTGTTGCAGTCCCTCCACCTGACGGGCCATCCAGAACTCTGCTTTCTCTTCGTCTTTAATGTCGTATGTGTAGATGGTGTTCATCTTCAATGCCACGGCGGCACACCGTTTACCGTCGCCTTCTTGCGAGAACAGACGGTATGCCTCTTCCATGTGGGCCAGTCCCTGCTGATAGTCGTCATGCTCCACCTGCATCTCACCGAGGGTCTGATGCAGTTCGGCCTTGGGACGCAGCCATGTGCTGTCGTTGCCACAGAGTTCCAATGCCCCTTGCAGCAGTGCCACGGCCTGGTTGTAGTCACCTTTCTTGGAGAGGATATCGGCCTGACGGGAGTATTCCTTGATGGCACGGTCGCGCTTGCCACCGATGAGGTAATGTTCTTGCGCCTCCTGACTCAGACTGATGACACGGTCGAAGTCATTCGTGCGTATCTCCGTGTCCTGTGCCCATGACGAGTAGGTGCCGCCCAGACTCGTCTCTGCCAGGAGCCATTCCTTGCTGTCTTTGTCGGCGGTGGCGATGGCCTGCTCGAACCATGGGATGGCTTCTTCGTAAGCGTTCTTTTCACGTGCCGCCATTCCATATCCGATATAGATGAGCGAAAGCTCGTTGCGCAGCCTCTCATTGGCAATACCGAGTGCTTGTGCCCGTTCAATGGTGGCTTTCAGGTATTTCTCTTCTTCCTGATGACCGGCAGCCTTGCCTATTCCTATGCTTTTCATGAGGTGTTGCATCTGCCAGTGCAACTGCACGAAGTCATTCCCGGGACATAGCTCTGCTGCCTCGTTGATATGCGTGAAGGCCACTGTGCTGTCACCCTTGTTCCATTCGTCACTCGACTGCAGGGCGAGTAGCTGTGCCAGGATGCACGAACACTCTTGCTTGTCGGCATCGCTTTCCATCATCGCCAGTGCCTCGCGTGCCAGTGCCACTGCCGTTGGCCATTCTTTCTGGTTGGCGGCTTCCACGGCTTGGTTCAGCTTTTGCACAGAGGCATCCTCCTGTGCAAAGGCAGTAACGGTGAAGAGGCTTAAACAAAGGATGAAGAGTGTCTTTTTCATGATGGATAGATTATGAGTTTTTGAGTTCGCAAGTTTTTAAGTTCTTAAGTTTATGAGTTCTTAAGTTCATGTATAAAGTTGTTCAAGCTCCTTGCCCCTGCGATTCCCCCTCCTTGGGAGGGGGTTAGGGGGAGGCCTCAACATTCAAATACGGCTTGATATCCTCCCAGTCAATGGAGAACCAGGGGTCCCCGTCGTCGAATCGGCAGATGTCGTACACGTTGTATTGAAACCTCAGTCCGTCGGCCAACAGATAGGGAGGGTAGGCGGGCATGGGTAACATGTCGGGAGCGATGGTCAGTTTCTGTTTCAGCGCATTGGTGTCCGTCACCTCGAAAAAGCGCATCAGTCCCACGAGCATCAGTGCATGCAGGTGCTCGTCGGCATTCTTGAGTATCTCCCCGCCGTAACGGTGTCCGTCGCGTTTGCGGAATGTGGCGCCACGGGTACCGAAGGTGCCCCGGCCACCGCCAGTGAAGTATGAGAAACCGCTCACCTCGTATGTCACCAGCTTGTCGTTCTCCCACGCCTTCACTATTTTTACCCCTTCTTCGGGGGCCTCGTCGGGACTGTTCACTCGTATCTTCATATCGCTCAGCGATTTCTCGAACGAGGCCAGTTTGCGTTCGCTCCACAGTGTCACCAAGGAGTCGGGATGTGTGGGCAGGCTGCTGTAGCCCCCGTCGAACATCGATGTGACGATGTATTCTCGTAGCGACGACAATAGTGCTGCCGGTCCTGCCACAGGCCAGTCGATGCTTATCTCACAATGGCCGAAGGCATTCTCCTGCTCATGGTGGATTACTTCGGTACGCAAGGTATCTGCCACCTGCGTACTGGTAGCGGTCGGCGTGTCGGTTGTCTTGCGTTGTGAACAAGCCGTCGCCATCATCAAAAGGAGCAAGAAGAAGGACGTTTTTCTCATTTCTGCAAAATTACATCATTCTCCTAAAAAGTGCAAATGTTTACAGTGAAACTTTTTGGGTGGGTAAATGAAATAATATTGAAAAAATTTGCATTTTACATTTTTTGTCGATATATTTGCAAACGAATAGAAGATATTTCACGACAAATCCTGGTGTTGTAAGAGCCTGTCAACACATTACTGATTGAAAACACATCCGACCTTTACCAACGTTAACCTACTTTTTATTTGACTATGGAATTACCATTCGCCGAATCTTGGAAAATCAAGATGGTGGAGCCTATTCGCAAAAGTACACGCGAGGAGCGTGAGCAGTGGCTCCGGGAGGCTCATTACAATGTTTTTCAGCTGAAGAGCGAGCAGGTGTATATTGACCTGCTCACTGACTCTGGCACAGGTGCCATGTCCGACCGTCAGTGGTCGGCCATGATGCTTGGCGATGAGTCTTATGCCGGTGCCACGTCGTTCTACCGTTTCGAACGCATGGTGCAGACCCTTCTCGGCATGCCCTATGTCATCCCCACCCATCAGGGACGTGCGGCAGAGAACGTGCTCTTCTCGCTCCTTGTCAAGGAGGGGCATGTGGTGCCAGGCAATGCCCATTTCGACACCACAAAGGGACATATTGAGGCCCGCAAGGCGAAAGCCGTCGATGTGACCTGCGACGAGGCGCACGACACACAGCTCGAGGTGCCTTTCAAAGGCAATGTGTCGCTGGAGAAACTGGAAAAAGTACTCATCGCGAACAAGGGTAAGGTGCCATTCATGGTGCTCACCGTCACCAACAATACCGTGGGTGGACAGCCTGTGAGCATGGCCAACATCAAAGCCACCTGTCAGTTGTGTCACCAATATGGCATACCCGTCATCATGGACTCTGCCCGCTTTGCCGAGAATGCCTATTTCATCAAGACGCGTGAGGAGGGCTTTGCTGACAAGACCATCAAGGAGATTGCGCTGGAGATGTTCGCCGAGGCCGATGCCGCCACCATGTCGGCGAAGAAAGATGCCATTGTGAACATGGGCGGATTCATCGCCACGCGCCGTAAGGAGTGGTACGACGGAACCAAAGCCTTCTGTATCCCCTTTGAGGGATATGTCACCTATGGTGGACTGAACGGACGTGACCTTAATGCCATTGCGCAGGGACTGGACGAGAACACCGAGTTCGACATGCTCGACACGCGCATCCGACAGGTGCGCCACCTGGCGGCACGTCTTGATGAATATGGTATCCCTTATCAGCGTCCGGCAGGAGGCCATGCCATCTTCGTTGATGCCGACAAGGTGCTGACCCATGTGCCCAAAGAGGAATTTCCAGCGCAGACGCTCACTTGTGAGTTATATCTTGAAGCCGGCGTGCGGGCATGTGAGATAGGGTATATGTTGGCTGACCGTGACCCCGTGACGCGCGAAAACCGTTTCAATGGTCTTGACCTGCTTCGTTTGGCCATACCGCGTCGTGTTTATACCAATAACCACATGGACGTGGTCGCAGCGGCACTCAAAAATGTTTTTGATCGTCGTGAACAAGTGACTCGTGGCGTGGCCATCGAGTGGGAGGCACCGCTCATGCGTCACTTCACTGTGCAGTTGCGACGGCTGTAACGATAATATTTCCAGAACAGTATTGATATAGGAGATGAGTGGTTAACATGCTGTTCTTGATTTCGGGCGGGCAAGTGTCCGCCCGAATACTTTTTTCCGCAAAAGATATAGAAAGTCATTTTTTTTGACTATATTTGCCGCATTCTTAATAAGCATAAGGTATGAAGAAAGCACTCTTCCTGTTTCTCTGTCTCTTTGTTGCCATGGCGGCGACAGCGCAGACGCACCAGGCTGAATTGTCAGCGTGGGTGCGTGAGATTTGTCAGGAGCAGGTGTCCTCTAAGGCGAAGGTGGCAGGAAAGGCGTGGACAGAAACGCCTGAATTATGTGCTTTCGTGCGTATCGAGGGTGATGGCGACGGGGTGCTGGCAGCCCAGGGAGCACGAGTGCTCGACAGAAAAGGCGAAATCTATATCGCTTCCATACCGCTCAACCGGTTGCAGACGCTGGCCTCTCAGCCGCAGGTACTGCGCATCGAGGCGAACAGGAGCCATCAGCTGCTCATGGACACCACGGCCATCATCGTCAATGCCCTGCCGGTATATGCCGGCGAGGGACTGCCCCAGGCCTATACGGGACAGGGAGTCGTCGTGGGGGTACAGGATGTGGGCTTCGACCTCAATCATCCCAATTTCTTTTCTGCTGACGGCTCACAATACCGCATCTCCCGTTTCTGGGACATGCTTAGTGCCGACACCCTCGGCAGCACGCTCTTTGTGGGAGCCGACTACATTGGCGAGGAAGCCATACGCGCCCTGGGTCGTTCGCGCGACGGCGACTTCATGACACATGGCACGCATACCTTGGGTACGGCGGCGGGCAGTGGTGCCGACACCCCCTTCCGTGGCATGGCCTACGAGAGCGATATCTGCATCGTCGCCAACGCAGTGGACAAAGACGCACCACTCATCAGTCCCGACGACTACTATAAATATACCTACGCCACCGATGCACTGGGATTTAAGTATATTTTCGACTATGCCGATGCCCAAGGAAAACCCTGTGTGGTGTCGTTCAGCGAGGGCAGTGGTCAGGACTTCCGTGGCGATGACGTGCTCTACTATTCTTATTTGGAGGAGCTGGTGGGACCGGGACATATCTTCGTGGCTTCGGCAGGAAATACCGGTCATTACTATACGTATATCCACAAGTCGCCCGATCAGGAGGGAGCGGGTGCCCGAGTGCTTGCCGACGGCTCGTCGCTGACGTTTACGGCCAAAAGTGCCCAGCCTTTCTCCATGCGCGTCACCGTCTATAACGATGATGGCTCACCCGGCGTGAAGACGTTCTCCGTGGATGATGTCATGAACACGGAGAAACAAATCCTGGAAGATTCCATCATCACCTCCTTCCTGCCTTATTATCTGACAGTGAACGGTTACCCCTCATGTTATAACGGCGAGGAGATGGTGCTTGAGGGACGCATCAAGACGCTCTCGCGGATGCCCGACCCCGACAGTTCCAACCCCACCGACTCCATCGATGTGCAGCTGGGCAAACGCCAGCATGTCACCGTTGAGGTGCTGGGTCTCGGAGCCGAGGTGGCTTATTACAAGGGTAATGGTTATCTGTTGGAGGAACGTGGTCTGTCAGGCTGTCAGAAAGGCATCTATAGTATCCATTCTCCAGGCAGTGCTCCTTGTGCCATCTGCGTGGGAGCCACCACACATCGCTCTTCGTACACGAACTGGAGGGGTGAGGAGCAGAGCTATCCCGAATCGACCATCGGCGAGGGTAGGGGCAAGAAGGCCACCTATTCATCCATGGGGCCGACGTACGATGGACGTGTCAAGCCCGACGTGATGGCACCCGGCACCTTCGTCATGTCTTCCTATAGCAGCTATTATTATGAGAACAACGACACCTACGACATATTGCGGTTCACCGAACGCGACGGACGGCAATATCCGTGGGGAGCCGATACTGGCACCTCGATGGCTACCCCCATCGCTGCGGGAGCCATTGCCCTGTGGTTGCAGGCGAACCCCAGACTCACGCCCGACGATGTGATGGGGGTTCTCTCGCGCACCTCGCGGCATATAGACCCTTCGGCCGACTATCCCAATAACAATGAGGGATATGGTGAGATAGATGTGTATCAGGGCTTGCTCGATGTGCTCTCGTTCACAGGCATTCAGGAGATAGACACCTATCAGCCACGGCATGCCCGTTTTGCCATGGCCGCTGATGGTCAATTGACCATCGCCTTCGACCAGCCGCTTGCCCATGATGCCAAGGTGACGGTCTTCGCCACCTCCGGAGTAAAAGTGTTGTCATCCGACATCACCAAAGGCATCAGCCAAACCACTGTTGCCCTTGGTCGTCTGCCACACGGAGTTTATGCTGTGCAAATCACCTCCGCCGACAGTGCCGTCAGAGGTTCCACATTAGTAAGATATTGAAGGCCTCCCCCCTAACCCCCTCCCAAGGAGGGGGAACTTGTGTCTTCACACCTCTTCCCTGCCATTCATCTCCCCTCCCTTGGGGAGGGGTTGGGGGTGGGTATTTCCTTTCCTTGGGGAGGGGCTGGGGGTGGGTATTTACCTTCTCCCTCCTGTGATGGCGTCGAGGAGCCCTTCGATGCCGGCTTTCACCTCGTTGCCGATGCTGAACACGGTGCGCACGGCACTCAGTCCGGCACCCTTCACCAGGTAGCCCACACATTCACCTTCCATGCGGCGCACCTCAGCGCGTTCGCTGCCGCTCATCTTGCACTGTTCCAACTTGCCCACTACTTGCTTGAACTCGCCCAGCGCATTGTTCCAGTCGCTCAGCGTGTAGTCCTCGCTTTCGTATTTCAACTCGTTGTTCAAGTGGCTCAACTGCCTCATGGCCGATTGCTTGGCCGAACAGCTGCCCAACAGCATCAGGCAGCACATCAGGGCGCATGCGCCCATTATTTGTCTCATTTTATTTTTCATATCTTTTCCTTTTGGTTTATTTTTTTTAATTGGGAGTTAAATTGGAAGTTAATTCGCTTCGCTCATGGGAGTTTTTCTTTAATAGGAAGTTAAAGTGGGAGTTAATTCGCTTCGCTCATGGAAGTTAAATTGGAAGTTAAAATGGACATTACTCCGCCCACCATTTTTACTTTTTTACCCTTTTACCCTTTTACTTTTTTACTTTTCAAAGCTATTGTCCAGCACGAAGTGCTTAACTTCCTTTTATAACTTCCTTTTATAACTCCCCCTTTTACTCCCTTTACCTCCCTTTTACTCCCTTTTTTACTCCCTTTGACATTCGGCTTAACTCCTTTAACTTCTTAACTCCTTTAACTCCTAATTACTTCCTATCTCCCCTCCCTTGGGGAGGGGTCGGGGGTGGGTATTTTACCTTTTTACTTCTTTACCTTTAATTTCTGTTCCATCAGTATATCTAGTAACCACGATATTCACTCCTTGGAACGGCTTGTCGCTTGCCATGCCTGCGATGTTATAATAGGTCTGGGAAGCCACCTGCTTGCTAACGTCGGTCGTGTTGATGTTTGTCAACACATCGTATTTAAGCACTGGTGCTATCGTCAACGACAATGGGTCGTCAACGTTCTTGTACCAACTGCCGGTCTCGAGATAGGTGTAGTTATCGCCTTCGTCATAGACAAAATGGTAAGCGGTGCATTTCTCGCCCACATTGCGTCGGCAGAGCAGGATGGCGATGTCGTCACCATTGTCATTCGGGAACGGTCCCACCACAGCAAAGAACTCGGTGCCGGCCTTCACCTCTATGGGTGTGTCGAACACAAACTCGGTAGCGTTGACGGTAGTCGGGTCGTACGCCAATTCACTAGCCTTGAGGCTTGTGCTGCCCAGAATCTCGCCGGGCATGCCGTCGTCACCAACGGTAGCAATCTTCACGTCGATATCGGCATTGGTCGATTGGGCCGTCACCTTACCAAAATAGATATTTACCTTGCTGATGGTGGCATCGGCGAGTGGAGCGTCGAAATGCTCGGCAAACTCGCCCATTCCAAGCCAGTTGGTGCCGGCATAGTTACCGTACCAGCCCATTTCTATCATCGACAGGTTGGTCGTCTCTTCGGGAGTGATGTTCCATATTTCCTGTTCGCCGCCGGCCTGAATGGCATTGTCCACGGTTTCGAATACATTGCTGCCCGTGTCGTTGGCCACTTCCAGCCTGATGCCGAATGTGCCCTCGGCAGGGTAGGTGACGGTGGGGTTCTGCTCGTTGCTGGAGGATGGCTCGGCACCGCCAATGGTCCACGACCACTGTGAGGGATTGCCTGTGGAGGCATCCTTGAAGGTCAAAGGCACATTCGTCGGCACGAACATCATCACCCAGGGCGACAGGTAGGCACCGTCGGGCAGACCGACCGCTGCTGTTGGAGCCTCGCCACTCACGGTGACGAAGGCATTGCGCGTCTTCGTGGCAGAGCTGTTGCCGTCGCCCACGGTCAGCGTCACGGCATAGCTGCCGGCCTTCTTGTAGGTCACCATGGGGTTCTGCTCGTTGCTGGAGGCTGGGGTGCCGCCCTCGAAGGTCCAGTTCCACGATGTCACATTACCTGTGCTCATGTCGAGGAAATGCACGCTCTCGCCTTCCTTGATGTTGATAGTTGCATCGTCACTGGAAGCTACTTGTTTAATTTTGAAACCGTCGATGGCCTCGTCCTCGCCATAGTCGCCCTGATAGACGAATGAGAACTTCACCTGTTTGCCGGCATAGGCGGCAAGGTTAACGGTGAATTTCTCCCAGCTCGGACCTTCGTAACCCTTTTCCTGTGCCCAGTTAAATTGGTCGATGAGGAGCGTTGACGTGCCGTCGGCTATCGCATACAGTTTCCATGCTCCATAGACCAGGAAAATGCCACTGGAATAGCAGTAGAACTCCAGTTGGCTGCTCTCGCGAATGTCGATGGCGGGGGATGTGGCCACCTCATTCTGCCCGGTGCTATAGTTCAATACCATCGATGCCTTGCTGTTACTGTCGATGGTGGAAAATGGCTTGCTGGCGTTACCCAGATGCCAGGTCGATGAGCTGTTGCTGGTGTAAGTCCACGAGTCGAACTCTTCCTGACTGTCCCATCCCTGCTCATAATAGGGCACCATGGCCTCACTGGCACTGAAGTCTGCCGTCAGCTGAGCGTTTACGTTCAGACACATCCATGCCGCACTTAAAAGCAAAAGAGTAAATCTTTTCATATCTCAATTTTTTTTGTTTCTTGAACCTTATCGGCTACAAATATAAACAAAATTCTGTCCCAACCTCTTTTTTTAATTTATAATCTTTTAATCTTTTAATTTTTTAATCTTTAAATATTACCCAGTCCCGACCTCTCTTTTTAATCTTATAATCTTTTAATCTTTTAATTTTTAAATCTTCTAACCTCCTAACCTCCTTTGACATTCGGCTTAACTTCTATAACTTCTTAACTCCTTTAACTCCTTATTACTTCCTTTACCTCACAATAACCTTTTTCCCGTCCTTAATGTAGATACCCTTCAACGGATGGCTGACCTGAAGTCCCTCCAGTGTATAGTACCTGTCCTGTGTTGGAGCGGAACAATCTACAGGGCGTATGCCGGTCATCTCTTCGTCTGTAGCAGTGCGCAGTTCGATGTTGCTGACGGTGATGGCATCGGTGGTATTCTCACGGGTGAAGACGAGTTTGTACTGTCCGAAGTCATCGTTCTCGATGTCGAAGAAGAGGGTAACGTCCTCGCCCACCTGCACCGTGGTGTTGAGCACGACCTTTGAGGTCTGGAACCGTGTCAGTTTCACGCCGATGGTCTTGCCGGCCTCGCCGTCGGTATGGAACGAGAGCTTGTAGTGTCCAGTGGTGAGCTGTAACGAATGATAGACATTCTGATTGGCGTCGGTCTTCGCGCCAAGTCCGAACGAGAGCAGTGTCGTGCCGCTGTTCACCGTCCAACCGTGACTCTTCGGCGTGAAGCCCTCGGTCTCTATGCGCGGCATCCATTTCAGCGTGTTGTCGCAGGGGGTGTCGAGCGTGTACTGACGGAAGAATTTCCACATGGTCAGCGATGAGTTGCCGTCCTCGGTATTTGTCGTGAAGTCGTTGTGGCCCATGCCGTCGATTTCGTAGTAGATGAAGGGGAAGCTGCCGTCCATGGCCTGATAAACACTCTTGTCGTACTTGCCACTGATGCCGGTCTTCACAGGTACGGGGTTAGCCCCCATGCGAGCCACCATCTCATCCACGATGGTAGGCATCAGCCGGTAGCGCACAAAGTCGTCAGCCTTTCCGTGAATGTGCAGGAAGGGTACGGGACGCTTGCCCGTGTGGCGCAGGTGGAACTCGTTAAGTGGGAAGCCGCTGATGCTGGCGAAGGCGGCAAACACGTCGCTGCATACATTCGCCATCGCGTAGGTGTTCATGCCGCCATTGGAGAACCCGCAGCAATAGACACGCTGGCGGTCAATCTGGTAGTTCTCGGCCAGATTGTCGATGATGGCTCTGAGAAAAGCGGCATCGGCATTGTCCTCACCCGATGCATCCCAGCCCGTGGTATAGCCTCCGAACACGGGGAAGTATATTTGCTCACCCTGCGGATAGGCTATGATGAACTTCGCCGTGTCGGCAATCTCGTTGAAACGCGGACACTGGTCGTCCATGCTGCCGCTGGCACCATGCATGGTGATGACAAGCGGAGCCCCCGGCTGGCAGTCCTTCGGCACGTAGAGACGGAAGGAACGTGTCTTGTTGTCCACGGCGATGTTCACCGTCTGGTTCACGGGCCCACCCTCGCTGATGTAATATGCATCTGTCACCTTCACCGACGCGTTTATCGACTGGTCGTCGCGGGCGCAGCCATAGATGGTCAGGTCCTGAATCTTGGTGATGTCGCAGTTGCCCCAGTTGACGCCCTCTAACTGGATGTCGATGTCACCCGACGCATCTGGCGACACGACGAATTTCTTCGTCGGACCGCTGGGAGGCCACGAGCCGTTATTCATGGTGAACACAACCGTCAGCTGCTGCGCACTCGCATTCGTGAAGTCGCTGACGTGCATATGCAGCCGCTTCCAGCCGCTCAGGTCACCGCTGATGCCCTCGGCGGCCATGAAGGTCCATGCCGCATTGGCACCGCCCAGACCCCATGTGAACGTGCAGGTACTGGCATCCCATGTCGCTGCGCAATAGTCCTCCGTCTTGAACGTCAGATACTGCTTGATTTCGTCTGTTGCTTTCACTTCTCCCACTCCGGCAATAAGAATTGCTAGTATGAGCAGTGATTTGGAAATTATTCTTTTCATAATCATTTTCTGTGGTTTTCTGTGCTATCTGTGAGTTTATTGTCTACTCCGGGTCTTCCGCAGCCCTTTCATAATGTTCCATGGATATTTCTTGGGCTTTGGGCTTCACGGCTGCTCTAACCAATGGGGTATATGCCTCGATGATATGTCGCCAGTCGTTGAGTGTCATGTCAGGATAGCGCATGCCGAATAGTTCGATGACCTCACGCTGCAACTGAGCATCGGAAGTGGTCTCATCCATCTGCAGACGGTTGAAAATGAGATTGCGCACTTCCTGATCATCCTCGACATTGTCCAACTTGCGCTGTTGCAACATGGAGTCGTCATCGGCCCACTGCTCACACTGACTGAGAACGGTGGCCAAGGCGTTTTCAGCCTCTTCGGGCGGGTATTTATATTTCTTCAGCAGACGCTTGACAAGTCGTCGCATGTTGGCCCTTTCCGATTCACGACGGTTCCAGTCGATGGTGCGGTTTTTGCGCAACATGTCGGTCAGTTCCCTGGTCATGTTCACCAACTGTTCGTTGGAATAGAAGTCCTTGACCGCCTGTGGCTTGGTCAATGCATCATAGAATGCCTTTTCTTCATTGGACAGCCCCATGCTGTTACCCTCACTTTCGGCCTTCATCATCTCTTGTGCCAACTTCATCAGTTCCTGAATCACTTCCTCGTTGGTGAGCATGCCCTTGATGTAGCAGTTCAGCGTATTGGTGAACATGTCGCTGAACAGTTCACCCTTGACGAGGTTTCTGCGTGCCACCTCGCGTACCCGTTTCTTGATGAGGTTCTGCAAGAGTTGCACCGCCAGGTTCTTCTCTTTCATCGTTTTCACCTCATTGAGGAACGCCTCGTCAAACAGCGAGAATTCAGCCTGGTTGTCGAAGAGGTTGACCACGCCGTCCGTCTTCACACTCTGCGCTATCAGGGCGGCAATTCTTTGGTTGATTTCCTTCTTGGTAATCTTACCTGGGTTTTGCAGTCGGTTGAGCAATGTGCGTACCGCCTCCATGAAACTGACCTCAAACCGTTCCTCTTCCGTGAGTAGTGAACGGCACAGTGTGACCGACTGTTTCAGCAGCGACGCGTTCTTGATGAACTCCTTGCATTCCTCCGCTTTGTCGGGAGCCACGAAGAAGTTCACGCCACCCTTGATGAGTTGTGCCCTTTCGGTTGCCGTTCCATGATGGAAATTTGAATAGTCGAAGCCATGCAGCAGTTCACGGCATATCTCCAGATATTCACGGAATTTGGTATAGGCCTGTTTCTTGATGTCGTTGTCCCCATATTTGTCACGGTCGCGCTTCGTGTATTGTTTCATCGCCTCTTTCAGCGCGGCTGCTATACCCACATAATCCACGATGAGTCCACCGGCCTTTTCGGGGAACACTCGGTTCACTCGGGCGATGGCTTGCATCAGGTTATGGTCTTTCATGGGCTTATAGACATACATCGTGGCCAGCGAGGGCACGTCAAAGCCCGTGAGCCACATATCTACCACGATGGCGATTTTCATCGGGTCGTCAATGTCCTTGAATTTCTTGGCCAGTTCCTTCTTGTATCCCTTCCCCCCGATGATTTTCGTCCACTCCTCGGGGTCTTGGTTGCCGCTGGTCATCACCACTTTTACTTTCTCCGTCCAGTCCTCACGCAATTCGAGGATGCGACGGTAAATCTTCATGGCGATGGGTCGTGAGTAGGCCACAATCATCGCCTTTCCGCCACACACATATTGGCGGTTGTCCTCATAGTGGGCGAGGATGTCATTGACGAGTGCGTCGATGGTCTTGTCGTTGCCGAGCAGTTCATCCATGTGCGACATCAGTTTCTTGTTCTCCTCGATGTCAGCCTCCTCGGCACCTTCTTCCCTCAGGCGTTCATATTCCTCGTCAATCTTCTGCAGCACATCCTCCTTCAACTGCAGTTTAATGACACGGCTCTCATAATAGACGGGCATTGTTGCACCATCTTCCACAGCCTGAGTCATGTCGTATATGTCGATATAGTCGCCGAACACCTCCTGCGTGTCGCGGTCTTTGTCTGAGATGGGCGTGCCGGTGAACCCGATATAGGAAGCATGGGGTAGGGAGTTGCGGATTTTTCTTGCCGTACCTATGTGGATATTTCCTTCCATATCCACTTTCTCTTCCATGCCATACTGTCCGCGATGCGCCTCATCCGTCATGACGATGATGTTCTGCCGTTCGGACAGTGGTCCGTCGAAGTCATCAAACTTCTGCATGGTAGTGAAGATGATGCCGCCCGACTGCCGGTTTTTCAGCAAAGCCTTCAGGCTTGTTGAATCATTCTCTGCATTACGGCTCGTACTCTGCACGGCATGTTGCCGCAGGAAGTCAGCGGTACGTGAGAACTGTCCGTAGAGTTGTTCATCGAGGTCGTTGCGGTCGGTGATGACCACGATGGTGGGGTTCATGGCCTGAACTAGCGGGTGATGTGCGAGGAATACCATCGACAGGCTCTTTCCTGAGCCTTGCGTATGCCAGAACACACCAATCTTACCGTTGCCTTTCACCGCTTCCTGTGCTCGCTTAGCAGCCTTCTCCACGGCATAGTATTGGTGGTATCCCGCCAATATCTTGCCGTATTTTCCCTCGCTCACGTCGAAGAGGAGATAGTTTTTCAGCAGGTTGAGAAACACCTCTTTGGTGAAAACCGCTTTGAAACTGACATCATAGTCTGCCACTGTACCATCCGCCTTTTTCCATTCCATGTATCTGTCTTCCTTGGCGGTGACGGTCCCTATCTTCGTTATCGCCATGTCGCTCATCACGTTGAAGGCGTTGTAGGTAAAGAGACAGGGAATGAGTTGCTGGTAGTTGCGCAGTTGTAGGTACGCCTCGCTGGCATCCGTCTCTTCGCGGCTGGGTGATTTCAGCTCAATGACCACGAGCGGCATTCCGTTGACGAACACCACGATGTCGGGACGCTTCGTGTCCTTGTCTTGCACGGTGAACTGATTGACCACCATAAACTCGTTTTGGTCGGGATGGTGGAAGTCCATCAAATCGACCACAGCCGTCTTCACCTGATGCTTGCTGTCGGCGTAATTCACCTCCACGCCATATTGCATCATCTGGGTGAATTTGAAGTTCTGCTCATAGAGCGAGGAGCCTTCAATCTGTCGGAGTTTCTTCACCACATCCTCCAGAGCCGTCATAGGTACTGTCGGGTTGATGCGGTGAAGCGCCTCCAATAAGGGCTGTTCGAGCAGCGGCTCCCGATAATCCCTTGTCATATCGGGGCAGTATTCGTAGCGGTAACCGAGTTCTTTGAATAACTCGATTAGCACCTGCTCGTATGTGTCTTCTGAGAATAACGCGTTATTCATAATGCCTTCTTCTGATTCTTTTAATTATTCCAATTCTTCTAACAGCTCCAATTCTTCTAACTCTTCTGATTATTCCGATTACTCTGATTATTCTGATTACTCTGATTATTCTGATTACTCTGATTATTCTGATCACTCTGATCACTCTGATTACTCTGATTCTTCCGATAACTCACTCTGCTTTGATACATCCGCTCCTTAATGCCTCCTTCTCTCACAAAGCGGTCCTGCATGGTCACCAGCAACTTATATAGCATGTAGATGGCCTGGTGGATAAGGGTAATGCACAAGTTAGCAATTTCCTCATCATTCATGAGTTGTATCTTTTGGGCATATTCCTGTTTGATTTTCTCACTTCGTGCATAAGCTCGCATCTTCTCGTAACGAGGGTGTTGGTTGTTCCATTGTGGCAGATGGCGTACCCGCAGATAGTCCTCATAGTCGTCGAGCAGTTCTTCCAAACTGGCTTTGGCCACATTCGTCAGTTTTATTTCCGTCTCACCTGAAGTGGCGGCGGCTTGGTTTCCCTCAGCGATATTTTGCTTTCCTGAACGTGCTGATTGCACCATCTGGTCAACCGTGCGGTCGCCCTTGCTGAGGTAATGATGTGCGAAATAGAATGTGATGTCGTAGATAATCTCCGTCACCTGATACACCCTCAAGTTCCTGTAATGCCCATGTTGAGGGAGAAAAGTAATCTGCTGTGGCGCAGGTTGGCCTTTATTGTCGTTGTTCATAGGTTCTTTTCTACATCATTTATTTTCAATTCGCCAGACATAAGTTTTGGAAGAAGGGTGTCACGGATTTGGGCAAGGCGGAGGGATTCTTGATTGGCTGCAAGTATCAAATTCATAAAGCTTTGACAGCAATCGCAAAATTCGTCAATTGCTTCTTCAGAAATTGCTAAATTCCGATTTAATATAGAATTAGCATCGATTCTTTGATGACTATTTGTAGTGCCCTTTGCTCCATTTGCTATTTCATTATAATTTCTATTATAATTCAAATAACAATAAAGAAATGGAGTAAACTTTTGATTTTTTGAATAGAAAGGTAGAAATTCCGTAGATGAAACAGAATTATTGGGCACAATACCCGTGTACCAAATTCGTTTTGTTGATGGATTGAGTTTTGACAATAATACCGCACCATCACTAATTCCGAACTTGTTGCTCTTTATTGTAGAGCCTTCATCAGCTGATGGCTTCTTACTATTATCAAAAGCAGGAATACTATAATGAGTATAAAAGATTTTATCTTGTGGCCTAATAGACGGCTTCCTCAATTCTGCAACATCATTCAGAGTTCCCACTTTCCACCCCTTTGGTATCCTTCCCAATTCTGATTCGACAAATTCTCCGTCTTTGAATGGTTCAAAGTCCACAAACCACGATTTAAACAAAGCCTGTGCCTGCTGCTCGAAATTGTCATTGATGCGTTTATTGATTTCGATTTTGTCATCGAGGGATTTGAGGATTTCAACAATTCTGTCTTGTATAGGCCTTAAAGGCAATATAATAGGCATGCTACCATAGGTTTTAGCATTTATATTTCCACGTGTTCCACCAGTATCAAAAGAATTAACCCAATCATAATAATGTTTTGAATGGGTATAATATTTTAATAGTCTTGGATTTACTTTTCCTTCATCCAATGAAAATTTTATAAGAAACCCAGCATAGACCAGTTCGCCGTCAGAACCATCATAAAAATATGCACGCCCCGTACTATTACCTGTACGAGCAAAAACGATGTCATTGGGTTTTAAAAGATATTCTTCTGCTTTTCCATCATTAACAGACATTAACCCTGCTTTATTCAAAGTACCATCGTCTTTAATATCTGTGATTCTAAGATATGTATGTAAAGCAGGATTATAAGGAACGGCAGAGGCAGCAATTCCATAAGAACCCTTTCCTTTAGATAGTTCATCCAATGTATATGTATTATATTCTTGCATGCTTATAACGATTCCTTAAGTTGTTCAATCTCTGCTCTCAAGGCTGAAATATTTACCCTAATACTACCTGCATCGGTGTGAGACATGCCAAATCTTGACGTATCTTCCATCGCCTTTAATTGAGCTTCCTTTCTCCTAATAAGTTCTTCTCGTTGCAACTTGTCTCGTTTTTTTGTATAGCGATACGTTTTTTGGGTGACGCAGTATGTTGCAATAGCCACCAATAGTGTTAACACACTAACTAGTAATGTAATATTCTTAACCGTAATATACTCTTCCATAAACTAATTCCTTTGATTAATCAGATTCACGACAACCTTTACCATCACATCTTTTTCTTCTGTGCGGCTTTCAGCAATCATTAGTGTCAAAGCCACCAAAGTATTATCAGCTATGCGCTTTGATCCGTCAAGACGATAGAGAATCCGGTTGTTGTTGAGAAACCAAAGGAACAGTGTTGCGGCAATGCGCTTGTTGCCATCGCTGAACGAATGGTTTTTCGTGACGAGATAGAGCAACATGGCAGCCTTTTCCTCAACACTGGGATAGAGTTCTTCGCCTCCAAAGGTCTGGTAAATCTGGCCGATGCTGCTCTTGAAGGAGTCGTCCTTCTCGTTACCAAAGAGTGCTGAACCACCAAATTTCTCACGCAGGCCATTGATGGCTTCCATTGCATTCTCGTAGGTAGCATGGAATGGTTCTTCTGTTGTTGTCTTGTCAATGGTCAGTCGCTCATAGTCGTAATTGTCGAGCGTGTCGAGGGCGTAAGTGTAGTTTGTCACCACCTCGAACAAAGCATTCGTTTCGTCATTAGATAGCACTGGCTGGCTCTGGATGGTGCGCCCCAGCATACCCACCAACTGGCGCAACTCACCAATCTGTTCCTTACGGATGCGTTCATTGACGGCATAGCCTTTTACAAGGTATTCCTTCAACACTTTTCTTGCCCAGATGCGGAATGCTGTGCCACGTTTGCTTTTAACGCGGTAACCGACTGAGATGATGATGTCGAGGTTATAAAGAATGGTCTCTTGTACTTGAAGTTTTCCTTCAATAGCACCATGTCGAGTGGTATGTGCAAATTTTGCACTTACCTGTTCCCTATCAAGTTCTCCCTCTTTGAAAACATTGTTGATATGGCGCGTGATGACGGTTCTGTCCTTTTGAAACAACTCGGCCATCTGCGCTTGTGTCAGCCAAACTGTTTCATTCTCCAGACGGACATCAATCTGGGTCTGCCCGTCTTCTGTCTGATATATTATGATTTTTCTCTCTTCCATAACTACTTCAATTCAAATCCAATACTGCCTAAATGCTTTTTGATTTCGTCTTCCAAACGATGGCTCTCTGCAAAGAGGTCGCTGAGTTCAGTGGTGAGGGCTTTCATTTTTTCCTCGAAGGGTATGCCGTCGTCTTCCGCCTCAGCGATGCCCACATACCGGCCAGGGGTGAGGATATAGTCTTGTTTGGCAATTTCCTCAATGGTCTTCACGGCACAGAAGCCTTTTACGTCTTCCAAGCTGCCGCTCTCATAGGCACGGAAACTAGCGGCAATCTTTTGGATGTCGCACTCTTCGGCGGGGAGTTTTGCCCACGGCTTGTCTTCTTTCTTGACAAAGTCGTATCGGGTAAGGTCGTCGGACAGTTCGCGATGAGTCCTATCCACCATCATACCCATGTTTCGTGCGTCGATGAAGAGCACCTTGCCGGGGTTTTTCTTATGACGGTTGATGAACCACAAGCAGACGGGAATAGCCACGTTATAGAACAACTGGTTGGGCATGGCGATGACACCCTCCACGAGGTCGGCCTCAATAATCCGCTTCCTGATTTCTCCTTCTCCACCTGTCTGTGAACTCAAAGAACCGTTGGCAAGCACAAGCCCGAGACGTCCTTTGGGAGATAGGTGATGAATCATGTGCTGCATCCAAGCGAAGTTGGCGTTGTTCTCTGGGGGAAGACCATATTTCCAACGAACATCATCAGCAAGGCGTGAGGCGCCCCATTCCTTCATGTTGAAGGGAGGGTTAGCCATGATAAAGTCGAACTTCTCCAGTTTGTGCTTGTCGTCGCCGAAGGAGTCGCCCCATGAGTCGCCGAGGTTGGCATCGATACCACGGATGGCGAGGTTCATCTGCGCCATCTTCCATGTGTTGGCGTTAAACTCCTGTCCGTAGATGGTAACATTGCGGAGGTTTCCTTGGTGCTGCTGTACGAACTTCGCACTCTGCACGAACATGCCACCCGAACCACAGGCAGGGTCATAGACACGGCCTTGGAAGGGTTGCAGCACCTCGACGATGGTGCGCACCAGGCAGGAAGGCGTGTAGAATTCACCACCCGACTGCTGTGTTTCGGTGGAGAACTTCAACAGGCAGTATTCATAGACGCGACCGAAGAGGTCGATGCCCTCACCTTGCGAGAACATGTTGACATTGTTGAATATCTCCACCACCTCGCCCAAACGGATTTTGTCTATCTCCGGACGGGCATAGTTGCGCGGCAGCACATTCTTCAGTCGGGGGTTCTCTTTCTCTATCTCTTCGAGGGCATGGTCGATGACCAAACCGATTTTCGGGTCGTGCGCCATGTCGGCAATGTTCTTCCACCGGGCATCCTGCGGCACCCAGAAAACATGTTCGGCGGTGTATTCGTCGCGGTCTTCTTCGAAGCCGTCGCCCTCATTTACCAGTTCTTGATAGCGTTTGTCAAAACAGTCGGAAATATATTTCAGGAATATCAGTCCAAGAACCACATTCTGATATTCCGAGGCGGTCAGATTTCCTCGTAGTTTATTAGCTGAATCCCATATCTTGTCTTCAAGGGATTTTTCTTTAATCACTTTCGCTTTCTTAGCCATCTATTCTGATAGGTTTACGTTTGAGATAATTCAAGTGTAGGCTACAAAATTACAAAAACTCCATGACAAATCTACCTGTTCGTCTGATTATTTTTCATTGGCCTTGAAACTGTTGCCTAATTGTCGGCACATCCTCATCAATAATAGGTATTCCTCGATTTCATTATTTTTGGGTATTGCACGAGTATGGAGGGATAATTACCTTTGCATCGGATTTTTAAAGCATCAATGCATTCCATTCGTGAACTCATAGAAACACTTGTTCGCTAAATAAAATTCATAATGTTTTTGTATCATTAGTATGGGGGCATCCGGGAGGATGCCCCCTAATGCGACAAATATAGTGATGATTGATACCTAAAAAGATGGATAATTGAGAAATAAACTTTATCTTTGCAGAAGATTACACTTGCAAATTATTACACTCTTTACTAAATAACTGAACTATGTCTGTAAAAAAAGCATTATTATTCCTATTTCTGGCAATCATGCCTTCGTTGACCACCCATGCACAGGACCTGCGCCTCAATGACCTCGAATATTTCGAGCGGCAAGGGGTGAACGTCCTCGTCTTCAGCAACAGTTTTAACGGTGGCTTCAACGATGAGAAAAACTCCGGCATCGAAGTAATCCACCATGGCGTAAGAACCATACAGGGTGGGGCAGTGCGCCTGAACAACACCCCCGAACAGTGGGACCTCGTGCCGAAGATGACCAGCAGGAAGGTGGACCGCGAAAAGGGCTCCATCGAGGTGGGACTGCGCTACGATGACTACGATTTCGACAGCCGCATCATCGTCACCGCCAAGGGACCCGCCGTGGAGATAGCGGTGTATCTCGACAAGCCCGTGCCCAGTGCCCTGGCAGGCAAGGCGGGTTTCAACCTGGAGTTCCTGCCTTCGCAATATTGGCTGAAGACTTTCATCATGGACGGACGGCTCAACCGTTTCCCGCGCTATGCTGTGAGCGAGACCGTGACGGTGCCCAATAGCGAGAAACCACGTCAGTTCAAGGGCTTCAAGACGTATGATGACCGGGGAACAGGCCGCTTCGTCGACCCCCTGCCCATGGAGCGTGGACATGTGGCACTCTTGGCAACAGATGACCCGCAGCGCATGGTGAAGGTGTCGTCCGACGACAGTGAGCTATGCCTCTACGACGGACGTATGCTGGCACAGAACGGATGGTACGTGCTGCGCAGCGTGCTGCCGACGGGCAAGACGGGCAAGGTGGTGACATGGACCGTCGAGCCTCATGCCATACCGGGATGGATAAGGGAGCCGAACATCGGTTTCTCGCAGGTGGGTTATATGCCTGACCAGCCCAAGGTGGCTGTCATCGAGCTGGACAAGAACGACACGGCGAAACCTACCGCCGCGCTCTACCGCATCAACGAAGATGGTACTACCGAGGTGGCGTATAGGGGAGAGGTGGTATCCTGGGGTCCCTTCTTTAAGTATAACTATGTGAAGTTCGACTTCTCGTCGGTCACCCGTCCCGGCGTCTATTACATCCAGTATGGTGAGACGAAGACGAACGATTTCCTCATCGACGAGCATGTATATGACAAGATTACCGATGCCACGACGGATGTGTGGATTCCCATCCACATGAACCACATGTATGTGAACGAGGGCTACCGCACCTGGCATGGCGAACCGTTCAAGGAGGGTTACCTGCAAGCACCGCCGAGCGACCATTTCGACCTGCATGCACAGGGACCGACCACCGACACGAAATACCAGCCGTATGAACTGATTCCTGGTCTGAATATCGGCGGTTTCTTCGATGCCGGCGACTTCGACATCGAGACGGGGTCGAACATCAACGTGGTGCAGAACTTCGTGACGACATGGGAGCGGTTCCGTCCCCAGCGTGACGAGACCTTCGTCAGCCAGCAGCAGCGGTATGTGGATCTGCACCGACCCGACGGAGTGCCCGACATCCTGCAGTTCATTGAGCACGGAGCACTGAACCTCGTGGCACAGGCAGAGCAGATAGGACACATGGCCTCTACGCTCTCCAACTCGGTGCTCGACAACTACCACCACCTGGGCGACGCGGCTTCCATCACCGACGGTCTGCATTATGATCCGAGTCTCAAGCCCTACGAGGTGTCGGCGGATGGTAAGCGGAGCGGTACGCCCGACGACCTGTGGGCTTTCACCACCCGTGACCCGTCGCTCGACTTCCGTGCCGCCACGATGTTCGCCGCAGTGAGCAGGGCACTCCGTGGGTACAACGATGCCTTGGCCGACAGGGCCCTCACCCAGTCGACACGTCTCATGCAGGAGGCTACCGACCTGATGGCACAAAGGGCGCAGAATGATTCCACGGGCAGGGGTCGCCGCCGTGGCAACCGCATGGGTGATATGGCTACGAACCTGCAGCTGTATGCTGCTACGGGCGAGAAGAAATATGCCGACAACTTCAACCAGCAGATATGGCAGGCTCTTGACAGAAGCGTGTCGTCGTCGATATCGGTGGCCCTCGATGCCATCCCGTATATGGACGAGGCGTATAAGAACAAGCTGAGGCCTTACATGGAGAAATACAAGGAATACGTGTATAGTTTCGATAAGGAGAATCCCTATGGCGTGCCCATCACCCTCGGCAACTGGGCGGGCGGCAATATGGTGCTCAACTTCGGAACGACGGTGTGCTTCGCCCACATGTATTTCCCCGACATCATCGGGAAAAACGAGATTTACCGAGTGGCGAACTGGCTCTTCGGATGCCATCCCTACCATAACTATTCCTTCGTGGCGGTTGTGGGAGCGGCACGACCTAAGGCGGTGTTCTACGGCAACAACAGGGCCGACTTCTCGTTCATTCCCGGCAATGTGGCTCCGGGACTGCTCTTCCGCCATCCTGACCACTTCGAGAATTTCGACGACTGGCCCTTTCTCTGGGGACAGAACGAGGGTACCATCGCCGGTAACACGCAATATGTCATATTCGGCTCAGCATTTAAGAATTTAGTGGGGAGGAAGTAATGTTGAGTGTTGAATGTTGAGTGTTGAGTGTTGAATTGTCGCTTCGCGATGAATTGAGTGTTGAATGTTTATTGTTCCCCTCCCTTGGGGAGGGGTCAGGGGTAGGTGTCGGATGTCGGGTGTTGAATGTTTATTGTTCCCCTCCCTTGGGGAGGGGTTAG
Organism: Prevotella sp.; assembly: GCA_017548605.1. Taxonomy (GTDB): domain Bacteria; phylum Bacteroidota; class Bacteroidia; order Bacteroidales; family Bacteroidaceae; genus Prevotella. Next base: position 16,770 of record JAFYZT010000025.1, on the reverse strand, counting down.
GGGTAGGTGTCGGGTGTCAGGTGTTGAATGTTTATTGTTCCCCTCCCTTGGGGAGGGGTGAGGGGTGGGTGTTAGGTGTTTAACTAATTTTAGCATAAGAAATAGTCGGGGTTTCCCGATTATTTCTTATTTTTGCATGAAAATCGTATAATTATCAAATCTTACTATGAAAACAACGAAAAACACAACGCTTTCCGAGCAATTAATGTCGCTCGAGGAACATTATGGTGCCCATAATTACCATCCGCTGCCCGTGGTGCTCCACAGGGGAGAAGGGGTATATGTGTGGGATGTTGAGGGAAAGAAATATTTCGACTTCCTCTCTTCCTATTCGGCGGTGAACCAGGGGCACTGCCACCCACGCATCGTCAAGGCACTGAAAGAGCAGGCCGATGTGCTCTGTCTCACCTCAAGGGCGTTCTACAGCGATGCGCTCTGCGAGTATGAGCAGTTCATGCACGAGTTTTTCGGCTACGACCGTGTGCTGCCCATGAACACGGGAGCCGAAGGCGTGGAGACGGCACTCAAGCTGGCCCGGCGCTGGGGAGCCGTGAAGAAAGGTATTCCCAATGACAATATCAAGGTCATCTGCTGCGAGGGAAACTTCCACGGTCGCACGGTGACGGTCATCACCATGAGCAACGACCCCAGCTCGTACGACAAATACGGACCGCTCACACCGGGCTTCATCCGTATTCCATACAATGATGTGGAGGCACTGCGCCAGGCTCTCGACAAATATGGCGACGAGGTGTGTGCCTTCATTGCGGAGCCTATCCAGGGAGAGGCGGGCGTGTTCGTGCCCGACGATGGCTACCTGAAGCAGTGCTATGACCTCTGCCATGCGCACAACGTGCTGCTCATCGCCGACGAGGTGCAGACGGGTATCGCCCGCACGGGAAAGATGCTCTGCTCCGAGCACGACGGCGTACGTCCCGACATCGTTGTCCTGGGCAAGGCCCTTGGCGGCGGTGTGCTCCCCGTATCAGCCTGTCTGGCCGATGACGATATCATGCTGAACATCAAGCCCGGTGAGCACGGCTCTACCTTCGGCGGCTTCCCGTTGGCTGCCCGCGTGGCTGTCGAGGCCCTCAAGGTGGTCAGGGATGAGCACCTGGTGGAGAACGCCGAGAAGATGGGACGCATCTTCCGCGAGGAGGTGAAGAAAATCAATTCTCCTTTCATCGTACAGGTAAGGGGTCGTGGTCTGCTCAATGCCATCGTCACCAAACCCATCGGTGAGAAGAACGCATGGGAGATTTGTCTCGATATGAAGGAAAAGGGACTGCTGGCCAAGCCGACACACGACGACATCATCCGTTTTGCACCACCTCTCTGCATCAACGAGGAGCAGCTGCGCGAAGCTATCGGCATTATTAAGGAGACGTTTGAAGAGTAAAAAAGTAAAAAGGTAAAAAAGTAAAAGAGGGAAGTAATAAGAAGTTAATGGAGTTAAGAAGTTAAAGGAGTTAAGCCAAATGTCAAAGGACGAAAAACGGAAGTAAATGTCTGAGTAATGTCCATTTTAACTTCCACTTTAACTCCCATGAGCGAAGCGAATTAACTCCCACTTTAACTCCTGAAAAATATAAAGATGCAAACAACGAATCGTGTTTTGATGGTGCGGCCCGTGCGCTTCGCGTTCAACGAGGAGACGGCGGCGAACAACGCTTTCCAACAGAAGAGCGAGGGTGCCGACGCGGCGCTGGCCGTACAGCGGCAGGCAGTGACGGAGTTTGACAATTATGTGAAACTCTTGCGTGACAACGGCATCACCGTCGATGTGTTGCAAGACACACCGGAGCCGTTCACACCCGACTCCATCTTCCCGAATAACTGTTTCTCCATGCATGTGGACGCCGAAGGACGGCGTACGCTCGTGCTCTATCCCATGTTCGCACAGAACAGGCGGTGGGAGCGGGACAAACTGCTAACGCTCATTGACAAACAGTCATTCGATAGGGTGGTGGACCTGACTCCTTGGGAAAAGAAAGGAAAGTACCTTGAAGGTACCGGCTCACTCATTCTCGACCGCGACCATCATATCGCCTACGCCTGTCGTTCGCCCCGTACCAATGACGAGGTGGTGGCACAGTGGGCCAGGGAGATGGGTTATGACTATTTCCTTTTCGATAGTGCCGACGAACAGGGCACGCCCGTGTATCACACCAATGTGGTGATGCATGTGGGCACTCGCTTCGCCGTGGTCTGCATGGAGAGCGTGAGGGATGAAGGGCAGCGTGCCACCCTGCGGCGGCTGTTGGAAGAAAATGGCAAGGAGGTTGTGGACATCACTTTCGAACAGATGCACCACTTTGCCGGCAACATGCTTGAACTGCGCAATGACAAGGGTGAGAAACTGCTCATTATGAGTGCCACGGCACGCCGCTCGCTGACACCGGAGCAGCTGCAGACCCTTGAACAGGATGTGCGTATCGTGGCTCCCGACATCTCGGCCATAGAAACCGCCGGCGGCGGCAGCGCCCGCTGCATGATAGGGGAAATGTTTGAAAGGTAAAAAAGTAAAAAGGTAAAAAAGGTAAAAAAGTAAAAGGGAGGTAAAGGGAGTAATAAGAAGTTAAAGGAGTTAAGAAGTTAAAGGAGTTAAGCCAAATGTCAAAGGACGAAAAAAGGAAGAAAAAGACTGAGTATTGTCCAATTTAACTCCCACTTTAATTCCCATGAGCGCAGCAAATTAACTTCCACTTTAACTCCCTATTAAAAATAAAAAATCTATAACTAATAAAAATAATACTATGAACAATTCAGTTATCACATTCCCATTACCGGCTAATGAGCCGGTGAAGACATACCTGGCTGGTTCGCCAGAGCGTGTGGCACTCGAAAAAGAGTTGGAGCGCCAGAGCAAGATAGTGGTCGATATCCCCATCATCATTGGTGGCAAGGAGATACGTACCGGCGACACAGGACAGGTCACCTGTCCGCACGACCATCACCATGTGCTCGCCACCTACCATAAAGTAGGTCGTAAAGAGGTGGAGATGGCTATCGAGGCCGCCATGGAGGCATGGAAAGAGTGGAGCCGCACACCATGGACCACCCGCGCTGCCATCGTCATGAAGATGGCGGAGCTGCTTGCCACGAAGTATCGTCCCATCATGAATGCGGCTACGATGCTCGGACAGAGCAAGAACTTCTTCCAGGCGGAGATAGACTCGGCCTGCGAGACCATCGACTTCTTCCGTTACAACGTTCACTATGCCTCGAAAATCTACGCCATGCAGCCCAAAGACGGCGTGGCACAGTTGAACCACACCGAATACAGGCCCCTCGAAGGCTTCGTGCTCGCCGTCACCCCGTTCAACTTCACATCCATCGCCTCGAACCTCTGCATGACACCCGCCCTCATGGGTAACGTGGCGCTGTGGAAACCATCGACCACGGCACTGCTGTCGAACTACTACCTCATGCAGCTCTACAAGGAGGCTGGTCTGCCCGATGGTGTGGTTAACTTCCTCCCGGGCAGCGGCGCCCTCATTGGCGAGGTGGCCACACAGTCGAAACATTTCGCAGGCATCCACTTCACCGGCTCCACGGCGACGTTCAAGAGCCTGTGGCAACAGGCCTGCAGCAACCTCGACCGTTATGTGTCCTATCCCCGACTGGTGGGCGAGACAGGCGGCAAGGACTTTATCTTCGTGCATCCCTCTGCCGACAAGAAGGCGGTGGCCACGGCAGCGTTCTGCGGTGCCTTCGAGTTCCAAGGACAGAAATGCTCCGCCGCCTCGCGTATGTATATCCCCAAGAGCCTCTGGCCCGACGTTCTTGCCGATGTGGAACGCATGACCAAGGAGATAAAGATGGGCGACGTGATGGACCCGATGAACTTCGTCAATGCGGTCATCGACGAGGCGTCGTTCGACAAGTGCCAGTCGTATATCGACTATGCCAAGAAAGCGAAAGACGCGAAAATCGTCATCGGCGGCAAGTGCGACAAGACAAAGGGCTGGTTCGTGGAGCCGACGGTCATCGAGACCACCAATCCTCGTTTCAAATCGATGGAAGAGGAGATCTTCGGTCCCATCATCACCGTCTATCCTTACGACGACGACAAGGTGGACGAGACGGTGCGTCTTTGCGACGAGACATCGCCCTACGGATTGACGGGTGCCGTGTTCGGACGTGACCGCATGGCCGTGGAACGTATCACCGAGCAACTGAGTTATGCGGCGGGTAACTTCTACATCAACGATAAACCGACGGGAGCCGTCGTGGGCATGCAACCTTTCGGCGGAGCACGTGCCAGCGGCACCAATGACAAGGCGGGCGGTGAGTTCAACCTCATCCGTTGGATTATCCCGCGTGTCATCAAGGAGACGCTGGTGTCGCCCACCGACTACCGCTATTCGTATATGAAATAAGAGCGAGTGATGAGTGACGAGTAACGAACGGTGAGGGATGAGCGATGAGTGACGAGCAAGTGGGGTATTGTCTAAACTCCCATACTCCTATACTCCCAAACTCCTAACCTTAGAACTAAACACTAAACATTCCACATTCAGTAATTCTTCATTGCGAAGCGACAACTCAACATTCAACATTCAAAATTCAACATTGTTATGAAACCATGTGAAGTTAATGTCACCTCCGAGACCGGACGGCTGAGGGCTGTGCTGCTCCACCGTCCGGGGGTGGAGATAGAGCGCATGACACCCATGAACTGTGGACACGCGCTCTACAGCGATATCCTCGACCGCTTGAATGTGGACATCGAGTACGACCGTTTCCGGGGCGTGCTCGAACATTGGGCGAAGGTGTACTATGTAGAGGATATCTTGCAGGAACTGCTCAAGGATGACCAGGTGCGTGAACACCTGGTCACGGAGAGTGTGTTCAACTACGGCCACAGACCCATCAAACTGTCGGGCAGTACCAACGACCGTCTGGCGGAGGAGCTGATGGGCATGGATGATGTCAAACTGGCGCGTGTGCTCATCCAGGGGTATGAGAACCCGCAGTGGGAGGGCATCAGCGACAACCGCTACCTGCTCGAGCCGCTCTATAACCTGATGTTCACCCGCGATGCCTCATCGACCATCTACAACCGTGTGCTCATCAACTCAATGTCGTTTGAGGTGCGCGAACGCGAGTCGCTCATCTATGAGGCCATCTTCCGCCATTTCTTCGGCGTGGAGACGATGAATGCCGCCAACTACAGCGCGAAGGCGCGTACCGAGGGAGGCGACATTCACATCGCGTCGCCCGATCTGCTCGTTGTGGGCGAGGGCGTGCGCACCAATGCCAAGGGCATCGAATACCTGGCACAGCAGTTCGCCCGTGAGAGGGAACGGTTCCACATCATCGTGCAGGAGCTGCCGCGTGAGCCGGAGTCGTTCATACACCTCGACATGGTGTTCACTTTCCTCGGAGAGCACCAGTGCATGGCTTTTGAGCCGATGCTGCGCAAACAGGGACTGTTCGCCGGCAAGGACACCACGCTCATCACCATCAACAACGGGAAAATCAGCTACCGGCAGGTGAAGGATATCCTCGCCGGACTGCGCCATCTGGAGTGGGACATCGAACCTATCTTCGGCGGTGGCTACGACCCGTGGGTGCAGTTGCGTGAGCAGTGGCACAGCGGGGCAAACTTCTTCTCACTCGGCGATGGCAAGGTGTTGGGCTACCGTCGCAACGCCTATACCATTGAGGCACTCGACAAGGCAGGCTTCGCCGTGTTGCAGGCCAAGGACATTGTGGAAGACAAGGTGAAGATGGATGACTACGAGAAGTTCGTGGCGGTCTTCCCGGCATCGGAACTGCCCCGTGCTGGTGGCGGTGCCCGTTGTATGACGATGCCTATACTGCGTGATTGAGAAGTTAAGAAGATTAGGAGTTAAGAAGTTAAAGGAGTTAAGCCAAATGTCAGAGGGTCGGAAAAACGATTGAGTTGGCAGGGTAATGGCTTAACTCCTAAGCGTAGCGATAACTTCTTAACTTCTCTAACTCCAGAAAAAAGTAACAGGTGAGCCACTACGAAAACGTTTACATTGATTAAATGACAATAAGTTGTTTTTTTTCGGCTTATTGTCATTTTTTTCGTATTTTTGCAACAACTTTGGATAATTACCGAAATGTTGTCAGTGATGACGGCATCAACCGCAAGAACTATCAATTTTACTAATCATATTCTAAAACAAACAACATGAACAAGCAATTACGACTTTTTGTCGGGTTGTTCTTGGCTATGCTGGGAATGACCTTAAGTGTCGTGGCCGCTGACTTCCAGGATTTCAGCGTCATCGTTAACAATAAGGCAGGTTCGTTGTTGACCTCCGACGAGCAGGTGCAAGGAACGGCGGTCAGTTTCGGCGTTGCCGTGGTAGATGGCGTCACTACCCGTGTGGCGGTGGATGACGCATCGGCTATAGCGACGGTGAGCGGCACATACCATAGTGACCATGGCTGCACCGGCCTCTCTGTGGTGGTGCCTGTGCCAGGGTCTGTGAAAATCACCGTGGGACAGTGTACGTACAGTGGCAATACCATTACGGTGAAAAACAGCAATGGTGAGACAGTGGTGAGCAAGACCCCGTCATCGCCCGCATGCTGGAAGAACAACACCTCGAATGTGGATGAGCTCTATTATACGGGCGAAGCCACCACATTGACCATTTCGGGTATGGGCTACTGCCCCTATGTGGCTGTCGAAGCCGTGAACGAAGCACCTTCTGTCTATATGGTGTCTTTTGGCTTGGGCAGTGAGACAGCGGAAGGTACTGTGCCGGCAAGCAGCGAGGTGCAGGCAGGAGACGCCTTCACCATCCCCGCCAACAAGACACTCTACAAGGAGGGTTATACGTTGACGGGCTGGACCGATGGCTCCACCACCTACGATGTGGGCGCGTCGGTGACTTTGGCGGGTGATTTGACGCTCACGCCGGTGTTCACCGCTAACACGAAATCGCTGGCCGACCGCACCGAGGCGGTGACACTCACATGGCCGTTCCATCCCAACCAAGGCGCGCCTACGCTCAATGCGCAGGGCAGCAATGGAACGGGCATTTATGTGGTGCAGGCCACGGTAGAGGGCGAGACCATCGACGTGAAACTTGACTACGATGCCACCAGTGGCAAGTTGAGTAATGCGGGACGAACCACATGGACACAAATCAACACAGGAACGAAGCTCACCGTTCCCTCGTGCAAGGATGCCGTGGTAAGCGCTGAGTTCTATAGCAGCACCTCTGCCACCACCATTGATGGACAGACCGACTATACGCCGGGCACTTCCATCTCCTATACCGTTGCCTCCACGTCGGAGACCATCGACATCGTGATGGGTGACAACAACTATATTGGCAACCTTGCTGTGACACTGCCAGTGGTGGAGAATAACGTGAATGCTTTTGTCGACATCAAGGCCAACATCCAGCAACCGGGATTGAGTGACAACCCCACCACCTTCGGTGTGTTCGTTGATAGCGAAGGAACGGTGACGTTCTCGGAAACTACGGAAGGGGCGAACATGGTAATCAATGCTTCCTCGTACAACGGAAGTCAGCATGGCTGGGTGAATGTTGTGGCCACCGTTGCTGTCGACGGTCCCGTGAAGGTGACTGTGGGCGGTTGCAATTACAATAATAGCAACACCGTGACCATCCAGAACACGGAAGGTGAAGTCACCTCGTTTACGATTGACGCAGGTTGTTGGGATAAGAATGCTCCCGATGCCAATGTGTCGTCGGGCAATTACATGGGCGGTGCCTCTACTTTGACTATCACCTGCGGCACTTACACGCCGTACATCGCCGTGGAGGCCATCGACGCCTCGTCGGCTTCGGTGTCGTTCTCGTTGGGCGACGTGGTATGTGAGGGTACGACACTTCCTGAGGGCGGCACCTTTGCTGTGGGCGACGCCTTCACCATCCCCGCCAACAAGACGCTCTACAAGGAAGGCTACACATTGACGGGCTGGACTGACGGCTCCAACACCTATGATGTGGGTGCATCGGTGACTTTGGAGGGTGACTTGACGCTCACGCCGGTGTTCACCGCGAACACGAAATCGTTGGCCGACCGCACCGAGGCAGTAGCCCTCACATGGCCGTTCCATCCCAACCAAGGTGCGCCTACGCTCAACGCGCAGGGCGGCAATGGCATTGGCGTTTACGTGACGCAGGCTACCGTGGCGGGCGAGACTATCGACGTGAAACTCGACTACGACGCCACCAACGGCAAATTGTACAATGTGGAACGCTCCACATGGACACAAATCAACACAGGTACCAAACTGACCGTTCCCTCATGCAAGGATGCCGTGGTAAGCGCGGAGTTCTATAGCAGCACGTCGGCCACCACAATCGATGGACAGACCGACTACACAGCAGGTACTTCCATCTCCTATACCGTAGCCTCCTCGGCAGAGACCATCGACATCGTGATGGGAGACAACAACTATATTGGCAACCTTGCTGTGACACTGCCCGTGGTGGAGAGCAGCGGCGGCGACTCGTTCGACAACGTGGCGGGTACCATCAACTGGCCTGTGGGCAATGAGGAAACACCGACCATCGCCAGTGACATTGCAGGTGCCGTGGCCAGTGCCACGGTGAGTGTGGGTAGTGACCTTACTGCTACTGTGGCTCAGTATTTCAACAAGAATATGATGAAATACCAACCCACAAACAGCAATGCAGGCAATGTGGAAGAAGTTATGATTGAATATCGCGTGAAGATGGCTGCGGGCGTGAAATTCACACCGGTTTCAGTTTCGTTTGATGCCGTAAAGGTGGGCACGAACAACGCCACATTCTCTTATAGTTATACCACTGATGATATAGAAAGCACTATTACCGACATGAATGCTTCCACGGTATTGCGCAATGACAATAGTAATGCTTCATCGGCAGAGTTGAACCATAGTCTCGATGTGTCTGCGGCTAGCGAGTGCGATGTGTTCTCCTTCCGGTTCTATATCTCGAAAACCGCCAACAACAAACAGATAGCTCTTGGTAACATAGTCATCACAGGTACTGTCAATGGCGAGGTGCAGGAAGTGACCACCTATGTACTCGATGTAGTGGCCTCGCCTGCAGAGGGCGGCTCGGTGAGCCTCTATCCCGCTGACGGTGAATATGAGGAGGGTGCCGAGGTGAAGGCTACCGCTACGGAGAACTTCGGCTACGACTTTGTCAACTGGACGAACAGTGCCGGCGAAGTGGTGTCGGAAGAGGCGCAGTTTACCTATACCATGCCGGCGAACGCCGAGACGTTGACCGCCAACTTCGTGGCTGTGGAGACCTATGAACTTGCCCTGACTGTGGAAGGTACCAACGATTATATGGTGACCCTTTCTCCTGCGCCCACTGTGGTCGACGGCAAGAACATGTATGAGGCGGGTTCCGTGGTGACGGTCACTGCCAACCAATATGAGGGCCTTGTCACTTTCACCAATTGGAGCAACGGACAGACAGCAGCCGCCATCGACGTGACCATGAACGATGACGTGACGCTGACGGCCAACTATGAACAGGCCGACATCATTGCGGGCTGGGACTTCTACAAAAAAGGTAACAGCGGACGTTTGGCAGACTTCGCTTCTGAGGATAATGCTACAGCCGCCTTCACACTCACTAACGGTACATCGGCTACCAGCTGGCTCGACAAGAGTACGGAAGCAGCGAACGGCTATGAGTCGTTAAAGGGTGCCGCCGTCAACTGGAAGACGCCTGTGGGCGAATACTACTGGCAGACGACGAAGATGAACGCCGAGCAGTTCAAGGACATCAACCTCCAGTTCCAGATGCTCTACAACTACAACTCCTACACCACCTTCAATGTGGAGTATTCACTTGATGGAGAGTCGTGGACGAAGTTCGGCTCCATCACGATGGAAGGTGCCAAGAACGTGGCCTCGTTCAACGAGACATTGCCTGAGGCATGTAACAACCAAGCCTCGCTCTATATCCGATGGATACCTGACTACGATTCCAACGTTGCCGGTGCCAGTGGCAATGATGGCAACGCCATCGCCATGGTGTTCTTCACCGGTACACAGCAGATGGCTGACGACGATGTGCCTCCCGTACTGGTATCGACGATACCCGAAGATGATGCCACAGGAGCATCGGCAACGGGCAAGGTGGTGCTCACCTTCGACGAGAAAGTGCAAGTGGCGGAGGGAACGACGGCCACGCTGGGTGACATCACCCTCGAACCGTCGGTGCTGGGCAAGACGGTCACCTTCAGTTATAAAGGTCTCGACTATGCCACTGCCTACACCTTTACCTTGGAGGCCAACAGCGTGAGCGACCTCTCTGGCAATGTTTATGCCGAGCCGATAACACTCAGTTTCACCACCATGGAACGGCCTGCAGTGAACAAGGGTCTCTACGACTGGGTGGTGCCCACCGACGGTACGTTTGAGGATGCTATAGCCGCTGCTAACGGTCGCACCGACAAGACCACGCGCTACCGTATCTTCCTCATGGACGGCACCTACACGCTACCGAAGAGTGCTACGGCTACCATACGCAGCGATGACGGCAACGACTACCCGTCGCCCATCACTTACCTCAATGCGTCGAATGTGTCCATCATCGGTGAGAGCACCGACGGCGTGGTTATCACCAACGACCTGGCTGATGCGGCCACCTTCGCCGGACAGTTTGGCACGGTGAGCGTCTATGACGGTATCAGCAAGAGCGATGTGCTGCAGATTGGCAGCGGCGTGACTGGCACTTACTTCCAGAACGTGACCATCAAGAGTGGTATTGACGACGCGCTGGGACGTAATATTGCTGTTCAGGACAGGGGCTCGAAGACCATCTACAAGGATGTATGTCTCTGGGGCTACCAGGACACGTGGACCTCGAACAACAACAATGGTCTCTACTACTTCGAGAACGGTAAGGTGCGTGGACGTACCGACTTCTTCTGCGGTAAGGGTGATGCTTACTTCAACGAGGTGGATATCCAGGTGTGCATGAATACGGGCGGTTATATCTCCGTGCCATCAACACCGGCCGCCAAGGGATGGGTATTCGCCAACTGTACCATCAAGGGCGAGAGCAGCAGTCTGAACGGTGCCTATACCCTCGGTCGTCCGTGGGGCTCGGGTACACCTATCGCCCTGTGGATTAACACGACCATGGAGGTCATTCCGTCGGCCGCAGGCTGGAGCGAGATGAGCAACGGATGGCCCGCACGCTTCGCCGAATATAACTCGATGACGAGCAGCGGCAGTGCTGTTGACCTGTCGGGACGTAAGACTGTCTTCGGCGACGGCCATGAGAACAACCCCGTGCTTACCGAGGAAGAGGCCAATGCTGCCCTCGATATGTCGGCGATGTTCGGAGAGTGGGAACCGATGCTTTATACCGAGCAGGCTCCCGTGCCCGAGAATGTGCTGCTTGCTGGTACCACGCTGACATGGAACGACAGCGACTATGCTCTGTTGTGGGCTATCTGCAAGGATGGCAAGGTGGTGGACTTCACCGATGAGCCTACCTTTGAGGTGGACGATGCTTCGGCCACTTGGTCGGTACGTGCTGCCAATGAGATGGGTGGACTGAGCGAGGCTACCGAGGCTGTGATTGAGACGGTCACCGTGACCATCTCATCGTCCACTTACGCCACGTTCTATTACGAGGAGAAGGGCTTTGCCATTCCCGAGGGTGTGAACGCGTATACCGCAACGAAGTCGGGTTCAGTCGTTATACTGCATCCTGTGGAGGGCGTCATCCCCGTCGGCGTTCCCGTGGTGCTCCATGCTGAGGCTGGTGAATATGTGTTCACTCGCAACGACGTTTCTCCTATGGTGTCATTGGAGAATGACCTTATCGGTTCCGAAGAAGGTGGAAAGTACGACGAAGAGGGTTATAAGTACTATGTGCTCTGCTGGAAGAACAAAGAGAAGAAAGTGGAGGAAGTTGGCTTCTACTACCAGTCAGGCTCTCAGGGTGCGTACGCCCAGGTGAATGCCCATCAGGCTTTCCTGCGTGTGGAAAACACTTCTGCCAGCGCCGATGGCTATCCCTTCGTGTTCGACGAGGCCACGGGCATTACAAGTGCTGAGAACGAGATGCCAGGTGCCAAATATGATTACTACACTGTTGACGGACGCAAACTTAATGGTAAGCCGACGGTGAAGGGTATTTATATCGTCAATGGCCGGAAGGTGGTGGTGAAATAAGGCGAGCCCCCTTCCCATCCCTCCCCGAGGGGAGGGCGTGGATAGTTCGCTGAATAAAAAAGGCAGGGATTCTCTGGTGGAGTCCCTGCTCTTTTTTAGCCTCAGTAGAAATCAAATGAATTTGGCTCTGCTCTCGTCGCTACAAAAGTTCCATAACAATAATGGTTTCTCTTCATTGTTGATGAGTGCCCACAGATAATTCATGCCTTTGGAAGAAACGGTAACACATCCTTGACAGTAACTGCGATTGAGTGGAATATATTTCTTCCAGCACCAGCTATCTACCCATTTGGCACCATGAATCATGATTCCCCGTCCATAGGCGGTTTGATTGTCAATGTCCATTCCTTTGAGACGGAAACTACGTTTTATGCTGCTTCCCCGGTCTTTAGTCACGAGAAACCGACCTAATGTGGAGCACTCGCTCCCCGGACGGTTGCTGAAGCGGGGACATTCTGCTGTGCTTCCTCCGCCGGAACCATGCATCACATAGCTGGTGGTAATGATTTTCTTCTGCTGGAAATCCCAAACGAACAGACGTGGTTTTCCAGATGGGATGCTGTAATCTACGAACAAGGCGTAATGCTCATTCATGTTGTGGTCGCGTGCAAAGGTCAAGGCTTGCTCCGCACGTTCTTCAATGGTCTTATAGTCATGGAGATCGGGCCATTCCGGTGCTACGTAGTATTTCCAGGCCCAGCGCAGACCGAACACAGTAGCGATGATGGCCAATAGTTGCATGGCTACGATACAAACCCATTTCATGTTTTGTTTCTTCATTTCATTCTCCTTCTTTGGTTCTTCTATACAAAAATACGATGAGATGGCCAACATGTTAAAGAAAAAGGGGGTCGTTGTACGAACCCCTGCAATTATTGTATCAACGTCATGGTTTCTCAAAATATAATCATACCTTTGCACCATGAAAACAAAAATGCTATTGGCATCGTTCATGGTACTGTTCTTTTCGCTTCCGGCTTACACGGAAAATCAGGACTGTGAAGACCAGCCTCTCATGGTGCATCATCTGAAAAAGGCGGCGATGGTAGCGGAAGAAGTACCAGCCCTCCTTGATGCGGAGAAGGTGCCGTTTGTGACCATCGGCAGCGTAAACTGGCCGGCATGGCCTTACAAGCCCGAGGTGCAGTTTCGCATCGCCCATGCCGACAGCCTCCTCTTCATCCATTATCGTGTGAGCGAACAGTGCGTGGCTGCTTTGGCAGCTGATGGGGGAGAGGTGTTCAAGGATGCTTGCTGCGAGTTTTTCACCATGCCGGCTGATGATGGCATTTATTATAATTTCGAGACCAACTGCATCGGTTCGTTGCTCATGGAGGCGGGCACGGGCAAAGGTAACCTGCGCCGTTCCGCACCCGCCGATGTGTATGCAAAGATTAAGCGTTGGGCCTCGTTAGGGACAAAGCCTTTTACTCTGCGTCAGGAGCCGACGACATGGGAACTGACGCTTGTCATCCCCGTCGATGCTTTTTTCCGTCACCGATTGTCATCGCTGTCGGGACGCACCATGCGAGCCAATTTCTACAAATGTGGCAATGGTCTGTGCCAACGCCATTACCTTTCGTGGAAACCGATACGAACGCCCAAACCGAATTTCCACCAACCTGCCTACTTCGGCACCATCCTCTTCGAGTGAAGACACATGAACAGGTTCTTTTTAGACATAAGAACACAAGAACATATTTTTTTTACACATGAACATAGGCACAAATATTATTATTGACATATGAACATAGGAACAAAATATGTTCGTTTTATTCAAAAGCTTCTATAAGGACAAACGATGATAGTTTGTAGAGATGACTCTCAATCCAACAAAATGAATGCGGCCCAGAACTGGGGATGGTCATATTGTCTGTTATCTACTGTGCGGAGGTGTTGTTGTGCGTTGTGGAATGCGTCGCGCTTTGATTGTCCTTGCAGCAGGTTGTTGTAGAAAGCAGTCATGAGAATCTGTGTGGCATCGTCGGCCACTTCCCACAGGCTCATGACGAGTGTTTGCGCTCCAGCCTTCTTGAAACCGCGCTGGAGGCCGAAGACACCCTCGCCTTGGTTGATGTCGCCGTTTCCCGTCTTGCAGGCCGAGAGCACCACAAGGTCGAGACCTCGGAGGTCGAGGCGAGAGATTTCCTGTGCGGTGAGGATGCCGTCATCGGCCTCCATGGGCAGGTCCTGGTCTTTCAGCACGTTCACGCCCGCCATGAGCAGTCCGCTACGCGTGAGGGCCTTGTCCTCGGATGAAACCTCCCCCTGTCCCGGAGTGTCAGCCATGCCGAGGAGACGTATTCTTTCTTTCGCTCTCGATGCCTGGTCTTCGGTGAAGTAGAAGCCGTGCGTGGCGATATGTAGGATTTTTGGTTTGGTGCCGCTTATCACCTTCACTGAAGTCTCCGTGGCATCAGCGCCAGTATAGAGCGAGGAAGAACGATGTCTGTCGTCGAACGACCGCTTTATTTCTTCGACCTCAGTCTTTGTACCCGGCAGTTTCTGAATCTTTACCTTCGCCCCGCGAATGTCCAGGCTGTCAATGAAAGAGCGATGGAGAGCTATTGACACCTCCCCCGTCCCCTCCAAAGGAGGGGTGCCGCTGCTGACGGAAGCATCATAATCCACTCCGCCATATAATACAGCCTCTTTCTCCCCTCCTTGGGAGGGGTTGGGGGAGGTCTTCTTCTCCCTCCCTTGGGGAGGGCCGGGGTGGGTTTCAGTGCGGGTGATTATCTCCCTCGTTGTTGACAGCCTGTACATTTCATAGTTCTCCATCCCCGGTGCGTATTCTATGCCGATGTTGTGCAATACACCTGCTGGTGAGAAATAGATACGCTTGATGCCCTTCAATTCCTGTTGCAAAGGTTGCCACACCAAGGCGGTGAGTTCAGGGCAGTGGTAATATTCAGTATCGCTTACATTTTGTAATTGCTTTTGCTCAAACAACGGAATGAACTTCGGCTCCTTGTCGTCTTTGCGTAGGGTGAGGGCGGCTATCATGGTGCTGTCGGTGCCATACACTTTGAACGACAGAAACTCCACGGCTATCTCTTCGTCTTTCAACGCCCCCTGTACGTCCTGCCATGTAGTGAATAATTTTCGGGTGAAGTCACCATACGCCTGTGAGCGTTTCACCAAAGCCAGTTCCTGTCGTTTCACCACCTGCGCTAAAGAATCTGTATTGATATGACGGTCAGCGATGGGGGTTTCGTATAGCTTTTGAAGTTGTAGCTTGTTGCGTTGCAATTCCTCGAACATGCACAGTGCCTCTTCGTCACCGCTCTCTTGAATGAGTCTGTTCATCTCTATCTCCGTGGAAAGAAGCAGTCCCTTTGCAAAAAGCGCCGACTTGTCGTAGAGGTCAGGGGCGGTAGTGGCATGGGATTGGAAGGTATAATAGGGATAAAGATTTGTGAACATTCTGGAGTATTTTTTCCAGAAGTTGGTTCTTTGAGATGTCGTCAGTGCAGCAAACTGCTGCAGGGTGTTGTTTCGTATGATGGAGGTGTTCACGTTATAGTATTCGAGCATCTTGGCGTAGTCGCCGAGACGGGAGGAATAATTGGCGAGGTTGTTCAGTGACGTGGCGTAATCGGGATGTTTCTCCCCGAACACTTCCCGACGGATT
Organism: Prevotella sp.; assembly: GCA_017548605.1. GTDB lineage: Bacteria > Bacteroidota > Bacteroidia > Bacteroidales > Bacteroidaceae > Prevotella. The sequence goes on along the minus strand of JAFYZT010000025.1, from coordinate 979 downwards.
TCCATGGCCTGTGTGCCGAGTTCCACCGCCTTTACATAGTCGCCAAGGTCGGAGTAACGATTGGCGAGGTTATTCAGTGACGTGGCGTAATCGGGATGTTTCTCTCCGAGCACTTCCCTATATATTTCCATGGCGTTCGTACCCATTTCCACAGCCTTGGCGTAGTCGCCGAGGTGGGAGTAACAATTGGCGAGGTTGCCCAGTGACCTGGCGTAATCGGGATGTTTCTCGCCGAGTACTTCTCTTTCTATTTCCATGGCCTTCGTTCCCATTTCCACCGCCTCGGTGTTGTTGCCGAGGTTGGTATAATAACTGGCGAGGTCGTTTAGGGACGTGGCGTAATTGGGATGTTTCTCTCCGAGCACTTCCCTATATATTTCCATGGCCTTCGTTCCTATTTCCACCGCTTTAGCGTAGTCGCCGAGGTCGGAATAATAACCAGCGAGGTTGCCCAGTGACCTGGCGTAATCGGGATGTTTCTCTCCGAGCACATCCCTAAATATTTCCATGGCCTTCGTTCCTATTTCCACCGCTTTGGCGTAGTCACCGAGATTGGAGTAACAATTGGCGAGGTTGCCCAGTGACCTGGCGTAATCGGGATGTTTTTCACCGAGCACTTCCCTGCGTATTTCCATGGCCTTTGTACCCATTTCCACCGCCTTGGCGTAGTCGCCGAGGTCGGAGTAATGATTGGCGAGGTCGCTCAGTGATGTGGCGTAATCGGGATGTTTTTCACCGAGCACTTCCCTATATATTTCCATGGCGTTCGTACCCATTTCCACAGCCTTGGCGTAGTCGCCGAGATGGGAGTAACAATTGGCGAGGTTGCCCAATGACCTGGCGTAATCGGGATGTTTCTCGCCTAACGTTTCCCGGAATATTATCATGGCCTTTGTTCCCATTTCCACTGCTTTGGCGTAGTCGCAGAGAGAGGAGTAATATAAAGCGAGGTTGCCCAGTGACGTGGCGTAATCGGGAT
>JAFYZT010000024.1 GCA_017548605.1 Prevotella sp. | reverse complement strand
TTTCCTGTTTTTCAGATTTTTTCTTATCTAGAAGAATGATGCCTGATTTTCAACAATTTAGCTTTTGAAATTTGCAAATTTGGGTGTCTCGCACTAAATTTGCATAATGTTTATCCGTAGAAAGCCTAATAAATCAGGCACATTCAGCATAGAAGTAATTACCAAGAAAGGTGGTAAGAACCTCGTTGTTCAGCGTTTTGGCACGTCGCGTGACGAGGCGGAACTTCGTTCATTTGAGCGCAAGGCTCAGCAGTGGATTGATGACCAGCGTGGCCCCAGGCTTCCTTTCTCCTGGGAAAAGGACGATGTCATCTCCGATTTCATGTCCACCTTGTCCAACTCCCAGGTCAGGGTGTATGGTCCCGAGTTGGTTTACGGCTCGCTGTATGACCGTATCGGCTACAATGCGATTGAGGATGAGATGTTCCGCCACCTGGTGGTGTGCCGCCTGTTCACTCCCGGTAGCAAGCTTAAGACGATGGACTATTTGTGGCGTTATCTCCATGTCAGCGTGAGCAGGCACAAGATATACAGTTTCATAGACCGCCTGAGCCCGTCCGAGGGCAGCGGCATCAAGCACAGGGTTGAGCAGATAAGCTATGCCCAGACGCTGAGGGTTCTCCGCGGCAGGGTCGGTGTCGTGTTCTACGACATGACCACGCTCTACTTCGAGGCCTCCGACGAGGACGACCTGCGCATGTGTGGGTTCTCCAAGGATGGCCGCCACCGCAATCCCCAGATATTCCTCGGCTTGCTGGTGGCCATTGGCGGCAACCCGATCGGCTATGAGATATTCGAGGGCAACATCCACGAGGGCAAGACCCTGATTCCGATGGTGGAGTCACTGGCCGGCAGGTTCGGGTTCGACCACCCTGTCGTCATCGCCGATGCAGGACTGCTCTCGAGGAGCAACATTGACGCCCTTGAAGAGGCCGGCTACAGATACATATTGGGCGCAAGACCGAAGAACGACAGTGCGGATGTGAAGGACAGGATCCTCTCGATGAAGCTCAAGGACGGGCAGGTCAGGTCGTTCAGGCGCAAGGACGGGCGCAGGGTCGTGGTTTCGATGAGTGACACCAGGGCCGGGAATGACGCGAAGAACCGCAAGGACGGGCTCAGGCGGCTGGAGAAGAGGCTGGGTGCAGGACGGCTGACAAAGAGCAACGTCAACAACCGCGGCTACAACAAGTACCTGCGGATGGAAGGCGAGGTGAGGATATCCATTGATTATGACAAGTTCAACTCGGACGCGGCATGGGACGGAATTAAGGCGTACATCACCAACTCCGAACTCCCGCCGAAGAAGATTGTGGGAAATTACCACAACCTGTGGTTCATTGAGCGGGCCTTCCGTATGAACAAGACAGACCTGCGCATACGTCCCATCTACCATAGGCTGCGCAACCGTATCGAGGGACACATCTGCATCTGCTTCACCGCCTATACCATAATGCTCGAGCTGGAGCGAAGACTCAAGGCTGCCAACGCGCCGTTCTCACTCAATAAAGCAAGGGAGTTGACCAAGAACATATACTCTATAACATACACGCTGCCAGAGACCAAAGAAGAAAGGACCACCGTGCTTCAAATGTCAGAAGAGCAGAAGTTGTTGGTGGAAATTGTACACAAATGATTTGGGTGTCTCATTCTGAAAAACAGGAGTGCAATGCGGAATAAACAACGAAGTTTTTATTCCCATTGCCGAGGTGCCTCCTACCTTCGCCGCGAAGCGGCAAAGTACGAGTAAGCGAGCGGAAAGCAAAAGAAACTCCGTTTTTTTTCTTTCCCGAGCGAGAGTACCTTCGGCGAAAATACAAAAAACGGGTGGATACCGTTTTTTCGGCTCCACCCGCGTACTATCTATTTCTCATGTTTTCTCAATAAAATCTGTCCGAGTTATTTTTTCTCGATGGTGTTCTCGAACAGGAATCCTGATGCAATCAAAACTGAAAAAATCAATACAATCGTTGAAATCATCTTTTTACCCTTTCTTTACTTTAAATTAAACAATTCGCTGTCACCTCTCGGCGTGAACGGTTACCTGAAATTCAATCTTGAATCATTTTGCTGATCCTTTTCTTGTCACTTTTTCCTTGTTGTTATCCTGACCAATCTTTTTCTTAATACCTATTTCAGCACTATTCTTTTATCCTGTGACCTATATCTTTGTTATCCTTATTTACATCTTTTTACCTTTATCTAATACCTTGCTGATCTCACTTATCATGCTGGTCTTTGTTCCTTTTGACGATGCAAAATTACTACTGTTTGCGCACACAGCCAACAAATTTGCACATTTTTCTCCAAAAAGTGCATGTTTCTTGACATGTATCAAATGGCATGTGGTTTGATTCCGGGCTTCGCCCGATTGAAGATAGAGGTAATGATGGGCGAAATGGGCAAAATGGGCAAAATGGGCTGAATGAACGAAATGGGCTGAGTGAACTGAGTCGCAAGTCATATGTCCCTTTAACTCCCTTTTAACTCCCCTTTAACTTCACTTTAACTTCCTTTCCATTCCTTTCAAAAAAGTCTTCCTTTCCATTCCCTTCAAGAAATTCTACCCTTCTATCATTCGGTCTGGCCTACAAAAAAATCCCCATACTACTCTTCTCGAGCAGATGGGGATCGACGCACATATTCTTATATATAAACTTAGAAAAAATTATTCTTCCCAGAGCAGCCAGTTTTCGGAAGCCCAGTCGGGCACTAACTTTCCTGGCCGGTAATAGGCAGCCAGCGACATGTCATAGACCACTGTGCTATAGCCCGGTATCGCGTCGTTGCCTTCCTCCTTATATGCCAGTTGATAAGGTATATACACCTTCCAGCGGTCGCCGATATGCATGTGCTGCAGGGCGGTGGAGAATCCGTCGACCACGTTGGCCACACCCAGTTTCGACGGAACGAAACTCGTCTTGTCGAACTCATTACCGCTCCATGATGTGCCGAAGACCAAGCCCAGTTCGCTATCACTGCTGTCGACATACGACGTGGAGGCAAGCAGCTGTCCCCTGTAATGCACCCTCACAGTGTCGGTAAAGAGTGGGCATCCACTGCCCGTACCGTTTTCTATCACCTTCACGAGGATGTAGTCGGTTGGGTTGCCCTCTTTCGACGCGTCCTTTGCGTACGTCTTGAACATCTTCCACGACGTGTCGCCCGACTGTATGGCCTGTTTCACCGTGTTGTATTTCGCGGAGAAGTATGCCTCGTTCTTGCTTTTCCAATTGGGGAACTCCTCCACCTTGTCGTCAGTCTCGCTGCATGCAGCGAAGCATAGCGCCAAGAGGAATACCCCCACAACCGTTATGAGATGTCTTGGATTCATTTATTGCAATTTCTTTAACAGACTGGCGATGCTCACCTTGTCCTCGATGATGGCGTTGAGCTGGTCGATGCTCACACGCTCCTGTTCCATGCTGTCGCGGAAGCGCAGCGTGACGGTATTGTCTTTCAACGTGTCGTAGTCCACGGTGACGCAATAGGGTGTGCCGATGGCATCCTGCCTGCGGTAGCGCTTGCCGATGGTGTCTTTCTCGTCGTACTGGCAGTTGAAGTGGAACCTGAGGTTGTTGATAATCTCGCGTGCTTTCTCTGGCAGACCGTCCTTGCGTACCAGGGGCAGTACTGCGAGTTTCACGGGAGCCAGTGCCGCGGGCAGCCTGAGCACCACGCGGGTCTCGCCGTTCTCGAGTTGCTCCTCCTGATAGGAGTGGCACATCACCGAGAGGAACATACGGTCTACGCCGATAGAGGTCTCGATGACAAACGGTGTATAACTCACGTTGTCTTGGGGGTCGAAGTACTTGATGGAACGACCGCTGTATTTCTCATGCTGTGAGAGGTCGAAGTTGGTGCGGCTGTGGATACCCTCCACCTCCTTGAAGCCGAACGGCATGCGGAACTCGATATCTGTAGCGGCATTGGCATAGTGGGCCAGCTTGTCGTGGTCATGGAAACGGTAGTTCTCGGCACCAAATCCCAGTGCCTGGTGCCATGCCATACGCATCTGCTTCCATTTCGGGAACCACTCCAGTTCGGTACCCGGTTTGACGAAGAACTGCATCTCCATCTGCTCAAACTCCCTCATGCGGAAGATGAACTGGCGTGCCACAATCTCATTGCGGAAAGCCTTTCCTATCTGTGCGATACCGAAAGGTATCTTCATGCGTCCCGTTTTCTGTACGTTGAGGTAGTTGACGAAGATACCCTGTGCTGTCTCTGGACGCAGGTAAATCTTGTTGGCGGCATCCGACACCGAACCCATCTCGGTGGAGAACATGAGATTGAACTGGCGCACGTCGGTCCAATTCTTTGTTCCGCTGATGGGGTCGATGATTCCCTCGTCGAGGATAATCTGCTTCAGTTCCTCGAGGTCGGGGCCCTGCATGGCCTTGGCGTAGCGCTCATGCAGCGCGTCGCGCTTGGCGATGTTGTCGAGCACGCGGGGGTTGGTCTCGCGGAATTTCTGCTCGTCGAAAGCCTCACCGAAACGCTTGCGTGCCTTTTCAACCTCCTTCTGGATTTTCTCGTCGTATTTGGCCATCTGGTCCTCGATGAGCACATCGGCACGGTAGCGCTTCTTCGAGTCGCGGTTGTCGATGAGCGGGTCGTTGAATGCGTCGACATGCCCTGATGCCTTCCAAATGGTGGGGTGCATGAAGATGGCAGAGTCGATGCCCACGATATTCTCGTGCAGCAGCACCATGCTCTTCCACCAATATTCCTTGATATTGTTTTTCAACTCCACACCATTCTGTCCGTAGTCATAGACAGCGGCCAGTCCATCGTAGATATCACTACTGGGGAAAACGAAGCCATACTCTTTGCAGTGGCTTACGATTTTCTTGAATACATCTTCTTGTGCCATTATCTTTTCAAAAGTTTACGTTTGGCTCCATGGAAAAGTATTGACGCACAGTAAAATCCATTCATTCTCCGTTTCCTGCACGCTGACAAATACATTTCCAACAGCCAACAAACATTGACATTCATCAAACGAACGTCATGCCCCCACCTCAAGCATTCCACTTGGCAACCAAGGGTGCAGAAACGGGCACACAATCTTTCGCGCTGCAAAGTTAACGAAAATTCAAGCAAAAGCCAAAGAAAAACGCACATATTTTTATAGGAAACCGAAAAATGCGTCTCTTTTTGTTTTTCTCATTTTTTTTCACTACCTTTGTCTTTCATAACGAAGGTAGGATGCATCTCGGCATGAAAAATGAATCCGTTCATTTTGTCCTGCTCTCGTTTTTCACTACCTTTGCGCAAAGGTAAGACGCATTTACTACCCTAAACGAAGAAATATATCCAGAATAGAATAACACACAAAGACATGAGCGACCATAAAGACGACGAAATATTGGAAAACGAAGAAAACCTCGAAAACGGAAGTGCTTCAGAAGACACCGTGCTTGACAACAGCGAGGGTGAGTCATCCAGCCAGAACGATGTGGCCGAAGAAGAGATGATGGACGGCGAGGAGCCAGAGGAACAACACTCCGACTACCGTCCCGTGAACCGCTTCGACGCCTCTGCCGTGCACCACCTCAGTGGGATGTACCAGAACTGGTTTCTCGACTATGCCTCGTATGTCATCCTGGAGCGCGCGGTGCCGAAAATCGATGACGGTCTGAAACCTGTGCAGCGCCGTATCCTCCACTCGATGAAACGCATGGACGACGGGCGCTACAATAAGGTAGCCAACATCGTGGGGCACACGATGCAGTTCCACCCCCACGGCGATGCTTCCATCGGCGAAGCCCTCGTGCAACTCGGGCAGAAAGACCTGCTCATCGACACCCAGGGCAACTGGGGCAACATCCTCACCGGCGACCGTGCCGCCGCGCCCCGTTATATCGAGGCACGTCTCTCGAAGTTCGCCCTCGACACCGTTTTCAACCCCAAGACCACCGACTGGCAACTGAGTTACGACGGGCGCAACAAAGAGCCCATCGCCCTGCCCGTGAAGTTCCCCCTGCTCCTCGCTCAGGGAGCCGAGGGCATCGCCGTAGGCCTGGCATCAAAGGTCCTTCCCCATAACTTCTGCGAGATTTGCCACGCCGCCATCAGTTACCTGCGGGGCGAGGAGTTCAAGCTCTACCCCGACTTCCCCACCGGCGGTTCCATCGACGTGAGCCGCTACAATGACGGGCTGCGCGGTGGTGGCTTGCGTGTGCGCGCGAAAATCGAGAAACTCGACACCAAGACGCTGGTCATCCGCGAGATACCTTTCAGCAAGACCACGTCTACCCTCATCGACTCCATCCTCAAGGCCATCGAGAAAAACAAAATCAAGGTGAAGAAGGTAGACGACAATACCGCCGCCAACGTCGAAATCCTCGTGCACCTGGCACCCGGCGTGTCGTCCGACAAGACCATCGATGCCCTCTACGCCTTCACCGACTGCGAAATCAACATCGCGCCCAACTGTTGCGTCATCGTCGACAACAAGCCGATGTTCATCACCGTGAGCGACCTGCTGCGCCACTCCGCCGACCACACGAAATACCTATTGCAGCGTGAGCTGGAGATACGCAAGGGTGAGTTGCTCGAACAACTCCACTTTGCCTCCCTGGAGAAAATATTCATCGAGGAGCGCATCTACAAGGGACGTCCGTTCGAGAACGCTCCCGACATGGACTCTGCCTGTGCCTATGTCGACGAACGCCTCACCCCGTTCTATCCACAGATGATACGCGAGGTGACCAAGGACGATATCCTGCGACTCATGGAAATCAAGATGCAACGCATCCTGAAGTTCAACAAAGACAAGGCCGACGAGCTGATCCTCCGCATCAAGGGAGAAATCGAGCAGATTGACTACGACCTCGCCCACCTCGTCGACTACACCGTGAAGTGGTTTGAGTATATCCTCAAGAAATACGGCGACCAGCATCCCCGCCACACCGAAATCAAGAACTTCGACACCATCGTGGCGTCGAAGGTGGTGGAAGCCAACCAGAAACTCTACATCAACCGTTCCGACGGCTTCATCGGCACGGGTCTGAAGAAAGACGAGTTCGTGTGCAACTGCTCCGACATCGACGACATCATCGTGTTCTACCGCGACGGCAAGTACAAGGTGGTGAAGGTGGCTGAGAAGATTTTCGTGGGGAAGAACGTGCTCCACGTGCAGGTGTTCAAGAAGAACGACACCCGCACCATCTACAACGTCGTCTACCGTGACGGCAAGCGTGGCAGCTACATGATAAAACGCTTCAACGTGACCAGCCTGGCACGCGACAAGGAGTATGACCTCACGCAGGGCACGCCCGGCTCACGCGTGGTCTACTTCACCTGCAACCCCAATGGCGAGGCCGAGGTCATCAAGGTGACGCTCGAGCCCAATCCCAAACTCAAGAAAATCTTCATCGAAAAAGACTTCTCCGAGGTGCTCATCAAAGGGCGCGGCAGCAAGGGCAACCTGCTCACCCGCAACCCCATCCACCGCATTGCGCTGAAGAGCCACGGCCACAGCACCCTCGGCGGCCGCAAGGTGTGGTACGACCCCGACGTCAACCGCCTCAACTACGACGAGCACGGCCGCCTGCTGGGCGAGTTCAACGAGGGCGACTACATCCTCGTGGTGCTCGAGGGCGGAGAGTTCTACATCACCAACTTCGACGTGAACAACCACTTCGAGTCGAACATCCGCATCCTGGAGAAATGGAACCCCGAGAAGGTATGGAGCGCCGTGCTCCTCGATGCCGAGCAACAGGGATTCCTCTACCTGAAACGATTCAGGATGGAGGCCACGAAACGCCACCAGAACTATCTGGGCGAGAACCCCGAGAACCGCGAGTTGCTGCTCACCGACCAGCCCTTCCCACGTATCCTCGTCCATTTCGGCGGCACCGATGCCAGCCGCGAGCCGATGGAGGTCGACGTCGAGAGCTTCATCGCCGTGAAGGGCTTCAAGGCACGCGGCAAGCGCATCACCACCCTGCACATCGACTCGGTGGAGGAACTGGAACCCACCCGTTTCCCAGACCCCGAACCCGACGAGACCGGTGAAGAGGCCGAGGAGCCCGAGAACCTCGACCCCGATGCCGGCAAGAGCGAACAGCAGGTCATCACAGAGATTACAGGCCAACAGTTCCTATTCGACGATAATGATTTCTAAAAAACCCCGTCTCTACGTTCTTCCCGCCTTCATGTTCTTTCTCGCATGCTGGTGGACAGTACCTCTCTGCGCACAATCTTCTGCCAGCCGTGAGGTGGAGAACGTACAGATGTTGGGAATCGGACATATCAGCACCCTCGACACCTATCTCTCGCCCGAGGAATACACCGGCGCAGAACTGCGCTTTATCTCGCAGAGTGCCCGCCTCAACACCGGGAAACGGTTCACCACGTACCTCACCCATCACGGAAGCATCGCCATGACCGAAGACCGCTCGGGCGACGGCAGTCAGATGTCGGGTCTCTACACGCTTAACCTCTCCCGCCGCCACGACTGGCACCTCGCCGACGACCGATGGCTGTTGCAGGCGGGATGGATGGGCGACCTGAACCTGGGATTCCTCTACGACAGCCGCAACTCCAACAACCCTGCCCAGGCGCGTTTCTCGTTGCAACTGGGTCCGTCGCTCGCCGCCCACTACCACACCCATCTGGGCAAGGCGAAACTCAACTTCCGCTACGAAGTGTCGGTGCCCCTGGTGGGCATCATGTTCAGCCCCAACTACGGGCAGTCTTACTACGAGATATTCTCCCTCGGCCACTACGACCACAATGCCGTGGTGACCACCATTGTCTCTGCCCCCTCGCTGCGGCAGATGCTCACCGTTGACTTCCGCCTCTGGCGCACCACCTGGCGCGTGGGCTATCTCGGCGACTACCAGCAAGCCGAGGTGAACAACCTGAAACAGCATTTCTACACCCACTCGCTCCTCATCGGCTTCGTGAGGCACTTCACCATCACCGACATCATCCCATGACAGCATCCTACCGACACCTCACCCATCTCCTCACCGTCTTCGTCCTGACATGCTGCGTGCTGACACTGCCCACCGCCTGCATCGACGAGGACGAGATGCCCGACACGCCTTCGGGCAACTTCGAGGCGCTGTGGCGTATCATCGACGAGCACTACTGTTTCTTCGACTACAAGAAAGACGCCATCGGCCTCGACTGGAACGAGGTGCGCGCCCGCTACGCCCCACGTTTCAACGATGGCATGAGCCGGGTCCAGATGTTCGAGGTGCTCTGCGACATGCTGTCAGAGTTGCGCGACGGCCATGTGAACATCTACTCATCTTTCGACACGGGTCGTGAATGGAGTTGGCAGGAGGACTATCCCGCCAACGTGAGCGACACGCTGCTGCGCCGTTATCTGGGCACCGACTACAGGATGAGCGCAGGCATGTGCTACCGCGTGCTCGACGACAATATCGGATATGTGCGCTACGGCAGTTTCGCCAGCGACATCGGGTCGGGCAACCTCGAGAACATGCTTAGTCTGCTGGCACCGTGCCGTGCCTTGATTATCGACATCCGCGACAACGGCGGAGGCCTCGTCTCCACGGCGCAGGAACTGGCGGCGCGGTTCACCAACGAGGAAAAGGTGGTGGGGTATATCCGCCACAAGACAGGCAAGGGGCACAGCGACTTCTCCGCGATGGAGGAGCAGCGTCTGAAGCCATCCAGCGGCCGGCGGTGGCAGAAGCGTGTGGCAGTGCTCACCAACCGTGGTGTGTTCAGTGCCGCCAATGAGTTCGTGAAATACATGAAATGTTTCCCTAACGTGATTGTCGTGGGCGACAGGACCGGTGGCGGTGCCGGCATGCCGTTCTCGAGCCAGTTGCCCTGCGGGTGGAGCGTACGTTTCTCGGCTTGTCCGATGTACGACAGCCACAAGCAGGACACGGAGTTCGGCATCGACCCCGACTATCCCGTCGCACTCACCGACGACGATTTTGCCAAGGGCCGCGACACCATCATCGAAGCCGCAAGACGACTGCTCTGCGAGTAGGAAGAGGGCGAATGAGCCCGTAATAATCTCCATCATATCACTTCGAATGAAGAAAATTGTTTTATTCTTATTGATCGCAGTGGTTTTCTCTGTAGCAGGATACCACCTGACCCATTTATATGAAAGGGTCAGGTATAGCACATACAGTGCTGATATGGTAAACCAATATTATACTCATGGTAGAAAATTGGACACACTGCCTGTTAGAATTGACAGTGTCAAGAAACATTTTTCACCGTCAGTGGATAAATCCTGTTTGAGAGAAAAGCGTAACCTTAAGATTGACTCAACAAGGGTGATACTCCGCAACAAAGCTAATGATGGAGATATTGTCCATGATGCCGCCACAGCTCTCACCATTGCCAAAGCTGTATGGATTCCAATCTATGGTGAGGAGTGGGTGGAATCCCACTACCCATATCTTGTAAAGGAATATGAAGATGTATATCAAGTAGTAGTTCCTGACCATCCTTTACCTGACGTGACCATCAGGAAACAAGACGGGAAAATCCTCACATTGAATACGCATGTGGAATAGCTAAAAATGTACTCATCATGGGAAAAAGGAAAACAATATGGTGTTTGATTGAAGCCCTGCTGTTCCTGTTATTGGGCATTGGATATGCAAAACTGGAAGAGAAGACCTTTTATTTTACCTATTCTTCACGAGAAGTACAAGAAATAAGAGATGCCAATAAATTCAGAGAACTGCATCGTACTGCACCATTAAGGGTGGACAGCATTGATGGCGTGTTGAAATATGAAAGCTACCCATCTTGTTTATTTCAAGACAAAACATCCCTTCATTCAGATAAAGTACTGTTGAACGGTGAATTGATGAAAGACAATGTGGTGGAAAATAAATTGATGGCACTTGTTATTGCTGAGGCTGCGTGGTATCCAATCTACAGGGAAGATTGTATCAGGGATTGTGCCCCATATCTTGTTGATGAAGATGAAATATATTATTATATTGACCATGACATTAACCCCCGCATGGAATATGATGAAGAAAACCAACAACTTAGATTATGGGATTTTTTCATAAATTCACCAGAAATAATCATTCGGAAATCGGATGGAAAGATAGTGTATATTTGCTTTTCTATTTAACAAACAAAGCTCCTTACATGTGTAAAACCCCCGTTACTGTAACACGCATCAGCTTGTTGACATTTTTTAACAGAGGAAGGTGATAAGGTACCTTTCTTTTTCATATATTTGTCACCAAGAATCCCGAACGGATGAAAAGGCACAATGGGCTGAGTCGCCAGTCATACGTCCCTTTAACTTCTCTTTAACTTCTCTTTAACTTCTCTTCCATTCCTTTCAAGAAAATATCTCTATAACTTCCGATAGTTGAACGCATGCGAAACTTAAAATACAAACCCGAGATAACTATGAAAAAAATAACATGGACTATCATCTTTGCCTGCTGCATGCTGGCGCTGACCACCCATGCGCAGATTGTACGTCAGATCCAGCCCGTAGACTGGAAAGAAGTGAAGAAAGTGGCCGACGAAGACCCGCAACGCATCAGGGACCTTGTCGCAAGGATGTCGGCCGACAAAATCGACACCACCATGACGTGGAACGAGCGTATATTGGCATACTACGGACAGTCATACCTCACACCAAACACGGAAATGTCAGAAGGTGTAGACCAAGACAAACTGATGAAAGAAGGAAAGTATGAGGAATGTCTTGCCCTATCCAAGGAGACGCTGAAGAAAAACCCGGTGAGTTTGAAAGCACTCTCCAATGCGGTGTTCGCCATCACCAGGATGTTGAAAGACTCCACCAACCATTATGACGTGACCGTGGAGGAAGGACAGATTTTTTTCAACCGCATGAGCAGAATCTTCAATACCATTGCCATTACGGGAGTCGGTACGGAGAAACTGCCTTTTTCCGTGACATCCGTCTCTGATGAATACCTGTTTATGCGTTACTATCTCGACATCTGGGAAATCGAAAGACAATCTTTCACTGGCAAATTCGACGTCTTCGACCTGAAAGAGACGAGCCAATACTACAACGAGAAAAAGATATATTTCGACATCACCCGTGTGATGGAAATAGAGAAAACCCTGTTCAACTTTCATTAGTTGACCGAACGCGAAACGTGAATTTTGTTGCAGCGGTGTTCTCTGTAGCAGGATAATCCCTGTTCCTGTCACGCGAATCAGCATCTTAACATTTTTTAACGGGGGGGGGGTGATAAGGTACCTTTCTTTTTCATATATTTGTCACCAAGGACTCCGAACGGGTGAAAAGGTGTAATTATCAACGATACGTCCAACCGAAACTATAGTTTTTTTTAAAATAGCAGAAACAATGAAAAAGTTTTTTTTCCTCTTCATGCTGGCGTTTTCTGCCACAGCGACCATGGCCCAGACAAATCCCAAGCCAGGATATATCATCACGAACAGTGGTGATACGGTAAGAGGCAACATCGACTTCCGTACAAACGAAAGTCTTTCAAGACAATGTGTGTTCTGGGCTAACGGGGGAAGTGAGGGCACGACCTACAAGCCCGGTGATATCGAGGGCTTCAGGTTCGACAATAACGGGAAGTATTTTGTCACACGCCGGCTTGCGCTCTTTGGCGACCCACAATTGTATTTTGCCGAGTTTATGGTTCAAGGAAAAATGAACCTCTACTGCGTCGTTTTCAATCGCGATGAATACTATTTCTTTGAGCGTGAGGACGGCGAGATGGCACAACTTACCAACAGGGCGTTCCTCACCACGTCATCCCTTGAAAACGAAAAGGATAAACTGGAAGAGAAGAAGGAACAATACGGCAAGGTGAAAGTCCTGCTGCAGGACTCATGGAAAGCCGCGTCGGAAATGACCGGAAGTGACATGACGAGGAAACAACTTGTAAAGGTTGTGCGCGACTATCACAACGACGTATGTACCGATGGCAGTTCGTGTGTGGTGTATGAGTACAATGAGAAAACCGACAAGTCGAAAACCCATATCAAGGCATTCACGGGTTTTTCATACTATTCCACGGAGAGGACGGTAAAACAAAACCTGCAGGATGAGAGTTACCATGGTGGCGCATTCGAGATTGGTCTTGGCGTAGAGACCGAAATTGAACGGGTGATGCGAGGCGGCAGCGTGGAACTTGGTATCGCGTATTCTCCCAAAACGAGATTTGAACACGATGTCATGGTTCGTGGAGGCCAAGAACCGTCACATACCGTATATGAAAGGAGCAGGGCCACTGCAGCCCTAGGTGTGGTGAAGCGTTTTGGCAAGGCGACTATCCAGCCTCTTGTCCGTGGCGGCGGCTACTACGTGCTACATTGGGGCAACAAGGAATCGAGGTTTTATCAGTCGAAACAGATAGTGGACGTGGAATGGGAAAATACATCATTCTTTGGATTATACCTCGGTGCTGGCATCCAGATGCCGGTAGGTAAGCATTATGCCCGTCTGCATGCCGACTTCTACAAGTCGATAGCATCTGCAAGCAAGGGCAATATGGTGAAGTGGGGCATTACGGCAGAGTTCGCGCTATAACGTTCTACTATTCTAATCAAGATATTAACGTGTAAAACTATGAAAATAAAAACACTGAAACGTAGTTTGATACTACTTGTTTTGGCCATGGCCTTTCCCACCGTTTTCATGGGCCAGCCCTCCAATTTCAAGTTCGGGAGTCCCACCGATGAAGAACTCACCATGACATCCTATGCCCCCGACGAGTCGGCGCCTGCCGTCGTCCTCTACCAGAGTACACGCGTATGGTATGACATCCTTACCGGGAAGTTCAAGGTATATACCGAGGTGAAGACACGTATCAAAATCCTCAAGTCCGAAGGCAAGGAATATGCCGACGTGGAAGTTCCCTATATCTACGACGAGCACGACAAATCGTTCCGCGAAGACATCACGGGACTGAAAGCATGGGCTTACAACATGGAGAATGGCAAGATGGTGAAGACGAAGATGGAGAACAACAGCGTATCGCGTGAGCGGGTGGACAAGACCCACATGCTCCTCAAATTCTCCATTCCCCAGGTGAAAGAGGGCACCGTGGTGGAATATCAGTACAAGAAAGAGAGCGACTACTATTTCTATATCGACACCTGGGTGGCCCAGGCAGAAATACCCGTGGCCTACACCTACTACAACCTCCTCATTCCCGAGTATTTCAGGTTCAGCATCGATGAGACGGGCATGGTGCGCACCGAGAACAAAGTAGAGGAAGAGAGCATCCGCTTTATAGATTCCAGGGGCAACGACCTCGTATGTACAGGTACAAGATACGAGTTCGTGGGCCATGACCTCCCGGCCTTGAAGTCCGACTCCTATGTGTTCTGCACGCTCGACTATTGCAAGAAAGTGTCGGCCGAACTACGTGGTCTGGAAGTGCCCGGCTCTCTCTACGAGAATTTCACCACCTCGTGGGAGGAAATCGGGCGCCGTCTGATGGCCGACGATGACTTCGGCAAGCGCATCAAGCGTGCCTGTCCCATCAAGGACCTTGTTTCATCCAGCGGAGTGGAGAAAGAGACCGATGTGGTGAAGAAAATGGCCGCTATCTATACCGCCCTGAAAAGCAGGCTGAAATGGAACGGCAACTACAAGCTCTATGCCGAGTCGGCATCAAAGACCCTGAAAGACGGGACGGGCAGCAATGCCGACCTCAACTTCATCCTTCTCAGTGCCTATCGTGAGGCAGGTCTCGATGCCCGGCCAGTGGTGATGAGTCGCCGCACGAAAGGGCGCCTGCCCCTGTCTCACCCATCGTTAAACAAGCTCAATACGCTTGTTGTAGGGGTGGTCGACGGACAGACCGTCCATTTCATTGATGCCTCTGTAGAGGATGGATATGTCGACGTGCTCCCGCCGTCACTGCTCACCGAACAAGGCTTGCTGCTGTCCGACGACGGCACGGGCAACTGGCTCAACCTTCAGTCGCTTGACGCCTCAAAGGCCAATGTCATCGTTGAAGGTACCCTGGAAGCCGATGGCACCATCAAAGGCACATGCAACTCCCAGATGAGGGCCAACCTCTCGGCATCGCTGAAAAGCGAGTTCCGCGAGGCCGACGACAGCCTGTCGTATATCAACAAACTGGCTGAGCGCGATGGCATCACCATCTCTGAATATGCCATCGACGACCGTGAAGCATTCCTGCCCATGGCCACAGAACGGTTCTCTTTTACCAAGAAGGTAGAAGCCGACGGCTCCCACATCTATCTGAATCCCTTTGTCATCCCCATGATCAGCGAGTCGCCATTCAAGGCTGTCACCCGCGTCCTTCCTGTGGAATATCCATACAAGTATACGGTCAGTATGGTCACGACATTGAACCTGCCCGAAGGCTATGTGGTAGAGGAAATGCCCAAGCCGCTGAACCTCGTCACCGATGACAAGACGCTCAGCATGCGCGTGAATTATGCCTTACAAGGAGAAAAAATGGTTGTACAATGCCGTTTCGTTGTCAACAAGACCTTGTTCTTGCCCGAAGAATACGACACCCTCCGTCAGATTTACGACTCCATAGTGGAAAAGAACAATGAGATGGTGGTACTCAAGAAAGGCTGATATGCGGTTGGGCTCAAAAGCACTGCTACTGGTTTTCCTGGCCTCTGCCACATGGGTGCTGCCCATGCAGGGCCAGAACGCCCACGCCGTGGTGCTGGAGGAGAACAACACGGTGGACATCTCCAGCGAGGTGGCATTCTCGTATGCCATGCACCGTGCCGTGCTCATCCAGAATGCCAACGGTGCGCATCATGCCGATTTCTCCATCTATATAAGCAACGACATGTCCTTGGACAAGTTCCAGCTCACGCTCTCGGATGCTTCCGGCCGTTTGCTCCGCACGTTCAAGCAGAAAGACCTGATGCGCACCGAATTCTCCGAGGGGTTGGCAGCCGACGGCTACATGCTGTATCTTGACGTGACACCACCATCCTATCCCGTAGTGGCCGCATGCGACATGAAAGTCAACTTCAAGCGCAACAACGTCGCTTTCCCCATCTTCTCACCGCTCGACAGCTACAACACCGAGGTGGAAAAAGCCACCTACGACATCACTTATCCGTCCGACTACCCGCTACGCTACAAGGTGGTCAACTCATCGGTATCGCCATCGAAGACGAGCCATGACGGCAAAACAAGCCTGCATTTTCAGTTCGACAGCATCAAGGCGGTATGGAATTCGGAATACGGGCTCCCCTTGAGCGAAGTAGCCCCGAAAGTCTATTTCGCGCCATCACGGTTCTCGTATTTCAACACCACCGGAAGTCTCTTGTCTTGGAACGACCTGGGGCGGTGGGAGCAATCCCTTTTCGCCGACCGTGGCGAGTTGCCCGAAGGCGCAAAGGCCAAGGTACGCCAGCTCACAGCCGGTTGCACCACCGACAAGGAGAAGGTAGCAGCCATCTACAAGTTTCTCGAAGAGAGCACGAGGTATGTGAGCATCCAACTTGGCATTGGCGGCTACCAGCCCATGGCCGCATCCGATGTCTGGCGCCAAGGCTTCGGCGACTGCAAGGCATTGAGCAACTACATGAAGGCCCTTCTTGCCGAGGCTGGCATCCCAAGCCATTGCGTTGCCATCAGCACACGAGAGAAGAAGCTGTTGCCCGACTTCCCCAATTTCCAGCAGATGAACCACATGATTCTCGAAGTGCCCTTGTCGACCGACACCCTGTGGCTGGAGTGCACCAACCCCCGGTTGCCTCTCGGATATGTGCATGACGACATTTCCGGACATGAAGCCCTGGAGATTTCCGCGAACGGAGGCAAACTGGTGACCCTGCCCGAATATCCCGACTCCTTCAATGTCAACACGACCGAGGCGCAGGTCACGCTGTCGCCCGATGGGTCGGCCGACATCACCATCGACGAGGACTATCGTTACCATCGCTATGTGAAGATGAAACCCATTGCCACGCTCAGCGACAACGACCGGCGCAAGGCGATGTTCTCCATCTATCACTTGCCACAGGCAGAGATTCAATCCATTGTCGTAAACGACGACCCGCAGCCTTACGGCGCGCCATCGCTGAAATACTGGGTCATGGCCCATAGCCTCAAGTATGCCAGCGTCACGGGTTCGCGTATCTTCGTGCCCACCAATCTGCTGCACAAGAACTTCACGGCTGCCACCGACAGCCATCTTGCCAAAGAGCTGTTCGTCGGTCATGGTTCACGAAACCTGGAAACCATCGTGTTCACCATTCCAGAAGGCTACACCGTGGAGAGCATCCCCGGAAGCACATCCATGTCGTTGCCTTTTGTCGATTTCTCTTCCACTGTAACTGTAGACAAAAACACTATCACCATCACTAACGACTATTTCATACGCCGTGGCACATACCCAGACACGGCAGAGAAGTATTATGAGTTTGAGAAGAAGATGGGCGAGGTCTTTGCGCGAAAGCTGGTACTGAAAAAAGCAGGACAATGAAAACAAGAATCAAGAACATTTTGAAACTGCTGCTTCACAGTCCGCTGGAGTTTCCCGTCGAGGCAGCTATGGGACTGCTGTTCTTCTTCATCAGCGCCTGGCATACAAGTCATGCCCAGTTGAATACGCACACCGGCGAATTGGAAAGCGTTGTCAATGTCGACATCCTTTGGTTGTTCGTGCCCCTGCTGGTGCTGACATTCTGGTTGCACAAGGTGAACCGCTGGGCATATATGGCTTCGGGATTGCTCTTCCTGCCATTGATGGCGCTCAACCTCAAACCGTTCTTGTGGACATACGGCTTTGCCTTCACCTATGTGCTGGCAGCCATCCTGTTGCTGGTGGGCGTACGGCGCATGGACAACCGAAGTTTTGCAGCACATGCCCTGCATGTGGTCACCCAACTGTTTTTCGGGCTCGTCATCTCAGGACTACTCACCCTCGCCGCCATAGCCATTGTCGCCTCTTTCCTCTATATCTTCGGCATAGACACCTCGTCGCGTATCTACGAGTATATCCTCGAATTCATCTGGTTCTTCATCGCACCGCAGGTCTGCTGCACGCTCATCTCACAGAACGAGGATGAAGTGCGTGAACCCGCCAAGGTGCTTCGGCTGATTCTCAACTACATCCTCTCTCCGGCCGTCATCATCTACACCGTCATCCTCTATGCCTATTTCATCAAGGTTGTTCTTGCGTGGGACTTACCGAAGGGCGGCGTGGCGTGGATGGTCATGGGCTTCGTGACGGTGGCTCTCGTGGGACGGCTGATGCAGTACGTGCTCAAAGAGCATTATTACGACTGGTTCTACCGCCACTTCACGTGGATAGCCATTCCACCGCTCATCATGTATTGGGTTGGTTCGCTCTACCGCATCCGCCTGTATAGTTTCACCGAGAGCCGTTTCTACCTGTTGGTGGCCGGCGCGCTGATGACGCTCTTCGTCCTCATGCTGCTCTGGCGCAGCACCCGCAGGTTCCAGCTCATGGCATTGATTTTCGGCGCTGCCATCATCGTGTTCACCTACATTCCCGGCATATCGGCCAAAAGCATCGGCTTCCGTTGCCAGAAAGCCCGTCTGCAGCATTACATCAGCGACTTGAAACTGCTGGATACGAAAACGGGCAAGTTTGTACAACGGCTGGACCTCGATGAAATTTATAAGGACAGCCTGCTCTGTGGAAAATACCAAGAGGTATGCAGCATCATCGATTATGTGCGCAACGACATGGGGTATGACACGTTCACGGATCAATATGGTCGATGGAGTTGGTACGATTCCAATTTTGATTATAAACATGACCGTGATATCGTGGATGATAATTACTACACCTATCACACCCCTCTCCGTCTGGGTGAGTACAACATCATGCTGCCCACCGACGATTGTGACATCAATACCCGTGACGGCATTATAACGGTAAAGCGGAACGACAAAATCGTTTTAGTCTATCCCATTAGTGAAAGAATCCAAAAGAACCCCCAGTTACTTGATTACCCCGATAGTCTTTCCCAATGGCGCAACGACTCCTTGATGCTTGTCGTCGAGGGATACTGGGTCAATGACAAAGGGATGGTCTGGCCAAATTCCAGATTCCAGTTGTTCAGGAAAGCGAAATGAATCGCGAGGGGCTCCATGATTTACGAAAACATATACGACTAAATGAACATCTATATGGAAAAGAAAAAGACGACACCATTCATTTGCATGTTATTGCTGGCTCCTGTTCTCGCATTTGCCATAGGCCATGGCACGCGAGACTATCGTGCTGACGGCACGGCCGTTTCAGCAGAGCGGGGTGACTCCATTCAAGCAGCACTCGACAGCATTTGCATAGAAGGCTACAACCTTTACATCGCTGAATATGTCAACTGGGTGTCTACCGACTCCCTATTGGCTCACTACAGTGTTGATGATATCGGAGGAAATATCATCTGGCAACCAACAGTCGACTCGTGGAGAACTTTGTTCTTGGACAAGGAACAGCAGAATATCCTCATGGAACTCAGTTATGACATGAGAAGCAGGAGAACTGTTGTTTCTTACGACAAACATCCCATCACCGAAAAGGAAAGAACCGTATTGGAAAAGAAGAATACCATGTTCAAGAACGCCATGGAACAATATGGAGACCGCCTGCGCTACAACCCCGACTATGGACGACCCAATTTCGACTTCGTCCGCATCGACGACAACACCACCCGTATGTATATGTTACAAGGCGTGGAGCGTTCAGGCATCATCCCGTTCGGCAATGACTTCAGTATGGATTTCGACAATGAAGGCAACCTGACTGCCTTCCGCCAATACCACCGTTCTTTAATCGCCGTTCCCAACAATGGCAGGAGTACCGTCCACTCACACCTGAAAGACAATCCATACATCACGCCTACGGATATTTGCAATTTCCTGCTCTATCATGGAGAAATGAAACAGACTTACATCCTCAGCACCGCCCTCGACGGCTACATCCTATACGACGCTGAGAGCAATAGCGCCAAGTTTCTCACAAAAGAAGAGATGGAGCAAATCAACAAGAGCAATCAGTAAACCATATCAAATCCATTCGGAAAGAGAAAACGAGGAAGCATCCTTTTTGGATTGGGGCCTAGAAACAGGGTAGCGAGAAAGACTAGACGAGCCAGTCAAGAGCGACTATCACGTCCATTATCGTTTTTTAGTTCAAAAATCAGCGAAATTCAACAATTTTTGCTCGTTTTCGCTGATTATTAAGCCATAGTATTTTGTATAATTTTACCTGTATGGATGCCATTTTATGTCCGTGTTTGGTTGCAGCTGTTTCCGTAATACTTTTGTCGGCATCATATCGACTCGAAGAAATCATCAAACTGTTTCGAAGTTCCTTTGGTATTGAAAATCTTGGAGTAGAGCCTTGCCCTGATACTCGTGATGGTCTGTGGTGTCTTGTTGAGCAGAATGGCAATCCGTGATGGGGTGAACCTCATCTTCATGAGCCAGCACACCTGTTTCTCCGCCTCGTTCATCTTCACCCTTTTCTTGAGTTCGGCCACCAATTGGGGATACGTCTCCCCTATATATTGTTCAAGTGTTTTCCATTCGTCATCACTTACGTTGGTCTGCTCGTCAATGTGTTTGTCGAATATTGCTCTAACCTCATAATACCTGCCCGATTCTTTTGATTGGCGAGGGTTCTTTTCTTTATCCGTTAAAACTGCGCCACCTTCCGGTAGTGATTCCAGAGAGGCCCCGGTCGTATTTTCCCTGGTCTCGCCAAGTGCTATTTCCAAGGCCAGACTTCTTGCGCTTTCTTCTGCACTCCGCTTTCTGAAATAGGCATAAATCAAGAACAAGGCGAGAACCAGCGCTATGCAAGACGCAAGCGAAATCCATGTCCAGAATTGCCATCTCCTGCTGTTTTCCTGCAACCGGGCGTTTTCCTGCTCCTTCATCGAGTAGTCGTAGGCAGCAGAAGCCTTTGCCAAAGCTTCCGATGCGGTGATGTGGTTGATGGAGTCAATATACAACACGTAATTTTCGAAGTCACTCTTCGCTGCCGCCACATCGCCACGCATCAAGTCTATTCGGGTGCGGTTTCTGTAGGCAGCTTTCTTGCCTTGAACGGTGCCTACGTCCAGTACCTTTTCGATATAATATAGCGCGGAGTCGAGCTTTCCCTCATGCAGGTAAATCTTGGACGCGTTGGTATAGATGGCGCTTTCCTCGTGTTTCCTCAGATTAGTCAACAATGGTTTCAGATATACCTTGGCTGAGTCGTAGCGCCCCATCTCAATGTTGTTGTCGGTCAGAGAGCAAAGGACATTCCTAATCATCAACGTGTCGCGCTTCTCCTTTGCTAAACGCAATGCTTTATGCAGATAGATATCGCAAGTTATCGGGTCACCTACCATCTGATAAGAGCCGCCGATGTCACGTATACTGTAAATCATCTGCATGGTGTCTTTTGAGAACGTAACGTATCGTAATGCGTCCGAGAAAAAGCTTCTTGACTCCTCATATAGCATCTGCTGGGAAAACAAATAGCC
Source organism: Prevotella sp. (assembly GCA_017548605.1). Classification (GTDB taxonomy): domain Bacteria; phylum Bacteroidota; class Bacteroidia; order Bacteroidales; family Bacteroidaceae; genus Prevotella. The sequence continues at coordinate 12,196 of JAFYZT010000024.1, read as the reverse complement.
AGTTTGACTGCATATCCACCCGTTTAGGGTATTCGCGGAATCATTCGCTATCAGTTCGTGTGCATGATGGAAGAACTTCAACGCCGAAGGGGTATCATATTGTTTGGCTGTATGTCGCCCGGCATAGTAGAGGGCAACAGGCAGCAGCGACTTGTCGCCCTTCTTTTCGTAGTATTCCAGAATGTCGAAAATCTCATCCTCGCCAGCATACGGCTGCCTTGCCTTGTCATATGCTTTGATGCACAACAGTTTGTATGCCATCTGCGTGGCCTCGCCCTGCCGCAGCATTGAGTCACCCACTTGCTCAAGCAGCTTGATGACACTGTCGTTGTATTGCGTGGCATTGGTTATGCTGTCGGCCACGGCCAACACGCCCTGAAAACCGTGTCGTTTAACGGAAGTGCAGGAGAATAAGAGGGTTGCCAGCACCGCCAAGGTTAGGACAAGGTACTGATGTGTATATCGTTTTTTTCGAAAAGTCATTTTTTCAGTCATCTTGTTAGCATCGTTGGTTGCTTGTGTCTTTCATCTTTTATCGGTCGGAATAGCCATTGAAATATTTGTGACGAATAGCTCTTTGAAGCACTACGCCCCCACTACCTGCCACCATAACATGATGGGTAAAAAGCAGCACTAATGAGCATTTAATTTTATGTGTCATGTCATTCGGTTTGAATAGTTACGAACTACAAAATTATTTTGTTTTTATGCTGAAACCAAATTCTTGATTGCGCATTTAATTGCGCAAATGTTAAAAGTTACAAAAAAAACTCTTCGGAATGTTAAGCGCAATTAATGCGTTTTTATTACTTGGTTGGTATTGATAATTTTCCTATATTTGCCTTCGAAGGACAAGAATAATGCAGTACAACAACTAAAACCGTTTACAACATGAAAAGGAATATTTTTATTTCATTAATGATATTGGGAATTTGCCTCAATGGCTATTCTCAGATGGTCTCCATGAATTTTCCGAAAGATATTATATCAAGTGGAGACCCTGGCAAGCCCACATTGAAGTTGGAAGGCGACTCCTTGTTTGTGTGCTGTACCGACGGCATTTACTGCAAGGACCTCGCCACCGATTCGGGATGGGAGCCATACGCCTTCCAGGGCTATCCCTTGGAAGCATTCGTGCGTCATGAGGGCGTGATGATAGCTGCGGCCTTCAACCAAGAAAGCGAAAACGAGGCCATCGTACTCCGTTGTGCTGACAAGGGGAACACCGTGGAGAACATCACCCCGGAGTCGATGCACGTCGAGGGTGGGGTCAATTCTGCATATTATGTGGTGAACAATCTCGATAATCCCATGTCTTTGGTCTTTGCTACAACATGGGGAGCGTATACCACTAACGATTTCGGGAACAATTGGGAGAAGAAGGAAAAAATGGAAGTTCTAAGGTTCGGCGGGATGGTTCGCAACCCTTCGGACACGACGGAGATTGTATCATTTGGCGAATTCTATAACCAAGCGGGGTGTGCCATCAAATACAGTCACTTTATTGAAGACAGTTTTTATTATGTTCCAGGAGGCGACAACCAAGTATTCGATTATTTCATTCATCCCATAAATCCTCGTCTACGTCTCCTTACTGCAAGTTTCACCCTCGGCAGAAGCACAGACGGCGGATACACATGGACACATACTCCTATGGAAGACTGCCTAATCGGGAAATTCCTCATTGACCAAGAGAAAGGCACGATATACGCCATAGGGGTAAAATGGCAATATGACCCTGATTATCCTGGAATGACAGCAGGAAAATACATCATCTATCTTTCGAACGACGAGGGTGAAAACTGGACACTGATGTATGAGGATGACAAACTGATGGAACCCAAAAGTGTACGAGACGTGTATGATGCCGTGCTCTACAGCAACCGTATCCTGATTCTCTCCAACTATGGTGTCTTCGACGTGACCATCAGCGACCCAACCAACATCACCGAGACGGCAACCGAGCACTGTCCGACCACTGGCATCCATGACCTGCAGGGCCGGAGGCTGCACAATGCACCCGCCAAGGGCGTATATATCCAGAACGGTAAGAAGCGGGTGGTGAGGTAAAACGAGGTATATCAAAACTAAATATAAATACAGACAATTATGAATAGATTTCTCATAAGCATCTTTTTTGTATTCCTTTGTGCCACTTCCGTCGCTCAGCCTTCGGATTTTGAGCATCCTCAAAAATATTGGAGGTATAATTATTGCTACTACGCAGACTTCCGTCCTGTCGGAATACCAGACACGGGTGCCGACATCGAGGTATATGATGTGGGTGAAGTGGAAAGGAACAGCAAGGCATACCGACTTGCATACCGTGTGAGAGGGCATCAATATCATATCGCGTCGATGGTGGACACTTTGGTATACAGATGGCAAGGAAGCCGTGCCTATGCAGACTTCGGAGACATGTGCAAGATCGTCTACGGTGGTGACGCTGATGCGCTGCGGAGTGATTATCCCTGTGTGGACGACGAGGTGGTACTGTATGACTTCACACTCGGCGTGGATGACATATTTGGCAGCACGTATATCCGTGATGTATCGACATTAAACGTGGGAGGCGAACCGAGAAAGCTGATCACGCTGGCAACAGGCCATCGTCTGTTGGAAGGAATAGGTTCGCTCACCGGAGGCTTTTTTGAATATATGAAGGCTCCGTTATGGCTCCCTGGTTTTAACGGTATCTGTACCACATATCTCCATCTTTACGAGGAAGACGGTCAGTTGGAGTTCGAGCAAGGCTGTGAGGAAATATACAATTATTTGTTGACTGAGGAAGACGTACAAGATTATCTGCTGACGGGAATTAAAGATGATGTGGTCACGCAAGAAGAGGACAACGCCACAGCCCCTGCATTCGACCTCCAGGGCCGTCAACTACACCATGCACCCGCCAAGGGCGTGTATATCCAAAACGGAAAGAAATTTATCGTGAGGTGAGATAACTCGCACAAAATCTGTGGTTTTCTTGCTTCGTCTCTCTTTTATTTCTAAATTTGCAAAAACGAGTAACCTAAACAACCCGCAAGGTGCTATATACTAAGAATAGATGAATCTATATATAAGTCTTAGAGCCTATGAAAACAAGAATTTTACCATATGTGTTGTTGATGGTTCTTTCCATGGTGATAAATGCCATGGAAGTACAAGGCCAGGAGTTGAATGTATCGGATACACAGAATAGCGGATGCTTGTCGAGGGCGCCAAGTGACGATGGTGAGGAAAGACCGATTTCGACAATCGTTCTGGAAAAAGAAGGCAATATCTTGTCGGTGCAGCTACTTAACATTGAAAGTAACTGCGCCACATCCGACTTCGTGGTGACTTCCAGAATCGACGAGGGCAGTGATGGTCAGCCTTGTACGTTGTTCATCAATGCGGATGCCGTCGTTGGTGAGTTTCTGACAAGCTGCACATGTCAGTTCAACGTGTCGTGCACCATACACGATGTGGAGCCAAACGTCTTTTATCTGGATTGCTGGTGGTATAAAGGGCTGGTGGAACTGACGGAAGGAGAACCGTTGGTGCTGGCCGACGTATATGAAGAAGCCACCATCGAAGGGCTGAACTTCACCCTGCGGAAAGCCTTCCATCAAGCCTCGGTGAAAAAGAACGAATGGACAGGAGAAGTGTGCCTCCCTGCGGAAGTAAGCTATGAAGGGCAGACCTATGCCGTGACGAGCATAGACCGCTATGCATTTAAAGGCGACACCACCCTGACCAAGGTGACTCTTCCACGCACCATCAGGAGTATAGATTTTATAGATTTTGCAGATTTTGCAGATATGGCGTGGTATAATATAGACCTGTTCTACGGATGTTCTGCGTTGAAATCGATAGAGGTAGAAGAGGAAAACCCTTTCTTGTGTAGCGTCGACGGCGTGTTGTTCGACAAGGAGAAGACGATACTCTTTGCCTATCCTGCCGCTGCGAGCCGCACATCCTACACCGTGCCGGAAAGCGTGACAAGTATAGAGACCTATGCTTTCACCAATAACCCGCATCTTGTAACGGTATCGATGTCCGACAATGTGACTGATTTGGGCGCTTACGCTTTTAAGGGATGCACCAACTTGGAAGAAGTGGAACTGTCGTCCAATCTTAAGAAATTGATAATGTGTATATTCAGGGATTGTCCGCATCTGAAAACGGTGACGATACCCGAGGGTGTTACCTTTCTGGGCTTTAGTCTCTTCGCAGGATGTACCAGTCTGACTTCCGTGGAGATGCCCGAAAGTGTCACAAAGGGAGAGGAGGCTATTTTCGAGAATTGCACGTCATTGAAGAGCGTGACCCTGTCGCCGAATTTGGATCTCATCTATCATAGAATGTTCCTCAATTGCAGTAGCCTATCAGAAATTCAAATTCCCAAAAGTGTGACCGGTGTGCGGACAAATGCTTTCAAGAATTGTACATCATTGAAGACATTGGACCTGCCTGAAAGCGTCTGCGACATAGGTTGGTCGTCTTTCGAAGGGTGCAAGTTCGACTCCTTGTTAATCAGGGGGATAGTCAACTCCAATTGGATTAACGAATGGTTCTTCAGCGGCATGGACACACGGACGAAGGTCTATGTGCAGCCGTCGGAAGTGGAGAAATACCAGAAAGTCTATCAGGGCACAGTCTATCCTTTGACAGACGAGATGAATGGCATTTCCGACATCATCAGTCCTGTCAACAACTCATCTGAACTGTTTGACCTGCAGGGCCGGAGGCTGCACAATGCACCCGCCAAGGGGGTGTATATCAAGAACGGGAAGAAATTAATCAAGTGAACAGAAAAAACAACATAAAAACGATGCCATTATGAAAAAGATCTTTATGATATGCGCCTTGCTGATGGCAAGTGTGAGTGTGATGGCTCAAGACAATACCGAGCCATTGGAAACCATCTACCAAAGATTTGCCTTCACGCTGTTCAACAAAGTAGCAGAGGATGGCAACAAAAATGTCATCCTATCACCTCTCTCCGCACAAATCGCCCTTTCGATGGTGCAGAACGGAGCAGCCAACAACACGCTTGCCGAGATACAGGAGGCCATGGGTACTACGGGATATACCAACGAACAGGTAAACGCCTACAACCAGCAACTGGCGGAGCAACTCACTTACCGTCCGCCTTTCAACTATACTCCCTCTCCATATCAGACGGAGGAAGAGGCAAGACAACAATACGAAGCCGCTTATCCCATTTGCGAAATAGCCAACGGGGTGTGGAGCATGCCCGACATTCCTCTATACGACAGTTACAAGAATTTGTTAACCACCCATTACAACGCCGAGGTGGACAACGTGGATTTTGGGACGCAAGAAGGTATTGACCATATCAACGGATGGGTGAACGAAAAGACTCATCAACTCATCCCCTTTATCCTCAACGAACCCAATCCGAATATTTCCGTATTGCTCGCCAACGCGCTCTATTTCAAAGGCAGTTGGTCAGAACCCTTCGATCCTCATGACACCCAAACGGAACTATTCTATCTTGCCGACGGGAAGACTATCAATGTGGATATGATGCAAACTGATATGAAGTTTCGCTCCACTACAACAGGACAATTCAACACCCTGACCATACCATACGGATACAGGGATTTCTCCATGACCTTTTTCCTGCCTACAGAAAACTACAGTATTCCTCAACTCACATACGAAGACTGGTTTGCCGCCATCAACGCACCATATAAGGGCAAAAAACTGAAAATGCCCAAATTCGAAATCGACGGGGATTACAACTTGACGAATATATTCCAATCATTGGGAATGGATGAGGCTTTCTGTCCCGGAGCGGACTTCAGTCAACTTAGCGAAGTAGCGGTGTGGATTGACCAGGTCTTCCAAAGTGGAAAAATCACAGTCGATGAGAAAGGAACAGAGGCCGCTGCCGTAACAGTGATAGAAATGACAAGTGGCGTTCAAGAACCTTCAACAGAAGCATTCACAGTCGACCATCCTTTCTATTTTACCATTGAGTACCTCCCTACTCACACCATCCTCTTCATGGGACGCATGATGGAAATCAGTTCTTCGGCTGGCTCACAGCAAGGCATCAGGAACATTACTGCCACTCCTGAAACCAATCACCATATTTACGACCTCCAAGGCCGACAACTGCACAATGCACCCGCCAAGGGCGTGTACATACAGGATGGGAAGATATTCATCGTGAGGTAAAAAGTACCTTGAATCATGGGGACGGAGATTTTGATTCTTTATAAATCATAAACAATGAAAAACGTAGTAATCTTATTTATCATCATTCTTCACATATTTCCTTCAACAACAATGGCTCAGGAGGGATATAATCGATTGGTTGTTGATGGCAAGACATGGAAAGGAATGGAATTAGGAATCAGCCCTGACAAGCAATTCATCTACGACTTATTTCTCTCTGGCGATACTACGATAAACGGTAAAGAATACCTGAAATGCTATATAATACAGGAGCGTGGTGCTCAAGGGTACGTAGTGCCCAAATGCAGCCGTGCCTTACGAGAGGAGGACAGGAAGGTTTATGGCATAGGGATAGGAAATGATAAAGAATACCTGTTGTACGATTTTAACGTGCAAGTGGGCGATTCTCTATATTGTGGAGTCAATGAAAGCGGTGAACCAATCATAATAGAGGGGAAACTTGACGAAGAACAGGAAGAAAGAGTACAATTGATTGTACTAAAAGAGATAGAAAACAAAACCTCATCTGAAGGAGTGGATTTGCGATGCTATCATTTCACTATGTTAACGAGGGAAAGGATGGCTGATGGAAGCGTGATAGAACAAGAGGGCCAGTCCAATATTTGGGCAGAAGGGGTTGGAAGCATTAATGACTACCCTCTCAATTCATGGCATATGGAAAATGTCTCATCATTTGGTTATTGGCTACAACAATGTTATGACAACCAACATATACTCTATGTGTCGCCCAGCAACATACAAACCATCTCTGTGATGAAATCAACATCAGACAACCTCTACGACCTCCAAGGCCGCCAGATGCGCCATGCACCTGCCAAGGGCGTGTATATCCAGAATGGGAAGAAATTCATCGTGAGGTAAATAGTACCTTGGGCGGGACAACGCTCATGCTGGTAGTTGAAGTCGGACAATGACATCAACTGCATCTTGATAAATACCGACCTACTTCCGACACATTTTAAGCAAAAACCATCTCTAATTTAGCAAAAATCTCAAACGTTCAACCTTTTAAGCAGCGAACAAGGCGTAACGCTCCATATCGGAATTTTCTCCTTTGTCTATTGCTTTAGAACGGGGAATGCACTATATTTGCAACAGTGTCATACCATCAGCAAGTATTGTCCTATCATTCTGCGAGAACTGTCTCCCAAGTGGAAAGGATGGATAATACAAGAAAACCACCTTGACAAACCAAGGGAGGGAGGGAACTGCTTGTGAACAGTGGAAGTAAATCCATATTTACCTAGTTCAGCATTTAAGGCAATAAGAGATAATAAACCTAATGGTATATATAAAAGATAACATTACCATGCAAAAAGCAATTGACTGGTATTTTCTTATAGTAAGTGGTGTAATTACTATTATGTCTTTTTGTTTTTGTATTCAAGAAAATAACTGGGGCAATATTCTTTTGTTCTGTTTTTCTGCCATGGTATCTATCCTTTACATCATCAACATATTTAAGACATCCTCGTTTTTTCGATTGTTTGTAGTATGTGTTTCAGTATTATTAAGTCTAATAATGGCATTTGTTTTGCCAATTGCATTAATAATGCTTACTTGCAGATATGAAATAGTTTTTTATCTTGCTATTTGTTTTTGCATCATCAATATCATATTATCATTCTGTATGAAAACCGAGGAGCAAAATGAACTCAAAACACCGTGAAACGGCCTTTATTTCAGGCGAATCATTGACTGGTTCTTTTTAAATATGATATGAACCAAATACATATGGCAACATTATTGAAAAGAAACAAATTCACAATGGGGATTTTCAATAACCTGAATCATCAGGTGTTGGTCATTATCCTCTTGTTGGCCAACACTTGGGTGTGCGGACAGGCAAAAGGTAAAAATGAGATTGACAGCATTCGAGTCACATACGGTTATTATAATGGCGGATATGGGATATATCGCTCCACGGCGTGTTATGCGTATCATAGAAAGGGTTATAAACTGCTGATGGAGAAATCACACAATGTACATAATGCCTGGCAGTTGCCCAAGACCATATCCAAGGAATGCGTGTATAAGCTGCTGGATGATTTGAACCTGTACTCTACAGAAGACCGCTGCGAATTCATCAAAATCACAAAAGATGACTATTCCAGTTACATAAGGATTATCAACGACAAAGACAGCCTTGATAACTATTTACCTTTCTTGTATGACTTCAAGAAAGAACAATACGAATTGGAAGAAGATGCCTTTCTGTCATTAAGTAGCAGCGATATCGTCAACATCATAGAATCACCCACCTCGTCCACCAGCTTTTTCATAGGTGTCAATTCCAAACCGATAATGATAATAGAATTGATAAGCAACCATTCCGGGAGCATCACTATTGAACCTCAATGGTATTTCGATGGCACGGCATGGAAAGTGCAGTCACAAGGAAAGGCAAGGTATGTAGGCAATGAATACATCATGTCTTTTCTGAAAGACATACAATATGACAAGTATGTGTTTTTATACGAAAGGTTTTATTTCTTGTTTCAAATCGCTGACGCTATAGTGCAACATAACGAGAACGAGTATCTGGAGAGAGGAAAATGAACAAGAAAGGAAACATACTATATGGAATGGGAACCATGGCCATCAGGGCTTAGGCCAGTCAAGACGATGCCATGTTCGTATATATTGCTGTCATCCAAAAAAGCAACGGTAAAGTACTGGATTTCAGAGTTGTGGAAAAATAATAGAAAAAATCACTCAATCATGAAGATATCAATGATACACTATTGGCGGACTGAAAAGTTCTGGCTTTGGGAAACCTTCACGTATTATTTTATAAAACGCCATTATCATACTTTTGCCAAACTGGCTGTTTTATGTTTATGGATTATTTCCATGGCCTCATGTATGTTTGAAGAAACAGTAATTAAGCAAAAGTCAGATGCCATCAAATGGGAACGTGATACGGGAATAAGGAAACTACTCAATATTGATGGTTTTTTTTATTGTGAATCCTATATAGGAGACAGTTGTGTTTATAAAGGAGACCCAAAAGACAGGTGTGGAATTTGTTTTTTTGATGACGGAACCTTTGTGGGGTTTAATGTATGGGACCCAGAATTGCTCAAACGAGACAAAGACAAAGACGTGATATGGCTCGAACATTCAGGCGTGTATACCCTCAGTCATGACACTATAATTGTGGAATCTTTTAACAGATTTGATTTCCCGAAGAATCTACTTAAGGGGCTTAATGTAAGGTATCCTGATTTGTGGCGACTAAAAATCATTGACAGGAATACATTGGAGGAGATTGATGGATATGATTTAGCAGATAATACTTATATTAATAAATCTCTCATCCGGTCATTTGGGAAGTATATCCATAATCTACCATTTGATGACAAGACCATATACCATTTCTCAGATACGTATGTGTTTCCGACATCCGACATTAAGATGAAAAAGAAATCCTGGCTGTGGACTAACCAGGAAGATTGGAAAAAATGGATGCTTCATTGGGAAGAGCAGAAAAAAATAAAAAAACCATATAAAATAAAATATCACGACTAATCTTTGCAAAGATTGATTATTAGGGATATTTCTCAAAAATCACAAATACTACTGGATTAAGTGTGAATTATCTTAATTAGTCTAAACTTAAACGAAGAATATGAGAAAAGTTGTGTTACTCTGTTTGCTTGTTTTCTCCATTGCCCTTCATGCGCAAGAGCAGAGCGGGAACAACACCGTGGATAACCCCTTCAAAAATGGGACTGAAATAAGGTCACTGTCCGTCGAGATGGGGCCATCGTGGATAACCTCGAAAGTATATACCTCTGAAGGAGATTTCACAGGGCAGGTTGGATTGGAATTGGGTGTGGAATACGCTGGCATCAAAGTGGGAGGATTTGACTATGGGATATCCTTCTATCATAACGAAACCAATATTCATGGCTGCAAAGTCAGTCTCAACTATATCGGTCCCTCTCTGATCTATGCCCATCTTTTTCACCGCAAATGGCTTGGTAAAGTATCTCTTGGGCTGGGTGTGGGAACCGCTCATGGCAAGGACGAAGGCTATAATAACTATGCCTTAAGAAGTGAAAAAATGCAATTTGGATTGGGCACACGGTTGGCCGTGGGCATGGTATACCTTGCTTCTGACCATATTGGCTTAGGTCTCAATTTGCATAACATGGCCATCTTTCTTCTCAAGAAAGATGGTTCACATTTCGGCGATTCAAACGAAATCAACGGCATCTCACGCATTGGTGGCACCTTGGTCTTCCACTATTTCTTCTAACTGCCTCTGCCCTTAAACCAAGGGGGACGTATCAGAATCCCCGTCCCCGTGATACAAAAATGAAATCATATGAAAAAATTATTCCTATTCTTGGCTATTGCCTTCATAATATGTTGTTCAAAAGGGAACGAAAAAGAAAACGAGACATCCGTCAAAGGATGGATACCCACCTATAAGTTGATAGGTGATTCATCCACTTGGACTACGGCAAACAAAGACGCGTTGATAAAGACACCAGAAGCGGCTGCGATTATTGCAAAAGCAGCAGTGAAATCAATCTATGTATCAAAATCCCCGTCCCCGTGATACCCGTCCCCGTGATACCCAGAAATTTTAAAAGCATTAGGTTTATAAAATTATGATTATTTTTAGACAAATTACAAGCAACTGGGATGAAAACCAAATAAGAATTCTACATCAAAATAATATTCGTGTAGAAAAAGGGATAGATCGTTTTAATATATATGATTTGAACCTATATAAGAAAATGACACCTTTATTCGAGAAATGGGAAGTAACTTTTGATTATTTGGGAGAAGATTTTACAAAAAAAGAGATCCTTTCTGCCGATTATTGTATTATCAAGAGTTGGAATTCGTTTGGTTATCCTATGCCAGATAACGACCAAGGTTATTTATATAATACATACGAGACGGAAGAGATGTGCAGCGAATGTGGAATAGGCAAAATACAGAAAGAAGATTTTAGGGTGAAGAAAGTTCCCAAATATCCTATTTGGGGATTAGGATGGGTTTATGATGAATTCTTCGTGCGAACGGATCTCTACGAAAAAGTTTTCAGGCCATTGGGCATAGAATGCCGTCCTTTGAGAAAAAACAAAGATGACTCGATAATAGAGTCGTATGTGCAATTAGTCATTCCTGTGATTGACGAACCATTGAATTTATCTTTGTATGATTCTCAAATATGTCCCAAATGTGGCGCAAAGAAATATGATGCTATGACAATTGGTTACTATCCACAGCAAGAGCATCCTTTGCCATATATTTATAAGAGTAAGGAATATTTTGGTGATGGCTTTTCGGCTAATAGAAAGATATTTGTATCTGCTTTTCTTCGTGATTTGATGATAGAAAACGGAATGATGAGATTTAGGGCATTTGTGCCGTGTGCCAAAGCTGATGAACTGAGCTTCAAAAACCAAGGCATAAAGGAATGGCTAAATGCAGGCAGAAAAAAAGAAATTGATACAAGTAATTTCATCATAGCAATTCCTGAATGATGGGTATTCACACCTACGACGGCAACCGCCTGACGGGCGTGACGGAGACGTCGGCTGACTATGACTTCGCGGGCTCGTTCGAGTACAGGAGGGCGAACGGCTCGCAGTACCTGTACGACGCGAACGGCTCGCTGATTGCCGACAGGAGCCGCGGCATCGCGTACGTCACCCACGACAACTACAACAACCCGCGTCGGATATACTTCACCGACGGCAGCCAGACGAGGTATACATACAGCGCCACGGGTGAGAAACTCCTTGTGGAGCATTATGTTGCCTCTCCGAACGTCACGGTGCCCTTCGGCGCGGAGCCTGACGCGCTGACGCAGGGGCAGGTGATGTACGCCGGCTCGACGCAGTACCTGCTCGGCGGCAGCCTCGTGATGAAGGACGGCCTGGTAGACCGCTACCTCTTCGACGGCGGCTATGCCAAGGCGACTTTCGTGAATCCCACGACCTACAGCTTCGAGTTCTTCTACTAC
>JAFYZT010000023.1 GCA_017548605.1 Prevotella sp. | reverse complement strand
GGGCGGCACGGTGCAGCCCTACAAGTTCGGCGGGAAGGAACTGGAACGCACGCTGCCCTTGGATGGGTACGACTTCGGTGCGAGGTGGATGGACCCGGTCGTCGGGGGAAGGTTCACCACGATGGACCCGCTCTGCGAGAAGTACTACAGCGTGAGTCCGTATGCGTATTGCGGGGGTGATCCTGTGAATGCAGTCGATCCGGATGGAAAGGATATTTATATGCTTTTTTATACAACAGGGAATAATAGAGGAGATGAAATGTTTAAAGCGGCCGCAGAGACTCGGGCCATAGACATAAGAAATAGTGAAAAATATAATCCTGATAAGGATATCGTTGTCATTATTTCTATTGCTGATTTGGGAGAATTGGCTAATCAAGTGACAAAGATAGTTGATACATACTCCGAAAAATATGGTAAAACAGCAGAATTTGGAATATGGTCACATTCTTCATTAGACGGTCCTTCTGGAACGACAGAAACAAGTTCAAATAAACTAAATGATCAGAATGGAAAGTATCAAATGACATTAGAAGGATGGGAAAATATTGATTTTAATTGGGGAAATAATGCTTCCGCCTATTTCTATGGTTGTAGATCGGGAGCGAAAGGAGATAGACAAACTTCATTTACTACGGAAATCTCTAACCTTAAAAACTTTCAAAATGTAAACGTCTTTGGACAGACCAACTATTCTTATCCCTCTTCTAAAACTGACAAAAGAATTGTTACCTTTAATGTGGCAAAAAATATATATTCATATCCTACGTATATGGTGGGAAACAATAAGCATAATACTATTATCTCTTTTCTATGGGGGAGTGCAGTATCGCCAATGAGGCAAAGTGTTAACGGAAAGACAAAAGGTTTTAGATATCAACACGAAAGGAGGTGATTCTAATGTTCATAGATGAAATCTATTATTTAATACTATTACTAATAGCGCCTTTGTTCTTTGGCAAATACTTGAAGATACCAAAGAAGGCAATGAATGTACTGAAGGATATATACGAGGGCATTTTCTTAGGTGTCGTTTCTCTATTTATTTATTGGAACTCTTCGTATCATATAAGTAATGTGGGACTTTGGAAATATTATGGGGGAGAGGGACGACTGACGGATTTCCCCGATTTCAAAGAATCTTTTAGGTTGGAATGGCCCCGTATTTACCTCGGGGATACGATATATGGTTATGTCATGGGATGCTACTTTGATAAAATGTGGGTTTATTCTTTATCTGATAATAACCTTTGTAAACGAGGATTGGCCGAATATATCGAAAAATAAAAGCCGATATTATCAAGAGGGAATACGTAAACTATCATTTCGAGGATTCTGTGGCTTTTCCATCTACTCCCTAAAGACTTGTTTTCTTGAGTGAGTGGCAAGTAAAACCATATTTGTAGAATGGATGTTATTTTGAAGAGATTGAAAGGAATTATTGAAGAATATCACTACCGTCGATGTGAATACTCCATTTCAGCCAGTATTTACACATAGAATCCGTTAAAGTCTTTATCTATGAAGTAAATCGGCAAAATTGCTAATAACGTGAAAAATACTTATTTTTCTCCATTATCTGATTTTTTTGTGCTAATTTTGCATGCTTGCACGTGTGCCCATGCGCACGATACGCTACAACATGCTGGGTATCAAGAAACTACATATACTGATTTTCAAGCAGTTCGCCTTGCTCTTCATCGGCACGTTCTTCATCTCGCTGTTCGTGCTGATGATGCAGTTCGTGTGGCGTTATATCGATACGCTCATCGGCAAGGGACTGTCACTCGACGTGCTGGCGCAGTTCTTCTGGTATATGGCGCTGATGATGGTACCGCAGGCATTACCGCTGGCCATCCTCCTTTCTTCACTCATTACCTTCGGCAACCTGGGCGAGAGCTCCGAACTGACGGCCATTAAGGCTGCAGGCATATCGCTGCTGCAGACGCTGAAACCCCTGGCTGTGGTCATCTTGCTTATCGCGGTGGGGTCGTTCTATTTCCAAAACAACATAGGACCGGCATCCAACGACAAAATGGCCAAACTACTCACGGCCATGAAACAGAAAAGTCCGGAATTGGAAATACCTGAAGGGGTGTTCTACGACGGCATACCCGACTGCAACCTCTACGTGCAACGCAAAGACATGAGCACGGGCATGCTCTATGGCATCATGATATACCGCATGACCAACAGCTTCGAAGACGCGGCCATCATCCTTGCCGACTCGGGTATGCTTCAATCGACGGCGGAGAAGAAACACCTGCTGCTCAACCTCTATTCGGGCGAATGGTTCGAAAACATGCGTTCGCAGGAACTGGCAGGGAGTGCGTCGGTGCCCTACCGGAGGGAGACGTTCTGGCGAAAAACCATCGTGCTCGATTTCGACGGTGAGTTTAATATGGGCGATGGCAGCGGTTTCTCGGGAAGGGCACAGGGAAAGAGCCTGGCACAGATAAGCCATGACATGGACTCGCTCAACCATTATTTCGACTCCATAGGTCATGTGTATTACACAGAAGGAAAACAGAACTATTACAAAATACATTCCCTTACACCCAATGACTCGGCGAGGGCGGTCAACCTGACCAAAGGCAGCACGGTGCCCTTCGATTCCGTTTATTCACGGTTGCCTGCAGACAAACGACGTGCGGCGGTGGACCATGCACTGAGTCAGGTGCAGCGAGAGGTGACTGACCTCACGTTCAAGAGTATGCTGACCTCGGACGGCGACTGGATGTTGCGTATGCACATGATTGAAGCCATCAACAAATTCACACTTGCCTTGTCGTGCATCATATTCTTCTTCATCGGTGCACCGCTGGGTGCTATCATTCGAAAAGGAGGACTTGGCGTGCCCATCATCGTGTCGGTGCTTGTGTTCATTGTGTTCTATATCCTCGACAATACGGGATACCGAATGGCACGCGCCAACATGTGGTCGATATGGTTCGGTAAAGGACTGGCCACGGCAGTGCTCTCGCCGATGGCGGCTTTCTTCACCTATAAGGCGAACAATGACTCGGCGGTGTTCAATATCGATGCCTACCGCGAACTGTTCATGCGGATGCTCGGGCTGCGTGTCAAACGGCATGTCATGGGCAAGGAGGTCATCATCAACGACCCCGACTATGCCGCCGACAAAATCAAACTGGAACGTATCTCCGAAGAGGTGCAGGCTTACGAAAAGACACACAGACTCAACTCGTTGCCTAATATCATCACGGTATTCTTCAAATACCAGCCCGACCATGAGGTGGAACGTATCAACGACGATATGGAGGCGGTCATCGAAGACTTGTCAAATACACGCGACAAGGTAATCATCACCGAGTTGTCCAACTATCCGTTCCTCGCCGTCAAGGCGCATACCCGTCCCTTCGAACGGAAATGGATGAACGTGGCGGCGTTTATCATCCTGCCATTGGGTGCTTTCTTCTACATGCGCATGTGCCGCTTCCGCCGCCGCCTGCACCACGACCTGGAGCACATCGTCAAGACAAATGGCAAAATCATAAGACGCATTAAACACTTGGAAGAGAAGAGTAAAATACCCACCCCCAACCCCTCCCCAAGGGAGGGGGTGAAAAAGTAAAAGGGTAAAAAGGTAAAGCCGGATGCGGTATTATCCATTTTAACTCCCATGAGCGAAGCGAATTAACTTCCATTTTAACTCCCACTTTAACTCCCGATTAAAAATAAGAATATGTCACATTTCAAACTCGATAGCATCGCTGATGCGGTGAAAGATTTCAAGGAAGGCAAATTCGTCATTGTCGTTGATGATGAAGACCGTGAAAATGAGGGCGACCTCATTATCGCAGCAGAGAAGATAACGCCCGAAAAGGTGAATTTCATGCTGAAAAACGCACGTGGCGTGCTCTGCGCCCCTATCACACTGTCGCGCTGCGAGGAATTGGACCTGCCACGACAGGTAGTGGACAACACGTCGATGCTGGGTACTCCGTTTACCGTCACTGTTGATAAACTGGAGGGATGCACCACGGGGGTGTCGGCCACCGACAGGGCGGCGACCATCCGGGCACTGGCTGACCCTGACTCCACACCGCAGACCTTCGGCAGACCGGGACATATCAACCCGCTCTATGCGCAGGATCATGGCGTGTTGCGCCGTAGCGGACATACTGAGGCAACCATCGACTTGTGCCGTCTGGCAGGTCTGTACCCGGCAGGGGCTCTCATGGAAATCATGAACGACGATGGTACCATGGCCCGTATGCCGCAGTTACAGGAGATGGCGCGTAAGTGGAACCTACGCATCATCACCATCAAAGACCTCATCGCCTATCGCCTGCGCGAAGAGTCGCTTATCGAGGTAGGCAGTGAGGTGGACATGCCAACGGCTTACGGCCATTTCCGACTTATTCCTTTCCGGCAGAAATCGAACGGACTGGAACATATGGCACTCATCAAGGGCGAATGGCGCGAGGACGAGCCGGTGATGGTACGCGTACACTCATCGTGCGCAACAGGTGATATCCTGGGCAGCCGGCGCTGTGACTGTGGTGAACAGCTGCACAAGGCGCTCCAGATGATAGAAAGTGAGGGCAAAGGGGTGCTCGTCTATATGCAACAGGAGGGCCGAGGCATCGGACTGATGAACAAGATTGCTGCATATAAGCTACAGGAGGAGGGTCTCGATACGGTGGAGGCAAATGTGCATCTGGGGTTCAAACCCGATGAGCGCGACTATGGATGTGGGGCACAGATGCTTCGACACCTGGGAGTGCATAAAATGCGGCTGCTCACGAATAACCCGGTGAAACGCGTTGGACTGGAGGCTTACGGACTGGAAATTGTGGAGAACGTACCCATAGAAATCACCCCCAACGAGTATAACCTGCGCTACCTGCGTACGAAGAAAGACCGCATGGGGCATGACCTCCATCTGTGAAAGCTTCCTTTTTTCCTTTCTTTTCATGCCCTATTTATATAAATAATGTGTAACTTTGCAACGGCAAACAACAACCCAACCTAATTATATCATAATCATGGCAAACCTTTCCAAACGCCTCATGAGGCTCGCACCGTCAGCCACCTTGGCCATGTCGCAGAAAAGCGGCGAGATGAAAGCACAAGGTATCGATGTCATCAACCTGAGCGTCGGAGAACCCGACTTCAACACACCTGAACACATCAAACAGGCGGCTAAGCAGGCGGTGGACGACAATTATTCGCGCTACTCGCCAGTGCCTGGATATGCTGACCTGCGTGAGGCCATTTGCAAGAAGTTAAAGGTGGAGAACAACCTGGATTATTCTCCTGCAGAAATACTGGTGTCGAACGGTGCCAAGCAGTGCGTGTGCAATACGGTCATGGCGCTTGCCGACGAGGGCGACGAGGTGCTTATTCCTGCTCCCTACTGGGTGAGCTATCCGCAGATGGCGTTGCTGGCAGGCGCTACACCGGTGTTCGTTCCGGCAGGGTTTGAACAGGACTTCAAACTGACGGCCGAACAGCTGGAAAACGCCATAACACCGCGAACACGACTGCTCATCCTTTGCTCACCGAGCAACCCTACGGGAAGTGTTTACTCCAAAGAGGAACTGAAAGCATTGGCTGAGGTCGTACTTCGGCACGACAACCTCTTTGTGCTGGCCGACGAGATATATGAACATATCAATTATGTGGGAAGACATGAGTCGATAGCACAGTTCCTGGGCATGCGCGAACGGACCATCATCATCAATGGGGTGTCGAAAGCCTATGCCATGACGGGATGGCGCATCGGATTCATGGCAGCACCGGAATGGATTGTCAAAGGGTGCAACAAACTGCAGGGACAATATACTTCAGGACCGTGCTCGGTATCGCAACAGGCGGCTCTGGCGGCTTATTCGTCACCACAGGACTGTGTGGAGGAGATGCGACAGGCGTTCCAGCGGCGTCGCGACCTCATCGTCAGCCTGGCAAAGGAGATACCGGGACTGGAGGTCAACTGTCCGCAAGGGGCGTTTTACCTCTTTCCCAAATGTAAGGCGTTCTACGGCATGACCGATGGACAACGCACCATCAACGATTCCAACGACTTCGCCATGTTCCTGCTCGAAACAGCTCACGTGGCAACTGTAGGTGGTGACGCCTTCGGCGACCCCGACTGCTTCCGAATGAGTTACGCCACTTCCGACGACAATATCCGCGAGGCCATGCGACGCATAAAAGAGGCACTTGCCACACTTCACTGACACATCCCTGTTGATAGTATAGAAGGAAAAAGAAAGGTGAATATAAAAAATATTTGTTAAAAGTTATTAATTCGGGGGATAGTTGCTTCGAAATTACTATCTTTGCGAAGTTATTTCCCATACTCTCGCTTTAAGCGTGGGCTATGTGGCATATACTTAAGACAAACAATCAACCGATAGATTATTGTATAACTTAAATTTATTAATAACTAAAAATTTAATTTTAAACAAATTATGGAAAAAACAGCAACAAAACCGGCTGCCGCTCCTAAAGCAGCTGCACCGAAGAAGAGTTCCGGATTCCAAGGTATCAGGGCCGCATTCTGGGTAATCGTGGTATGTTTCATCATCGCCATCTGCGTCTTCAAGTTCGTGCTTGGTAACCCCAACAACTTCGAAGGTGGCGATCCCGAAGGTCATCCCATCAACCTGCTCGGTACTATCTACAAGGGTGGTTATGTGGTGCCTATCATCCACACCCTCTTGCTTACCGTGATTGCCCTCTCCATCGAGCGCTGGCTCGCCCTCCGTACCGCCTTTGGTAAAGGATCGCTTGCTAAGTTCACCGCAGCCATCAAAGAGGCCGTTGCAAAACAAGACTTCGCCAAGGCTCAGCAGCTCTGCGACAAGCAGCGTGGTTCTGTGGCTAACGTGGTAAGTGCTTCCATCCGTGCATATCAGGATATGGAAAAAACTACTGGCGTGAAGAAAGCTCAGAAAGTGGCTAAGATTCAGCAGGCTCACGAAGAGGCCACTCAGCTCGAGATGCCTACCCTGCAGATGAACCTCCCCATCCTCGCTACGCTTGTAACACTCGGTACCCTCACCGGTCTTCTCGGTACTGTGACGGGTATGATCAAGTCCTTCCAAGCTCTGGCTGCTGGTGGCGGTGGCGACTCCCTCGCTCTGTCAACCGGTATTTCTGAGGCCCTTATCAACACGGCATTCGGTATCTTGACCTCATGGTGCGCCGTGATTTCTTACAATACCTTCTCCAATAAGATTGATAAGTTGACATACGCCCTCGACGAAGTGGGCTATTCCATCGCTCAGACTTACGAAACCACACACCAGGAGGAAGCTTAATTTTACTAACCCTTTTAATGATTTTCAACTATGGGTAAAGTAAAAATTAAGAAACAGAGCGTCTGGATCGACATGACTCCTATGTCGGACGTGATGGTGCTGCTTCTCACCTTCTTCATGTTGACGTCTACATTCGTCAAGAATGAAGCGGTGAAAGTGGTGACACCTGGGTCCGTATCGGAGATTAAAGTGCCGGAGAATGACGTGCTGACGATACTTGTCGACAACAACGGCAAGATATTCCTCGGCATGGACAAACCGGCCGACATGGAAGCTGTCGTTCAAGACATGGGTTCACAGTATGGCATCAGCTTTACTGAGGACCAGATGAAGTCCGTGCGCACCGCCGCCAACATCGGTGTGCCCATGCAGGACATCTCGGAATTCCTGAAGCTCGAGGACACGAAGCTCAACGATTTCCAGAAAGGCAAGGGCATCCCCACTGATAGCGTCGACGGAGGCATGAGCGAATTCCAGACCTGGGTCCGCACAGCACTTGACTATAAGGCAGGTGATCTCAAATTGGCTATCAAAGCCGATGAGAAAACACCTTACAAGGTTATCAAGAAGATGATGTCGGAACTCCAGGACATGAATGAGAACCGTTACTACTTGATCACTTCTTACAAAAAAGTGGAGGAATAAAGAATGGCTAAACAGAAAGAAAGCAGACAGAAGAAGATGGATGTCCGCGTCGACTTCACGCCGATGGTGGATATGATGATGCTTCTTATCACATTCTTTATGCTCTGTACATCGCTCAGCAAACCGCAGACCATGAACCTGACCATGCCGAGCAACGACAAGAATGTGACGGATGAGATGAAGAACGAAACCAAAGAGTCGCAGACCATCACGGTCTTCGTGGCAGGGGATGACAAAATCGCGTATATCGCCGGTATCCCTAACTACAACGACCCTGAGTGTCTGAAGGAGACCAGCTGGGGCAAAGATGGTTTCCGCCAAGTGCTCATGGAGCATGAGACTGAAGATGGTTCCGTTCCTGTGAAGAAAGTACTCGCGGCCAAGGAGAAACTCGATAAGGACAAAATCGAGAATCCCAAAAAGTATGAAGGCGAGGAGGGAGAGAAATTGTATAATAGTGAACTTGCGAAAATCAAGGCAGGTGACATCGACGGCGAAAAGGTGCCGGTGCTCACCGTCATTATCAAGGCTCTCGACAGCGCTTCGTACAAAAACCTGGTCGACGCTCTCGACGAAATGCAGATTTGCAGTATTGGTACATACGTTATTGGTAAAGTCACACCCCAAGACTTGGCCCTGCTCGAAAAGAAAGGAATCAAGTAAAAGGACGTGACATTAAAAAACTTTTAAAACTATGGCAAAAGTTGATTTAACATCCAACGAATGGACCGATCTGGTATTTCAAACTAAGAACAAGGAATACGGTGCATATCCCTTGCGCCGTAATACCGGCAAGCGCAACTTGTGGTCCATCATTATCATGTTCCTCGCTGCGATTCTTGGATTCTCCGCGTTCACCATCGTAAAAACAATCCAAGCCAACGCAAGGGTGGAAAACACCCAAGAGGTGGTGCTCAGCGACATCGCTGAAAAGAAGGAAAAACCGAAGGTGGAGAAAAAACCGGAGATTAAGATTCCTGAACAGCAGAAGATGCCTGAAAAGGTGGCCAGCTCGGTGAAATTCACAGAGCCTGTGATTAAGAAAGATAACCAGGTGAAGGAAGACAACCAGCTCAAGCAGCAGGAAGACCTGAACGAGACCACCACTAAGATTGGTGCGCTTGATGTGAAAGGTAATGACGAGGGCGGTGAGGTGCTCAAGGTCGAAAAGGCCGAAATCGAGCAACCGAAACCCGAACCCAAGAAGGAAGAGGACAATAAGGTGTTCGACGTGGTTGAGCAGCAGCCGGCATTCCCTGGTGGACAGGGTGCTCTGCTCTCATGGCTCAGCTCGAACATCCACTATCCCGCAGTGGCTGAGGAAAACGGTATCCAAGGACGTGTGGTGGTGTCGTTCGTCGTTGAGAAGGACGGTAGCATCTCCAACGTACAGGTGGTACGTGGTGTAGACCCCTCGCTTGACAAGGAAGCTGCACGCGTGGTGAAATCCATGCCGAAGTGGACTCCTGGTAAGCAGAACGGTCAGGCCGTGCGTGTGAAGTACAATGTTCCTGTAACCTTCAAACTTCAGTAATTCATGAACCGAAGTTTATTCTACACACTCTTTGTGGCTTGTCTCATCGCTGTCGTCTCGGCATGCGGTGAGAGCAAGCGCAAGAGTAGCAGAACTGATACAGCTACGTCAGGGGCGATTGCTTTCGCCTCTGACGAAAGTTTTTCTCCCATCATCGAGGAGAATCGTGAGGTGTTTGAGCATGACCGTCCGAAGGCACATCTCACACCTTTGTATATGAGCGAGGGCGAAGGCATGGAATTGCTGATGAAAGACAGCGTCCAACTGCTTATCACCGCCCGTAAGTTCCATCCCGCAGAAGAACAAGATTTCAACGACCGTAAGTTCTACCCTAAAGCCATACCATTCGCTTACGATGCCATGGCGCTCATCATCAACCGCAACAACAAAGACTCCTGCATCACACTCAACGATGTGCGCAGGGTGCTCAGTGGCGAGGTGAAGAAATGGGGCGACATCAATCCAGGCTCAAAACTGGGAGATATCGAGGTCGTGTTCGACAATAACCGTTCTGCCATGGTTCGCTATTGTGTGGATAGCGTGTTGCAAGGTAAGCAGTTCGGTGATAACGTAGTGGCCGCAAAGACGTCAGCAGCCGTTATCGACTATGTCGAGAAAACTCCCAACGCAATTGGGGTTATTGGTTCAAACTGGTTGAACGACAAACGCGATTCAACCAACACCACTTTCAAAAAGAACATAACAGTAATGTCGGTGAGCAAAAAGGACAAAGCCACCGAGATGAATTCATGGAAGCCTTATCAGGCTTATATGCTCGACGGACGATATCCGAAGGAATTAGTGAGAACACTCTATGCGCTGCTCAATGATCCGTACAACGGACTGCCGTGGGCCTTTGCCCATTTCCTCGAACAGCCAAAAGGACAGCTCATCATATTCAAGGCGGGTCTGTTGCCCAGAACTGGTGAGATATCTATACGTGATGTTAAGATAACACAGTGATTAAACTATTTCAGAATTCTTCCGTCATAAATTTGACCAACATACATTAATAACCAACAACTAAAACAAAGAGAATTATGAAAGCTATCAAATATCTATTCTTGGGAGCGTTGATGTTAGGATTCTCCGCTTCCGCCGCGGCACAAGACCTTCAGGCCGATGTCGCCGCCATTACCAAAGTGATTAACGATTCCAAGGGTGCCGCCGCCGTGGTTAAAGAACCTGTGAAACAGTTCCTCAAGACCTATAAAAAGGATGCTGTGGCACTTGCCGGACTGGGACGTGCGTTCCTCGACGTACGCGACACCGCGCAAGCCAAGGTGTATGCCGACATGGCCATGCAGCGTGGTAAGAACAAGTGTGTGGAGGCTTACCTCCTGCAGGGTGACATCGAGGCCGTGAAGGACGATGGTGGTGCTGCCGCCGTGTGGTATCAGCAAGCAACGCACATCGCTCCCAAAGAGCCGATGGGTTATATCAAGTATGCCCGCGTGTATCGTAAGATTTCGCCTACCGAGTCGGCAGCAATGCTTGAGAAACTGCGTGCAGAACGTCCCGACTATCCTGTCGATGCCGTGGCAGCTCACTTCTTCTATCAGGCAGAGAACTATGACCAGGCTGTGGAATATTTTGCCAAGGCCAATCGTGGCAGCCTCAATGAGGACAATCTGAAGGAATATGCGCTCGCTGCTTACTATACCGGCAAGCACGATACATCGTTGGAGATAGCCAAATATGGTCTCGAGAAGTTCCCGCGTTCGGCGGTGCTCAACCGTATGGCATTCTACAACAGTCTTGTTGCTGAGGACTATGCTGGTGCGGTGAATTATGCCGACAGGCTGATGAACCAATCCGACAGTGCTGAGGTGTCTCCGCGCGACTACCTCAATCTGGGATACTCCAACCTGGGTGCCAAGTCATGGGATGCTGCCATTTCGGCATTCCAGCAGTCGCTGCAGATGCGTGAGAATCCCGAGGCTTATAAGGCGTTAGCACAGGCTTACTCCGGCAAGGGCGCTCATGCCAGTGCCGTAGAGCAGTACAACAAGTATCTGGCTACCGTCAGCAGTCCGAAGGCTGAAGATTATACCGGCTTGGCAGACATCTATCAGGCTATTGCTTCCGACGAGAATACGGATGAGGCTGCTACCAAGGAGGCTCTGCGTAAGGCTGACGAGGCGTATGCCAAGGTTTGCGAGATGAACCCCACGGCAAAGTTCTATGTCTATAAGCGTGCGCAGATTAATGCACAGCTCGACCCGGAGAACAAGGAAGGTTTGGCCAAACCCTATTACGAGCGTCTGATCAGTCTGGTGCAAGGTGGCACACAGGGTGAGAACGATGTCGTTTACTTGAAGCGTGCCTACCGCTACATGGCCATCTACTACTACACCAAGCAAGATGTATCCACCGCCAAGAGTTGGGCACAGAAACTCATTGAACTGGAGCCTGACAACGACGTGGCAAAGCAAATCCTCGCGATGTAATTTGATATTCTCATATAGTAAATGGGCATCTCCATGGAGATGCCCATTTTATTTTGCTAAACTCCCTCCTTTTGGGAGGGTAGGGGTGGGTATCTTTTTCATTCGAAATAGAACGTCAGGACGAACATCTTACAGTGCGCTTCGCTTACCGACTTCGAATACATGGTCATGTTCTTGTCTTTCAGTTTGTCGGCATGTTTCTTGTCAAGACAGTCCGACAGTCCGAGCATAAACTTCAACTCCGGACGAAGTTTGAAGAAGGGCAGGTAGAAGTCACAGCCGATGCCCACCTCGAAAAACAGGTCGTTGTTCTTCAACTTCAGAAAATCATCGTCACGCGCGGAGAGATTAAGCATCGGATTGAGACCGGCCATCATATAAGGGCGGTAATTGTTGAAGCGGGGAGCAGCGAAGATAAGATCAAAAGCCAAAGAGACGTAGGCTGTTTTAAGGTCTTGATGCTCCTCTATGATTTTCTCGTTGGTGGGGTCGCTGTAGTTACGGAACATGATGTGGCGCGTGCCGAAATACATGGCGGGAGCCAAACGGAATTGGAAATTCTCGGTTAGTCTTAACTCTCCCAATACACCCACGTTGAACCCCGGATCCCAACGGTCTTGGTCACAGACCACGTTCTTCTCTACTATGGAGCCGTCTTCCATTTCTATGAGCTGGGGACCCACATTCTTGAATTCTATGTCCTGCATGTGTGTTCCCACGAAAACACCGAAATGAAATTTACGCAAATCAGTATAAGGGCGGTTCTGCACCGTCCTCTCCTGAGCCGCGGCAGCAAGAACGCTGCTGGCAGCCAAAAACAGGGTGATAAATCTTTTTCCCATGTAGTTCTATAACGATTATTTCAACGTTTTATTTTGAAAATGTATAAATTATAAAAAAAATACTCGCTATTTGTAGGTATATCAAATAAAACATGTATCTTTGCACCGCACAAAAGTAGGTATCACGCATGTGTGCCTCAAAGTAGAATAAACTAATATTTTTAACTAATAATTCATTTATTATGGCTTACGTAATTGGTGATGACTGTATCGCTTGCGGTACATGTATTGACGAGTGCCCCGCTGGAGCTATCTCCGAGGGCGACAAGTATTCCATCGACCCCGATGCTTGCACCGAGTGTGGCACCTGTGCTGATGTTTGTCCTTCCGAGGCTATCAGCCTTCCCTAAAAAAGAATTGGTAATTAAAAATCTCAACAGGGCATCCGTAAGGATGCCTTTGTTTTTGGGGGAATGGGGCAAGGAGCATGGGGCAAGAAAATCGCCTACCCCTTGCCCCTTGCTCCTTGCCCCCTTTTATGAATGTCTCTTCCTCCAGAAGAAATGATAAATTCTGAAGAACGGCTCCCATAAACTTTCTGACGGGAAATGGCGCACCATGCGCAGGTCACGCCATAGGCGTTGGGTGTTGTTGGCTACGGCACTATCGTATTTGCCACTGAGTGTACGTTCATCGTGGCGACCGAAATTTCCGCCACTAACCATCTCATGCAACAGCACTTTGCCACGTTTGGCATCGATGGGTAGTACCATCAGCGAAGAATCCAAACTCAGGTACTCGCCCAGCACCCACATCAGCGCACCACCAATCTTACGCATCCCCAGATGGCGCAGCGTGTCACCCATGGCTTGACGCTCGGCGATACTCTTCCCTGCTCCTTGACGAAGCAGGTAATAATAATCTATTACCTGACGAAAACCGATACCTTCGTGCAACAGATGGTTGTAGATATGAGAGAGCAGAAACACCATATTAAATTCCCATGTGGGAACGGCCAATGAGCCGGCTTCACCGTGCAGCGACACCACATGCTTGAATTGCTCGTCTGCTTGTTCGGCAAAGTATTGTTGCAAGCGACGGTTGTACCAGGGACAACTCATCCACGACGGTCGGTAGTGTACCTCGATGGGTATCTTCTCTACTCGCATGAAATCGATATGGTGATAGCAGGCCTTGGCTTTGGGCTTGAACTGACGGATATAGGGGATGACTTTCTCTGCACCACCTTCCACCCAGATATCGATGTCGCCGGAATGACGTAATGTGGGGTCGGGATAGAGCAGGGCCACTCCCTGGCCTTTGAGCAGGCAACTCCTGAACCCTTCATGGTTGAAGTTGTTATACACCCATACACATTTCTCGCTCACTTTCTTGTTCTGTCGGCTGATGCGGATGGTGGCGGCCATCCATTCCATCACATCGTCGTCGGTCGGCTTGTTCGAACGTAGATGACCCAGTTGCTGGATACCCTGCCAGAAAACACCGGCGATGGCTTGTTTCTTGGCAAACGACAGCAGGTCGTGCCAATTAATGCCGGCAATATCTTCCTCGCTCACATGCTGGCCGTTGAGGCAGCATTTCAGGAAATGCAGGTATCTTGTAACGTCGGTCATTGGTGTTTTTAGTGTTAGTCGCGGTGGAATAGGTCGCGGGTATAAACTTTCGCTTTTACATCGTCAAGCACAGGGTCATAACGGTTGGCAATGATAGCCTGACACTGTTGCTTGAACACCGACAGGTCGTTCACTACGCGGCTGCCGAAGAAGGTGCTACCGTCGATGAGCGACGGTTCATAGACGATGACCTCGGCTCCCTTGGCCTTAATGCGTTTCATCACGCCCTGAATACTGCTCTGGCGGAAATTGTCGCTGTTGGTCTTCATCGTCAGTCGGTACACGCCAATCACGCACCGACGCTCCTCGTTGGGACTGAAGTCACCCTTGTTGTAATAGTTGTAATATCCGGCCAGCGACAGCACACGGTCGGCAATGAAGTCCTTACGCGTGCGGTTACTCTCCACGATAGCCTCTATCAGGTTCTCGGGTACGTCGGCATAGTTGGCCAACAGTTGTTTGGTGTCCTTGGGCAGGCAGTAACCGCCATAGCCGAAGGAGGGGTTGTTGTAGTGGCTGCCGATACGAGGGTCAAGGCACACACCGTGGATGATACTCTGGGTGTCCAGCCCTTTCATCTCAGCATAGGTGTCCAACTCGTTGAAGAAACTCACTCGCAGGGCGAGGTAGGTGTTGGCGAACAGTTTCACGGCCTCAGCCTCAGTGAAACCCATGATGAGGGTATCGATATCTTCCTTGATAGCTCCTTCCTGCAACAACGAAGCGAAGAGACGGGCCTCACCGGTCAATCGTTCATCGGTCAGGTCGGTGCCCACGATGATACGGCTGGGGTAGAGGTTGTCGTACAGGGCACGGCTTTCACGCAGGAACTCGGGTGAGAAGAGGATATTCTTCGAACCGGTCTTGCGGCGGATGCTTTCCGTATAGCCCACGGGAATGGTCGATTTGATAACCATGATGGCATCGGGGTTGTGACGCATCACTTGGGCTATCACCGCTTCTACAGCTGTGGTGTCGAAAAAATTGCGCTTACTGTCGTAGTTCGTCGGCGCGGCGATGACCACGAAGTGGGCATCACTGTAGGCTTGTGCACCGTCGAGCGTGGCTGTCAGGCGCAACGGCTTGGTGGCGAGGTATTCCTCTATCTCCTTGTCAACGATGGGCGACTCCCTGCGGTTGATCTTCTCCACCTTCTCGGCTACGATGTCCACGGCGGTCACATCATGGTGCTGCGACAGCAGCGTGGCTATCGACATGCCCACGTAACCGGTACCGGCAACGGCTATTTTGATGTCTTTGTTCATCAAAGTATTGTTTTTGCTTGCAAAAATAACAAAAAAAGGTGGAAAGGGCGAATATACTTCCTTTTTTCTACTGTAGGGCGATTGTTTCAAAAAAAATACCTACATTTGCAGTATGGTTGAAAAAATGGATTGTTTCCTGCCGTTTGTAGATGCCGACACTTCGTCGCGCATCGTAAGCGAGCTGAGCGCCGACAAGTCGGTGCAACATATTTATATGTTGGTACCTGAAAGCATACTCGACGATGTTTCTCCGATAGCGGGGTGTACGTTTATGCCCGTCGATAGTATCACTTCCACGAATACGATGGTGAAAATGGCCGGAAAAGCGGTCTCGCCGTTTGTCCTTTTCTGCATCAAACGTGTACCGTTCCAACTCGGACTATATGCCCTTCCGCGCATGCTCAGGGCAGCGGTTGATACCGGTTCTTCTATGGTCTATGCCGACCACCTGTCTATAGAGAACGGACAGACGGTACGACATCCTGTCATCGACTATCAGGAGGGGAGCTTGCGTGACGATTTCGACTTCGGGGCATTGGTCTTATTACCATCGGACCTATTGCGTTCTTTTGCACAACAATCGTCACAGCCTGCCTATCAATATGCGGGATGGTATGCCCTGCGCCTCTTTCTCTGCAGACAGGGAATGCTTTTCCACCTCAATGAATTCCTCTATACCGAACATGAATATGACCTGCGGGCCAGTGGTGAAAAACAGTTTGATTATGTCAATCCACGCAACCGTGAGGTGCAAGTGGAGATGGAAAAGGTGGTCACGGCCCATCTCGCTGAAGTGGGGGCACTGGTCGATACGTCACGTTACAAGACCATCAACTTCTCCGAGGAACAGTTCGACATGGAGGCATCTGTGGTCATTCCTGTGTTCAACCGGGCAAAAACCATACGCGACGCAGTAGATTCGGCCTTGGCGCAAAAAACACATTTCAAGTTCAATGTTATTGTTGTTGACAATCATTCCACTGACGGTACCACGGAAATACTACGTGAATACGACAATGAACGGTTGGTGCATATTGTACCTGAACGAACGGACTTAGGTATTGGTGGCTGCTGGAATGTGGCTGTAAACGATGACCGCTGTGGGCGGTTTGCCGTACAGCTCGACAGCGATGACCTATATAGCTCGACAGCCACGCTGCAGACAATCGTCGATGCTTTCCGAAAGCAAAATGCGGCTATGGTTATCGGTTCCTATCGTATGTGCGACTTCTCGCTCAACACCCTGCCGCCAGGTCTCATTGACCATCGTGAGTGGACCGACGACAATGGCTGTAACAATGCTTTGCGCATCAACGGACTGGGGGCGCCAAGGGCATTCTTCACACCATTGGTGCGACAGATACAATTCCCCAATACGAGTTATGGGGAGGACTATGCGCTCGGACTGGCCTTCTCACGGCAGTACCGCATCGGACGTATCTACCAGGAGCTGTATCTCTGCCGACGGTGGGGAGGCAACAGCGATGCGGCATTGAGCGTGGAAAAAGTAAATGCCAACAACCTGTACAAAGACAGGCTGCGTACCATGGAACTTAAGGCACGGCAACGACTGAACCGCGAGGGAGACAAGGGAAAAGACGACACGTCGCTGCATCGTTTCCTCAATCGACAATTGGAACGGTGGGATGAGGCAAGGCAGCATTTCCGTGAGCTGCAAACCGTAGAAACACGGGAGATTCCAGGAACCATCGATCTCAGGGTACAGTGGAACCCGGCCCGCATCGTATCGACAGGAGCTAAAATAGACAAGAAAAGCATACAACAACGACCCTGTTTCCTTTGCGCCAAAAACAGGCCGGAAGCACAGGTCACTAAACCTGTGGATGAGAAATTCGACCTTTTGGTTAATCCCTTCCCCATACTGCCGGCGCATTTCACCATACTGGCACGTGAACACCTGCCGCAACGTATTGCTGACTCCTTCGGCGAGATGTTCAAACTGCTTACGCTCTACCCTGAACTGATGCTTTTTTACAATGGACCGGAGGCGGGGGCGTCGGCTCCTGACCACTTACATTTCCAAGGTGGTACCAGTGGGCTTCTGCCACTGCAAAACGCTTGGCAACGCCTGGTAAGAACGCTGAGGCCTCTTTATGCCGTCAACGACGATGAGGGCCTGTTCTTCATCGAGGATTATCCGGCTCCGGCACTGCTCATCAAGGCAAGAAGACGCGAGACGGCGGAGCAATTGTTCCGACGTACTTATCATGCACTTGAACGCAGCGAAGAGTGTACGCGACAGCATCTTGAACCTATGATGAATATCGTGGCATGGCACGAAGATGACAACTTCCTCTTCGTGGTCTTTCCAAGGAAAAAGCACCGGCCAGACTGCTATTTTGCTGAGGGCGATGAACAACGGATGGTCAGTCCGGGAGCACTCGATATGGCGGGACTGATTATCACTCCACGCGAGGAGGATTTTCTCCGGCTCGATACCGATGGGGTGCTGCGAATCTACGACGAGGTGTCGGTGTCATCCGATGAGATGAAACAAATCATTGAATGGCTGGCTGCAGAAAACAATGACAACACTTCATTGCAGATGGAATTTAAACGGGAACCGACGGTGAGCGTGGGTGTAGTCAACGCACAAAGAATCAAATTTACGCTCAATAAGCCATATCTGGCAAAAGGGGAGATAATAGAAGGAGAGCAGTCTGTGGAACTGGTGGAAGGTGGCATCGTATGGAGGGGTAACACCTACCGCGAATTGTCTTTTGTCCCTAAACAGAACGACGCATCGTTCTCTATCGACAATGTGCTCATAGGCATCGATTTCCATTGGCAACGTACGCAACGGCAGACTTTCCCAGGCATCTTACGACTGGTGGTCGATGCCGACACCATCTGTGCCATCAACGAACTGCCGGTAGAGCAGTACCTCGCAAGCGTCATCTCCAGCGAGATGAGCGCCGAAGCCTCGGAAGAGTTGCTTAAGGCACATGCTGTTATCTCGCGTAGCTGGCTGTTGGCACAGATGGAGAAACGCAAACGACTGGGTGCTGGGACGGACAGCTTCTTCTCGTTCGTGAAAAAAGAGGATGAAATCATACGGTGGTATGACCGCGAGGACCATACCATCTTCGATGTCTGTGCCGACGACCATTGTCAGCGCTATCAAGGTATCACTCAACAGGCATTGCCAAGGGCGGTGTCGGCAGTCAGGGCGACACGGGGACAAGTGCTTCTGGACGGTGCAGATATTTGCGACGCTCGCTTCAGCAAGTGTTGTGGAGGCGTGACCGAGGAGTTTCAGTATTGCTGGGAGAATACGCCGAAGGCTTACCTCACGTCGGTGAGGGATGTGGTGGAAGAGGGTATGATTCCCGACCTCACTCAGGAACAGGTAGCGGAACAGTGGATTAGGGAGATGCCGGAGGCAGCATGCAACACTGCCGACCAGCGTATCCTCCGACAGGTGCTCAAGGACTACGATCAGGAAACGACGGATTTCTTCCGTTGGAAAGTGGAGTATTCACAAGATGACTTGGCGGCGTTGATTAGTGAGAAGCAAAAGATGGACTTTGGACAGATTGTGGACCTCGTTCCTCTGGAACGTGGACGCAGCGGACGTATCTGCAGGCTGAAAATCGTGGGTACTAAACGTACTTTCACAATCGGCAAGGAACTGGAGATACGCCGCACGCTCAGCACCACCCATCTATATAGTTCGGCTTTCGTGGTTGACCGACTCGATGTCACCGACGGCATACCTGCACGTTTCCGACTCGTAGGGGCAGGGTGGGGCCATGGCGTTGGCCTGTGCCAGATAGGTGCCGCTGTGATGGGCGAGCAGGGCATACCCTATGACAAAATCCTTCTCCACTATTACCAAAACGCAGAAATAAAGAAAATCTATAAATGAAAAAGAAATCACCGTGGGCATGGATTCCCACACTCTATTTCGCTGAAGGTCTGCCTAACGTGGTGGTGATGACCGTGGCGGTGGTCATGTACATGCAACTGGGCATGACTGACACCGAGATAGCTCTCTATACAGGGTGGCTGGGACTGCCATGGGTCATCAAACCGCTGTGGAGTCCTTTCGTCGATTTGTTTAAGACGAAAAGGTGGTGGGTCATTGCCATGCAGCTGTTGTTGGGTTCGTCGTTTGCCGGTGTGGCTTTCACACTGAACACTGATTTCTGGTTCCAAGGCACGATGTTCTTCTTTTTCCTCATGGCATTCTCCAGTGCCACGCACGACATCGCTGCCGACGGATTCTATATGCTTGAACTAGACAGCCATAACCAGTCGTGGTTCGTAGGTATACGTAACACATGCTACCGCATAGCGGTCATCTTCGGACAGGGACTGCTCGTGCCTGCAGCGGGACTACTGCAGAAGGCGTTCCCTGATAGGAATGCCTACACTTGGAGCCTTATCTTCTTCGGACTGGCAGGATTGTTCATCGCTATCTGGCTATACCATCGCTTCATCATGCCGCGACCCGTGGACCGCAATAACGAACACCTCACGGCACGAGAAGTGGCGCACGGACTGAAGGAGATGCTATGCTCGTTCTTTACGAAAGTGCCTGTCAAACAGATTATCTTCGTGCTGCTCTTCCTGCTTCTCTACCGCTTCCCGGAGGCCATGCTTACCAAGATGGCCAGCACTTTCCTGCTCCGACCGCATGAGGAGGGAGGATTGGGACTATCGCCAGAGGCTTTCGGACTGGCTTATGGAACGGTGGGACTTGTGGGACTGCTCCTCGGAGGTATCGTGGGGGGAATGTTAGCCAGTCGTGATGGTCTGAAACGGTGGCTTTGGCCGTTCGTATGTGCCATTACACTGCCCGACATCGTATATGTCTATATGAGTTATGCGATGCCTTCCAACCTCTGGCTCATCAGCACCTGTCTGTTCATAGAACAGTTCGGCTATGGCCTGGGATTCACGGCACTCACCTTGTATATGCTGTATTATAGCCAGGGTGAATTCAAGACATCGCATTATGCTATCTGTACGGGACTGACTTATCTGGGACTGATGTTGCCGGGTATGGTGTCGGGATGGCTCAAAGATCAGGTAGGCTACCGCGACTTTTTCGTCATTGTGATGTTCCTCTGTATCATTACTTTTGTGGTCACTGCATTCATCAAAATCGACCCTGAGTTTGGGAAAAAGAGTAAATAATTAGAGGTAAAAAAGGAAGAAAGAAAAATACCCACCCCGACCCTCCCAAAGGGAGGGGGTGAAAAGAAAAAAAGAAAAAAGAGGAAGAGGCGGAGTAATGCCCATTTTAACTTCCATGAGCGAAGCGAATTAACTTCCATTTTAACTCCCCCTTTAACTCCCGATTAAACTATAAAGATAATGAATTATTCACATCTGATGCAGCGTTTGGAAGGATGGCTCAAGGGTCATCCCTGGGCATGGATTCCTACGGCGTTTCTGGCCAAGGGGGTGAGCACGGTGACATTCGCCGTCATATCTGTCCTGGCTTTCAAACGATTGGGTATGGACAATGCGCAGGTGTGTATGCATGTGGCTTTACTCTACCTGCCATGGCTCTTCCGACCGCTGGCATCGGTGTTGGTACTCCGTCTGATGTCGCTACGACGGTGGATTGTTCTCTGCGAACTGTGTATGGCTGTAGCTCTGTTTGCAGTGGCCCTGTGTGTGTCGTTCAAAGGGACGCATGTGGGGGTGATGTTGTGGCTCATGGTCCATTCTGTGGTGGGTGTGATACATGATGCGGCGGTTGACAAATATTTCCGCATGAACGCTCCTTTGACCATACGTCGCTCTTTCGGAGGCATCACCAGCGTGTTCTATCGGGTGGCACTGCTCTTCGGACAAGGAGTGCTGCTGATGGTTGTGGGAAATATGGAGACGCTCACGCGCGATGTGGCAGGAGCATGGCGATTCCTCTTCTATGCTATGTCACTCTTCTTTCTGCTGTTGGCAGTAGGAAACCTGTTGCTATTGCCCAAACCGGCTCCCATCGAGGAGGGCACTCCCTTCTTATTCAAGTCTCGGTGGATGGAACCAGTCAAGGATTTTTTTGCTCAGAAAGGTATCGTATCTGTTCTTTTCTTCCTGGCTCTTTTCCTGTTGCCTGAACTATTGGTCGAGAAGGTGGGCATGTTATTCTTGGTCGATGCAGGGCATACGGGGGGCTTGGCGTTGTCGCCGCAAGAGTTCGGCTTTGTCCAAGGTACCATCGGTGTGTTTGCCCTCTCCATAGGAGGTGTCCTCGGCGGTATGGCAGTGCATAGGCATGGGGTGGGTCGTTGGTTATGGCCCATGGCACTGGCTTTCACCATCACCAATGTGACTTATTTGTTCCTGGCGGCGTATATGCCTACCAATATCTGGTTGATATCGCTCAGTATGGGTGTGAAGTTCATGGGTCTGGGCTTTGGCAGCACGGCTTATATGGTGAGCCTGATTGCTTTTTCTCGTGACGACGGTGGGGAACTGCGACCGGAACGGTTGGCGGTATGTTCGTCGGTGATGGCATTCGCCACATTGTTGTTCACGGCACTTTCGGGCTATCTGATGGAATGGCTGGGTTACTACCGTTTCTTCTGGTTGGTGGTGGCCTGTTCGCTTGTCACTTGGTGTGTAACATTCCTTGCAAAGGTCGATCACTTGGCGGGAAAGAAATGAAAGTAAAATTTTCATTCGTCATTTGTAATAATTTCGTGTTTGTCTGCTCTTGATGATAGACACCCATGTGAAATGGAAGACAAACAGATTGTTCAGAAAATATTGAATGGAGGTAGCACACGCTTGTTCACTCCAGTTGTTCAGCGCTATTCGGGCATGATGCTCTCGAAGGCACTTACCATCACACGCAACCATGACCGTGCTGCCGAGACCGTACAGATGGCTTTCGCCAAGGCGTATGCCAACCTCGACTCTTGGCGGGGAGATACCCTTGGCCCGTGGCTCTTAACCATTACCATGCATACAGCACTTAACTTGATGGAAAAGGAACATCGGATTAATCGTTTGTCAACGGAAGAAAAACGGTTGGAGAATGTGCCCGACGAAACGTATTCCGATGAACATGAGTCGAAACTGCAACGCATGGAACAGGCTCTTGAGCAATTGTCGTCCGATGACAGACAATTGATTACAATGCATTATTACCGTAAGATGAAAACCGAAGAGATAGCGAAGACGATGGGTATATCTCAGTCGAACGTGTTGGTACGTCTGCATCGTGTTCGTGACCGTCTCAGAAAAATTATGAATCATGGAGAAGAATGAATTTATAAATGAACAAGAGTTCGATGACCTTATTGCCGAGACCTTGGAGCGTCAGGCGATGGTTGATGACTTGAACCGTTCGGTGATGAAAGAACTGAACCGTGCTGCTCGTCGTGAGCGGTGGTCCAGGTGGAGAAGGATGGTGACTGTGGCTTTCGGACTTCCTGTGCTGCTGGCACTCTTCGCCTATACCATCGTGCAGGGGTGGTATGCCGGTCATGGCACGGTATGGGCTGCAGCGTGCCTGTCCATTCAGGTTTTAGGGGTGTTGCTTGGCGTAGTTGCTTTCATGGCGAAATACCGCCATTCATCAATATGAACCCCTTTCTTTCTCATCTTTTAAATCTCTCATTTTTTAATCTTTTCATTTTTTAATCTTTTAATTTCTCAATCTTCCCTGTAATAATACTCAAGTATCCCTGTCTTATGAGTGAAGTTTAACCAATAAAAACAATAATAAAAATGGAACAATTAGTACCGATTTTGGGAGTTATCTTTTCACTGTCTATTCCTATGGTAGTGATGTATTTCGTGGCAAAGATGGTCATCAACGAAAAGAACCGTGACAAGGAAATCCGCCAGCTCATCATAGAGCACGATATGGATGCCGAGCGGGCCAAATTATTAATCAAGGAGAAACGCGACAACAGCAGCCGTTATCCTCACTTGCGATGGGGATGTTTGCTCATGGGAGCAGGACTGGGTGCTTTGGCGGCTTACTTTCTCAACATGTCTCCGAAAAGTGCCTTTTTCTACTTGACCATCGCTTTCGGATGCGGCTTGGGGCTGTTCATATCATTCCTTATCGAGATGAAGATAACACGTAAAGAACCCACTGCGCAAGATTAATCAATAAGTGAAGGCATAAGGTTTTGTTGCATAGTATAAATAACGACGGCCACCATCCTACATTGGATGGCGGCCGTCCTCTTATTCCCTCCCTTGGGAGGGTTAGGGTGGGTTTCGGTTATTATTCCACCACTATCACAACGAAGGTGCGGGCACCGATAGTAGCTTCCACTCCATTACCGATAGTCGGCAGACTGGTGGTGTAGGGTTTCACGGCATCGGGGGTGGCGATGCTGTTCTCAGCCTTGTCATCGGCATGAAGTGTAATGGCCTGTCCTTTGCTCAATGCACCGCTACCTGTAAAGGCGATGGTCACGGTCTGAGCTGAACGGCTGGTGTTAGCCACCTTCACATAATAACGTTTGGTTGTCTCATCATATACAGCCGAGGCATAAAGTCCATTCTGGCCTTCTACCGCCTGACCGTCTTCGGTCAGCTTGAGTACCTGTGTTCCTTTGTAAAGGCTATACAGCTGTTGCACATGGTAGTTGGGCGTGACATAGCTGTTCAAGTTATCAAACCATATCAGGTCGGGTTGCCACTGACGACCTTCCACATGCGAGAAGAGAGGCGCATAGGTGGCCATGTGCACCACGTCAGCATTACGCTCCAGACCGGTCATGAAAGCAGCCTCGGCCAACGCGGCCTCGAAATTGTTGCGTTGTCCCTGACCATGGGCGGCATATTCTCCGGCAAACACTTTCGGTCCCTTGCGCGGGTATTTGTCGTAACGTCCGGCATTTTGTAGGAACCACTCCGGCGACATATAGTAATGCTCGTCCACGAGGTCGGCCTTTAACCGGCGCATCTGCTCCCAGCCATAGACAAAACTCTTGCCACTGGCTGAGGGTCCGGCGGAACCTACGACCTTGATGTCGGGATATTTTGCACGGATGGCCTTGAGGAAAGGCTCTAATCGTTCAGGATACATCTCATCCCATTGCTCATTGCCGATACCGATATATTTCAGTCCGAAGGGTGCGGGGTGCCCCATTTCTGCACGCAGGCGGCCCCATTGGGTATTGGTATCGCCGTTGGCGAATTCAATCAGGTCGAGTGCATCGTCGATATAGGGTTGAAGGGCTGAAACGGGCACGCTGGCCAACTCATTATCCGGCTCGTTCTGGAATTGGCAGGCTATTCCGCAACTGAGGATGGGCAGGGGCGAAGCACCGATGTGCTCGGCTAACAGGAAATACTCATAGAACCCCAGTCCCAGCGATTGGAAGTAGTTGGGGTACTGGCGTCCCTCCATGGTGAAGTTCCAACGGTTCTCGTTCAGCGGTCTGTTTTCAGCTGGTCCCACGCTCTTCTTCCACTCATAGCGCGTGTCAAGCGTAGTGCCCTCCACGATACAGCCACCGGGGAAGCGGAATACGCCTGGGTGCAGGTCGGCCAATCGTTGCACGAGGTCGGCCCTAAGGCCATGCCAGTTGTCGTGGGGCATCAGCGAGATGTGGTCGAGGTCCACTTTGCCTCGCATGAGCATGATGCGCAGGAATCCATGGGCATCGGTGATGTTGGAGTGGAGCGAGAGAGTGTATTTGCCCCATTGGTCGCTGTTGACGGTCAGTGTGTCGGTGGACACTGGATTGTGGTGGGTGTCCATCAGTTGTACACGTAAGGTGGCGGACTTGCCATGGTTGCGGGCATAGATGGAAAAGTCGTAGGTCATCCCTTGCCGCAAACCAATTCCGAAGAACCCGTGATTCTCAATGCACGTCCGTCGATGAGCATGTCCGGGTTGATCCAGACTTATATAATGGGGATTGCGGTCGAAAGCGGGACTGTCTGTCTTGATGGAGGTTGCTCCCGACATCTCCCATCCCATGGTGGCATCGGGGAATTCAAACGAACGATTCTCCACCAACTCAGCATAGAGACCACCGTCGGCACCGAAGTTAATGTCTTCAAAGAAAATACCATACATCGTGGGCTGTATTTGCGCCACAGGTTTCTTGGTTTGTACTTTGAAGGTATGTTGGGCCTGGGCGGTGAGCATCATGGCTCCGCAAACCAGACAAAGAATACTTTTTTTCATTTGTTTGTAGTTTTGTAACTCGTAATTCCTCTTTCCTCTTAGTTCTCCCTCCCTTTGGGAGGGTCGGGGTGGGTGTCCTTTGAGGGTCGGGGTGGGTATTGGTCTCAATCCAAAAATCTCTTCGTCAACCCGTCATACTCTTCGATGCGTCGGTCGCGGAGGAATGGCCACCAGCGACGTACCTGTTCTGCACGGCTCATGTCCACCTCCACGATAGCACGTTGCTCTTCGTCCTTGGGGGCGCGGTAGAGCAGTTCACCCTGCGGGCCAGCCACGAAACTGCTGCCCCAGAACAGTATGCCACGGGTCTGGCCACTGGGGTCTGGCTCGTGACCTACGCGGTTCACGCTCACCACGGGCAGGCCATTGGCCACTGCATGTCCGCGTTGCACGGTGGTCCATGCCTCGCGCTGCCGTTCTTGCTCCTCCGGTGTGTCACTGCTCTCATAGCCGATGGCGGTGGGGTAGATGAGCAGTTCGGCTCCTTGGAGAGCCATCAACCGTGCAGCCTCGGGGTACCACTGATCCCAGCATACCAACACACCTAGGCGTCCCACGCTGGTGTCGATGGGATGGAAACCGAGGTCACCGGGGGTGAAATAGAATTTCTCATAATAGGCGGGGTCGTCGGGGATGTGCATCTTACGGTATATGCCGGCAATGCTGCCGTCTTTCTCCAGCACCACAGTGGTGTTATGGTACAGGCCTGCGGCGCGGCGCTCGAAAAGAGAGGTCACGATGACCACACCATACTGTTTGGCTAACTCACCGAACAGACGGGTGGAAGGACCAGGTATGGCTTCGGCCTGGTTGAAAAGGTCCACGTTTTCCGTCTGACAGAAATACAGACCATTGTGCAGTTCCTGAAGCACAATCAGTTCGGCTCCCTGACCTGCCAGTTCGCCAATGCCTTCGGCCAACCGCCTGCGGTTGTCATCGCAGTCAGCCACATTATGCTGTTGTATAATACCAATCTTCATGGTTCAGTTTTTTGCTTAATATGTATTTAATGCTCTCTCCCTTTGGGAGGGTCGGGGTGGGTATTTATCTGCATCGTCAGGCAGTGAATGCTGCCGTGTTGACGTATGATGGTGCGTGCGTCGATGCCTATCATCTCTCGGTCGGGAAATGCCCGTGCTATGGTCTCGCGCGCCTGCTCATCGTTCTCAGGCTGTGCGTAGGTGGGATAGATGACCGCTCCGTTGATGACAAGGAAATTGGCATAGGTGGCAGGCAACCGTTCCCCGTCTTCGTAGATGGCATCGGCCATGGGTAACGCAATAAGCCTGTAAGGTTTGCCTTCTATGGTGTGCAGGGCTCTTAATTGCTGTTCCAACAGCGTGAAATCGTCATGTTGCGGGTCGTCGTTATCCCCAGCACCTACATACAGCAGCGTGTCGTCGGGTGCCACACGCACGATGGTGTCAATATGTCCGTCGGTGTCGTCACCTTCCAGTTCACCATGGTCCAACCACACGATGCGTCTGGCATGCAGTCGCCGCTTGAGTTGTTGTTCTATCTTGTCTCGTGTCAGCGGCTGGTTGCGGTGGGGTGCCAACAGACAAGTAGAGGTGGTGAACACTGTTCCTCGGCCGTCACTTTCTATCGAACCGCCTTCCAACACAAAGTCCAGATGGCTTTCATAATCTCCATGCAGTAATCCAGCCTCATACAGTGAACGGTTGATGGCATTGTCTTTCTCTGCCGGGAATTTCTTGCCCCAGCCGTTGAAATGGAAATCGAGCGAACGCAGTGCACCGTCGTTACCCACCAGTGTGATGGGACCGTGGTCGCGTGCCCAGGTATCATCGCTCTCAAAGGTATGGTACACCACCCTTTGCTGTTGGGTAGGGGAGAGGCGTGTCTGCAGCAATCGCTCGGCATAGCCATGCACAGGCTCTACCACGAGCAGGTGCTCATGGCGTGTTATGGCATCAGCCATTTGCAGGTAGGTCTCGGTGAT
This sequence comes from Prevotella sp., assembly GCA_017548605.1. GTDB lineage: Bacteria > Bacteroidota > Bacteroidia > Bacteroidales > Bacteroidaceae > Prevotella. The sequence continues at coordinate 169,651 of JAFYZT010000023.1, read as the reverse complement.
GTCATCCAAGTAACAGGCCCAGTCAGTCTGTTCGTGTGGCCAGGTGAGCATCACGCCCCACTGTTGTTCCCATTCACCGGGCATCCGATAGCTCGTTTTTGTCAGGGTGTTATTCTCCATCAACTATATGCGATGCTAATTATCTCGAATGCAAAAGTAATAAATAAAAATGAGACTTATATTTTTCTATTCTTTTATTTCCTAATCTTTTAATTTTATAATCATTTAATCTTCCCATTTTTTATCTTATATTTTTTTAATCTTTTATTTTTCCAAAATTTTTTAATTTTCCACTACCTTTGCCCCCATGAGAAAGATATTTCCTTTTATGGCCTTCGTGGCCCTTTGGTGTATGGTGTCTTGCAGCCAGAAAAAAGAACAAGTTACGCAGGATGATGTGGCGGTGATAGAGCGTTCCGACGGCTCGTTGCCTGCGATAGATGATGAACGTTACCAGTCCGAAGAAACCGATCGACAGCTGTCCGTAGAAGAGGAGCAGGAACCATCGTATGACGACGATGACGATACCGACATCGACTATAGGCATGAGGGTCGCCATCCTATCGAGGTGCGTCATGTTGATGATGAGGCACCCGCAGCTTCTAACGACTTGTTGGCTGTGAGGGGAGGACAGCGGGGACGCGTCCTTAAACGCGAGGGCTACACCACGTCGTATAATGCCGAGTGGCGCATACCCAATTGGGTGGCCTGGAGCCTTTCTCGTGACCATGCCACGGGACCTTATAAACGGCAGGGCGTCTCATACCACGAGGATGTGGAGGTGGCAGAGCCACGCGCCACGCTCGACGACTACAAAGGGTCGCATTACAGCCGTGGACACATGTGTCCGTCTGGCGACAACAAATGGGATGCCAAGGCACAGGACCAGTCGTTCCTGCTCACCAATATGTGTCCGCAGGACCGCACCCTTAATGGCGGTGACTGGAACGAATTGGAGATGCGTTGTCGCCGCTGGGCGGAGCGTTATGGCGAGGTATATATCGTGGCGGGCCCCATCGTGTCGAAGAGTAATCCCGAGACCATCGGTCGCAACCATGTGGTGGTCCCCGACAAGTTTTTCAAGGTGGTACTCTGTACCGAAGGCACGCCCCGTGCTCTCGGTTTCATCTACGACAACCGTCAAGATCATCACAAGAAGATGCGCGAGTATGTGGTTTCCGTCGACGAGGTGGAGCGTATCACAGGTCTCGACTTCTTCTCCGCCTTGCCTGATGACGTAGAACGGCGCATCGAGGAGCATGCCGATCTCGATAAGTGGAAGTAAAGAGTCTCTTTGCTTGTATATCAAAGAATTATTGTTTATCTTTGCATCGATGTTCGAAAAAGAAATAGAAGTATACGAGCGTGTCCGTCAGGAATACCAACAGCGCATTGTTGACAGGATGGGGGCGAAGCAATGGAAGGAATACAATGAGATTCTTTTTTCTGCCCACTCCTGTGCTATTGAAGGCAATTCATTCACGGTTGATGATACGAGGATTCTTCATGAACAAGGCATGGCGATGATTCCTGTAGGACGGTCACTTTTGGAATGTACGGAAATGGCAGACCATTTCCGTGCTTTCGAGTTTATGACCGAGCATTTAGAACATCCGTTCAATGAAGTGTTGTTGAAGGAGGTGAACCGTCTGGTGACGAAGCATACCCTCAACTATCGTGCTCCCGGTGCCATTCCTGGAGAATATACCACCGAAGATATGGCGGCTGGTGATACTGTATTTGGTGATCATGAGAAGCTGATTGCCCAAGTGCCTCAACTGATGTTATCGACACAAAAGGCTGTTGATGATGGAATGTATCCCATTATTGTGGCAGCCAAATGGCACGGTTATTTCGAATATATTCATCCTTTCCGTGATGGTAATGGAAGGACGGGGCGGTTACTTTCAAACTTCATCCTTCTACGTGCCGGACATCCGTTGATGATTTTCAAATTGGAAAACCGAGGGGAATATATCTCTGCCTTAAAGCAGATACGCACAGAGGGAACGGATGAACACCTCGTTTCTTTCTTCTTCAATACTGCCATCGAACGTATGAAGGAAGAAATGACTCAAAAACGCAAAAACTCCATTCCTACATTGTTCTTCTGATGACCATAAGATGCGCACCGCACAATGACGTGCGGTGCGCATCTTAGGTGTCATCCTCGTAAACCAGCAGGTTAACCTCGTTGCCTTGGCTGTCACACCAAAAATGAAGGTCGGGATCCTTTAATAATTTACAATTTTTTGTGTATTTTTTGAAAGCCGACTTTAAAATTTCAAACTTTTCATGCAGATTTGATGCTGTATGGGCTGGCTTTGCTGAAAACAATTGCCTGTGGAAAAGAAAGTTTTGTCGATTCTACAAGTGCTAAGCATGAATCCACGATGTAAACGTCGAAACACGTGGGAGCAAACGTCGAAAGCGATTTTGAATGCACCCCTCTTATTTCATATCTTTGCAATGTCAAAAGACGAAAACAAAGTCAAAAGACAAAAACAGATTATTCACAATTTAAAACGTAAAGGATATGAAAAAGATGATGATCGCCCTCGTGGCAATGTTCGTAATGGTGATGAGTGCTAACGCTCAGAGTGATAACCAAAGCAATCTGTCGTTCGACCGTATGAGCAACTATCTGGAACTGACAGTTAATCAGGTCGAACCTGTTAAGACCGCTATGGCACAGTTCTCTGCTTCGATGGAGGCTTATTATCAACTCCAGGATTCCTCAAAGAGTGCTGAGACTTGGGAGAAAATTCAGAAACGCCACAAGGAAACGATGAGGCGGATACTGAATGAGAAGCAATACAACAAGTATGTGCAGATCTTCGACCTGACAGTGCATAACTCAGCCCAACGGATGATGGAAGGGGCCACTGCCGCCAAATAGCAGCTTTGCAATAGTCATACTTAAGTATTTCGTCTCTCCCGCATCGAGATTATGTGGGAGAGATTTTTCCATTTGGAAAAGAATTCGTATATTTGTACCGATGAAGAAAATACAAGGGAAAGACATCTGGCTGTTTGTGGTGCAAGTGCTGCTGCTGGGGCTCATCGTGCTCTCACCAGGACTCATCAACTACTTCACCACCCATGACCCAGCCCTCTCGTGGGGGGCATTGGTTGTGTCGGCCTATTGGCTCATGCCGATGGTCATCGTCTATTTGGTCAACTTCTACGTGCTGGTGCCCTTGTTCTATTTCCGCCGTCGTCTATGGTGGTTCATCTGTCTTAACATTCTGTTGGTGCTGGCATGTAACTACAGATCCTTGACCACCGACATATCTACCATGCCTGATTATTATCAGACGGGCTTCTCTTCATTCATAATGATTTCGTTGCTCATCAACGTTATGGCTATCGCCTTTGCTTTGAGCATCCGTTACATGATGCGACGGAGCGAAAGGAAGCAGAAGGAGGTCGAGGCAGAGTTGGCATGGTTGAAGAACCAGATTAATCCGCATTTCCTGTTCAACACCCTCAACAATATCTCCAGCCTGGCGCAGATAGACGGTGATGAGACACAGGAGGCTATCATGCAACTGAGCGACCTGTTGCGTTATGCGATGTATGAGACCAACAAGCCAAAGGTATGTCTCGATGGCGAAGTGGAGTTTATGCGCAACTATATAGAACTGATGAAATTGCGCTGTAATGAGATGACGACAGTCTGTACTCAGTTTGCCATTGCCGACCCTCAATTAGAAGTGGCTCCTCTGCTGTTCATCTCACTCGTTGAGAATGCCTTCAAACATGGGATGAACAGTAATGCTCCAGCCATCATCGATATCTGTATGGAGCAACAAGACGAAACTCTTGTCTTCATATGCGACAACACCAACAATCCCAAGCCCACCAAGGACCGCAGCGGCTCTGGCATCGGCCTTGAGAACACCCGCCGCCGTCTGGATCTGCTCTATCCTGGCCGCTATACATGGGAACAAGAAATCACCCCTGAGAACATCTATCACGTCAAAATCTCCATCCGCCTATGAGACCACTTACTTGTATGATTGTCGATGACGAGCCGTTGGCTGTCCGCTTGCTAGTATCCTACGTGGAGAAGACACCAGACTTGCAGTTGCTGGCCTCGTTTACGGACTCCATCCGTGCCATCAACGCCGTCAAGGAACAGAAGCCCGACTTGCTGTTCCTCGACATACAGATGCCCAACATCGACGGCATGGAACTGGCACATAGCCTGCCTGAACAGACACGCGTCGTCTTCACCACAGCCTTCAAGGAATATGCTTTCGAGAGCTATGAGGTGAATGCCCTTGACTTCCTCCTGAAGCCTGTCAGATACAACAAGTTTCTTGGCTCCATAGAAAAGGCGAGAAAACAGTTTGACATCCAGCAGACAGCTGCTCAACCCAAACAACAGCCCAATACCGTTTTTATCCGAGTCGATGGAGAATGGAGAAATATCCCCGTTGACCAGATTACCTATGTCAACGGCATGAAAGATTATGTGATGTTTTTTCTTGACAACGAACCCAAACCATTGGTTACCCACTTGACGATGAAGGCGGTAGAGGATATGTTGCCAAAAGACAAATTCCTTCGCATCCATCGTTCTTACATCATCGCCGTCGATAAAATCCGTAAGGTTGACAGAAACGACTGCGTGTATATTGGCAAGGATATCATCCATGTTCCAGACGGATACCAACAGGCTTTCCGAAACTTTCTTGAGACACGCTCGTTCAGTAAGTAACCACCATTCAAGTCATAAAGGCACTCCCATTTTGAATGCGCACCGCACAATGACGTGCGGTGCGCATCTTAGGTAAACTCGTGTGTGTCAGAGAAAGCAACTTAATCTTCCTTGACGATGGGGTAGAGTTCGATGAATTCGCCTTGGTGGTTGTTACCGTCGTTGATGAGCTCGGCCATCTTCTGACCCACCGTCTCGATATCGTGGAAACCGGGAAGGCTCATGTTACCGTTCAGATCGGTAGTGGTGGGACCCGGATGAACAGAGAAGATTTCCAGAGGCTTATTCTGTTGCTGGAAATCCATGGCCATAACACCCATCATGGCATTCTGTGCCGCCTTGCTCGCTACATAAGCCAGGGGATGCCAATATGGACTGATTTCTGAGGGCACGGTGACATTGACAATCCTGCCTTCGTTATTCTCCAGTAATGGTATCATCGCACGGGTGAGGGCAAAAGTGCCGATGAAATTCACGTCGAGCGTTTCCTTGATGGCATCGATGGTGGTATGCTGGCCGTCAACGCTCATATCGCCGGGAATGCCGGCATTGTTTACCAACAACGAAAGTCCGGGATAATTCTCTGCTACAACCTTGGCGGCCTGTTCCACACTCGCGAGGTCAGACAGTTCAATATTCACCCATCCTAACACGTCAACACCCAACCCCTTCAGCTCACCTATGGCTTTTTTTGCACGCTGCTCATGGCGGGCACCGATGATGACTTTCCATCCGCTGAGACCGAGATGTTTTGCAATACCGAATCCAATACCTTTGTTGGCTCCTGTCACAAATACTATACGTTCTTTCATCTTCTTACTATATTTAGTTGATATTCAATAAAGTGTAAAAATACGGTTATGTACTTATCGTTGATTGTGTGCAAAGGTATGAATAAACGGGGAAACTTTAGACAATTCCCCCGTTTATTTATCCGAAAAACGTATAGTTTCGGTTCTGTCGTGACACGGCCTCCTTCAATGCACGTCAATCCCGTCAAAATACAATTCTGAAATGACGGTGTCTTCGTATTTCGTACCAGGATATACAGAAAGGATCTCGAACTTCAGTGTCCAGTTTTTTGCATCCGGGTCATGGAAGCCCAACACACCCACGTCGAATGACTGTAGCGTACGGCTGTTCTCCAAGTCGAGGATGGCGTATGGCGTACCGTTGTAATATACCAGCAGTTCCTTCACACGCGAGTTCTCGCGCCACGCCTTCTCGCTCTTCACATGACCGTTGAGGATGTTCACCGTGGTGATACGTGGACACCCGCCGGCAAACTCATAGGTCAGTGACTCGCCGATACCCTGGCCCTTTGCTCCCTCGGCCCATACGCTCTCGTGGTCGAAATCGTGGGCGTGCGCCGCGTCATAGCTGAACTTGCCGATGGGGTGAAGACTGCTCGTTGCTGTCACCTCCAGCACCTCGCCGCCGCAATACCAACTGCAATAGCCCGCATATAGATCGTCGTAGATGGTGTAATCCTCAACTATTTTCCGTTCACTGGCGGTTAAAGCCTTGCCCTGATTATCTCGTTCTGAAAGACGGGTGAATTCGGCGTAGCTCGCTGTGGGTAGTGATGACACACTGCTGGGGTGGATATGACGGACTTGCCCCATGCTTAAGTGAACTCCCATGATGGTCAGCAGACCAATAATAACCATTCGTTTCATAGCTTATTTCGTTTTTTTTGTGATTCTTTTTTCTGTTGTCATTGGTTGTTTCTTCTGCAAATATACTCTGAACAATCTCCCCTTCCAAACAATCCATCCCCTTTTGTATGTACCTCGCCACATAAATGATGAAATGGTTCGTTATTATACGTTTTTTCTTTGCATTTTTCATGGCGAATGGTTATCTTTGCCTGCGTAAATCAAGAACGACGGATGATGATGAAAACGATACGATACATACTATTTTCATTGCTGCTTGCTCTCATGGCTGTTGCATGCCGAAATACAACGACGGGGCAGGGGAGTGACAGTTCCCAGCGCGACAGCGACGAGGTGACGGGCTTCTTCGACACGCAGGCGGCGGAGCAGGCTGCACAGAAAGTGGAGACGAAGAAAAGCGACCGCCCACATAAGATGGAGATTCCGGCGGAGCTGAAGGGGAGACCCGACATGCTTTTAGTGCGCGACGGCTATTACGTGTCGTATAATAAAGACTGGCGCATCGCCAATTGGGTGGCGTGGCATCTTACCAAGGCGCATACCTACGGCAACTACGGACGAGAAGAGATGGAATTTCATGAAGATACGGAGGTGCCACGACCACGGGCTACCGACGACGACTACTACGACTCGCGTTACGATCGTGGACATCTCTGTCCTGCGGGCGACAACAAATGGGACAACCGTGCACAGATACAGTCGTTCCTCTTTACCAATATATGCCCGCAAAACCACGGCATGAACAAGGGAGAATGGAACGACCTGGAGATGCAGTGCCGCGACTGGGCACGACAATACGGTGACCTCTATATCGTGGCTGGTCCCATTTTCTACGATGGTGTGAAGAAAACCATCGGACGCAATAAGGTGGCTGTACCCGACGCACTCTTCAAGGTGGTGCTCTGCATGAAAAACTATGCCAGAGCCATCGCTTTCATCGTACCGAACAAAGGTAATAAAGAGGGGCAGAACAACCTGAGGCGGTATGTGGTGCCAGTTGATTCGGTGGAACGGCTCACGGGCATCGATTTCTTCCCCTCGCTGAAGGATGATACAGAGCGGCGCGTGGAGGCATCGGAACATGATGACATGGTGCGCGACTGGAATATGCCGGTGAGGTATTACTATGAACGCCGAAGCAGCGGTGGTAGTCGAAGCGGATGGAGGTACTGATGACGAGTGATGAGTGACGAGTGAAGGGAGGTTGTTTCGCGATGAAGAATTATGAATTAAAAATTTGGTTTTTACGTCATTTTACATTAACTTTGCACCCGAAAACGCGGGAAACCGCAAAACATACACAGCGTGAAAATAAAAGAAGTGCTTTGCGCCCTTGAACGATTCGCGCCTCTGCCCTTGCAGGAAGACTTCGATAATGCCGGCCTGCAAGTTGGATTGACAGAAGCGGAAGTGTCAGGGGCTTTATTGTGCCTTGACGTTACCGAACAGGTGGTAGATGAGGCCATAGAACAGGGGTGCAACCTCATTGTGGCGCATCACCCGCTCATCTTCCGTCCCCTCAAGCGTATCACTGATGCCAACTATGTGCAGAGGGTGGTTATCAAGGCCATACAGCAGCAGATAACCATCGCGGCCATGCATACCAACATGGACAATGCCCTTGGTGGTGTCAACTTCAAGATTGCCGAGAAACTGGGATTAAAAAACGTCAGGTTCTTTGCAACGAAGGAAGTAGATGGCATAGAAGCCGGCAGCGGTGTTGTGGGCGAATGGGACAAGAGCATGTCGGCCGAAGACTTCATACAGGACGTAAAGGCGTGCTTTGGCGTGAAGTGTGTGCATGCCAACCAACTGCTGGAACGACCCATCCGGCGGGTGGCTATCTGCGGCGGTGCCGGAGCGTTTCTTCTTGGTGATGCTATAGCACAGGAGGCTGATGCCTTCATCACCGGTGAGATGCATTACCATGATTTTTTCGACCATGAACAGCAGATACAAATTTGCGTCATCGGTCATTACGAAAGTGAGCAATTCACAAAAGAAATATTCAAGTCAATCATTCAGGAGAGGTGTCCTGAGGTAAGGTGCGTACTGAGCCAAGTGAACACCAATCCCATAATCTATTTGTAAAATGGCAAAGAAAGATCCCACAGATTTGACGGTAGAGGAGCGCCTGAGCACGCTCTACCAGTTGCAGACGGTGCTTTCGAGCATCGACGAGAAGAAAGCCCTCAGAGGTGAGTTGCCTTATGAGGTGCAGGAGATGGAGGATGAGATAGAAGGTCTCTCGCTCCGTATACAGAAAATTCAGGACGAGGTGGATGCCTTTAACAAGGCCATCTCTGACAACAAGGCGAAGATAGCCGAGGCACAGTCGCGCGTGGCCCGTTACAAGGAACAGCTCAACGAGGTGAGTAACAACCGCGAATACGACACGCTGACTAAGGAGGTGGAATTTCAGGAACTGGAAATCGAACTGTGCAACAAGAAAATCCGTGAGGGCTTGACACACGTTGAGGAACGTTCACGTGACATCGAGAGCAACACTCAGCTCGTTGAGGAGCGCAAGAAGGACCTGGAGGTGAAGAAGAGCGAACTCGAGGAGATTATGCAGGAGACACGCGAGGAGGAGGATAAGCTCCGCGACAAGGCTCACGACCTGAAGATGAAGATAGAGCCACGCCTTCTGGCCAGTTTCGAGCGTATCCGCAAAAACGCACGCAATGGACTGGGTATCGTTTATGTGCAGCGTGATGCCTGCGGCGGTTGCTTTAACAAGATTCCGCCACAGCGACAACTTGATATCAAGATGCACAAGAAAATCATCGTCTGCGAATACTGCGGACGTATCATGATTGATCCCGAATTGGCTGGTGTGAAAACTGCCGAGGCAGAGGAGAAACCGAAGCGCAAACGCGCCACGCGCAAGACCAAGAAGGACGAACCGGCAGCAGAGTAGGATAGAGTGCCTAACTGCTTTATTTCGATAGTTGGCCAAAAGAGATGTTTTTTCATCACTTTTGGCCAATTGTCGTTTACAACCATAGCGAGGGCTTACGGAACTAAAAAATGAGTTCGAATCAGGTCTTCTTCCCACTTTTTGAATATTTCACCGCCATGGATTAAATATTTGCCGGAAAAAGGAAAGTCGAACAGCCTGTCAAACTTGGGCAAACCATCACAGTCATTTAGAGCCGTAATGTGTACCATAACGGCCACTTCTTCATTAAAGACCATGTCCTTGATACCGCTCTTCGCGAATGCCCACCCATACACAATTACAACCATCGGGGAAATCGTTACCTTCGTCAGCTGCTGACAGTCGTAGAACCCGAAAGCAGCTACTCCTTTAATTGTGACATTGCCCGTTGTTTTTGATGGGATGACTAGTTCCCCACAAACCAAATCCTTATTGCAGGAAAGTACACCTGCCAGTCCGTTGGCTACGAAAACGGGAATTTCTGTTTGTTGAGGTCTGCCGTTGTTGATAGGTATCGTACACAGCGTATATTCCTCCTCAAAATACTCCTTGATGATGGTAGTCCATTGCGCGACATCCTCCCAGACATATTTGTCAAAATGAACGGAAAGGACGATGCGCAGGCGTTTCTTTCCATTGACCTCATAAAGATACTTATCCCCGGTATTTAATGTAGGACGCTCCTGACAAAAACCGTGCTCTTCAATCTCTTCCGTGTATGTTATGATGTGTGACATGGTGTTTCTGTCATTACAATCCTCTCGCCTTATAAATAATCTCTTTGGCGGCGTTGATCTCCTGGAATTTCTTTTCAGCGGCCTTGCGCACGTCGTCGCCCAATTTGCCCACGCGGTCGGGGTGGTGCTCGAGGGCCATCTTGCGGTACGCGGCCTTCACCTCGGCATCAGTGGCATCGGGAGATACTCCCAGCACCTTATAGGCGGCCTCCAATGCAGAAGGACTATCGGGCTCGTCCACGCGACCGAGGTTAAGCATCGAGTCAACGTCAGAGGACGAAAGACCAAGCATCTGCGCCACCTCATAGAGGGCGTTAACCTCCGATGTGGGGGTGTTGCCATCGACCTGGGCAATCAGTACCAACAGGTTTAACAGTTGCAGACGTTCGCTTCGCGTGGTGTTGGAGGCTATCTGCTGGCAGCACTGGCGGATGGTGTCGCGCCATTTATAGGGACTCTCACGGTCCTGCTGCTTGCGTAGCTCGAACAGGCGTAATAATATGTCGTTGCCCTGTTGTTCGGCGGCACTGCCGAAATTATTGCGGAGGAACGACCGCACAAATTCCATCTCGGAATGCATAATCTTGCCGTCGGCCTGGATAATGTGGGCGGATAACACCATCAGCGAAAAGAGGAAACTGTTGCGCTGGCCGGTGTTGATGTTGCCGTTGTCGAAGTCATCATTACCGAAGCCGCCGCCATTGGTGTAGGTGGTCTGGCTTGTACTGCCTCCTTCCATCAAGTATCCGAAGACAAAGCCGGCCAGTGCACCTAAAGGGCCAAAAGCCATAAATCCTACTATACCGCCTATCCAACTTAATATGCCCATAATAAAAATGATTATGTTTTGTCAAAGATTTTCGTATCTCGGAATGGTCTCTAAAAAAGAGTAACTATGATGCTCGTAGTCCATCTTACAACAGATATGGCGCAGGCCGTTGCTGACTATCAGGTAGTCTACCCGGAGCAAGAGGTTATAGTCGCTTATTTGGTCGAACACACGCTTGGTGAGCGCGACATTCGGCGCTTTGTATTCCACAATCATCTTCGGCGTGAGTGTCTGTGTGTAGAGCACACTGTCACAACGCAGTTTTTTTGTACCTAACTGCAGCTCCACCTCGTTTGCCAACAGGGTGGGGGGGTAGCCAAGATGGTCGGTCAGGTAATGCACGAAATGTTGGCGTACCCATTCCTCGGGAGTGAGGGCTACGAATCGTCGGCGCAGGTTGTCGAAGATAAACAGTTTGCCGTCTTCTCGCTTGAGCTTTCTCTCGTAGGGTGGAAGGTTGAGTGGTTCCATACGTCGTATTTACTGGTTAGCCTGCAAAGAATATGCCCAAACAGAAGAAAAAACAATTGTTCTTGGTTTTTCGTGGGTTTTGCATTATCTTTGCAAAGGTAATGCAAGGCGGGTGAAAATCCAAATTAATTACTACCGTTTTTTCAGGGCGGTTTATATCATTACCCAATCATAGTATGGCTGAAAAGAAAAACAATACGTTCGACGGTATCATGGCCGACATGAAAAAAGGTCAGTTCGCGCCCGTATATATCCTTATGGGCGAGGAACCGTATTATATAGATGCCATCGCCAACTATATTCTTGAACATGCGCTGCAACCCGAGGAACGTGACTTCAACCAGACGGTGCTCTATGGCGTCGATATAGACAATGCCGAAGGGGCTGCCAAGCTTGTCAATATGGCCAAGGAATATCCGATGATGGCGGAACGGAGGGTGGTCATGGTGAAGGAGGCGCAGAATATGCGCTCCTTCGATGCGTTGGAGAAGTATTTCGAGAGGGTCATGCCTTCCACTGTGCTCGTGCTGTGCTACAAGGGGAAAATCGATAAGAGAAAGAAGTTCGTGGCTCAGGCGACAAAAATCGGAGTACTGTATGAGAGTACAAAGAAAAACGATCGCGAGCTGGTAAGTTTCATTAATAAATATATCAAGGAGAAAAGTGCCACTGCTGACGACAAGGCGGTGCAGATGCTCAAAGATCATATCGGGTCCGACTTGCCAAGGATTGTGTCGGAGATAGACAAACTGCTCGTGGCACTCAACGATGACGACCGGCGCATTACACCCGAACTGGTGGAGGATAGGGTAGGGGTTAGTAAAGACTTTAATGTCTTCGAACTGAGAAATGCAATCATATATAAGGATGTTTTCAAGGCAAATCAGATAGTAAAATATTTTAACAACAACCCCAAGGCTGGTTCGCTCTATTCCATTCTCCCAAATCTCTTTTCTTTTTTCCAAAATTTGATGATTGCGTATTATGCGCCTGATAAAAGGAACGAAAGAGCAGTGGCAAGTTTCCTCGGAATAACGGAGTGGGGGGCGAGAGACTATGTGACGGCCATGAGAAACTACTCTGGAAAGAAAACTCTACAGATAATTTCCAAAATGAGAGAGATGGACGCCAAAAGTAAGGGTTTGGACAACCCAAATACGGGTGCGGAGGAACTTTTCAAGGAACTTATCTACTTCATTTTGCACTGAAAACGGTCTTTTTCCACCTATTTTCAACCTAAAACGAGCATTCACAAGGATGCTTTTTTTAGCCCTAAACCATTAAGAAAGAAGTGGTTTGCCCATTTGTGACCCTTCAAAACTCGCGTATTTCACTTGTGTTCGGACAACTTTTCGAAAAATCTCCAAAACGCCGAAAAATCGTAGTTTTCAGCATTCCCGAAAAATCGCGTTAACGATTTTTTGTGTTTCGGTTTGTAAAAATCATGTCGGCGAAAGGGCTGGAATTTGCAAATGTAGAATACGGGGCAGATGTCCGTTTTGTTTGTTTGAAAACGTAAACGCAATATGGAAATGTAAAATTTTACGTTTTAAAATTGTAACGAATAATTATACAGCATACTGAAAAGGTGTTTAAGCATAGGTAAACCAATAAGTTATGCGTTTGTATAAAGAAAATGGTTAAAGGTTTTCAAGGGTTGTGGCACTGAAAAATGAATAAACGGGCGTATTTCGGTTTGTAAACGTATTGTATGATATCGAAAGCCAGTTTGTTACGTTATTTCGTTCACGTTTTACATTGTAAAGAAAATGGTGATATATTTATGAATGTAGAAATGTCGGCGTGATAGACGACAACAGCCTGTGTATTTAGATATGTAAATGTAAATATGGAAACATAAAAACAAATTTAAATATCAAAATCCTTGCACATTTCAAAAAATCAGTTTACCTTTGTAAACGAAAACGAAAAAATCACATGTTATAGAACTTACACCATAAAAAAGACATGAAAGATAGAATCAAACAGATACAGGATTCCACGGGTATGACCCAGAGTGATTTTGCTCATCATATCGGACTGTCACCGGCAGCGCTCAGTAGTATTTATGGCGGACGTACCAATCCTACCCTGAAAACGGTGGAATGCATACAGTCGAAATTCCCGGACATCAACCTCATCTGGCTCATCAATGGCGAAGGTAACATGTTTTTGACAGACAAAAAGTTATCTGATGACCCGACAAAGGACGAACAACCAACACTCAACTTTGCAGAACCTCAAAAAAATCCCCAAAATACACCCCCAAAACAGCCAAAATCTATGGCTTTTCAAGCAAGTGTAAGAAATACACCAATTAATCAGGCCAATTTTGAGGTAAAAAATCCTGACAAACCGAAACGGAGCATCACAGAAATACGTATCTATTTCGATGACCTCACCTACGAGACTTTCGTACCCAAAAAAATGTAGGGAAAGCAAGGTAATGGCTTAACTACCGAGCGTAGCGATAACTACTTAACTCCTTAACTACAAATAGTTGAGTAAATACGAAACTTGAATCACAAAGACTGCTTTTCGGAAGTACAAAATGAAAAAATGGTTTTTTCATTTTGTACTTCTCTCAACTTACACTATCTTTGCAGTACATCAACTTAGCGCATACCGTGCTAAGGCTATTTGTCATCATTGTACAATGAAAAAGTATCTATTAGACCTCAAGGTGAAAAGTGTGGAGAAGGTGGGAGGACGTTATGTGCTCCTGCGCCTGACCGATTCAAATCCGCTACCCGAGATGGTGCCGGGACAGTTCGCCGAACTGCGCATCGACGACTCTCCGTCAACCTATCTGCGACGCCCTATATCCATCAACTTCATCGACACAACAAACAACGAATTGTGGCTCCTGATAGCTGTGGTGGGCGACGGCACACGGCGGTTGGCGCAACTACGACCGGGCGACACACTCAATGCGCTGTTGCCGCTGGGCAATGGCTTCACGATGATTTCACCAGCCGACGGACAACCGCTGCTCGTGGGTGGCGGCGTGGGCGTAGCTCCCCTGCTCTTCCTTGGTAAGCGACTGCTTGAAAAAGGTGTAGAACCGACATTCCTGCTCGGTGCGCGTACGGCAGCCGACCTGCCTATGCTCCCTCTGTTTCGTTCCATCGGAAGGGTGTTCCTCACCACCGAAGATGGGTCGGAGGGAGAACGGGGATTTGTCACCAACCATAGCGTGCTCGGCAATGAATCATTCTCGTTCATCTACTCCTGCGGCCCTAAACCGATGATGATGGCGGTGGCACGATTTGCCTACCAGGCCGACATCCCTTGTGAGGTGTCGCTGGAGAACACCATGGCGTGTGGCTTGGGGGCCTGCCTGTGCTGTGTAGAGAAGACCACGGAGGGGAATGTGTGCGTGTGTAAGGAGGGACCGGTGTTTAATGTAAATAAACTGTTATGGCAGCTATAAATGTAAAAATAAATGATATGCGCTTCCGAAACCCGGTACTCACTGCTTCCGGTACTTTCGGATATGGATTGGAGTTCGCCGATCTCGTACCACTGAATGAGCTGGGTGGTATCATCGTCAAAGGTACGACACTCCACCCCCGTGAGGGTAACGACTACCCGCGTATGGTGGAAACGGCACAGGGTATGCTCAATTGCGTGGGACTTCAAAATAAAGGGGTGGATTATTTCTGCCAACATATCTACCCGCAGGTGAAGGACATCGATACCCATATCATCGTTAATGTGAGCGGATCGTCACCCGATGACTATGCGGAATGCGCAGCACGCATCGATACATTGGAAAAGATACCGGCCATAGAACTGAACATCTCTTGCCCAAATGTCAAACAGGGAGGTATGGCTTTCGGTGTTACTCCTGATGGGGCGGCCAGCGTGGTGAAGGCTGTCAGACAGCGCTATCACAAGACACTCATCGTGAAATTGTCGCCTAACGTGACCAATATCGCCGACATTGCAAGGGCGGTAGAGGCAGAGGGGGCTGACAGCGTGTCGCTCATCAATACGCTCATGGGGATGGCCATCGACATAGAACGGCGGCAACCCATACTCTCCATAGCTACTGGTGGGCTCAGCGGTCCGGCCATCAAACCGGTGGCACTGCGCATGGTGTGGCAGGTGGCAAAGGCGGTGAAGGTGCCTGTCATCGGATTAGGGGGCATCAGCTGTGCTGAAGATGCCATCGCCTTCTTCATGGCGGGAGCTACGGCCATCGAGATAGGTACAGCCAATTTCGTCGACCCCACCGTGAGTGTGAAGGTGGCTCATGGCATCAACCAATGGCTCGATAACCACGGATGCAAGTCCATTAACGAAATCATCGGTGCCATTGCACAATAAAAAATGAGAGTGGCCAATTGACCACTCTCAACCAACACAAAAACTAAACTAGACTTAACTAAATCAAATAGGGATTTTCACAAACCCCACATTAATCGTTTGCAAATTTAATAAATAAATTGGACTTTCAAAATTTTTTTGAAGAAAAAAGTGTTTTTGACACAATTATTTTGATAAAAATCCTCATTATTTAGGAGGGAATCATGAAATTGGAGGTAAATTGGGGGTAATCCCCCCCTTCTCCCACTATCCCCTTTTAAATGGTTTGTACATGGGCGAGTATTACCCTTTCCTTGCATCACAAATAAGCAGGTGGTCGAGAAGCGTCATGGCGGTCATGGCTTCTACAACTGGCACGGCACGTGGCAACACACAAGCGTCATGCCGCCCACGGGCCTTCAGCGTCATCGGTTCGCCAGTGACACTCACAGTGGACTGTTCGCGAAGTAAAGTGGCCACAGGCTTGAAAGCAACTCGGAAATAGATATCCTGGCCGTTAGAGATGCCCCCTTGGATGCCTCCGCTGTGGTTCGTCAGGGTGGTGATGCCTTCGGAGGCGGCCGTAAACAAGTCATTCTGCTCACTGCCTCGATGGCATGCTCCTTCAAAACCCTCACCTATCTCGAAGCCCTTGGCGGCATTGATGCTGAGCATGGCACCGCCCAACGCAGCATGCAACTTGCCAAACTCGGGTTCGCCCAGACCTACAGGACAGCCGCTTACCACACAGGTAATTACTCCGCCTATGGTGTCGCCGGCTTCCTTCACTTCCATGATAAGACGTTCCATACGAGCGGCAACAGCACTATCAGGACAGCGTACGGCATTGTCCTCTATCTTCGTCAGGTCGTAACAGCGATAGTCGCGGTCCAAAGCGATGTCACCTACCTGCGACGTGAAGGCATGGATAGTGATTCCTCGCTGCCGAAGCACCAGCTTGGCCAGTGCACCAGCCACACACCGGCTGATGGTCACACGGGCTGAACTGCGGCCACCGCCACGATGGTCACGAATGCCGTATTTGCTTTGGTAGGTGAAGTCAGCATGCGATGGACGGAAGGCTTGGCGCATTTCGTCGTAGTCGGAGGAATGTTGGTTGGTGTTACGTATCAGGAAACCGATAGGACAACCGGTGCTCTTGCCTTCAAATACCCCGCTGAGAAACTCCACCTCATCGGCCTCATTACGTGAGGTGGTGAGATGACTCTGGCCGGGACGACGACGGGCCAGTTCTTGCTGTATGAACGACATATCTATGTCGATACCGGCAGGCAGGCCGTCGACAACGCCGCCGATGGCGGGGCCGTGACTCTCGCCGAAGGTGGTTAGGCGGTAAAGTGTTCCTGTAGTATTACTCATAGAATGTTAACTTTTACCACAGCCGCCACAGCCGCTGTCACAACCATTACTACCGCAGTCGCCACCCTGGCAACCGCCACAGCTGCTGCAGCCTTCGCCGCTTAATATCTTGGCCATGTGCTCCATCTCCTCAAGCGTGGCGGCACGGCTCAACAACACCTTACCTGTGAAATGCAGGTCGTAACCGGCTAAAGGATGGTTCAAATCTACCTTCACCTTGTCGGTTCCTACCTCCACCACCTGAGCCTGGAAACGCTGACCTTCCTCGTTCTGCAAGGGGATGATGGCATCGGGATGGATATGTTCGCTGTCGAAACGGCCGTCCACCTCAAACAGACACTTGTCGAGGTCGAGCACACGCTCGTCTTCATAATCACCGTAGGCTCTGGCGCAGGGAATGGTGAAGTCGAACGCATCGCCAGCAGCCAAATCTTTCACCGCATCCTCAAAATCGGGGATGGTGATACCCATGCCAGTAATGAACTGGAAGGGCTGACTTTCGCTGGCTTCTTCCAACATTTCTCTCTCGTCGCCGTCTATGCTCTCCATGCGGTAAGTTACGGCCATCATCTTGTTGTCTTTCTCAGTCATAATATAATGTATTTTTTGTCTGACTGCAAAGATAGTGCAAGGCGAGCGAAAAACCAAATTTATTTGTGTTTTTCCGAACCGCAGCCTCTCTTATGTAAAGGTCATTCTAGTTTCGCATTTACTCATCTTTTTGTAGTTAAGGAGTTATGTAGTTATCGCTTCGCTAGGTAGTTAAGCCATTACCTTGAAATATCCCATTTCAATCGTTCTCCTGTCCCATAGGCATACGGCTTAACTCCTATAACTCCTTAACTCCTCTATAGATAATAAAAGCGCGTCGACATGCTTTTCAGCTATGCGACGCGCCAATATAAATGAATGATTATGTAAATCAAGTGTACCAAATCGATGGCTCTGCTTCATAAGGATAGAGATCATCCATCTCGCAGTCATACATCGTGTCGTGTTCGTGCTCTTCCTCATAGGCGGCTTTCCTCATGTTCATAATTCTTCCTCCTGTTATCCGGTTGTCTCCGAACGGATTTTTAGTAAATGATGGGGTGGAGACGTCCCCGTTCTTGTGTCATTTACAAAGATAATACACAATAGACAAAAACGTTCATCCTGCTTCCGATTTTTAAGAAAAATTAAGCGTTTAGCTTGCAGATTGTAGGTTTTTTGCGTTTTTTCGCGACATATTATCATGTTTTTCCTCTTTAGAACCGTGGACATACAGCTTAACTTCTTAACTCCTATCTACAAAAGAAATACATTGACTTGTGTCAAACATTTTGATGTGGGTCAAAAATATGCCTATTCCTGTATTAAAAATGACTTCTTCCCCTTGCCATATCACAACAACCCTCTACCTTTGCACTGCCAAAAAGATAAAAAGATTGTAAGGATAACGTATAATTAAAGATTAAGAAAGGAAAATGATTATGGCATTAACAATTGCAGCCATTGTAGTGGCATCCATTCACATCTATTTTATTGTGAAGAATCGTGGAATAGGAACATCTAATTTTGAATAAGTAAAATTTTGAGAGAAGTCAATAAGACGGGGCAGTGACCGGTAAAGCGGTTTGCTGCCCCGCTTGCTTTATTGAAAAAAGCCATCATCTTTTTGTTCTTCTCTCGATTTGTGTTATCTTTACATAAGCTAAACTACATCTCTGAATAAAAAGAACAAGTTCTTTGTTCTTCTCTCGATTTGTGTTATCTTTGCAAACAAAACAAAATATCATGCGAACGGTAAGACCCAAGAAAAACCTAGGACAACATTTCCTCATCGACCTTGATATAGCACGACGCATCGCCGACACCGTCGACACCTGCCCAGGCATACCCGTACTCGAGGTGGGACCGGGCATGGGTGTATTGACGCAATACCTTTTACCTAAAGAACGTGACGTAAGGGTTGTGGAAATTGACGGTGAGTCGGTGGCTTACCTGAAAGTACATTTTCCCCAGTTGGGAGAGAAAATCATTGCGGGTGACTTCCTGCGCATGGACCTCGCCTCGCTATTCCAAGGAAAGCCCTTTGTGCTCACGGGCAACTACCCCTACGATATCTCTACACAGATTTTCTTCCACATGCTCGACTACAAGGACTATATCCCTTGCTGTACGGGCATGATACAGCGCGAGGTGGCCCTACGCATTGCTTCAAAGCCGGGAACGAAGTCTTATGGCATCCTCAGTGTGATGATACAGGCATGGTACGATGTGGAGTATCTCTTCACCGTCGATGAAAATGTGTTTAATCCGCCGCCGAAGGTGAAGAGTGCCGTTATTTGCATGACGCGCAACGAGGTTACTTCGCTGGGGTGCGATGAACGATTGTTCCGCCGTGTAGTAAAGACAGCATTCAACCAACGAAGAAAAATGCTCAGGGTGAGTCTGCGACCGATCTTTACGGAACGACAGCCGTCGTTGGATTTCTTTGCACACACGATAATGACACAACGGCCTGAACAATTGTCCGTAGCCGAATTTGTCGAACTTACCAATAGGGTGGAAAAAGAACTCTGAGGTGGTTTGTCAAAAACAGTCCTAACCTCTTTAAATCCTTTAATCTAATAATTCTATAATTTTTGAATCTTCTTCACCTTGTTACCCTGACGGATGATGTATATGCCTCGGGGTAACGACTGCTCGTCCAGATTGCCACGCTTGATGAGGATACCCGATGTGCTGTAAACCTCCACCTCGCCTGTGGCATCCCACTCTGCCTCTTCTATGGCTGTATTCTCTGTGGGACCTAAGAACAACTTGTGAATGTCCTTCAACATAAACGTGGCCACCGTAGCCCCGTCGTTCATGACCATCATCTGACTGTCGGTGAATTTAATCTGCTTGAAGTCGGTCAATGATATCTGTGTGGTGCTTGCATCGTTATTCTCAATAACGATATAATCTATGCCGTTAGCAAAAACTGTCGCCGACAGCAGGGCCGTTAAGGTCAATAGAAAGGAGCGTAGTATTTTCATGATAAAATCATCTAATTATTACTTTGCAAAGATAATAGTTTTTTGGGAAAAAACATATTATTCCCGTTTTTTTTCATATTTTTGCGATGTCATTAACTGCTTTTATCGTAATACGTCATGAAAGAAAACTACAACCTGGCACTTGAACAACTGAAAGCGCTTTTTGATGGTGAGCACGATGAGATGGCTGTGTTGTCCAATGCTGCAGCACTCATCAAGGAGGCGACAGGCTATTTCTGGGTGGGATTCTACGTAGTGCGTGGCGATGAGTTGTCGCTTGGCCCCTTCCAGGGATCGGTGGCATGTATGCACATTACTTATGGTCGCGGCGTATGCGGCACGGCATGGAAAGAACGGCGCACCATCGTTGTCGACGATGTGCATCAGTTTCCCGGTCACATCGCATGCAGTTCACTTAGCCAGTCAGAGGTGGTGACACCGCTCTTCAACGCCAATGGCGATGTGATGGCCGTTCTCGATGTTGACAGCAAACTATTGGCCGATTTCTCCCCCGATGATGTGGCTTTCCTTGAATCCGCCGCTGCCATCGTGGGCAACAGTATATATGTTTATTCAAGCGCATGTTATGAAGATAAAAGAAGATAAAGGAAGATTGCCGCTTGTCAGCGGTGAAGATAAAGGACAATACCTAACCAACCTTGATGGATTCCAGGCTATTGGCTTCTAACTTCTTCTAACTCCTCCTAACTTCTTTTAACTCCTTACAATTGGAACTTGCGGAAGTTGAATATGTTTAGTGTCGAGTGGTATTTTAAACTTCAATCTCCAAACTAAAAAATATTCCCCACTTTTTTGCGTATTCCGCGAAATCTTTCTATTTTTGTGGCAAATAATCTATAACAATCATAACAACTATATCATGATCGACGTAAAAGCAACACTCAACGAGAGTGAAGAGAGAATGGAGATGGCCGCCATGTTCCTTGAAGAACAGCTGGCACGCATACGTGCCGGAAGGGCCAATATCGCCATCGTCAGCGGTGTGAGGGTAGACTCCTACGGACAGATGGTGCCGCTCAACCAAGTAGCCAACGTGTCCACACCCGACCCGCGAACCATTGCCATCAGGCCATGGGATAAGAAAATGATTAAGGCCATCGAAAAGGCTATCATGGACTCCGACGTAGGTATCACACCAGAGAACAACGGCGAAATCGTCCGTTTGGGCATACCTCAGCCCACCGAGGAGCGCCGTCGTGAACTGGCCAAGCAGTGTAACAAAATCGGCGAGAAGGCCAAGGTGGAGGTGCGCAACGTGCGCGGCGACATCAAGGACCGCCTGAAAAAAGCCATTAAGGACGGACTGTCGGAAGACAACGAAAAGGATGCCGAACTTGAACTGCAGAAGATTCACGACAAGTTCATCAAGAAAATCGACGAACTGTTGGCGGCAAAGAACAAAGAGATTATGACGGTCTGATCCCGCATGAAAGGACTCGTCATCAAGAATACGGGCAGCTGGTACACGGTACTCACCGATGAGGGTGCTGTCATCGACAGCAAGATAAAGGGTAACTTCCGCCTTAAGGGCATACGGAGCACTAACCCTGTGGCGGTGGGCGACCGTGTAACCATACTGACCAACCAAGAGGGTACGGCGTTCATCACTCATATCGATGACCGCCGTAACTATATCATACGGCGCTCGTCAAACCTGTCGAAGCAGTGCCATATCATCGCGGCAAATGTTGACCAAGCGTTCCTCATCGTCACGGTCAACTACCCCGAGACATCCACCACCTTCATCGACCGCTTCCTGGCTACCGCCGAGGCGTATGCTGTGCCCGTGGTGATGGTCTTCAACAAGACCGACCGACTCAGCCCCGAGGAACGACACCTGCAACACATGATGGTCGATCTCTATGAGGGCATCGGGTACACCTGCTGTGAGATTTCCGCCACTACAGGTGAGGGTGTCGATGAACTGGAGGAACTGCTGCGCGACAAGATAACGCTTTTCAGCGGCAACAGCGGTGTGGGCAAGTCAACACTGCTTAATCGCCTCATACCGGGTGTCCAACTGCGAACAGCAGAAATCTCCGATGCGCATAACACAGGCATGCACACCACCACCTTCAGCGAGATGCTCCGCCTCCCCTGCGGCGGGTGGGCTATCGACACGCCTGGAGTAAAAGGCTTCGGAGCCTACGATATGGAGCCGGAGGAGATATGCTCCTATTTCCGCGAGATATTCAAGGTGTCAGCGGACTGTCGCTTCAACAACTGTACGCATACGCATGAACCCGACTGTGCGGTCATCGAAGCCGTCAAGAATCATTATATAGCCGAAAGCCGCTACAACTCCTATCTCTCCATGCTCGAAGACAAAGACGAAAGCAAATATCGCGAAGCGTATTGAAAGAAGTGGTGAGAGGTAAGAGGTGAGTGGTGAGAGATTACTCTGCCCTTCTCCATTATTCCTCACAAGAACCTCCTAGATGTCCTAACTCCTCCCAAATATCCTAGAATTTCCTTTTACCCCTAGAGTATCCTATTATTCCCTAGAATTTCCTATCCTATAAAAATGAAAAAACTTCTTATTGCAGCCCTTGCTCTCTTCGCCCTGCAGGCCACGGCACAGCCGCCACTCAAACACTCCGTCTTGGGCACGTCGGTGCGTTCTGATGACGGACAGCTCACTATCACCTCTGTTGATAAACGCCAGAACTATAGCGGTGGTGATGCGCAGACGCGCGAGACGGCCGTCAACTCACCGAAGTCGGCGAACATACACCCTAACGGCAAGAAATACTATATCAACTCGCTCGAGGGATGTGCCACCGTGGTCTTCGAGATGGGTACGAACCGAAAACTCAAGACCATCAACCACCAGTGTGACCCGTCGAAAGATGCGCTGTGGAGTCCACCGTCAGACCTCTACCCGTTCACGCACTATAAGACGAACCTGAACACCTTTGCGGGAAAACCCGTCGAGGGTTGTTTCTCGCATGGTGGACGTTATTTCTGGGTGCCTTACTATCGGCGTACCTACGATATCAATGCGCAGGACCCCTCAGCATTGGCCATCATCGATACGGAAACCGATGAGATAGTGCGCCTCATGGAAACTGGTCCATTACCAAAGATGGTGTGTTGCTCTCACGATGGCAAATATGTGGCCATCACTCATTGGGGCAACAACACTGTCGGACTGGTGCGTGTCGACAGCGATAATCCTCAGGAATGGCGGCACGAACGGCTGCTGGTGGTCGATTATGTGCTGCCGTTGAACTTCAGCATGACACATCAGATTGACCGTGACAATAACAGTGGCTACTGTCTGCGTGGCACGGTGTTCACGCCCGACGACCATTACCTGCTTGTAGGGTGTATGGGGCAGTCGGGAGGTATTGCTGTCTTCGACATGCAGAACATGGAATACCTCGGACGGGTGCAGGGCATGCGTTCAAACGTTCGCCACCTCGTCATCAACAACGGCTATCTCTATCTCAGCATCAATGCTGCCGGTTATGTGCAGCGCCTGCCGTTGGAGAAATTTCTCGAGGCGGCTCGGCAGATGAAGAACCACCTCGGTTCGGTCTCTGGTTGGGAGGAGTGTCAGGTAGGAACTGGCGCACGCACTATCGAGATTTCCCCTGACGGACACTATGTCTTTGCAGCCTGTAACGCTGCTTCCGAGGTATGCGTGGTTGACACCCGGAAGATGCGCACTGTGGCACGTATCACCTGCGACTCCTACCCCGTGGGCCTCGATATCTCCCGCGATGGCCAGTGGGTCATCGTCACCTCACAGGGTCGACGTAACCAAGGTGGTAACGCCGTCAATATCTTCCGTGTTACATACGGAGATTAGTGTTGGGCATTTAGTATTCTGAGGTATTGTTTCTGTTCTCCATAATCAAATATCTTGTTAATAATTCTAAAAATAGTTGCAAAAAAAAATTATTGGTGTTATATTTGGCCGATATTTAGTAATTATTTATGAATTAGTCAGTTATGGATAGCAAAGAATTGCAATCGCGACGCGATTTTTTCAAGAGCGCAGCCAAGAAGGCTCTTCCCATTGTGGGTGCCATAGCCATCAGCCAAGTGCCGCTCGTGGGCAATGCCCGTGAGAGGAAAGTTAACATGGGTTGCGATGACAATTGTGACAGCGGATGTTCCGATGGATGCTATACGGGCTGTCAAGGTTCATGCGATGGTGATTGTTACCGGGGTTGCCGAAGCACGTGCAGCGGAAGTTGCACGGGCGACTGCTCGGGCAACTGTTATCGGACATGTGCCTACACAAGTTCGTAATCCTGCTTCTTGCCTTTTTGAGTCAAACGAAATCAACATCAAACGAATCTTTTTATGGATAGCAAGGAATTACAATCGCGCCGCGAGTTTTTCAAGAGTGCCGCCAAGAAGGCTCTTCCCATCGTGGGTGCCATAGCCGTCAGCCAGATGCCCTTCGTGAGCCATGCCCATGAGAAAGACACCCAATCGACTTGGTGCTCGGGATGCTATGGAGGATGCAATAGCGGATGCTATACAGGATGTAGAGGCGCTTGCACTGGGTCGTGCGAAGGCGGTTGCCAGCAAAGTTGCGATGGCAGTTGCACAGGAGACTGCGCGGGCAGTTGCTCCTATGGCTCCACGAGAAATTAAACGGTCAACGACCATGTCATATCGTTTTCCGGGAAAACAATTCTCAGACCTGGTACCGACGCGGCAGGTCTGAGAATTATTGGTATTCAATAGAAGGATTCTTCACGAAATAGAGCCGTAATGGACAATCGGAAAGCAACAATCAGGGGGAATGCGGGCAACTGGCAAGAGGGAATGGCTAAATCCATCACCTTCATTGTAACCAAGGACTGTCAGTTGGCCTGCAAGTATTGCTATCTGGTGGGTAAGAACGAGAAAGAGCGCATGTCGTGGGATGTGGCGAAACAGGCTGTAGACTATATCCTGGAACATGAACAGGACTTTCCCGAAAAATCGGTCGTTTTCGACTTCATCGGCGGCGAGCCGTTCCTTGAAATCGACCTCATTGACCGCATCTGCGACTATATAAAAAAGGAACTGTACCGTCGTCATCACCATTGGTTCGATTCCTATCGTTTCAGTTTTTCTACCAATGGTATCAACTACCACTCCGACAAGGTGCAGACATTCATCCGAAAAAACCCCACCCACCTGTCGATAGGCATCACCATCGACGGCACAAAGCGCAAGCATGACCTGAACAGGATATGGAAGGGCGGTAAGGATGAGCGTGGCAGTTATGATGATGTGGTCAGGAACATACCTCTGTGGCTTTCTCAATTCCCGGATGCTGGCACGAAAGTCACTATCAGCAGTGCCGACATCCCCTACATCAAGGAGAGTGTGCTCCACCTCTACTCTCTGGGCATCCACCAGGTGAATATCAATGTGGTGTTCGAGGATGTGTGGCAGGAAGGCGATGACCGACTCTTTGAGGACCAGTTGATGCAACTGGCTGATGCCATCATCGATGAAGGTTGGTATGAAGACTATGCTTGCTCGTTTTTCAGTGAAAACATCGGCAAGCCGTTAGATCCTGAGCGTGAGAACAATAACTGGTGTGGCGCTGGCAAGATGCTAGCCATCGACGCAGCTGGCAATTTCTATCCATGCACACGCTTTGCCGCCTATTCGTTACGTTCAAAGGCTCCCATCATCATTGGCAACGTGCATGACGGCATCAACAAGAACAAGCTACGTCCGTTCCTCACACTCGACCGTACTACACAATCACCACAAAAATGTATTGACTGTGAAGTGGCAAGCGGATGCGCTTGGTGCCAGGGAGAAAATTACGACGCTGCCGATAGTCCGACCATTTATCAGCGTTCCACGGCTATCTGTCTGATGCACAAGGCAAGGGTGCATGCCAACAACTACTATTGGAACCGTTTGTTCCGCAAGTTGGAACAAGAGGGCAAACGTGAGGATTTTGAGAAGAACAAAAAAGATGTCAACCCCGATATTTGCTGATTTCTTATGCTAAGATATTTGATTGTTGTATTGGATGACACGTCCACGTCGTTTTGCCATTACCCTATAGGCACACGCCAAGCGCGTTTGATGCCTTTGGACGTATTGGAGAAATCCATTCGTTGGGCGATGACTGAGAATTTGATGATACAGTTCGTCTATCCCGCTTATGAGTTGCCAACCGAATGGAATGAGACGATAGAGAGCATCGACCATGTCAAGATTAAACCGTCTGCTGCCGCCGACATTACCGATGCCGATGTGATGGTGTTCGACAAGATAGAAGATGTCGAACCGTCAGAAATGATTCGAGATAAATCGATAGTGATACGCACAAGTATCAATGCCTTTTTTCAGAAATATGAACTCTTGAACAAGGTGTTTCCACATGTTGGGCGCGTCAATGTGGTGTTTACAGACGTGGAATCTTTTTCGGATGAAGATGTAGTTACTTATCGTGAAGTTCTTTCGCAAATGGCTGCTATGGTCAAGATAGAATACCTGAACAACCATCCTGTTCAGTTTAATTTGCTGACCGACCGCATGATGTTGACGGAGATGAACAATTGTGGTGCTGGCGACTCATCTGTTACTCTTGCCCCCGATGGACAATTCTATATTTGTCCGGCATTCTATTATTCCAGGGAAGGCACTCTTGCCGTGGGAGATCTGACCACTGGTCCGAAGATTCCCAATCAGCAGTTATACAAACTGCAATATGCACCGATTTGCCGGAGATGTGATGCTTTTCAGTGTCACCGTTGCATCTGGCTGAACCATCGCATCACGCTGGAGGTGAACACTCCCTCGCATCAGCAATGCGTTATGTCGCATGTCGAGCGAAACGCAGCCCGCAGCCTTCTCCTGTCCATTAGGGAAGAGGGGATGTTTTTACCAGAGACCGAAATTAAAAAAATTGATTACCTTGACCCTTTTGAAATCATAGGAAGATGAAAAAGATTGTAGGAAAAGTCAGTGAAGACGAACGTAATGAGATACAGTTGCTCTTTGAGCGCCGCAATGGCTTGCGAGAGCTTGCCAAGATACTTACCGCTAATGATGTGGAGTTGTATGACCGTTTGGTGGCCGACATGGGAGAAAATGCCACCAAGTATCAGGACTGGTGGAACCGCATGTCTGCAAAGTACGGCTGGGAAAGTGCCGAGAACGGCAACTGGGAAATCAATTTCGATTCATGTGAGATTTATCTTGTGACACCTTGAAGTCTCGCGTAAACTTGCCACCCCTCACTCTTTACTTGATTTCTATCGTGTACTCACTCATAAACGACGAGCCGGGTTGTAGGTGGTTCATGTATTGCTTCTCCTTGAAGTCACCTTGATAATAGGCCTTGTCGTGGATGCCATACCACGGCTCGATACACACAAACGGAGCATGTTTGCCATACGGACTCCAAATGCCAACGGCAGGGGCCTTGAAGCGTACACTGACGTGGGGCTCCTCGTCCTCGTCGAGCAATGTCACTTCCGACAGTTGGCAACGGTCGATAATCACGGCATCATTCCTGAAACTCTCCTCGGTGAATGACCATTCGCCATCGCGACAATCTTCCAATGGGAATCGTCCCGGTCGGATACAGCCGTTGACATCGCCGAACACACGCTCAATCATG
The DNA here is from genome assembly GCA_017548605.1 of Prevotella sp. Classification (GTDB taxonomy): domain Bacteria; phylum Bacteroidota; class Bacteroidia; order Bacteroidales; family Bacteroidaceae; genus Prevotella. The sequence continues at coordinate 141,936 of JAFYZT010000023.1, read as the reverse complement.
CCAGGATCGTCAAAAAGCATTTTTCCTTTCAAAGGCTTATCGTCCTTAACACCGGGCACATAGAACGCGGGATGACCGCCTATCTGGAAATGTATCTCACCATGGTCAGTGTTCTCCACATGCCATATCACATGTATCTTCCTTCCGTCGAGACGGTAGGTCACAGCCAGATTGAAATGGAAAGGATAGAGCCGGTGGGTCTCCGGCGTGTCGTGCATGGCCATGGTCACCTTGGTATCGCTCTTCGAGATGACGGTAAACTCGGTGTCACGGGCAAAGCCATGCCGTTCCATCTTGTATTCGTAGCCGTCGATGCGATATTTACCTTCCCACAACCCGCAGACGATAGGGAAGAGAATGGGTGAACGGCGAGGCCAATAGTCGGGATTGGCTTGCCAGAGGTATTCATGACCCTTACTGTTTTTGATACTCTGGAGCTCGGCTCCCATGGTAGATACCTCGATGGTGAGGAATTCGTTTTTAAGTTGTTCTGTTGCCATAGGTCAGTTCGTATGATTATGCTGCAAATATAGTCATTTTTCTTGGCTTTCCATGTGTCTTATTTGAAAAAAACACTAATTTTGCACCTATGAAAATCGAAGAGTTACAAGACAAGCGCATCGCAGTGCTCCTCTCTGGTGGTGTTGACAGTTCCGTGGTGGTGTATGAGTTCGCACGATTAGGACAGCATCCCGACTGCTTCTATATCAAGATAGGACCAGAGGAAGAAGAGGAGTGGGACTGCTCTTCGGAGGAGGACCTGGAGATGGCTACTGCCGTGGCGCATAAGTACGGTTGCCACCTCGAGGTGGTCGACTGCCATCAGGAGTATTGGGATCAGGTGACACGCTACACCATGGACAAGGTGCGGGCGGGTTTTACGCCTAATCCTGATGTAATGTGCAACCGACTCATTAAGTTCGGTGCCTTCCACGAGAAACGGGGACATGACTACGACCTCATTGCTACGGGCCATTATGCCCAGACGGAAATCATAGATGGTCACAAATGGCTCACCACCTCTCCCGACCCGGTGAAGGACCAGACGGATTTTCTTGCGCAGATTTACGATTGGCAGTTGAAAAAGGCACTCTTCCCCATTGGTCATTATATGAAAGACGAGGTGCGTGTTATCGCCGAGCGCGAACATCTTGTCAATGCCAAACGGAAGGATTCTCAGGGCATTTGTTTCCTCGGAAAAATCAACTACAATGATTATATTCGCCGTTACTTGGGTGAGAACCCCGGCGATGTGGTGGAACTGGAGACAGGCAAACGTTTGGGGGTGCACCGTGGACTATGGTTCCACACCATAGGACAGCGTCATGGTCTGGGTTTCGGCGGTGGACCATGGTTTGCTGTGAAGAAAGATATAGAGCATAATATCCTCTATGTCTCCAAGGGCTACAATCCACAGACAGCCTACCGGCAGGATTTCGCTATCGGTGACTTCCATTTCCTCACTCCCGAGGCGGGAACAACCCTGCCCGAAAAGGTAACTTTTAAGATTCGCCATACCGCCGATTACTTGCCGGCAACTGTAGAACCTCTTGATGGCGGTTTCACCGTTCATGCCGAACGCCCCATTCATGGCGTTGCACCCGGGCAGTTCTGCGTTGTATATGACGAACAGCACCACCGTTGTTTCGGTAGTGCTGAAATCGTAGTGAGGTAAAGAAGTGGTGGGTTATCCTACCGTGATATTGAATTCTCCTGACATGTAGATGCCCAGTTTGAGAGAATAGTCGATGTCGCCGATTTGGTTCCACGGGGCATTGTAATAGTTGATTTCTTTTATCACCATATCGTTCTTGTCGTAGTATTTCTTCGAGATGATACGATAGGTGAGCACGTATTCGTCAAACTCATAGAGCACTTCCGCCCGAACGGGTTTGCCACTCACACCGTCGCGTTTGGCGTCTTTCTTGCAATCTTTTTTGCTCTTGTAGTCATAACGCACCCACAAGAGGTAGTTGTTGCCTATACGGTCCACACAGTCGCTGGCGTTCACCACCATTGTCTCGTCGTTAGCCACTTCTTTGAATGTCTTCACTTGTGCGGATGCCGTAGTGCTGAGCAACAGCATCCAAAATAGGGAAATAAGAATCTTTTTCATATGCTAATATTTTAAGTTTTTGTTTGTAATGCTGATGCAAATATATAGCGAATTTCAGCCCATTCCAAAATTATGACCTTATAAAGTACCAAATGGCGTACTAAATAAGGTCAAATACCCCGTTTCCATGATATAGCATGGATGTTCGTATGTATATTAGTATATAAAGCCAAACATCCACAGAGGAATACGGTTTCCATATCCAACTTCCGTGTTGTCTACAGCTAGAAAGCTGTTTGGAACATCTGCTATTTGTTCATAAGATTTCTTCCGACCACCTACTTCAAACAAATATTTATCATCAACCAGGAAATCTCCTTTGTGTGGTTGTTTTGTGTCATGTAACACGGACAACAGGCTGTTGAAATATGTCTCCCGTTCATTACCCTTATCCACTTGGGGACATAATACATGCATGAGGTTAGTATTACCAAGGAATATTTTATCTGGTTTGTGCAGGAATTTGTAGTTTTTAGTCTTCGATGATAGCAAGGACAATATCTTCGCCTTATCAAGGCTGTAGAGCATTCGCAGTCCAAGCTCATTATTGGTGGCAAGTTGTTTCCATAGTTCAGACATGTTGGGCTCGAATGGTACGCGCTCGCTGATAATCATAACTAGTTTCTTGACTTTCTGAATCGTTTCGAAGGACATTTTCTCTACTGCTGGCAGGTCGTTTTCAATAACTACTGAAATAGTCTCTCTAAGTCTGGCAGAGTAATCGTCACCCGACTCCTTGTAGAAAGGATAATAGCCGTGACTGAGATACGACTCAAAATGGGCTGACACCTTGATTTCCTTGACAATCTTCATGGCATAACTGACATGGTGCTTAAGTAAGTCTTCAAGGGGAATTGACGGAATATTTATAATATTCTCAAAAGCCAGATATTCTCGGAATGACAAACCATATAGCGTGTATGTCGTCTGACGACGCGAAAGATCAACATTGGCATTATCCATCAGTAACAATGAACTGCTTGTGTAAATAATGCTTATATCGGGATAGTTGTCGTAGATGTTTTTCAATGTCTCCGACCATTTTTCAAAACGGTGTACTTCATCAAGATACAAACGCATGATGCCGTGTTGGTCAGCCCAGTCAACAAGGTCGATAAGTGAATGTGTGGAAAACCATAAGTCATCAAGAGAAGCGTAAAGTGTCTTGTCTATGTCCTCGTAGTTCAGGAGAATATGTTGCAGCAGTATAGTGGTCTTGCCAACCCCACGTGCTCCTTTTATGCCTATGATACGGGCATCCCAATTGATCTGAGTGTAAAGATACCGTATGAAATGTGTATCTACTTTTGCTATCTTGCGATGATAATTGTTAAATAAAGGTTGAAGTTCAAGGGTATCCATAAGTATACTTTTTATTCGACGATGCAAAAATAGTAATTTATATTTGAAAATGCAAAATTCTAGAAGTTTTTTACATTTCAAAATACAAAAATCTGGCTTCTTTTTGTATTTTGAAATGTAAGTACCACCATCGCTTGAAGCCTAACAATTCGCTCACGTGTAGGGACTGACTTCATGCCAGACAATCTCTAATTGTTAGTGGAGTAACATTTCCCCTCCCATTGTAGGGGAGGAGTTAGGTCGGACAACCCTCCGACTGGTCCATCTCCAGCCGTAACGTTTCCCCTCCCATTGTAGGGGAGGGGTCAGGGGTGGGGTCAGTAACATTATTAGATAAAAAACCTATCCGAAACAGGAAATAATCGTGTTTCGGATAGGATATAAATATCAGTCCATGAAGCCAAATAGTTCCGTGGCCTGTGATAATCGGAAGGATGAGGTGTTATTAAACACACCCCATCCTCGTGACCTTATAACGAGTCCCACATGGAAGAGGCGTTATTATCGTTCAGGGTGCTTTCTTCTTCCCACACATTCGTGCTGTTGGCGGCCGGTTCTTGAGTGCCGCTATCGTCCACGCCGCCCCAGCCTGTGCCGTTGTCACCTGTCACGCTGCCATCCAAGAGGCTGCCCGTCTCCATCATGCAGGATTTCACCTGCGGTGTAATATATCTTGTTTTTTTCATTGTGAGTCTTTATATTTATGAGTTTGAAGTTTGTGAGTTTGAACTTGACGAATTCACAATTCATAATTCATCATCGTAAAGTGACCACTCAACAATCAACACTCAACATTCTACATTACTTAATTACCTGTTTCTTGCCGTTGATGATATATATGCCGCGAGGCAACTTCTTCAGGTCGATATCCTTGCCTACGAACTGGCCCTGTATGGTATACACGGCACCGTCAGCCATCGACCGGTTCAGAATCTCATGAATTCCAGTCGTTCCGTCGAACGAGAAGCTGATGTTCGCGTTGGCCATGTCTGCCAGCACATCCACGAACTCGAAATACCCGCGGAAAGCCTTCATCTTCGTCAGGCCGGTAGAATACCAGAACTTGTTGTTACTGATGAAGAGACAGCTCTCCGGCACCGTCGTCTGGGCATGGTACGTGCCGTAGAACGTGCCGTACACCTTGCGCTGCCTGCCCGTCTTGCCGTTGTCGTATTCAGCTATCGCGCTCTCCTCGTCGGGTTCAAGGATGCTTCTCACCGTGAACTCCTCAACGGGTTCCGACACCTTGATCAGGTAGGGATAGTTGGCGTAGAACCCTTCCTCGTCGATGTCGATGTCGCCGAAGTGGACAAGGATACTTTTTACGTTGTCGTCATCGTCGTAATCCACGTCGTAGCTGTCGAACGCCTGCAGCTGCACGTCGTCGCCGAACGAGGCGTACACCTGCTCAGCCGTCATGTTGAAAGGCAGACAGATGGTGCTCCACTGGTTGGCGGCTATCGTGCGCCTCACCCTGATGTTCACCGCAGCGTCCGTCGTCTCGATGTCGTCTTCGGAGTCCTCATCAAGCACGATGGTATTGTCACCGATGGTCAGCTCGGTGGTCACCGTCTGACCCACCTCGGTGAGGTTGTTATCAGCATCGGAGAAGGCTGCGTCGAGGATGCTCATCTCATATACGCCATCGGCATAGTCCTCGGGGATGTTGACCGTAATCCGTGCCACCTCGCCCTCGTTGCCGCTGAACACGTAAGGCTTGCCCGTGTTCGGGTCGGCAGTGGAGGTGCCGCAGAGCACCTGAAGCGTGCCGTCATCCTGAAGGGCGGTGTTGAAGTAGTCGGTCTTGCGTGCCGTGGTACGCTCCGTACTCAGCTCGGCGAGGTTGAAGCCGTCCTCTTGTGCCACCGTGATGCCTTCGGGCAGCTGCAGACGGAACTCGAAGCCCGCCACGGGGCTGCTGTTCTTCATCTGGATGGAGAGCGTCTGCTGCGTGCCCGGGGTGGCGGTCACGGGCTCCACGTAGATGACGTCGGTCAGCGTCGAAATATCCGTCGCGGCTTTCCTCGGGCCCTTCTTCGGGGCTGCCGCCGGAGCGTTGCTGCTGGTCGACGAGTTCAGGATGATGTTGGCGATGCCGATGAAGTCGGACACCTCGATGTTCTTGTTGTTGTTCAAGTCACCCGCCTTGAAGATGAACACCTGCGGCGGATTGCCGAGGATGTAGTTGGCCGTGGCGATGAAGTCGGCCACCTCCACTTTCTTGTTGCCGTTCACGTCGCCGAGGATGAAGTTGATGATGGAGAGCGTCGACTTCAGGTAGGCGGTGGCGTAGAGCGTGGAGTTCCTGTCGGTCAGGTTCACTTCCTTCAGGATAATGGGATAGTCGCCTTCCTCCATGTCCTCGCTGATGTTGAGCGTGATGGTTGCCACCTCGCCGTCATTGCCCTCGAAGGTGTATCCCTTCGACGAGCCGCAGAGCACGCGGATGCTGCCGTCAGCCTGCACGGTCGAATTGAAGTAGTCGGTCTTGCGCGTCGTGGTGCGCTCCGTGCTCAGTTCTATCAGGCTGAAGCCGTCCTCGTCGGTGGCTACGGTCACGCCCTCGGGCAGGTAGAGGTCGAACTGATAACCCTGCACCTCGACGGTGTTCTTCATCTTCACCGACAGCGTCACCTGGCTGCCGGCGGCACCCTCCACGCGCTCCAGATAGATGGTGTTGGCGATGGCGCCGTAGTCGGTGTCCTCGCTCGCCGTCACTTTCTGACTCTCGAATGCTTCGATGGCGGCATTGATGTCGGCCGTGCACTGGTTGATGGCCTCGTCGCTCATCGTACTGGATATCTGGGCCCTCACGCTGTTGATGACCGCCAGAAGGGCGGCTCGTGAGCCGGGTGCATATTCACCAATGTCCTCACCTTCCGTGCTGTTGTCGTAGAGGGTCTGAGCCTCATCTACCAACGCTTGCAACGCGGCGATAGCCGCCTCTTTGTTCGCCGTCACCGTCACCTGGCAGGTGGCTGTCACGCCTGAGCCGTCAGTGGCGGAAGCGGTGATGGTAGCCGTACCCACAGCGACAGCCGTCACCACGCCGTTGTCCACGGTAGCCACGGCTTCGTTGCTGCTCGTCCAGTTCAACCGTTTGTTAGTGGCCCCGAGTGGCATGACACTGGCAGTAATGGTCTCCTCCGAGCCAATGGCTATGATTAGGGTCGTCTTGTCAAAAGAAATCCCTGCCACAGGGGTACTCTTATCATTCCATAGCAAGAAGGGGTAATTTGCTCCTTCTTCAATACCCCATATTGTTGAGAAATCCCATTCTATACCTTGATAGGTATTAGCACTCATCAGTTCCACGGTGGTTTTGGCGACACCGTTCATGATATCATCATATACTCTTTGTGCGACGTCATTAACAGATACCTGCATTGTTTTCAAGGCATAATTATTCATCTCCGGAGCTGGTGCGTTATTCTTTATACCTCCTATTATTCTTTGCCCGTAACCACCTCCTTGTTGAACTTGTTGAGATTCATAAACAATTTCAATTATACTATTCATTGCAACACAATTCCTAACGATAGCATCTTCTCCGTCATTATAGCCAATCACCCCCGCTGCATAGTTGCTACTATAGAGGTTCCCCGTTGCATAGCATTTATCCAATACACCATAGTTATAGGCTATGAGTCCTGCTGCATTATAAGATGAAATTACAGAGGCGTTGCTGTAACAATTGGTCACGGTGGCATAGTTCTTTCCAACCAGTCCGCCAACGTATGACTCCTGGCCTGTTGCCGTCAATGTACCTAAAGTAACACACTGATCTATCACGCCACTAAAGATTACTCCAACTATTCCGCCAACATAAGAAGTCGCGCCACTCGTATTTATCGTCACAGAAGCTTGAGAGAGAGAAATCGTTCCACCATCGAACAAGCCTACCAGACCGCCAACAGGTGTTCCATCCGCAACATTTCCTGAGACACAGCAATTCTCTATTGTGCCGTTTATCATCTTGCCAATCAGAATACCTGTGTTTGCACCGCCTTTCACTTGTTTGCCGTTGGCTGTCTCTACCGTCAGGTTCTTGATATAACCATTGGCAAAACAAGAAAATAGACCTGTGTTGTCACGAGTAGTATTACACCAAAGTCCTGTCACTTTGTGTCCGTTCCCATCAAAATATACCGTTTCACTGCCTTCTCGTCCGATGGATTCCCAACCTTCTGTAGGGTTAAATAGATTGATATAGTCTGTCAGGTCAATGTCATTCATTAGTTTGAAATATCCCTTTCTATAAACACCAGTCAAGTCTGCAGCTGTATATATTTGATAGGGGTCGGTTTCCGTTCCTTTCCCTAAATATGATACGGTTTCTGTGGTATAATAAGACATTTCTTTACCCTCGGCTTTTGCCGAGATTCGCACCTCATGACCCGCTTGTAATGGGCTTACGGTAAACGAAAAAGAATTTCCACTACTAACCAGCTGTTGCTTAAGGTCATCAACCTCTAGGGTTATTGTCCCACCATCTACGCAATTGCCGTAGATTATTGTTGCACCAGAAACGACATTCGATGTTATTACTGGTGGAGCCGTCTGGGACTTAAAATAGGGATAGCATTCTGTTTCTTGAATCATCCAAGTATCAGTAAAATCCCAACCCATTGTTACATATGTGGCTTTGAGTTTCAATGTTGAAGAACTAACGCCTGTCCCGTTTTGTTCGTCATCTGTTATATCATGCGCAACACCCGCATCAATCATTATTATGCGGTTCCATGCTTTGTTCTCACTAGTTGTTCCATTTTCGCCAATCGAAACGTAGTTTCCCCTTTCCCCATAGATTCTACCGACATTTCCTTCTGTTGCTTTAACAGAAGAACAAATAGCAACACAAGAGCTTATTATCCCATGATTATAACGATCTAATCCTTCTATCTTACCAATTAAACCTCCAATAGTTTTTGACCCATTTACCACAGCATTGGCATAGCAACAGTTTGTCGTCCCATTGAATGCATGACCTATCAGTCCTCCTACTTGTTCGCAACCAGATACAGAGCCGCTAAAGTAGTTGCTCAAAAGAGAAACGCAATTAGAACCAGAATCAATATCATGTGTTTCTCCTACTAAACCACCAACGTAATTACCAGATGCTACCACATGTGCAACCGCATAACATCCTTTCATTGTCGCTTTACTTACATATAGGCCACAAATACCACCTACATAGGATGTTCCATTAACATCGCCAAAAAAGTTACAATTTGTCATATTATTTTGGGATGCTCTTTGTATTTGGCCAACAACACCACCTACATATTTATTACCATTTAAATTGGCCGAAATATAGCATGTGGCAAATGAAACTGTTCCACGATTGGCTCCACAAGCACCACCAACATAGTTCACCCCAGAAATGCTATTACACTTCACTCTACAATCGGATATCGAACCACTTCCATCAATATAACCAATAATTCCGCCGGTATAGTCACCACTACATATGACATTAACGTAAGAAGATATGTTGTTCATTGTACAAGATGCCCCCTTACCAACAGTTCCTCCAACATAAGAAGCACCAGAAAGAGACGCAGAAAGTGTACAATTGCTAATTGTTGAACTACTTGAATATGCAGATAGTACACCAACGTAGTTTTTTCCTATTACAGATTCACCAATTAAAGTCAAGTTTTTGATTTTAGCCCCATATGTTGAACCAAAGAATCCCACATAATCCGAATTTGGTCTATTAATCCATAAACCAGATACAGTTTTCCCGTTACCATCCAATATGCCTTTGAAAGGTGTGGATGATGTTCCTATAGGCAGCCATCCTTGTGAGGAGTTCTCGTCTTCGATGTACTCCGTCAAGTCGATGTCTGCCATCAACTTGAAATACACTCCACTTCGATTCACAAAGTTACGCAACTGATTCAACTGAATCGGATTCAAAATCAGATAAGGGTCACTCTCGGTTCCCGACCCTGATCCGCTAAACTGAGCAAATGATGTTACTATGCAGCATAGGAACAATACTGCTGAAGTTAGTAGTCGTTTCATAATAATTCATATTTGATTTCGTCTATTGTACTATATTCAAGTATACCGTCGCCTTTACAGAAGACACACAACACTTCATCACGAATTGCATCTAATGAATTTGAATCTAATATGTTTTTCATATCAGAGACATCACCACATGTTAATATAAATACACCCCATTTAAAAGGCTTTGCATTAAAAGCCATTTTTCCTTCTGTAATCATATCTGATAACTTTTCCAAATCTTTAATGACTTTTTCTGAAGTTATGTTGGCTTTTCTTTTAATTTCAACGGCAATTTCTTGATGAACATAATCTCCTTGACCTCCATGTAAAACCATATCTGGATACTTGTGAATACCCTCCAATCCCTTTCCTACTTCACCATTTATATATAGAAGATCATTTCTTTTACCTTCTTTCAATAAAAAATCATTGTATTGCATTTGTATTAAGGACCATTGATGATATAATTCATAGGCAAATACACGCTCTAACTGTTCCTGCCAGTCATCATCATCAATTGTTTCATTCGTTTCAGTCCTATAGTAAAAATAGTTTCTTCTTACTTCCAGAATAGCCTTAAAGAGATTTTTAATATGAATACAATCTATTTCAATTAAATTGTCATTAACAAAGCTTTTTTCAATTTTTCCTTTCATGAGATATATGCCATTTATTACCTAATAAGTTTAGGTTGCCTCATAAACACCCCGGAATTGGCAGTTAACAGTTTTGTTTTAGGTTGGCTTATGATACAAAAAAGGCGTAGGTGTCTGTTTCTCTGCCCATCCTGGAGCCAAAGGCCTTCGCATTGCCCACATCACACAGGATAGACAACGCAGTTAGCCCACGCCAGTACGGACTATATATAAATTAAGGTATATAGGAACGTACCACGCAGACGTCTCGTTGTCATCTGTCTGCTGTGATGTTAAGAGTTTGCGAAGTTCTTGGCTCACAACGACAGACGTTCGAAAACGTCTTTCTCATAAAATAAGACCGCCCACTTTGCCCCAAAGGGCTAACTAAGCGATGCTGCAAATTTAGTGAATATTCATCATTTCACCAAAACTTTTGTTAAAATTTTCATCATTTTCTCGTTTTACATTAACACCATTTTTTTGTATTTAAGGAATTAGGGTGTTTTCGCTTCACTTTAAAGATAAAAGGACAATACTCAGCAGTATGGTATTGTCCTTTTAAGTACTCTTTTAACGGTTCCCTTACTTGTTGAAACTGATGAGCGTTATTGCAGGATGTGCCTCCAGATAACCAGGTACATTGTCCTTGCTGATATAATTGGGTGATGTGATGGGTTGCTCGGAATGGGCACCTCCTTCCTTCTTATACCAGTGTATGGAGTATTCCCAGTTGAAGTCATACGCAGAGGCATCAATCTCACCATATTCTTCTTTTGACTTCACCGTGGCCACCACACGGCACTGTATCTTGTGGGTGCCCTCTTTCTTTTCGCGGTATTCCCATGTTGTCACATCTTTGACTTCTTCCTCATGGTCCACACCGTTGAAATCGGTGTAATAGGCCTTGATGGTGTAGAATTTCATCAGACCGATGCCAGGTGTCACGGTATAGTGTACACTTGTGTAGTCACGGTCTACCGTAATATCATCGTCACCGCAGGAGGTAAACATGAATGCGCTGCAGCAGAGCATCGCTGTCATCATCGCATGTAATATTCTTTTCATGTATCTTTAAATGTTTTGGGTTCTAAGGTTGGGAGTTTGGGAGTATAGGAGTATGGGAGTTTAGACAATACTCCACTTGCCCCTTGCTCCTTGTCCCCTGCTCCTTGCCCCCTGCTCCTTGCCCCTTGCCCCTCTTTTTAATCTTTTAATTTTTTAATATTTTAATCCCCTTCATTGCAGCGGCCATGTCCTTCACCACGATGTCGGCTCCGGCTTCTTTTAGTATTTCGTCGGGCAGAGGTCCTGTGTTCACGGCGATGGTGAATATTCCGGCAGCCACGGCAGACTGCACTCCAAGAGGGGCATTCTCTACCACAATGGCTTGCGTGGCATCGACACCCACTTTCTTAAGTCCGGCCAGATAAGGCTCGGGTGACGGTTTACCGTGGAGCACATCGAAAGCGGTCACTATATACTGCTTGTGTACGAGTCCGAGGAAAGTCTGTTCCAAAGCGTCAAGCAGGGAATGTTGTCCACTGCCTGTCACCACACCGATGGCATAGCCATGGTCGTGCAGCCACGTCATCAGTTCTTCCACACCCGTCATCTTTTGGGCTGGGGGACAGGCGGCGAAATAGTCACATTTTATTTGATACAGTTGCTGTGCCTCGTCGTCGTTCAGTTCGCGGTGCCACTGCTCCCGTGCCAATTGTTTGATTGTTTCCACTCCGCGCATCCCCTCAAAAAGGTAAGCGTCCTTCTCACTCATCTCCAAGCCACATTCTGTCATGCTCTTGTGCCAAGAATGAGCATGGTTGGGCATGGAGTTGAAAAGCACCCCGTCCATGTCGAAGAGCACGGCTTGGGGCGCGAACCGCTCCAAGCCGTGACGTTCGATATAAGCTGCTATGGCGTCGTGCATCATGCCTCGTTCGCCAGTCGTTCCTTGATAGCTTTGCTGTCGGTCTCGTAGCCGGGTTTGTCGAGCAGCGCGAACATGTTTTTCTTATACGCCTCAACGCCGGGTTGATTGAAGGGGTTCACGCCGAGCACGTTGCCGCTAATACCGCAAGCAATCTCGAAGAAATAGATGAGCTGGCCGATGTAATACTCGTTGAGTTTGGGCACCGCGATGCGGATGTTGGGCACGCCACCGTCGACATGGGCCAGACGGGTGCCAAGTTCAGCCATCTTGTTCACCTCGTCGACGCGCTTACCGGCGAGGAAGTTCAGACCGTCAAGGTTCTCATCATCCTCGGGGAAGAGCAGTTTGCGGCTTGGCTCCTCGATGCTGATGACGGTCTCGAAGATAGAGCGTTCACCTTCCTGAATCCATTGACCCATGGAGTGAAGGTCGGTGGTGAAGTCACAAGAGGCGGGGAAGATACCCTTATTCTCCTTGCCTTCGCTCTCTCCGTAGAGCTGTTTCCACCACTCGCTGATGAAGTGGAGCTTTGGCTGGTAGTTCACCATGATTTCTATTTTCTTGCCTGCACCGTAGAGCGCGTTGCGCACGGCGGCATACTGTGCTGCGGGGTTCTCTTCGAAGGGGACATCTTTGCCACAGGCTTTCTCCATGTCCTGTGCACCGGCCACTAGTTGCTTGATGTCAAAACCTGCACAGGCGATGGGCAGCAGACCTACCGGTGTGAGCACCGAGAAACGGCCGCCCACGTTGTCGGGGATGATAAAGCTGGTGTAACCCTCCTTGTCGGCACAGGTGCGTGCAGCACCGCGCTTGGCATCGGTGATGGCTACAATCACTTTCTTGGCCTCTTCCTTGCCACGCTGTGCTTCGCACTGTTTCTTCAAAAGACGGAAGGTGAGGGCGGTCTCCGTGGTGGTGCCCGATTTTGAGATATTAATCACACCGAATTTCTTGTCGCTCAGGTATTCGGTCAGTTCACTCAGATAGTCCTCGCCGATATTGTTGCCGGCAAAGAGAATGGTGGGGTTCTTGCCGTCGCGCAGCAACCAGGCGAAGGAGTTACCCAGGGCTTCAATCACGGCACGTGCACCGAGGTAGCTGCCGCCAATGCCGGCCACCACTACGGCTTCGCAGTTGGCGCGGAGCACGTCGGCACAAGCTTGTACCTCATCCAAAAACTCGGGGCTGATACTGCTGGGCAGGTGGAGCCAACCCAGAAAATCGTTACCGGGACAGGTGCCTGCTTCCAAGGCATCCTGTGCGGCTTTCACTAGCGGTTCAAAACACTTTACTGCGCCCTCGTCAAGAAACTGGGCGGCTTTCTTGATGTCTAACTGAATAATTTTCATCGTTGTGGATATGATTGTTTTATCTTTCAGCAATGCTTTGCTCTGTAGCTTGTCGATATCTCTGATGTCCATGGTCTTGTTGAGTGTTTAGTGTTCAGCGAACCCTCCTTGGGGAAAGCCAAAATGGGGAATTAAACATTTGCAAAGTTACTATTTCTTTCGAACAACACCAAATGAGTGATTAAGTTTTTGAGTTTTTAAGTTACAGACAATAACAAGGAACAGTTTTTCGTCTTTTTTTTGTTTAAAATAAAAATATAAATTACCTTTGCATCCAATCTCGACATTCAATCCTCTTTTGAGGGTTTCGAATGCTTGAGAATATAGCAACACATTGAAACATAATTAGTTATTAAAAAAAAGACAATGAAAAAGATTCTTATCTGGATGTTTGCCGCCATCCTTTCTTGCGGTATGACAACAGTGTTTACCTCTTGCAATGAAGATGATGTGGAAGAATTCATTGCAAAAGCGACATTGGTGGGTACATGGAATGTTTCCGCCACTTCTTCGCCCACCCTTCCCGATGGTGCCAGCCTGGGACTTGGAGAAACCATCACTTTCAAATCGAGTGGTTCTTTCGAGAACAACTATGGAGAAGAAGGTGACTGGTCGCTGAACGGCTGGACGCTTAAAATGAAGAATAATGTTGAGGACATCATACTGACTTTCAACATTCATGAAGATTACACGCCTTCACGAGTGGTAATGGATAACGATGTGGTCTTTGAAGGCATGAACAACAAATACCACATCACCGTTGTCCTTACCAAAGAGAACAAGAAGTAACGCTTCACATACATTGCTTTCAAAAATTCACCGCCGCTGCAAGCAGGGACTTGCAACGGCGGTTGTTTTTTAGAACTCAGGCTCCCTCCCTTGGGGAGGGTTGGGGTGGGTTACTCCTACCTGAACGAGTCGGTAAGCAACTTGATCTCTACCTGCGGAGAGATTCGCTCGTAGAGGATATTGTACACGGCATCGAGGATGGGCATGTTCACATGCATGCGGCGGTTGATTTCCTTCATGCACTTCGTGCCGAAGAACCCTTCGGCTATCATCTCCATCTCTATCTGCGCACTCTTCACGCTGTAGCCCTTGCCAATCATTGTACCAAACACGCGGTTGCGCGAGAAATTGCTGTAGCCAGTGACCAATAGATCACCTAAGTACACCGAGTCGTAGATATTTCGTTCCAACGGTTGCACGGCAGAAAGGAACCGCTGCATCTCCTGCACGGCATTCGACATGAGCACGGCCTGGAAGTTGTCGCCGTATTTCAGACCGCTACAGATACCCGCGGCAATAGCGTACACATTCTTCAGTACTGACGAATATTCGATGCCCAGCACATCGGTCGAGGTTTTCGTCTTGATGAAACTGCTGGAGAGAACCTGCGTGAATGCCCGTGCCTTCTCTTCGTCGGCACAGCCCACGGTGAGGTATGACAAGCGCTCCAAGGCCACTTCTTCGGCATGTGAGGGACCGCCGATACAAGCCAGCTGAGAATAGGGCACATCGTACACTTGATGGAAATATTCCGAACACACGAGATTCTCGTCGGGCACGATGCCCTTGATGGCAGTCACGATGTATTTCTCCTTGATACGTGTGCGCAGTTTTTTCAGGTGGTTCTTCAGGTAGGGCGAGGGGGTAACGAACACAAGTGTGTCGTACTGCTGCACTATCTTGTTGATGTCGCTTGAGAAGAAAATCTCGTCCACGTTGAAATGTACGCTCGTCAGATAGGCGGGGTTGTGCGACATACGGCGGAAATCCTCAATGCGGTCATCCCTGCGCATATACCACCCTATGTGATGGGTGTGGCCCACCACAATCTTGGCTATTGCCGTAGCCCAGCTACCGCCGCCAATAATGGCTATCTTTCCGCAGTCGTACATATCTTTATTTGACACATGAACATATTATCTCGACATATGAACACATGAACATATTTTTTCGACATATGAACACAAGAACAAATATTAATCGTCATTTTATTGGAATTATTATGTTCCTTTGTGTATAATATTTTATGTCCTTTTGTTCCTTTGTCTATGAATACATGTTCTTTTGTCAATATTATTTATTATGTCCTTTTGTTCTTTTGTCTAAGAATATTATGTTCTTTTGTCTAAGAATTATTCTTGTTTTGGTCTGTATGTCCTGAACTTCCGCTTAACTTCCAATCTGTCACCGCCAAAGTTGATTAACAATCCGTCTTCAATTCCAGATGCATTAAGGTAATTAACCAATTGCACCTCGTTTGCAGCACAAAGAGAGTTGTTAGCTTTTAGTTCGACTACGACACTGTCGTCTACAACCATATCAGCCTTATATTGGCCTACTATTCTATTCTTATATCGAACATCATATTCAACTTCAGTCATCACGGATAAACCTCGATCTTTCAATTCAAGAAATAGTGCATTCTTATAGACTTTTTCTTCAAATCCTTGTTTTAGTTCTTTGCGAACCTCTCGAGCACTATCAAGAATTTCTTTTATCAGTTTTTCGACATCCATCTATCTATTATGTCCTTTTGTTCCTTTGTCTAAGAATCATTCTGTAACTTTGTCAATCCAATTCTGTATCTCTGTCACGGCAGGTTTTTGCATCTCGAGCTTGTATTTCTTCACGATGTCGCCGATTTTCTGTTGTAATCCTTGGGCCTTTTCATCCTTGATGTTGCTCACCATGTTGAAACCAGCCTTGCGCAGAACGGGCACCCACTCTTCTGCTACACCAATGGCCGCCCATTCTTCCACACTGCTCTGCGGAATCTTCTTTTCAGGTTTCATCTGTGGGAAGAACAGCACTTCCTGGATAAATGTCTTACCAGTCATAAGCATCACCAGACGGTCGATGCCGATGCCGATGCCACTCGTCGGCGGCATGCCATATTGCAGGGCACGCAGGAAGTCTTGGTCGATAATCATCGCCTCGTCGTCGCCCTTGTCGGCCAGTCGCATCTGTTCTTGGAAACGCTCCTCCTGATCGATGGGGTCGTTCAGCTCACTGTAGGCATTGGCCAGCTCCTTGCCGTTCACCATCAGCTCGAAACGCTCAGTCAGACCGGGTTTGCTGCGGTGCATCTTTGTCAGCGGACTCATCTCCACGGGATAGTCGGTGATGAACGTCGGTTGGATGAATGTGCCCTCGCAGAACTCACCGAACAGCTCGTCGATAAGCTTTCCCTTGCCCATGGTCTCGTCCACCTCCATGCCTTTCGACAGGCAGAACTGACGTATCTCCTCTTCACTCTTTCCTTCGCAGTCGAAGCCTGTCTTTTCTTTGATGGCATCGAGGATGGGTAGTCGGCGGTAGGGAGCCTTGAAAGAGATGATGTTGCCGTCAACCTCGCGCTCTGCCGTGCCGTTCACGGCGATGCAGATGGTCTCCAGCAATTTCTCGGTAAATGACATCATCCAGTTGTAGTCCTTATACTGCACATACAACTCCATGCAGGTGAATTCTGGGTTATGGTTGCGGTCCATTCCCTCGTTGCGGAAGTTCTTGCCAATCTCGTACACACCTTCAAAGCCACCAACAATGAGTCGTTTGAGGTACAGCTCGGTGGCGATACGCATATACATGTCTTGGTCGAGGGCATTGAAATGGGTGATGAACGGACGGGCAGAGGCTCCGCCGGCAATCATCTGCAATGTAGGCGTCTCCACTTCGGTGTATCCTGCCTCGTCGAGCACGCGGCGCATGGTACGCAATACCGTAGCGCGTTGCAGGAAGGTGTCTTTCACACCGTCGTTTACTACCAGGTCTACGTAACGCTGACGATAACGCAACTCGGGGTCGTCGAACTTGTCATAAGCCACGCCGTCCTTATATTTCACGATGGGCAGGGGCTTCAGACTTTTCGCCAGCAGTGTCAGCTCCTTGGCATGGACGCTGATCTCGCCTGTCTGCGTGCGGAAGACGAAGCCTTTCACACCGATGAAGTCGCCGATGTCCATCAACCGCTTGAATACGGTGTTATACATTTCTTTGTTCTCATCCGGGCAGATATCGTCGCGTGTAATATACACCTGGATACGTCCCTTTGAGTCTTGCAATTCAGCAAACGAAGCCTTGCCCATGACGCGACGGCTCATCAGACGGCCGGCAATGGACACCTCGCGTTGCGGTGCATCGTCGCTGAACTGCTCGCGTATGTCGGTAGAAAAGGCGTTTGTGGGATATTCGGCGGCAGGGTAGGGGTCTATACCCATGTTTCGCAACTCCTGCAGACTCTGTCTGCGTCCTATCTCCTGCTCGCTAAGTTCTAAAATATTCATAATAATTATGTCCTTTTACTTCTTTGATGCTGCAAAGTTACGTAAAATCGAGTGCAGAACAAAATAAACTGTTTATTTTTTATGCCGTGATGGAGTAACTTATGCAAAGATACGTAAAATCGAGTGCAGAATATGATTTAGTCCTTAAGCGGAATACAAAATGAAAAAAATATCATTTTTACTCCCGAAACGCAACCTATGTTTCTTAATAAATTGTATCTTTGCATCATCATCCACGAATACTCATGATTATGGAAAGTATTATCAAAAAATTAACTTTATTGTTAGGCTGTGGCTTGCTGTTCTCCTTGTCTTTCTCACTATCATCCTGTGGTGATGACGACGATGAAGGGGGCGGAAGTAGTGATGAGAACCCGTCCATTGAGATAATTACAGTCAATGGTGTGCCCTTCACCATGGTGCGTGTCGAGGGAGGCTCTTTCCAAATGGGAGCATCCGATACCGAACCCGACGAGAAACCTCTCCACGATGTGAAACTCTCCGACTACTACATCGGCCAAACCGAAGTGACGCAGGATTTGTGGCAGGTGGTTATGGGCCATAATCCCTCTCATTTCATAGAAGGCAAACGTCCGGTAGAAACGGTTAGTTGGAACGACTGTCAAGCATTCATCGCCAAACTCAACTTGCTCACGGGGAAGAATTTCCGTCTACCTACCGAGGCGGAGTGGGAATATGCAGCCCGTGGCGGCAAGAAGAGCAAGGGCTATATGTATGCTGGAAGCAACAATGTAGACGATGTGGCGTGGCATGATGGCAATAGTGGTGACGAGACACATCTTGTGGCTCACAAACAGGCCAATGAACTGGGTTTGTATGACATGAGTGGCAATGTGTGGGAGTGGTGTCAGGATTGGTACGACGCAGATTATTACTCCAGTTCTCCCTCTTCCAACCCATGCAATACTGCGACCTCGTCTTCTCGCGTTGGCCGTGGCGGCAGTTGGTATGGCTATGCTGCCAGTAGCAGGGTGGCCTATCGTGGCAGTTTCTCGTCAGGCGGAGCATATTACTATATTGGCCTCCGTCTCGCCCGATAGTCTTCAGACTTTTCTTTGTAAATAAGAAAGGGCAATGGAAGATGTGCCACCTCCAAAATGTCACTTTTGCAAATCAAGGCTCACCTTTGGGTGGGCTTTTTTGTGCATATTTAAAATGTGTCAATGTGTCGAAAAAAATATGTCCATGTGCTCAATTATCGGAAATAATGTTTATTTTTGCATTGGTTTTAACCATAATACTATGGATGTAGAAAGAATCAGGGAAATCATCAACCGACAACCCAACCTGTCGACAGCTCTTGGCATGGAGTTCATCTCCACGCCCGATGATGACATGTGCATGGCTACCATGAAGGTGGATGAGCGCAACCGGCAGCCTTTCGGATTCTTGAGTGGCGGTGCCTCATTGGCGCTGGCCGAAAATTTGGCAGGCGTAGGTTCATCGTCTCTCTGTCCGGGTAAGATATGCGTTGGCATCAATGTCAGTGGTTCCCATGTCAAGGCGGTGGCCGAAGGCGACACTGTGACGGCTTTGGCACGACTCGTACAGAAAGGCAAGACGTTGCATGTGTGGAATGTTGAGATTACCGATAGTCAGGGACGAACCATCTCCGTGGTCAGCGTAACCAACTATATCATCACCCCAAAGAAAGACGCACGATGAAAGCATTTGCCATGTATCGGTTGCCATACGACAACCAGTATGCTCGAGTGGAACAGGCGGAGGGTGAGCCTCTTAAGTTGCGCTCGTTGGCCCTGCTCAATGGAAAACAAGGGTTTGTCTTCGCTCCCTTTGCTCCCTCCGATGAGGAACCGATATACCTCATTCAAGGCCCCACGACGGTGGCTGCTTGCCCAGAGGGCGACGGTGAGCAGGTGCTGGCTCCATTGACAGAACGGGAGACTACACCCGACGGTTACTACCAACT
Source organism: Prevotella sp. (assembly GCA_017548605.1). GTDB lineage: Bacteria > Bacteroidota > Bacteroidia > Bacteroidales > Bacteroidaceae > Prevotella. The sequence continues at coordinate 122,277 of JAFYZT010000023.1, read as the reverse complement.
CGATTTTGCCAGTTTTTCCTCACAGGTGCTGGTGGGGAACTTCAGCAAGTTGGTGCTTTCGCGGTGCATTGACATCGTTGGCAATGACAAACACGCTCCTGAAGAACTGTTCTTCCGCGCTTGTGTGGCCTATCCCCGTATGTTCATTTCCTTGGTACATATACCGCAGGAACAAACATGGCTCATGGCAACACCTGAACTGCTGCTCGAAGGCAGCGGCGATAAGTGGCGTACCATAGCTCTGGCGGGAACCATGGAACTGCGTGCAGCACGTTGTGCCCCGCAGACCGACCAGTGGGTCACCCACGGGCAGCATAAAGAGCCATCTCTCGGCGAGGTGGGCTGGTCTGACAAGAATATCCGTGAGCAACGACTTGTGAGCACCTATATCGTTGAATGTCTCGAACATTATTCCACCAACATTCATGAAGAGGGACCGAGGACAATAAGGGCAGGCCACCTGCTTCATCTGAGAAGTGACTTCACCTTCTCTGTCACCGACCCAACCCGTCTGGGTTCACTGCTCGCCGCCTTGCATCCCACGCCTGCGGTATGTGGGTTGCCCAAACGTGAGGCCTTCGACTTCATCTGCAAGAATGAGTCGGCACCACGTCAATATTACAGTGGTTTCTGTGGACCGTTATCTGACGGCGTCACCATTGACGGCACCAACACCCACCTTTTCGTCTCCTTGCGCTGCATGCAGATTCTGCCCGATTCCTTCCGACTCTATGCTGGCGGTGGCATACTCCCTGAAAGCATCCTTCAACAGGAATGGAACGAGACGGAAACCAAACTCGACACCATGCGCCGACTGCTGTGATTCTAAGGGGCAAGGAGCATGGGGCAAGGAGCAAGAGAATCGTCCTGCTTAGGCTGGCAACTATAGTGTCTATAATAACTATAGTCTCTATAAAATATCTATGGCCTCTATAATAACTATAGCCTCTTTTTTCAAGAAAACGATACCCTAAAAATGTACTCCAACAAAGATAATATCAATATCCTCACTTCACTGCTGGTAAAACACGATGTGTACCAGGCGGTGGTGTGCCCAGGCTCAAGAAATGCACCCATTGCGCACAATCTGAATGAGTGCCCCGACATCACATGCTACCCCGTCACCGACGAGCGTAGCGCGGGCTTTTTCGCCATAGGCTTAATACAAGCCTCACAGATGCCTGTGGCGGTGTGTGTCACCTCGGGGTCAGCCATGCTCAATCTGGCGCCAGCGGTGGCCGAGGCCAAATATCAACAGTTACCGTTGGTGATTATCACTGCCGACCGACCCCAGGCATGGGTTGACCAACTCGACGGACAGACCATCCCCCAGCAGGGTGCTTTCGGCTCGTTGGTGCGCCGGTCGGTGTCGTTGCCTGAACCGCACGACGAGGAGAGTCGGTGGCTGTGTAACAGACTCGTCAATGAGGCCTTGCTCGATTTGGCATTCTTTACAATGGGACCCGTTCACATCAATGTGCCTGTCAGCGAGCCGCTGTTCGACTTCTCCGTCAGACACTTGCCAGAAGAACGACTTATCGAACGCCATTATTATAAAGAAGAAAAAGATATTCTCCTGGCCCGTGACTTCTTCGAGGCTGAGTGTCCCATGATTGTGCTCGGTCAGGAATATTCCGAATGGGCTGAAGAGGATGGTGACGGTGAATATCGTGAAGCCATGGATTTCCTCTCCGATTATGGCGTGGTGCTTTCTGAATGCCTGAACAACCATCTCGACCATCATGTGCCGACGGAGAAAGCACTCACGCTCATCGGCGACAACCCTGACTACTATCCCGACTTCATCATCTACGTGGGAGGGCATGTGGTGAGCAAACGGCTGAAGTCTTTCCTACGAAAGGCTGAAGGTGCCAAGGTGGTCATGGTGAACGAAGGTGAGGCGATACACGACGTGACCATGCAGATGGATGAACTGAAAGTGATGGATTCATTCAATGCCCTTGTCAATACGCTTTATTTCTTTTATCAAAACAACTTGATAAGTGTAGCTTGTCCTGGGTTGGCTGAAAAGGGACTGAATGGCCCTATTTTTCATGAGAACCTGGGTCACGTAGCTTTCCACAACCGTTGGCAAAGCGTGCTCCAACGTGCGGAGCAGATAACTGACGATTATGAGCCAGCCTATTCGCAGATGGCTGCCGTGCGTTACTTCGAACAACAGCTTTATGACATGGAATATGATTTCCATGTGCATTATGGCAACAGCAGTGCTATACGTCTGGCAAATATCTATGCTCCACATCATGTGTGGTGCAACAGAGGGGTGAACGGTATTGAGGGGACGCTGTCCACTGCCGTGGGCTTCGCGGCTTATTTATGGGAGAGTGGCATCGAAGACAAAGTGTTCTGCGTACTCGGTGACCTGAGTTTCTTCTATGACCAGAACGCGCTTTGGAACAGTAACCTCGACGGCAACCTGCGTATCATTGTGCTCAACAATGGTGGTGGGGGCATCTTCCAGACCTTGCCGGGATTGGATAATAGTGCTGCCCGCGACAACATGGTGGCGGCGTGTCACAACACGTCGGCACAAGGCATTTGTACACAGTGTGACATCGGCTATCTCAAGGCTCATAATATGAAGGAGATGCAAGAGGGTGTGGTTCTGCTTCTCACTGAAGAAACCACACGACCGATGCTTCTTGAGGTCTTCACCGATGCAGTGGCTGACAACAAAGCTCTGCAAGCATTCTTTGAAAGGTAAAAAGACAATCGGTTCCCCTCTGGAGGGAGTAGGGGTGGGGGCAGTAATCATAAACTTCAAACAATAAACCTCAATCTTCAATTTATAACATGCGTACCTGGAAAAAAATACTCGATTTCGAGGAGATACTCTTCGAAGAATTTGAAGGAATAGCGAAAATCACCATTAACCGACCTCGCTATCGTAATGCGTTCACACCCAAGACGACGCTAGAACTCTCCCAAGCTTTTGCCTATTGCCGTGAGGCGGCACGTCTGCGTGTGGTACTCCTTACTGGTGCCGGCGACAAGGCATTCTGTTCGGGCGGTGACATGCACGTTAAAGGTCGTGGCGGCTATATCGACGACGAGGGGGTGCCGCGCCTCAGTGTGCTCGATGTGCAGATGCAGATTCGCCGACTGCCCAAGCCGGTTATCGCCATGGTAAATGGCTATGCCATCGGTGGTGGTCATGTGCTCCACCTGGTGTGCGACCTTACCATCGCTTCAGAGAATGCCATCTTCGGACAGACGGGTCCCAAGGTGGGGTCGTTTGATGCTGGTTTCGGGTCGTCGTATCTGGCGCGTATCGTAGGTCAGAAAAAAGCACGCGAGATATGGTTCCTCTGTCGGCAATATACTGCACAGGAGGCGGAACGCATGGGCATGGTTAACAAGGTGGTACCGTTGGAACGCCTCGAAGATGAATGTGTGGAGTGGGCCAAGACGATGATGGAACGGTCGCCCATAGCCTTGCGTATGATTAAGGCTGGATTGAATGCTGAACTCGATGGACAGGCGGGCATACAGCAATTGGCAGGCGATGCCACCATGCTCTATTATTTCCTCGACGAGGCGCAGGAGGGCGGCAAGGCCTTCCTTGAAAAACGCAAACCTGACTTCGACAAATATCCCAACATTCCGTAGGATGTTTTGGGTTTCTTTAACGTACAAATGAAGAGGACAATACTCGAGTATTGTCCTCTTCATTGGTATCGCGAAGTGATGAACTTCCGTTTTATTTCCAAGCAAAGCGAAAACTTCCGTACTTGTGTTACTTATGCTTTTGGTAGTAGTCCAGACCGCGCTTCACGTTCTCGATGACGGCATTCGATGACAGAGTGGCGCCTGTCACAGCATCGACCTTGGCACTCTTGGCAGCCTTTATGGTCATACCGTTCCAACGAGACAACAGCTGTTTTTTCACCTTGGCGAAGTAACGTGGCGTTTCCTGGTTCTGAAGGGCCTCAATTTTTTCTATCTTGCCACTCTTGATATATATCTTCAGAGGCGTGGCTCCATTGTAGCCCTCCACACTCTGGGCCAAGGTGGTGGTATTCACCACGGTGAATTGTCCTTCCTTGCTGATGACACCGTTACCGCCGGGCATGGCACTTGTAAGCAACAGTGTTACAGCGCATACGGATGAGATGATAAATAGTTTCGTTTTCATGTTTTTTGTCTTTATCAAAATCAATAATCAATAGAATTCAGGTGCAAAGATATGAAAAATCGAAAGCAGAACAAAATAAACTCGCTTTTTTTATGCCGAGATGCAGTAACTTATCCAAAAATACGAAAAATAAAGATTTGCCAAAATAACAATACAAATAATGCCGCAAAGAGGTGAAAATACCCTTTGCGGCAGATTATCAGTCATTGCGGGTGAAGATAAACTCACCTGCATGTTTTGCATTTATACTAAACGACCAATGAGTTTTTCGCGTTCTCCGGGGAGCATGTCGATGACGGGTATTTCAACCATCGTGTAGCAGCCTGGTTGCTGGCGTAACGAGGCGCGAGCCACATTCACCAATACCTGTGCCGTCAAAGCGGGGTTATTGATGCTCATATTGAACTCAAAGCGTTGGTTCTGCGTCTGACCGCTCACACCCTTGCGTACCAGGTGAACACCATGCCCCATGTCGCGTACGGCATCCACGGATTCCACGGCAAACACATGGGTCTCATCATTGGCGAAATAGGGATCGGCCTTGATGGCTTTGGTAACTTCTTCAAGAGAGGCACCTTCTTCCAACTCCACATATACCATGCGGCGGTGGATACCTTCTCCCAAGGGGATGGTCATCGATAGCGCGTTCTTCACACCTTCCTTGGAGCGTACGCAAACAGAGTGGCCCATCGACATGCCCGGACCGAAATTGGTGTACGACAATCCTTTCGGTGCCAGACTCTCCATCAACGTGCGCACGATGCTGTCTGACCCGGGGTCCCAACCTGCGGCTATCACGGCCACACGGCTATGCTCCTTACAGATGGGCATGAGTGATGCGCGATAGTTAACGATATTGGTGTGTATGTCGAAACTGTCCACGGTGTTGATACCTAAAGGCAGAATTTTCTTGGCATATTCTTCGCATGAACGGGTGGGGGTGGCCAGGATGGCCACATCTACGTCTTCCAGTTCGCGGATATCGCTCACTACCTTGTAAGGCTCGAGTTCCAAAGGTTTGTTTTCACTTCCCTTGCGTCGCACTACACCTGCAATTTCAAAGTCGGGGGCGGCTTCCAGGGCCTGGATAGTAAATTGTCCGATGTTGCCGTAACCAACGACGGCGGCTCTGATTTTTTTCATCTTCTAAATAACTGTAAGTCTGATTTTGAGTGAAATTACTAACAAATCGCTGCAAAAGTACACAAAACTTTGGCATTTTGCAAACAATTGCCGTTTTTTTTCTCCTTTTTACTTTCCCACGGGATATCCGTCTTTCTTAGCCTTGCTCTTCATCCTGGCGATACGTTCATCGAAATTTGGATGTGAAGAGAAAGCCTGCAACCATTTGTCGAATCGGGAAGATTCCTTTTTAGACGACAACTGCTTGAGTTTCTGAAAGGCTTTTCCCATAGCCCACGGGTTCTTGCCGCACTGCTTCAGAAAGTCATAGCCGTAGTCGTCAGCTTGTGTCTCATGGTATCTGGAGTGTTTTGCCGTGAGGGCAGCACTGGTCAGGTCACCAAGAACAGAGTCGGATAGTCCAGCCCACTTGCTACTCATGGCTCCCATGGCATCGGAGGCAGCACTGCGCAACATGGCACTTCTCCAGGCTTTTTTAGAATGACGTAGGGCCACGTGCCCTATCTCATGGCCGATTACTCCGAGCAGTTCATCGTCACTCAACTCATCCATCAGTGCAGAATATATCCTCACACTGCCGTCGGGACAGGCGAAGGCGTTGATGTCGGATGTGAGATAGACCTTGTAGTTCAGCTTTATGCCTGCGGCCTTGTCCATGCCCTTGGTGAGGCGTTTCAGTCGTTTTGTGTAAGGACTGGTCTCTCCGCATACCCTGTTCTCGGCATCCATAGCTCTTACGCTCTCGCCTACCACTTGTGCCAGTTGCTCGTCAGTGATAGTCATGGCTTGTCCAGCTTTCACTGCACCTCGCAGCACACGTCCCCAAGTGGACTGTGCCTGCGACGAGAGCATGAACATAGTAGCGGTAAAAATAAGTAACAGTCTTTTCATACCTGCAAATATAATGAATATTGGAGAAATTGGTGTTTTTTTTCGAGAAAACATACAAAAAAGATGAGTCAGTCTATTCTGAAAAGGCACTTCCTTCCCTTTTTCCACCTCCAAAAAATCCCGCTTCAAGGCAATAAACACCCCGCAAGGTCGTTAATCTTTTGTATATATACGAAACATCATGATAGATTATATCAGGGGTGAACTGGCCGAGCTGACACCGGCACAAGCGGTGGTCGAAGCGGCCGGGGTGGGCTATGCGCTCAATATTTCACTCAACACATTCTCTGCCATACAAGGCAAAAAAGAGGTGAAACTCTTTGTACATGAACAACTGCTGACAGGAGGACGCGACGACTCCTACACTTTTTTTGGCTTTGCGTCAAAACAGGAGCGCGAACTCTATCGGCTGCTAATCAGCGTGTCAGGAGTAGGTGCCAATACAGGACGGATGATTCTATCATCTGCCACTCCGCGCGACCTCTGCAATGCCATCGCCTCTGGCGACGAGCGGATGCTCAAAAGTGTGAAGGGCATAGGTCTGCGTACGGCGCAACGTATCATAGTCGACCTGAAGGACAAGATTGTCAACGGCGGATTGGCTGACGAGTTGCACCCAACCCTCGAAAGTGCCGCATCGACCATCAACCACGAGGTGAAAAACGAGGCGGTGGGCGCACTCACTATGCTGGGCTTCTCACCGGCACCGTCGGCTAAGGTCGTCACTTCCATCCTTGAAGCCCATCCAGAACTGCCTGTGGAACAGGTGGTTAAACTGGCATTGAAGCAGATAAAATAGTGAAAGTAAAAGGGTAAAAAAGTAAAGAGGTAAAAAAGTAAAAATAGTAGGCGGAGAAGTGTCCTCTTTAACTCCTACTTTAACTTCCATGAGCGAAGTGAATTTACTTCCACTTTTACTCCCATAATAAAATACAGTCAATGAAATACAACGAACGCTTGTCGCTCCTATTCGTCGCTTTGCTGGCCATCACAGTGGTGGCTGGAAGGGCGATGTCTGTGCCGCGTGGTGCCAAGAGCCACGAGCCAGAGACGCGACGTTCGTTGGAAACAGTCAGCGACCACAGCCCGTTGCTACCGCCAGACTCGACCATTCACCTCACCGACGTTATTATCGATGATGAGGAGATACCCGACTCACTGCTTCATCCGCGCTGGAAAATTCAACGTACGGTGCCCGTAACCGTCGATGACCTTGACCAACAGCCGGCTGATCTCACCCGACCAGATAACATGAAGATGGATGTCATCTACAATGACACACTCGAACGTTATATTTTCGGTCAGAAGATTGGCGGTACGTGGGTTGATGCTCCCATTATGATGACTCCAGAGGAGTATTTCAAATGGCGCAACAGACAGGAATTCTACCGTTATTTCAAGACGAAAAATGAAGAGGTGGCGGCCAGCAAAGGAAAAGAACGTTTCGACTTCACCGATATGCACTTCGACCTTGGACCGGCGGAGAAAATATTTGGACCGGGCGGTGTGCGCATCAAGACACAGGGTACGGCGGAACTGAAGTTCGGAGCCACACTGAAAAACATCGACAATCCCTCGCTGCCCATACGTAACCGAAACACAACGACCTTTGACTTCGACGAGAAAATCAACCTCAATGTCAATGGTAAGGTGGGCGACAAGGTAAACATGAACCTGAACTACAACACCGATGCTACCTTCGACTTCGACACTCAGAACCTCAAGCTCAAGTATGAGGGTAAGGAAGACGAAATCATCAAACTGGTGGAGGTGGGTAATATCTCTTTCCCGGCTAATTCTTCACTCATCAGGGGAGCATCGTCCTTGTTCGGCATACGTACCGATTGGCAATTCGGAAAACTGAAACTGCAGACGGTATTCTCCCAGAAAAAGTCAGCTTCAAAAAGCGTCTCGTCAAAAGGCGGCGTACAACTGACTCCCTTTGAAATCGATGCAGCCAACTACGAGGAAAACCGACATTTTTTCCTATCGCAGTATTTCCGCGACCGCTACGACGATGCCATGAAAACACTGCCCAACCTTACGTCGGGGTACAAAATAAACCGAATAGAGGTGTGGGTGACCAACAAGTCCGGTGCGGCAAACAATACACGTAACATCGTGGCTCTGACCGATCTGGGAGAGAGCAACAAGATATCCAACAACATTTGGAGTGGAGGTGGTATGCCCATACCCCAGAATGCGGCCAATAACGAATATTCTTCCATGGTGAGCACTTATGCCGATGCCAGAAACATCGACCAGACATCGACGGTGCTCGATGGTATCCCCAATTTTCAGGGAGGTGTCGACTACGAGAAATTGCAGAATGCACGACTGCTCAACTCATCGGAATATACTCTCAATGCCGAATTGGGTTATATCTCGCTCAAAACGGCACTACAGACCGACCAGGTGTTGGCCGTGGCCTTTGAATATACTTACGGAGGGGTAACCTATCAGGTGGGCGAGTTCGCCAACGACATCACCGACGTGAGCCAATGCCTCTTTGTCAAGGCACTCAAAAATACCAGCAACAACCCATATCAGGGCAACTGGGACCTGATGATGAAGAACGTGTATTACCTCGCCTCGACGGTTGAGGAAGATAAGTTCCGTCTCGACATCAAATACCAAAGCGACACGGCGGGTGTTTATCTCACTTACATCCCTGAAACGCAGGTCAAGGAAATGGCTATCATCAAGGCTTTGGGTGCTGATCGCCTTGACAACAATAAAAAACCGCATTCCAACGGCTATTTCGATTACGTGAAAGGTTATACCGTGACCAACGGACGGGTATTCCTGCCCGAAGCGGAACCTTTTGGTGATTACATGTATAATTTCCTCACATTCAAGGGGGTAAGCAGCGATGTAGCGAAGAAATACTGTTATTTTGAGTTGTACGACTCCACCAAAACGGTGGCCAAGCAGATAGCTGAGAAAGATAAATATGTGCTCATGGGACAGTTCAGGGGTACGTCGGCAAGCGTTATCTCATTGGGAGCGTACAATGTGCCGCAGGGGTCGGTGCATGTAACAGCCGGAGGCGTGGAACTGCATGAGGGCTCGGACTACAGTGTCGATTATTCGGCGGGTGAGGTGACCATCCTCAATCAAAGCATCATCGATGCGGGAACGCAGGTCAGTGCTTCGTTCGAGAGCAATACCGACTATGGGCAACAGCGAAAGACGATGTTCGGAATGAACTGGCAGTACGACTTCACCAAGGACTTCCAACTGAGCGGTACCATTCAGCACCTGTCGGAACAGGCGCTTACCACAAAGGTGGCCATGGGTGCGGAACCGCTCAACAACACTATCTGGGGCGTGAACCTGCATTGGAAGAAGGAGAGTCAGTGGCTCACCAACGTGCTCGACAAGATTCCGTTCCTCCACCTTACCCAACCGTCGAATATCACTTTTAACGCGGAGTTCGCTCATCTTATCGCCGGACAGAGCCACGGCACACAGGATAACGCTTCGTACCTGGACGATTTCGAAAATACGAAAAACGAAATCGATGTGTCCACGCCTACCTCATGGATTATCTCCAGCGTGCCCACAATGTTCGACGAGTATAAGGATAAGACGGGTCTGACCAGCGGATTTAACCGTTCGCTGCTGGCGTGGTACACCATCGATCCGCTGTTTACACGGCGAACATCATCACTCACACCTGGACATATCAAGAGCGACCTTGAACAACTGTCGAACCACTATGTGCGTGAGGTGTATGTGCGCGAGCTCTTCCCCAACCGCAACCAAAGCTCCTATTCCGGAGCCACGGCACCGCAACCTATCCTCAACTTGGCGTTCTATCCCGATGAGAGAGGACCATACAACTTCAACCCTGACTTGACAACCGCCGGACGACTTACACAACCGGCACGTACATGGGGTGGCATGATGAGGAAACTCGACACCAATGACTTCGAGGCGGCAAACATCGAATATATCGAGTTCTGGCTTCTCGACCCGTTCATCTACACCAACGAACAGCAGGATGCTCATGAGTATGGCGGCGATTTCTACATCAACCTGGGTGAGGTGAGTGAAGACGTGCTCCACGATGGGAAGAAATTCTATGAGAGCGGCATGCCCGTGGATGGTTCCAACAGCTTTACCACAACGCAGTGGGGTAAGGTGCCCACACAGACGGCCGTCACCTATGCTTTCGCCACAACATCGGGTTCACGACTGCGACAGGACGTGGGGTTCAATGGACTGACTGACGAAGAGGAGCGCTCGTTCGCCTCTTATCAGGATTTCCTTACAGCCATCCAAGGAAAGGTGTCGCCTGAGGTGTTCGACTCGATTATGAACGACCCGGCCAACGATGACTACCACTATTTCAGGGGTAGCGACTTCGACCAGATTCAAGCACCTATCCTCTATCGATATAAACGAATCAACAATCCACAAGGCAACTCACCCGACTCCGATGACAGGTCGGAAAACTACGACACATCGTATAAGACAACGCCCGACGTGGAGGACATCAACCAGGACTATACACTCAATGAATACGAGAAGTATTATCAATATAAGGTGTCCATCCGTCCGGAAGACATGGTGGTAGGACGTAACTATATCGTTGACAGCCGTGAGTCGTCGGGAAAATTACGTAACGGTGAGTCGTACAACGTCACATGGTATCAATTCCGCATACCACTCGACCAATATGACCAAAGGGTGGGCGGCATCAGCGACTTCTCGTCGATACGCTTCATGCGTATGTTCCTCACAGGATTCGAGAAACCCATCGTTATGCGATTCGGAACTCTGGAACTCGTCAGGGGTGAATGGAGGGTGTATGACCAGAACCTTACTAACAGTGCCACCAACAGCGGACACCTCTCGGTGAGTGCCGTGAATATTGAGGAGAATAACGACAAACAACCGGTCAACTACGTTTTGCCGCCGGGCATTGACAGGGCACAGGATCCCACACAGCCACAGCTGGTGGAGAGTAATGAACAGGCTCTCAACATGGTGGTGGAGAACCTTGGAACGGGTGAGTCGAAGGCGGTGTATAAAAACACAACGCTCGACCTCCGACAGTACCGGCGGTTGCAGATGTTCGTGCATGCCAACACCATGCTCGAAAACACCACGAACCTGTCTGACAATCAATTGGCGGTGTTCATACGATTGGGTAGTGACTATAAGAGCAATTACTACGAGTATGAGATTCCACTCAAACTCACCCCTCCGGGATTCTACGATAAATATTCCATACAGGACAAACGGAAAGTGTGGCCCGAGGATAATATGCTCGATATTCCGCTCGATATCTTCACGCGGCTGAAGAAAGCACGCAACAGGGCCAAATCGGAGGGACAGGCATCGTATAACCAGCTCTACACCATGTACGATGATGATAAACCGGCAAACAAAATTAGTATCATGGGTAACCCGTCACTAGGCGAGGTGAAAACGATGATTATCGGTGTGAGAAACTTGTCGGGCGATCCTAAGTCGGGAGAGGTGTGGGTCAACGAATTGCGACTCAAAGAATACAACAACGAAGGAGGATGGGCTGCACAGGGCAATCTGAATGTGCAAATGTCGGACTTTGGAACCATCGACGTGATGGGTAAATATATGAGCGAAGGTTTCGGCGGATTGGAAGAGGGCGTGGCACAACGCTCGACTGATAATTACAAGACCTATAGCGTGACCACGCGGGTGGAACTGGGCAAGTTCTTCCCCGACAAGGCCAAGGTGTCGGCTCCTTTGTATTATTCTGTGACCAAGGAAGAGACAAGCCCGAAATACAACCCGCTCGACACTGACATGAAACTCGATGATGCGCTCGAAGCCATCACCGACAGGCGTGAACGCGACTCCATCGAGTCCATAGCTATCACAAAAACCACAAACACGAATTTCTCGCTGTCGAACGTCAGGGTGGGCATCGCCAATAAAAGACATCCCATGCCCTACGACCCAGCTAACTTCTCGTTCACATACAGCCATTCGCACCGGCATACGCAGGGTGAGACGATAGTTTATGAGAACGAAGATGAGTGGCGTGGCTCACTCAACTATTCGTGGACACCGGTGTACAAGGCATGGGAACCATTTAAGAAGATTAAGAGTAAGTCAAAGTGGCTCGAACTGTTCAAGAAGTTCGGACTGAACTGGCTGCCGCAAAACGTGGCATTCAATACGGAAATACGACGTATCTACAGTGAGGTGCAAGACCGTGACATGCAGAATCTCGAAGGCAGTAACCTGCCGCTGCGATTCAACGAACAGTTCACGTGGAACCGTGACTTCTCCATACGGTGGGACCTCACGAAAAACCTGCATGCTAATTTCCACAGTGCCACAAGGGCGGAAATAGAAGAACCTTACACGCCCATCAACAAAGACCTATATCCTGACCATTACCAGGCTTGGAAAGACTCGGTGTGGACGTCGATACGCAACCTCGGACGACCGCTCGACTATGGACAGAACTTTACTTTGTCGTATAAACCGCCTATCAACCTGATTCCTATCTTCGACTGGGTGACAGTTGATGCCAACTACCAATCTACGTACAACTGGACTCGGGGTAGTGACCTCGAAAATGGTACGACGCTGGGCAACAGCATCACCTCGAACCGTACGCTCACGCTCAACGGGTCGTTTAACATGCAAAAACTTTACGATCATGTGCCGTTCCTCAAAAAGACCAATGAGCGTTTCTCGAAACCTAAGTCAACCACCAAGAAGAAACAGGATAAAGGCAAGCAGGTAGGAAGCCAAAGCGACAAAAAAGGCACCAAGAAAGATGATAAGAGTGACGACAAGGATGATGACAAGAAGAAAGACTTGCCGAAGAACCGTCAGTCCTTCGAAAAGGAGATTACTGTCGCTGCCGATACATCGCTCATCGTCACCCATAATAAGAAAACAAAACGCATTGTCGTCACGGCAAAGGACAGCAATGGTAAACCTGTTGATGTGCGCATCAAAAAGGTCGATGATAATAAAATAAAGGTTATCAACAAGGGCGACTCTGCGCTGAAAATGAAAATCACCGTCACGCCGAAGACCCCGTTGGACGACAAAGCGTGGTATAAGACGGCACAGGCTGTGGCACGACTGCTCATGATGGTACGCAACGTGAGTTTTACCTATCGCAACCAATATAATATGTCGTTGCCGGGATTCATGCCAAATGTGGGCGATGCTTTCGGACAGCGGACAGGCGACATTCTTTCGCCGGGTCTGGATTTCGCCTTCGGATTCATCGACGACGGTTACCTTGATAAGGCGGCACGTAACGGATGGCTGCTCAACAACGATAGTGTGGCCACTTCCATACATGCTGCTACAAGCCGTACCGAGGACTTGCAACTGAGGGTGACGCTCGAACCGGTGCGCGACCTGAAGATTGACCTCACGGCTTCACGTACGGAAACGGTGGCCAAGAATATTCAGTATATGTACGAAGGCAGTCCGACGACACAGAGTGGCACATTCACCATGACCACTATATCCCTGGGAAGCGCCTTCGAGGGAAGGGGTGACGCCAACGATGGATATCATTCGAAATCGTTTGAAAAATTCTGTCGCTCTCTCGATGCTTTCCGCGACAAGGTGGAGGCGCAGTATGCCGGTGCCGTGTATCCTAAGGGAACCATCCTGGCAGGTGAGACGTTCAATCCGGAAAACGGAGGCGTGGATAAATACAGTGCTGACGTGATGATTCCTGCCTTCCTGGCTACCTATACCAGCATGGGTGGCAGCAACCTGTCTATCTTCCCGGCACTCAAACGGTTGCTGCCCAACTGGTCTGTGAAATACAGCGGACTGAGCAAACTGCCGTGGTTCAGTGAACATTTTAAGAGTGTGAACCTGAGCCATGCCTACAAGAGTGTATATGCCGTGGGCGCATACGCCAGTTACAGTGCTTGGAATGAATATTTGAATGGGCTGGGATTCACAACCGAAACGACCACGGGCAACCCTGTGCCTAGCAGTATGTTTAATGTGTCGACGGTGAGCATCAACGAGTCGTTCTCGCCGCTGCTCGGTATTGATGTGACTCTCCAGAACAACCTTACCTGCAAACTTGAATACCGTAGCACTCGTGTTCTCAACCTGAGCATGACGAGTGTGCAGGTCAACGAGACGACGAGTTACGACTGGGTGCTGGGCATGGGATACAAAATCAATAATTTCTCCTTCAGCCGACTGTTCGGTGGAGGAAACAACCGTAAGGTGAAAAGCAGTGGTAAGGACAAGGATGATGAAGATGATAATAAAGGGAGTAAGCAACAATCATCCTCTTCCTCTTCATCGAAAGGCTTCAACCATGACCTTAATCTGCGTTTCGACATGTCACTGCGCGATCAGGCTAATCTCACACGCGACATCGCATCTATGACATCTACGGCAAGTAGTGGCAATACGGCGTTCAAATTCTCAATCAATGCTGACTACACACTGTCGAAAATGCTGACGCTGAGCTTCTACTACGACCAGCAGATTAATACGCCCCTGCTCTCATCGAACAGCTATCCTACCACAACCCGTGACTTCGGACTGAGTGTTAAATTCTCGCTCACGAGATAAGGTTGAGTGATGAGTGCCAATTCCCGGCCCCATCTCTTGCCTATATTTCCCTCACCTCAAAACTCTTAACCAATGAAAAAAACTATTATTCTCCTCGCCCTTTTGATAATCATCGTTCAGGGCGCATGCGCTAACGGCAAAAGACAAGCTCCTGCAAAGGAACAAACGACTCAGACGGACACATCGCAAGCCGTAAGTGAACAGCAAGACAAGTACGTATTGCCTGTGTTTGGCAATTTTCAGATCACAAGTCGCGGTGACACCATCACCCTCGTGTTCTTCTCGCCCGATAATAAGATGCAAGTTTTCGACATGAATTTTGACCCTGAAGAGGGTATGCCTCATATAAAAGTGTTATACGATGGCACCTATCAGGTAGTGGAGCAACAAGGCGAAGATAACTACACGATTGTCTTTAACCTGACAGAGGAAAAAAGCAAGAAAAAGAATACGGGACGTATGAAGCTGGAGTTCTTCCAGCCCGAAGAGGACGGTCTTCCTACTTATCTGGCGACACCTGTCGAGGGTTACGACCTCGGTCTGCCTCATGACCATCCCACGGAACTGCCCATCAGTGCTTTCCAGGCATGGGACTGATACGTTGAACGTTGAACATGGAAATCTATGATTAGCAGAGTAATGGCTTAACTTCTTAACTCCATAACTCCTTTACTTCTTAACTCCTCATCTCTTAACTCCGTGAGAACCCAAGTCGAACGTAGAACCTTCCATTTCCGTTTCCCCGCAGGAACGTCACGTGGTATCTATACCACGCGCACATCTTGGATGGTCACCCTCACAGATGACAAAGGCCGGTGCGGGGTGGGGGAATGTGCCCCCTTGCCACAACTGTCGTGCGATGACCTCCCCGACTATGATGAGGTGCTAAAAAAGGCTTGTCAGGTGGTGGAAGCCACAGGAGATGTGCCTGTGGAGCAGTTGCACTCGTACCCCTCGGTGCTCTTCGGACTGGAAACAGCAATGTTGCACCTGCGGCAACAGTCGTGGGCGCTCTTCGACACATCCTTTAGTCGTGGCGAGGAAGGCATAACCATCAACGGACTGGTATGGATGGGTACGTTTGATGAGATGCAGCGTCGAATGGAGGAGAAATTACAAGGAGGCTTCCAATGTGTGAAACTGAAAATCGGGGCTATCGACTTCGACCAGGAACTATCGCTTATCAAGATTCTTCGTCGGCGATTCTCAAGGCAGGTTGTTGAACTTCGGGTGGATGCCAATGGGGCGTTCGCGATCGAGGAGGCACCCTTACGACTTGAACAGTTGGCGCGTTATGATATCCATTCCATCGAACAACCTATTCCACAAGGACAGTGGCAGGAGATGGCTGCGCTCTGTCGCAACACACCATTGCCCATTGCCCTCGACGAGGAACTCATCGGGGTGAACAGTACAAAGGAAAAAGAAGAACTACTCGACACCATCCGTCCGCAGTATATCATCCTCAAACCTTCACTGCATGGTGGCATGGTAGGTTCCGAAGAATGGATAACCATGGCACAACAGCGTGGCATCGGCTCATGGATGACGAGTGCCTTGGAGAGCAATATCGGTCTGAATGCAATAGCGCACCTCGCTGCCCACCTCTATGGTCCGCATATCACTTTGCCTCAGGGCTTGGGCACGGGACAACTCTTCACCGACAACATTGATGTTCCCCTCCACCTCAAGGGTGACCGTATGTGGTTCTCTTGCTGCAATTCATAGATCACTGTCGGTGCGGAGTCAATAATTCTTTAATCTTTGAATCTTTTAATCTTCTCATTTTCTAATCCTTTTAATTTTTTAATCTTTAAATCTTTTAATTTTACTTCCCCATGTCCCTCGAAGAGTTTTACCATCAGTGGAACGATTCCGACCCGCACCTCCTGGTGCATACCAGTGGCAGTACGGGAGCTCCCAAACCACTTTGGGTGGAGAAAGCTCGTATGAGGGCGAGCGCTCGTATCACCTGTGAGTTCCTTCAGTTGGAGGAGGGAGATACGGCGTTGCTCTGTCTGCCACTCGACTATATAGCGGGCAAGATGATGGCGGTGAGGGCTTGGGAGTGGCATCTGCGCCTGCTAGCAGTAACTCCCGACAGCCATCCCATGGCAGCATTGGCACGAGAATACCCCGAAGTGACGGACGTCACCTTTGCGGCGATGATTCCCATGCAGGTAGTACGCTCGTTGGAAGATGAACAGGAAACTGCAGACCTGAAAGCCATCAAAAATCTGATTATCGGTGGTGGAGCCATCAACGATACCTTGGCAAATACCTTACGCTCTTTCCCTAATGCCGTTTACAGCACCTACGGTATGACTGAGACGCTCTCGCATGTCGCCCTGCGCAGTTTGAGTGGCCCCGAGGCATCACTATGGTATACACCTTTCAACGGGGTTACCATCTCCCTCGACAGCGACCAACGTATTGTCATTGATGCGCCCGAGGTGTGTGCAGAGCGGTTAGTCACTAACGATATTGGCGAGATGAATGCCGATGGACGGCGCTTCCGAGTTTTGGGCCGTGCCGATAACGTCATCTGTACTGGTGGCATTAAGGTTCAGGCCGAAGAGGTGGAACGTCTCCTTTCCGATGTCATCAGCGAACCCTACTTCGTCACAGCTACCCCAGACATCGCCCTTGGTCAAGTTGTCACCATCGTAGTACAAAAGGAGCATCATCATGACCTTTCTGATTCTTCCAACGTTGACGAATCACCCGAGCATTGGCTCCGCCGTCACCACGATACTTTTGTTCGTCTCCTCCCTCCCTATTGGTGTCCCCGCAAAGCCCTTTTTGTCAACCGCCTCCCCATGACTGAAACAGGGAAGATAATACGTAGGATACCCTCGATATTCAGTTAAACAATGTCCTCACTTCTTTTTTAATCATTTCATCTTTTCTTCTTTTACTTTTCCGTGGGGTGCTATATTAAACATCGTCCGTTCTGTCTTTCAGGAACAAATAAAAAACAATCAATTTGAACGATTTTCAGATAAATTCATTATATTTGCACAAAGAATATTTTTGATGTATGGTCGACTCATAAATATGGAATAATATGTATAAACCACCGTTTACAATATCAGATGAGATACTTGATTTGGTATCAAAGATATCAGAGCAAATAGGTATTCTTAATGCGAGTATCGGTGATGATGCTCCTTCTCTTATGCTGCGCAAGAAAAACCAGATAAAGACAATCCACTCGTCGTTGGCCATTGAAAACAATACATTGTCTTTGAAGCAGGTGACAGACATCGTTGATGGTAAGCGTGTGTTGGGTGCTCCTGACGAGATACAAGAAGTTAAGAATGCTATTGAGGCATATCGACTGATGCCGCAGTTGAACGCCTTCAAAGAAAAGGATTTGTTGAAGGCTCATGGTCTTATGATGAAAGACCTGATACCTCATGCTGGAACATACAGACAGGAAGGGGTCGGTGTGTTCGACGGTAATGGAAATTGTCTTCACATGGCTCCTCCGGCAGCTCGCGTTCCAATATTGATGGGTGACTTATTCCAATGGAGCAAAACCACCAACGTTCATCCGCTCATCCATTCATGTGTTTTCCATTATGAATTTGAGTTCATTCATCCCTTTACTGATGGTAATGGTCGTATGGGACGCTATTGGCAAACCATGTTACTTGCACGTTGGAAGGGTCTCTTTGCTTGGATTCCTGTTGAGACCATAGTGAAAGAGCATCAGCAGGAATATTACAAGGCCATAGCTAAGTCAGACGCAGCTGGAGAGAGTACTGCTTTCGTAGAGTTTATGCTTCGTTGTCTGCTCGATGCGATGGAGAATTATGAAGAAATAGATGAAGAGGATAATAGGGCGAAACTGCACGACAAACTGCACGATAAACTGCATGATAAATTTCCCGAACTTTCAGATAAAGCCTTTAGAGTGTTGTACGTTTTAAAGGCACATCCTGGCCTTAAAGCTGAAGGTATTGGAGCGAAAATATCTCTTTCAGAGCGTCAGGTAAAAACTTACCTTAATACACTCAAGCAGGTCGGTCTCATAGTTCGTGTAGGTAGTAACAAGACAGGATATTGGAAAGTTACGATTGATTAATTTCAAAGGGAGGTCTACATTCATCATGTAGGCTCAGAGAAAATAGATTATTTGAAGATAATCGATGAATAAGATAGGACCTGCAAATTCTCTCATCATGTACCATGATTTGGTACAAGTGGCATGCATCTTTGCTAGGAAAATGATGTCGTGCCATAAGATTACGTTAAACTCTTATTCAAGCAAATCAAAATGTTTTTATGATTACAATTGAAAATGCTTTGCGCCTGGCAATAGAGGCGCATGAAGGACAGACAGATCTTGACGGGAAGCCAGTCATTCTGCATCCCATGGCTGTGGGATTGGCAGGCAACAACCGAGGGGAAATCATCGCTGGACTGCTACATGATGTGGTAGAAGACACCGACTTTACGTATGACGACCTACTCGCTCGTGGCGTTGATGAGCCAATCGTTGATGCGTTGCGGTTGTTAACACATCCAAAGGGCATGGAATACAAAGAGTATGTCAAGCGCATAGCGTTTTCTGGCAACAGCATCGCCATACATGTGAAGTACAATGACCTACAACATAATCTGAAACGCGGCTGTGCTGGAGGTCATTGGAAGCAGGTGACAAAACATGAAGGTGCTTTACCCATCATTGAACCGCTTATTTAATATTACATTGATAGCCGAACATTTATACTTAATGTATTGGATGGTTGGATGTCTTTGGATAAAGCATAACTAAATCTGTAATAGGTTTTATAAAAAAGAGAAAAGCCGCTAGATATTTTTTAGGAAAGTAGTCACGGGTAGTAACATGATATGATACAAGAATTTAGCTTTTTTGCTCTCGAAACATAGTATATCAATATGGAAAATAATAAGATTCAATTAGAGGAGAAACTTGTTGGGCAGATTGAGGGTGAGTTTTACGTCCCGTCCTACCAACGAGGTTATCGATGGGATAAAACTCAAGTAAACGCCTTACTCAATGATATTTACGAGAACGGCGAACAGCCTTACTGTCTGCAACCAATAGTTGTTCGTAAAGATGAGCACGGAAGGTATGAACTTATTGATGGGCAGCAGCGACTGACAACATTGTACATTATTTATCAGTTCATGAAGACCATTTTTCCGATAGTGAAGACAAAGTACTCGTTGGTTTATGAGACTCGTAAGGAAAATGCGGATTTCTTCATGAATATGGATGACACCGATATAGCTAGTAATAATATTGATTTCTTTTTTATTCATCAAGCATATCAGACAGTTAAGACTTGGTTTGCAGGGAAAGGTGAAATGCAGTCTATTTACATTGTTACTGATATCTTGAAGCGCTTCGACAATCATGTGCGAGTGATTTGGTACGAACTTCAAGAGGGTTCAGAAGCAGATGCTATAGCATTGTTCACACGCTTGAATATAGGACGCATACCCTTAACTAATGCCGAACTTGTAAAAGCATTGTTTCTTTGTGAGTCTACGGCTAGGCAGAATGGTTCTGTCATAAGTAATGATAGGCGATTGGAAATATCATTGCAGTGGGATACGATAGAGCGAGAATTACATGATGAAGATTTCTGGTATTTCCTCACAAAGAAAAGTGCTGATGAATATCCAACCAAGATAGAACTACTTTTCGACTTTATCGCTAGAAAAACAGACGGAATCCGTGAACAGTTTTTCACTTTTCTTTTTTTTAATGAACGCAGAGATGATTTGTTGATACTTTGGGATGAAATACTCCGCTACTTTTATCGGCTCAAAGAGTGGTATAGAAACGATTATCTTTATCATAAAATTGGATATCTGATAGCTTCTGGAAGCTCCACTATCGATAAACTGATGAACGCCACAAAGGATATGCGAAAAACAGAAATGGATAGTAGTTTAGACGAAGCCATACGAAAGAGCATTGACAGTAAAAAACCTTACGGAGAGTTGACATATGATAATGATTACCATCTGATAAGTAACATCCTTCTACTGTTTAATGTCATTTCGCTGATGGGTAATGGCTCTGGTTCTCGTTTCCCTTTCAAAGAGTTCAATAACAACAACTGGAGCCTAGAACATATTCATGCCCAGCATTCGTTAAAATTGAACACACAAGAAAAGTGGAAAAACTGGTTGAAGCAGCATAATAAATCCATTGGTTCGTTACGCTCTGTTTTGAGTGACCAAAACCAAATTGACAATGCAAATAGATTGATGGAGGAAATAGATGAAGCTATTAATGATGAACATCTTAAAGATGTGACTTTTAACAATCTTTCAGATCGAATTGTCAGTATGTTGTCAATAAAAGGCGAGTCTTCCGAGTATGTGCATTCGCTTTCAAATATGGCTTTGTTGCAATGTTCTACCAATTCAGCATTAAATAATTCTTTGTTTGACGTGAAGCGGCGACAAATAGTAGATTTGGATTCACAGGGGAAGTTCATACCTTACTGCACAAAGATGGTGTTCATGAAATACTATACATTAGAGCGACAGAATAACGTGAGTTTCCATTTTTGGGGTGAGAACGATCGTATGGCATATATCGCAAAGATGAATGAAGTTTTGAAACGATATTTAAAGGAGGAAATCAGTTATGGCACCGAATGAAAAGAAAATGAATGATTGCTTATTGGTAAGCGAAGCCAGTAATTTTCGCAGTATTTTCACTCATAAAGATAGTAAGCATATAGTGAAGAATGTGGTGATACCTATTGTTCAACGTGATTATGCTCAAGGAAGATTGTCTCCTGACGTTAACCGTATCCGAACACGTTTTTTACAAGTTCTCTTTGAAGCCTTATCAGAAGGCAAGAAAACCACACTTGATTTTATATATGGTGACGTGGATGAAAGTGGGCGTCTCATACCTTTGGATGGTCAACAACGTTTGACCACTTTATTCCTTCTGCATTATTATATTGCACGCCATGAGGGCGTTGATGAAGAAGAACAGGCTTTCCTGCGAAACTTCACTTATGAAACACGTGTGAGTAGCAGGGAATTTTGTAATCATTTATTGCAGTTCTCACCTGATTTCTCTCAATCTAACATTGCTGAACAAGTGCGTGATGAAGCGTGGTATCTACTTGAATGGGAAAACGACCCAACAGTGCGGTCAATGCTTGTCATGCTTGATGCTATCCATAACAAGTTCTGTGTGACTAGTGGATTGTGGAATAAATTGATGAGTGATAACATATCTTTTTATTTCCTTCCGTTAAGTCAAATGGGTGTAACCGATGAACTTTATATTAAGATGAATTCACGAGGAAAAGCTTTGACTCGTTTTGAACACTTTAAGGCAGAGTTTGAATTACGTTTAAGAGAAGTATCCCCTGAAAAGACAAGCCAGATTATACGGAAAATAGATAGGGAATGGACTGACATTTTGTGGCCATTTCGTGATAGCGGTACTGGCGATGCGCAAGCCGATTTAGTCACTGATGATGAATTCTTACGTTACGTTCATTTTATCAGTGATATCATCAGTTATAGAAATGGAGAGTCTGAGATTGTTGATGAGTTTGATATCATCGATAAACAATTCTCAAAAAACTGTCCATTTGCCATAGATAATATGATTTTTCTGGAGAAATACTTCGATATTTGGAAAAACATGAATGTTGAGGAGTTTTTTGATAGTTATGTTTCAAATGATGGTTATGCTATTGGCAAAATATGTATAGACACGCCCAAGAATATCTTCAGAGAGTGTTGCAGATGCTATGGGATTCGCATATCGAACAATCGATCTGCTTTTTCTTTGGTTCAAACCCTTCTTTTATATTCGTTTACCTTATTTTTAAATCATAAGGATAGCCTGACAGAATCCGATTTTAGGCGAAGGTTACGTATTATCAATAACTTGGCAAAGAATTCTCCTGACACAGTTCGCTCAGATAACATGAGAGTATTATTGGACTTGACAGATAAAATAATTTTGCAAGGTGCAATAGAGCAATCAGAAGGTCGTGCCCGTTTCCAAACAAAACAAGTAGATGAGGAAATTCAAAAAATGGAATGGACGAAGGCTCATCCTGATATGGCCGAGACTTTGTTTCGTCTTGAAGACCATCCATATCTGAATGGGTATATATCATCTGTTGGGTTAGATCATATTGATTGGTGTGACCGTTTTTATAGTCTGTTTAGCCAGGATTTGAATAATGTAAATCGGGCTTTGCTTTCCATTGGCGATTTCTTTGTCAAAGATGCTTTTCGCTTCCAGATAGGCACATCGGATAATCGTCTTGCCACTGGCGTGTGGCGTGAAATACTTGGTCCAGTGAAATTGCAGAATAACCTTTGTAAGACACTTCAAACATTATTGTCAATGCATGAAGTGTTTACAAACAGAAAGTTGCAGGAAATTTCATGGAATTATATTCAGTTAACTCGAGAAATGCCAGTTAGATATTATCTTGTTAAGTATTCTCAAATGCTACCTAATAGATGGGGAAAATATTATTGGCGTCAACATTGGAAAACAGGGCGGGATACTTATCATGTACTCATGATGACAACTGAAATCAGTCTAGGAGGAATGAATTATGATATTTTCCTTAAAACACTTTATGATATTGCAGGCGGTAAGACAGTTGGTTTGGTAATTGGTGATTATTCTTACTCAGAGTACAACAATCATGGTACTGATAAACTCTATCTTTCTCAGCAAGGGATGTTTCTCACGTTGAACGATAATCAATATGCTATTTGCCGTGAAGATGGCGAGAATGTAGAAGTTGTCGAGACTTATGCCATTCAACAGAATACAGATGGCATAGACATAGAAGATCGTGTCCTGGTAGGGCTTCGATTGCTCAACAAGTATCTGAATCTGTATGATGTGGGTAGGATTAGAAAAATAATATCTAAGTGTCAATGGACTTTAGCCAAGACAATGCCCCAATGGCCACATGAGTATATCGTGAAGGGTAAGTGCCCTATCTCGTCTGTAGAGTTTGAAAATTTTGTATGGACTCAAAGGGTGCTGGGGGTAACTGAAGATTGGGGACAATATCGCCAGCCATATTTGTACATAGATGGTTACAAATATTGGACGATGGGCTGTGAGTTAGAAGTAACTAGGGTTATAAATCGAGCAAAGGTTGATTGATTATGAAAATCCCCACACTATTCAAGGAATACATTTGGTTGATTGAAACTATCAACCGAGCAGGAAAAATCACCTTCGCTGAAATCAACGAACGATGGAAGAGAAAGGAGGAAAGCGGTGGACTGGAGTTTTCGCGAACAACCTTCAACCGTCACCGTGATGCTATTCTCGATATGTTCGGTGTCATCATTGAATGTGACCGCAAGGATGGGTACCGTTACTACATTTATAATAAGGAGGTGCTGGAGGAGGAAAGTGTGCAGAACTGGTTGTTCTCGACGCTAAGCGTAAGTAACATGCTTGACGAGAACGTAGGATTGCATCACCGTATACTATTAGAGAGTATTCCTTCTGGTGACATTCATTTGCAACAGATTATTAAGGCGATGCGTGAAAATCGCAAGATAAAGATAACTTATCGACGCTATGGAGCAGCATTGGCCAATTCGTTTATTGTTGTTCCCTATTGTTTGAAGTTGTTCCGCCGTAGATGGTATGTATTGGTATCGATGGTCAGACATTCATCTAAAAACGGTGAGGAGAAATTTGCTGTTTTCTCCCTTGACCGCATAGAAAATGTGGAACTGCAACAGTCAAAATTCTCTCTTGATCCAGATTTCGATGCTGCTACATTTTTTAATGAATGTTTCGGGATTGTTGTAGGTGATGGCAGCAAGCCAGAGCGAATCGTATTGCGAGCCTATGGTTTGGAACCCAATTATATACGTGACTTGCCGTTACACCATTCACAAAGAGAAATCAATGTGACTGATGAATATACCGATTTTGAATTGCATTTGAGGCCAACGGCTGATTTTAAAGGACATATTTTGTCAAGGGGAGATTTGGTTCAAGTACTTTCACCCCAACATGTAGCTGATGATATACAACAATGGCTTCAGTCTGCCATGAACAGATATAAAAAGCCTGAAATACAAGATAATCCGTAGAATAAACGATTTTTCTTCAAGCTGTACCACAATATGGTGCAACTTGCCTCTAACTTTGCTTCCGTATAGATGAAGTTTAACAAAAATTATTCAAAATTATGGAAACAAAGAAGAAGTTTTACATGGATTGCCACTTGGCTGGCCGCAAGTTTCACGATGCTGATGAGGTGTGGGACAAGTTGAAGGTGGGAACGGTTCTCCGTCTGGAGCGTGAACTCGACAACCGCTATGACCCAGAGGCAGTGGCTGTCATCTACGACGATGAGGAGATGAATGATTCGTTCCGAATAGGTTATATACCTCGCGCGGACAACGAGACCATTGCCAGTATTCTCGAAATGGGATGGACAGATATGTTCGAGTGCCGTATCAGTAAAATCAACCCTGATGCGCATCCCGAGTATCAGGTGCATCTGACCATCAAAATTGTAAGACGTAAAGTTGAAATCAACTAATCACTATGCCACAGCTAATACAGAAAGAGTTGAACTTGTTGAAATAAGAAACAGAATAATATAGCTCAATTTTATACAATAAAATGTCCAAAGTGTGGGTGTGTAATATATGCTGATTAAAGAAGGTATAAGGTTTCCCTGATTGTCCGTTAAAATAGTGCCGTGTATTCATCAATATAGTCTTCGAACAATGAAGAAAGACATAGATTACTCAAAACTTCGTGAGATGATTTCCCGTTGCCAGTGGACATTTGCCAAGACAATGCCATGGGCACCACATGAGTATATTGTGCGAGGCAAATGTCCCTTGACAGACGAGGAGTTCTTGTATTTCATCGATATGCAACGTTGTTTCGGTGTATATGAACATTGGGGAAAGTATTATCATCCCTATCTCTATATCGACGAATACAAGTATTGGACAATGGGAGCGCCGTATGAGGAAACCATTATCATGAATAGGGCAAAAGTTGAACGGAAGAAATAATGATGGGGTCTTGGTCACTCGAACAAATCATCTATCATCCTCCAGCTAATTATATTCTTCAAATTTCAATCTTCAATCTTCCGATTTCACTGTCCTTCTCTGAAAAAGTCTAAGGCTTCCTCTATTTCTTCTTTTGAGGCGTTTTGGTTGATGCGGATGTCACCGATATTGCCGAGGAGCGTGAAGTTGATGTGCCCGTCTTGGTTTTTCTTGTCATGAGTCATCAACTCCAGGAGGGTGGGGTAGTCTTTACAGGTGATGGGTAGCGTTCCATAATAGTCATCAATGAAACGGGTGGCCTGGCGAAGTAACGACGTGGGGAAACTACATTTCGCCACACTGAGATACAGCTCCACTACCATACCGAAAGCCACGGCATAGCCGTGTAAGATAGGAGTCTTGCGCTGCATGGCCCATGACTCGAAGGCATGGCCGACGGTATGACCTAGATTGAGAGCCTTGCGGATGCCACGCTCCAATGGATCGGCCTCCACGATGTCAGCTTTTACCGCTACCGAACGGCCAATCATCTGTTGCAATAGTTCCATGTCGGGCGTTTCCAATGGGAATGCCATCAGTTCTCTCCACATCTCTGGCGTGCTCAACAGTCCGTGCTTGAGCATCTCGGCATAGCCGCTACGGATGTTCTCTGTATCGAGGGTGTTGAGGAAACAGGTGGAGAGCAATACACGGTTGGCATCGCGGAACACACCTACCTCATTCTTCAGACCGTTGAAATTCACGCCGGTCTTACCGCCCACAGAGGCATCAACCATCGATAGCAGCGTGGTGGGGATATTGATAAATGGGATGCCACGCTTGAAGGTGGCGGCGGCAAAACCGCCGAGGTCGGTTATCATCCCCCCACCGAGGTTGATGAGACAAGAGTGACGCGATGCTCCACCACGACTCAACGCGCTCCATACCTCACCGAGCGCCGTCACGTCCTTATGGTCATCGGTGGCAGCGATGGTAATACTTTGCGTTCCAGCCATACAGGGCCATGACTGGATGAGGGGAAGGCATGCTTCCCGTGTGTTGCTGTCAGTGAGCACGAACAACTTGTCGGGCTGTATGTCGGCGATGGCCTGGTACAGGTCTTTTTCCAACTCTTGGGTGATGATGACGTTCTCTAACATGGTGTGTACAAAAATAGCATGTGTAATTATATTTTGTGGCAAAGGTAGCGCATTTTTTTGTTATTCCGCCCCCTTTGGTTGGTATTTGTGAGTTCACCTTTAATAAATCTAAAATTATGTGCATTTGTGTGGAGGTGGTTAAACTTTTTATCTTTTGTCACGTCATAACAACAAATCACAAATTTTTTTTTGATGAAACGATTATTGTTTTTAGCCATATGGGCTTGCCTGGGATTAGGTAGCCTATGGGCACAACAGCCAGAACAGCCAGAACAATCGGCAACTCAAATCATCGGACGTATATTGGACAAGGATACGCACGAAGGTGTGATGCAAGTGACCTTGCAGTTGTTGCGACAAGACAGCACTTTTGTCGGTGGCGTAATCAGTGACGAAGAAGGTAATTTCACTCTGCCCGTTGACTCGGCAGGTCAATACATCCTGCGCTTGACCAGCGTGGGATATATTCCTTTGCTCAAAAACATCAGGGTAAGGCAAGGTGAGCAGATGCACCTCGGCGACATAATCTTCCAGTCTGATGCTATCATGCTTAAAGGCACGACGGTGACAGGACAGGCGGCGAAGGTAGTGGTCAAGGAAGACACCTTCATCTATAATGCCTCGGCTTACCGTACGCCCGAAGGAGCGGCCATCGAAGAACTGGTGAAGAGACTACCGGGAGCCCAGGTGGGTGACGATGGTAAGATTACCATCAATGGTAAAGAGGTGAAGAAAATTAAGGTAGATGGCAAAGAATTCATGACCGGCGACACGCAGACGGCATTGAAGAACCTGCCTACTTCCATCGTCGAAAGGGTAAGGGCCTACGACGAGAAGAGTGACTTGGCACGAATCACTGGTATCGACGACGGTGAGGAGGAGACAGTGCTCGACTTCGGTATCAAACCGGGTATGAATAAAGGTCTGACGGGAAATGCCGACTTGGGCATAGGTACCAAAAAGAGGTATTCCGAACGACTGATGGCTGCCTACTTCAACAGTGATATAAGGTTGATGCTCTTCGGTAATGCCAACAACACCAACGACATGGGATTCCCAGGTGGTGGCGGTGGACGGCGTTTCGGTGCCAATCAGGATGGATTGAACCAGTCGAAAATGCTGGGCGTGAACTTCAACTATGTGGGTTCGGATAAATTGAAATGGGATGCCAGCGTGAGATGGAACCACCGCAACAGCGATGTGCTTTCAAATAGAGCAACAGAAAATTTCGTCAGCATCGCTAAATCGTTCTCCAACTCGCTGAATCAGAGCTATAACCGCAATAACTCATGGAACGGACAGATGCGCATAGAATGGGAACCTGACACCATGACTAACATCATGTTCCGACCCTCTATCTCTTACAGCACCAGCGATGGTACGCGCATACAACGTTCAGCGCAATTCAACGATAACCCCTATGATTATGTGGATAACCCGCTCGATGATGAAGATATCGACAAGATGGCCGCACAGAATATCATGGTTAACACGCAGAAGGATGGAAGTATTAGCTATGGGGAGAACACAAATGCCAACGCCATGATTCAATTCAACCGCAAGCTAGATGACAAAGGTAGGAATGTCACCCTGCGTACCGACCTGAGCTATGGCAAGAACGACAATACCCAACTCTCGGTGAGTGACGTACACCTGTACCAGATCAAGAACTATTTAGGATTGGATTCCACCTACCAGACCAACCGCTATAACACCACGCCGACGAAGAATTGGAGCTATGCTTTCCAGGTGACCTATTCGGAACCCATCGCCAAAGCGATGTTCCTCCAGTTCAGCTATCGCTATCAATATCGCTACAATAAGAGCGACAGGGCAACATACGACTTCAGCGATATGGGACAAGCTTTCTCCGAAGGACTGTCACCGGGCTACCGCATGTGGGACGCTTATCTCGCACGACTGACTAGCCCCTTGGATACATATCTTGATGAAGACTTGAGCCGTTTCTCTGAATACAAGAACTATATACATGAGATACAGCTTACCTATCGTTGGATACAGCCCAATTTCCAACTCAATGCAGGATTCATGGTGCAACCGCAAAAGTCCAAATATACACAAGACTACCAAGGCGTGCATGTTGACATGGATCGCTCAGTGACCAACGTTTCGCCGATGATTAATTTCTTGTACCGGTTCTCGAAACTGAGCAACTTGCGCATCAATTATCGTGGACGGTCAAGTCAACCTAACATGTCAGATCTGCTCGACATCACTGACGACTCCGACCCGCTGAACATAACAAAGGGTAACCCGGGACTGAAGCCCTCGTTCACGCACAATATGAGGGTTAACTACAACAATTATATTCAGTCGCACCAGCGGTCCATCATGGCATTCGGTAATCTTAATATCACCAGAAACAGTATCAGTAATATGGTGACCTACAATGAGAATACGGGTGGACGAACAACGCGGCCTGAAAATATCAATGGTAACTGGAGCACACAGTTGGGATTGATGTTCAACACATCCATTGACAGCACGGGTTACTGGAATGTCAATACTTTCACCAACTATAGTTATAACCAAAGTGTGGGTTATCTGTCAATAGGTATGAACCAGGACTCTCAGCGTAACTATACACGTACCACTACGTTGGGTGAACGACTGTCAACAAGTTTCCGTAACAGCTGGCTTGAAGTGGATTTGAATGGTGAAATGACCTATATGCATGCCCGCAACAAATTACAGCCCAACAGTGACCTTGACACTTGGCAGTTCTCTTATGGTCTCAACCTCAATGTGTACCTGCCATGGGGTTCTTCACTCTCCTCTGATATACACGAGAATTCACGCCGTGGATACAGCGATAAGTCAATGAACACCAACGAGCTGATTTGGAACGCGCAGTTGAGCCACTCCTTCATGAAGGGTAACCTGAGTGTCACGCTCCAGTTCTATGACATCCTGCACCAGCAGAGCAACCTGACCCGTACCATCAACGCGATGATGCGTCAGGATACAGAATACAACAGTATCAACCATTATGCCATGCTGCATGTTATCTATAAGTTCAATTTCTTCGGAGGAAAAGACCCGATGAGTGAGCGGCGCGGCATGTTCGGCCCAGGTGGAATGCCTATGGGTGGAATGCCTGGTGGCGGAATGCCTGGCGGTGGTGGTCGTCCCACAGGTGGTGGTCGTCCCAGCGGAGGCGGCGGCTTTGGTGGCGGCGGTGGCTTCCCCGGTGGTGGCGGTGGCTTCCCTGGTGGCGGTGGAAGATTCTAACAGTTCTATTCATACATTCTTACAAAAAAAGGTCGCTTCGCTTTGAAGGTTTCTTCATCGCGAAGCGACTATTCTTATCTTGCCACTCAACAGTCGGTCACTTATCACTCAATACCACTTCTTCGATAACTCTTGGGAAGTGTTCCATTTCCAGCACATGCTCGCGGGCGGCAATGTCGTCGGGGGTGTCGTCAGGCGCGATAGGCGTGCGGAACTGTGCAATGATTTCACCACCGTCGCATACGTCGCTCACCCAGTGAACCGTCATGCCTGTCTCTGTGTCACCGGCGGCTTTTACGGCTTCGTGGACATGCATACCCCACATCCCTTTGCCGCCATGTTTGGGTAGCAACGATGGATGAATATTGATGATGGCACGGGGATAGGCGGCCAACAAATAATCGGGTACCATGAGCAGGAACCCTGCCAACACAATAAAGTCAACATGGTGCTCCCGCAAGAGAGGCAGTACCGTTTCGGGACGGTTAAACGCGGCCTTCGGTACTACACAGGTGGGAACACCCAAGCGGCGGGCTCGTTCTAACACAAAGGCATCAGACTTGTTGCAAAGCACCAAGGTCACGGCTATCTGCTCATGTCCTTGAAAATAACGGATAATGTTCTCGCAGTTCGTACCACTGCCAGAAGCAAAAATGGCTAAGTTTTTCATTCTTCGTCCTCCTCGTCATCGTCAAAACCAAACAACACGGGGTCGATGAAGGCTTCCATCTGACGGCGGTCTTTCTTCGTGGGACGGCCAGTACCACGGGCACGGTCCACAAAACCGCTGATGCGGCTCATCTCCAACAACTCATATTGCTTGGGATCGGTTACGTTCTCATAAATCTCGGGTAGCACCTTGGCTCCTACGCGCATCTCGATGCACTTCAGCACACGAAAAGAATAGGTGACGGGTGGCTTGCGCACGTCAATCACATCGCCTTCCTTGATGGGACGCGAGGGCTTCACGTTCATGCCGCCCATCATCACACGACCGTTCTTGCAGGCATCGGCAGCCAAAGAACGGGTCTTGAAGATACGGGCAGCCCACAGCCACTTGTCTATTCTTGCTTCACTCATTGTTAAATTATTAGGTAATCCTAGGCAATCTTAGGTGATACTAGGTAATCTTAGGTAGTCCTAGGTTCTCTTAGGTTGTCCTAGGCAATCCTATAGGGTATTCTCCTGCTCCTTGCCCCTTGCTCCTTGCTCCTTTTTGGCTCCTTGCCCTTTCCTGTTGTATTGGTTCATAGTGATGTCGACACCCGCCAAGACAAAACTGCGGATAATATCTACGGATGTGTCGATGACGGGTTGGAGCACCTCGCGTTCCTCGGTAGAGAATGCACCCAAAACGAAATTCACTTGGCTGCCTTGAGCAAAATCGTTGCCTATGCCAAGACGCAGACGGGCATAATCCTGACCGATAAGCTGCTGGATATGACCCAGACCATTGTGGGTTCCTGCTGAACCGCGACCTTTCAGTCGGAAGGTGCCCAAGGGTAAAGCCAAATCGTCGACAACCACCAGCAGACGGCTCTCGTCGATATTCTCCTTGTTCAACCAATAACGCACGGCATTGCCGCTCAGGTTCATATAGGTGGTGGGCTTCAACAACACCAACTTGCGGCCGCGAAGAGAGGCTTCGGCGACGAAACCATATCTGCGGTCGGAAAATACGACATTGGACGCCTTGGCAAAGGCGTCCAATACCATATATCCGATGTTGTGGCGGGTATCGGCATATTCCATGCCGGGATTGCCCAACCCCACAATGAGGTATTTGTCCATAAAAAGTCGTTATTCGGCAGCTGCTTCCTCTTCTCCTTCCTCGGTGGCGTTCAACTGAACGTTGCGCGTCATCTTGATGGAGCAGACAATCACTTCTTTCGGTGTGGCTATCTCCAGACCTTCGAAGCTCAGATCGCCCACCTTGATGCTCTTACCGATACGCAAATCGGTAACATCAACATCGAGAAGTTCGGGAATCTGTTTGTATGGAGCGGTGACATTGATTTTGCGGATTGACAGGTTCATCCTACCACCGTCGCGCACACCTTGGGCCAGACCGTTCAGACGGACAGGAATACCAATGGTGATGGGCTTGGTTTCGTTCACCTCGAAGAAATCGATGTGCATAATGGCATCGGTCACAGGGTGGAACTGCAATTCTTTCAGCACGGCTGTATGCAACTCGCCTTCGATGTTCAGTTTTACTACATAGATATGCGGGGTGTAAACAACCTTGCGAAGGTCGGTGGCCAGAATGGAAATAGCCTGAGCCTCAGGAAGACCATCAGCATTCTTCTTTTCACCATAAAGGTTGCAAGGTACATAACCCTCTTTCCTCAACTGTTTCGTGGCTTTCTTGCCCACGTCGGCTCTCTTCTTGCCGTTAACGGTAATCTCTTTCATAATTGGTTGGTGTTACTCTAAATTAAGTGAATCTTTTCATTTGCTTAATTCGCCATCACACAGATGCTCAAAAAAGCGCGGCAAAGGTACGCTTTTTCTTCCAAACCCACAAAAAATACCAAAAAAAATAATAGAAAACATAAGCATTTTCTTGCAAGGTAAGTGGAAATTTGCTATTTTTGCAGAAATTATTACACCTATACATCAGATACTGACAACATAAAAGCACACAAAAGGCATGATTAATAGGGAATTGATAAGAATCAAAATAGTTCAGTTAACCTACGCATACTATCAAAACGGACACAAAAACATGAGCCATGCGGAGAAAGAACTGATGTTCAGCCTGTCAAAAGCATACGATCTCTATAATATGCTTTTGCTGCTCATCGTTTCTGTTAACAAGGAAATGCGGAAAAAACTGGAAATATTGTCAAACAGGGCGGAAAGAGAAGGGACAAAGCCTCCCTCATTCAAGTTCGTAGATAACAGGTTCGCTCTGCAACTCGAAGAAAATCACATGCTCATGGCTTTCCGGGAAAGTAGCAAGGCTTCGTGGGACGACGATACGGAGTTTGTCAGGAAACTGGCTGCCAACATCGAGCAGAGCCAAGTGTACAAAGAATACATGGAAGAGGAGGAGGACAACTATGAGATAGACCGTGAGGTATGGAGAAAACTATATAAACTGTTTATCCAAGATAACGAAGACCTCGATGCCATACTCGAAGAGAAAAGTCTATATTGGAATGACGACAAAGAGGTCGTTGATACCTTCGTGCTGAAGACCATCAAACGGTTCGACCCCAAGACGGCGGGAAAACAGGAACTACTACCGGAATACAAAGATGAAGAGGACAAGGACTTCGCTTCGAAACTGTTCCGTTCCACCATCCTCAATGCCGATACTTATCAGAAATACATGAGTGAGGCATCACACAACTGGGACTTCTCACGATTGGCATACATGGATGTGGTGATCATGCAGATAGCTATCGCCGAAATGCTCTCCTTCCCTAACATCCCGGTGAGTGTCACTATCAATGAGTATGTCGATTTGGCAAAGTTGTACAGCACACCTAAGAGCGCGGGATATATCAATGGAATGCTCGATGCCATAGCGCGACACCTTTACAACACGGGCGTAATGCTCAAGCCCATGCCCGAAAGAAAGGATGGCATAAACTGAACCTCACAGGTTCACAGGTATCCTGGATAATCCAAGTGAATAATCATTATAATTACAAATAAATCGCAATGAACACAACAATTCTATTGTCGGCACAAGATGCCGCACAACAACCAGCTGGTGGAGGCATGGGCTTCCTGATTATGATGGTGGCTATCTTTGCCATCATGTGGTTCTTCATGATTCGTCCGCAGCAGAAAAAACAAAAAGAGATACGTAATTTCCAAAACCAACTGCAAACAGGCACGCGCGTGGTTACTGGTGGCGGCATATATGGCACGGTGAAGCATATCGACCTCAACACCAACAAAGTGGAGGTGGAGATAGCTCATGGAGTAGTCATTGAAGTAGACAAATCGTATGTCTATGCCGATGCATCGGC
The DNA here is from genome assembly GCA_017548605.1 of Prevotella sp. Classification (GTDB taxonomy): domain Bacteria; phylum Bacteroidota; class Bacteroidia; order Bacteroidales; family Bacteroidaceae; genus Prevotella. Next base: position 88,084 of record JAFYZT010000023.1, on the reverse strand, counting down.
ATCGCAAATGCAGAAAGACGTTAAGTAACTTATCTGAAGCTCCTCACCTCACATTGGAGAAATAGTAAGATAATATAAATACCTTGATGAATTTCTCGTTTCGACGATTGTTCAGCCATTTCAGGAACTTCTTATTGCGACTGTTGAATAAGGAGTTTCTGATTTTCTTGTTTTTCCTGGCTGTCAGCGGGGTTTTCTGGTTGATTATCACGCTGAATGAAAGTCTGGAAAAAGAAGTGAGTGTGCCCGTGGAAATAGTCAACGTGCCCGACAATATCGTGCTGACAAGCGAATTTCAGGATACCATCAAGGTGACTCTGCGTGACAAAGGTTATGTCATGGCGGCATATTGGTTTACCGACCACATTCAACCCCTGAAAATCAATTTTGCCAACTATTCCAAGTCCGATGGCCACGGTGTGGTGTCGGCGGCGGAATTGCAAAGACTTATCCGGCAGCAATTATATAAGTCGACGGATATTAGGGGCATCAAACCCGAGAAAATTGACCTCTATTTCAACCACGGTCTGCATAAGAAGGTGCCTGTGATGTTCAGAGGAAAAATCGAGGCGGCACAAAACTATTTTATCACGCAAACCAAGTTGGTACCTGACAGTGTTGATGTGTATGCCACAAACGACATGTTAAACAGCATCACGTTTGTCACCACGGAATACACCAGTCGGGAGGACGTATCGACATCGGAGAGACAACCCGTCCAACTGCTAAAGAAAAGTGGTGTGAAGCTGGTACCACCTGCCGTCTCGCTCGAGATAGATGCTGATGTGCTCACGGAAAGCACTTTCGAGGTGCCTGTGGTGGCTGTCAATATGCCCGAGGGAAAGGTACTCAGAACCTTCCCGTCGCAGGTGAAGGTGCGCTTCGTGGTGGGCAGCCATCTCGTCGACCAGGTGTTCCCCAGTGACTTCCGTGTGGAGGTGGATTATCACGAGATAGAGAATGCTTCATCTGACAAATGCACACTGAAATTGGTGGCTAAACCGGAGTTGGTCATCAGGGCCTCATTGGAAATAGAACAGGTCGACTACCTCATTGAGCAGCTATGATGAAGGAAGGGGCACGTGTGGCCGTCACCGGGGGAATAGGCAGTGGTAAGTCGTTCGTATGTGAACGCCTTGAAGCCAGAGGAATACAGGTATTCTACTGCGACGATGTGGCCAAACAGCTCATGCGTGAACGCAAGGATTTACAACGGCGGTTGACAAGACTCGTGGGAGAGGACCTGTATATTGACGGACGACTCAACAAAGGGGTTATGGCTCGTTTCATTCTTGCTTCAGCTGAGAATGCACAGCGCATCGACCAAATCGTACACCCTGCCGTAGCAAAAGCTTTCATCAACTCCCCACTGCGGTGGATGGAATGTGCCATACTTTTCGAAAGTGGCTTTGACCGGCTGGTGGACAAAATCATATATGTTGATGCTCCGTTGGAGACGCGCATCGAAAGAATCATGCAGCGCGACGGAATCAGCCGTGCGAAGGCGTTGGAATGGATTCATCGTCAGATGGCCCCCGATGAGGCAAAGCGCCGCAGCCATATCGTCATTTTCAATGACGGTATCGCCGACATCGACACCCAACTGGATAAGATTTTAGGCCCCCCTAAGACACCCTAGGTACCTAGGATAACCAAAGATAACCTAGGATAGCCTAGGATAACTTAGGAATGCCTAAGATAACCTAAAATTTCCTATAAATAAGAACTCAATAACTCAAAAACTTCAATATTCACATGCAACAGACAATTCTTTCAATAGCCGGAAAACCAGGGCTTTACAAACTGGTATCAAGAGGTAAGAACACACTCATCGTCGAAGCACTCGATGAGACCCACAAACGAATACCGGCATTTTCTACCGACCGCGTCACTTCACTGGCCGACATCGCCATGTATTCTGACACCGAGGATGTGCCCCTGATGACCGTACTCGCTGCCGTGCGCGACAAAGAGGATAAAAAAGCCTGCTCGTTGGCTTACAAGAAATGCAAGGCCGAAGAATTGCGTAATTATTTCGCCGAGGTGCTGCCTAACTACGACCGCGAGAGGGTTCACGACAGTGACATCCGCAAATTGCTCTCATGGTATGATATTCTGGTGAAAAACGACATCACCGATTTCGAAGATTCAATGAAACCCACCGAAGGCGACAATGTCGATGATAGGATGGAGGAGAAGACCGAAAAAGAAGACAAACCGAAGAAATAAGGAGAAATAACCATGAATATCGTTGAACGTTTCTTAAAATATACACAATTCGATACACAGTCGAGTGAGGAGTCTCAGACTGTACCTAGTACGGAGAAACAACTGCTCTTTGCCGATTATCTGAAGCGGGAACTCATCGACGAGGGTCTCGCCGATGTGGAGATGGATGAAAAGGGATATATCTACGCCACGCTGAAAGGCAATGTAGATAAAAAAGTGCCCGTTATCGGTTTCATCTCTCACTATGACACCAGTCCCGATTGCAGTGGTGCCAATATCCACCCACGCATCGTTGAGAACTATGACGGCAACGACATTGAGCTCTCTGAAGGTATCGTCATGCGCACGGAAAAGTTCCCGGAGCTGCTCCAACATGTGGGTGAAGACCTGATTGTCACCGATGGCACTACATTGTTGGGAGCCGATGACAAGGCTGGTATCGCCGAGATTGTGCAGGCGATGTGTTACCTGCGCGACCATGACGACATCAAGCATGGTGATATCCGCGTGGCGTTCAACCCCGATGAGGAGATAGGTATGGGTGCTCACCATTTCGATGTGGAGAAGTTCGGCTGTGAGTGGGCATATACCATGGATGGCGGTGATCTTGGTGACCTGGAGTATGAAAACTTCAATGCGGCATCGGCCAAGGTGCGTATCAAGGGCGTAAGCGTACATCCGGGATATGCCAAGGGTAAGATGGTCAATGCCAACCGTCTGGCGGCTGAATTTGCGGCATTGCTGCCCGAGAATGAGACACCGGAAACCACAGAGGGATACCAAGGCTTCTATCACCTGCTGGGCATTCAGTCAAACATCGAACGGGCACAGCTCTCATATATCATTCGCGACCACGATCGTAAGCTGTTCGAACGGCGCAAAGCCATCATGCTGGAATGTGGTCGTACCATCAATGAAAAATATGGTGAGGGGACGTGCGAGGTGGAGGTCAATGACCAATATTATAACATGAAGGAGAAGATTGACCCCAACATGCATGTCATCGACCTCGTGCTCAAGGCCATGCAGGACTGTGGAGTGCCACCGAAGGTAGAGCCTATACGCGGAGGTACCGATGGAGCCCAACTCTCTTTCAAGGGACTGCCCTGCCCGAACATCTTTGCTGGTGGTGTCAATTTTCACGGACCCTTCGAATTCGTGTCGGTACAGGTCATGGAGAAAGCTATGAACGTGGTGAAACGTATCTGCGAACTCACAGCCGACTATTACGAGTAAATCTTAACCTCACTCGTCACTCATATCTCAAAACTCGTCACTCGTAAATGTCTGAACTGCCTGCACTGGTTAAAGATCTGGCCCTGATACTGATCGTGGCCGGTGTGGTGACATTGTTGTTCAAGAAACTCAAACAGCCTCTCGTTCTGGGCTATATTGTGGCCGGTTTCTTGGTCAGCCCGCACATGCCGTATGTCATGTCGGTGCTCGACACGGGTAATATAAAGTCGTGGGCAGATATTGGAGTGATGTTCCTCCTGTTCACTCTGGGACTGGACTTCTCATTCAAGAAAATCTTGAAGATGGGTTTCGGACCGGCCATCACCACCGTTACCATCATCTTCTTTATGATGACGCTGGGCATATGTGTGGGCTATGCTTTCGGTTGGGTGAAGATGGACTGCATCTTCCTCGGCGGTATGATTGCCACCTCATCAACAACCATCATCTACAAGGCTTTCAACGACATGGGGCTGCGCCAGCAGAAGTTTGCGGGTGTGGTGATGAGTGTACTCATCCTTGAAGACATATTGGCCATCGTTCTCATGGTGATGCTCTCAGCCATCGCAGAAGGGTCGGGAGCCGACGGAGGACAAATGCTCAATGCGGTGTTGAAGATAGGCTTCTTCCTGATACTCTGGTTCGTGGTGGGCATCTTCTTCCTGCCATGGTTGCTCCGTTCGGTACGTAAGCTGATGAATGCCGAGACTCTGTTGGTCGTGGCCCTCGGCCTGTGCTGCTTGATGGCAGTTATCTCCACCGAAGTGGGATTCAGTAGTGCCTTTGGCGCTTTCGTGATGGGCTCGGTGCTTGCCGAGACGGTCGAGGCGGAGAAGATTATTAAGGTGGTGGAGCCGGTGAAGAACCTTTTCGGAGCCATTTTCTTCGTGTCGGTGGGTATGCTTGTCGATCCGGCTATCTTGGTGAAATATGCGGTGCCTATCCTGGTGTTGGTGGCCACCATCTTGCTCGGACAGGCCATCTTCGGTACTTTTGGCTTTCTGCTCGGTGGACAGTCGCTCAAGTCGGCCATGCGTTGTGGCTTCTCCATGGCGCAGATTGGTGAATTTTCGTTTATCATTGCCTCGCTGGGATTGTCGCTGGGGGTGATTAGCAGTTTCATGTACCCCGTGGTGGTGGCGGTGTCGGTCATCACCACCTTCCTCACACCTTACATGATTAAACTGTCGGTACCCGCTTGCAGCCTGTTGGAGAAATACCTGCCCAAAAGTTGGGCCCTGCGTCTGAACCGTATTACTATCAGCCAGTCGTCATCGCAAAGTGATGTGAGCAACTGGAAGAAACTGATCAGGCAGATGGTAATCAACACACTCATCTACTCCATCGTGTCGGCGGCTACCGTAGCCATCATGCTCACCTTCTTCCTGCCTTTCTGTCGGCGCGTGCTGCCATCGGGATGGGCACAGCTGGTCTGTGGCCTGGCCACGGTCATCCTCATCTCTCCCTTCCTCAGGGCCATCGTCATGAAGAAGAACCATTCTGAGGAATTCAAGGCCCTGTGGGTGGAAAACCGTTACAACCGTTTCCCCTTGCTGTTCACCGTCTTGGTGCGGCTGGCCATTGCCGTGGCTTTCGTGTTCTACGTGGCCCATTACCTCTCCGACTTCTCCAACGCCATACTCATCAGCCTCGGCGTGGCTGTGGTGGCTCTCATCATCCTCTCCAGGGTGGTCAAGCACCGCAGCATACGTCTGGAACGCCTTTTTATACTCAACCTGCGCTCGCGTGATATTGAGGCGCAAGTGCACGGCCACCGACGACCACTTTACGAGGGGCATCTTCTCGACCGCGATGTGCATATCGCTGATTTTGAGGTGCCTGCCGACTCGTTGTGGATGGGTAAGACGTTACGCGAACTGGCGGTAGGTCATAAATACGGGGTGCATGTGAGCAGCATCATGCGTGCCAACCGTCGTTATAACATTCCCGATGGTGAGTCGGTTATTTTTCCAGGTGATGTGCTGCAAGTCATTGGCTCCGATGAGCAGTTGGCTGTCTTTGGGCATGACCTGGCCAATGAAATATATGAGGAAGATAATGAGTTGGAGAAGCGCGAAATGAAGCTGCGCCGCATCATCTTGGGCAGCAACAGTAAGTTCGTGGGGCAGACGTTGGCGCAAAGTGGCATACGCGACACTTACAATTGTATGGTCGTGGGATTGGAAGAAGGAAAGGAAAACCTGTCACAGGTGAATCCTGCTTACCGTTTCCGCCAGGGCGACATCCTCTGGGTAGTGGGCGAGGAAGAACACCTCAAATCATTATTTGAAATTTAACCCTTTTACCCTTTTACTCTTTTACCTTTTTACCCTTTTACCTTTTTACCTTTTTACCTTTTTACCTTTTTACCCTTTTACCCTTTTACCCTTCCTTAGTACCATCTCACCGCATTCGACATGCCACTGCGCTTGTCGTATTTCAAAGCATCGGTCAGTGTGGCCGCGTTGCATCGGAAGGAGAAGTTATAACTGGTGTAAGGAGCCAACACCACCGAACACGACATGTTGAAACAGTGCAGGTCGCGCGACAGCGAGGCCCTGGTCATAGAAATCTTTTTGTTCTCAAAGTCGTAGCCCGACTGGAAGTCGATGTTCCACCCGTCGCTGATGCGTATGTTGCCGTGGAAGTTGAGTGTCTGCGCAAACTTATAGGGATAGCGCATGCTCTTGGTGTTAAATTTACCACCGGTATTCTCTCTCATATCTATACCATATTGTATGGTAAGCGACCAAGGCATGTTGAATCTCATGTAGCCATCTTCGTCGGTCTCCGCCTTGCCCGATTTCTTCTTTTTCGTATTGTTCTTCACCATCACATCGTCGATGTTCGACTCACGTTCGGTGTCTATGTCTTCATCGTCTTCACTATCCTCGTCTTCATTGTCATCGCCGCCGCCAAACCATTTCTTGATCTTCTCGGGGGTGAGCGTGTATGAGATGTTTTGCGACATGCCCCTGAAACGGCCAAATCGCCCACGGCTCCATTCGGTGTGGGTGCCTATATAGGGATGACCGTTCTCATCGAGGTCGTAAGCATAGGTGGCGAAGACTGCGTCAATTTTGAAGGTGTAGCTCTTCCACCATTTCAGTCTGAGGCGCACGTTCAGGTCGCTCCACTGTCGTTCCTTGGCGGCCATGTTGTAGGAAAGGGTGGCACCCAGCTCGTCGATGATACTGACTTTCTTGATGCTGTCCACGTCGTTGCGCACTTTCATCTCAATGTTATTCGACATGTCAAAGGTCACACTTCCCGACTTGGCGTTGCCGGGGTATCCAAAAATATAGCCGTCGTAATAGGAATAGTTTACGGTTGACACGTTGCCATTGGCATCTACCTTGTCATAGCTGTCGTAATAGCCATAGCCCGATGTTCCGAAATCGGGAGAATAACCGAATGACACTCTCGGAGTGAACACGTGGCGTATGGCAACAATCTTGTCGCCAAAGATTTTCTTGCTGGGCGTGTACATACCATACAGGGTGGTCTGTATGCCGACACTGGCACTCCAGTTATACACGTTGTTGAAACCCCAGATGGTGTCTCTCACTTCTTTTTGCGACTCCTCATCCCATGAGCGTTTCACCTTGCTGGTGTACATACGGTCAACAAAATTGATGCTTGGGTTAATGCTGATGTAGTTGAACAGGGTGAAATTGGCACTGATGGGGATGGTGTGCTGCATGGCATTCTTCCAATCTTTGATGAGATTGGAATGTAAGATTTCGCTTTCTTTTGTTTCGATGCTGTTTCTTAAATCGCCGCGGTAGGTCATGCCAATCTTCTCATACCACCGTTGTTTGCCGGCACTGTTTTTCCGCTTGAAGGGATAGAATTTGGTCACGTTGATGGTCAGGTTGGGCAATGTCATGGCGATGACAGTGTCGCGCATGTTCTGCGACAGTTCGGCTGTGGCGTTGATGCTCATGCCGATGCTCGAGAAGTTGGTTCCCCAGTTCACAGATGAGGTGCGTAGGCTCTGTGTCATGGCCTGAGGATTATACATGCTTGTCAGGTTGTTACTTTCGTAACTCGACGTGGCGAAGTTGACCTTTGCCGATAAAGTGCTGTAGGGGTTGGCCTTGCTGTCCTGGGTGTGGTTCCATTGCAGCTTGAAACTCTCTCTCTGATTGTAGTCAGGCATGCCCTTGTCACCGGTCCGTGTGTCTTGGTAGGAGAAATAGAAACTGCCGTTGTAGCGGTAGCGTTTCACGTAATTGGAAGCCACGGAAACACCCCACGACCCTTTGGTATATATCTCAGCCAGCAGTTTCAGATCCCACTTGTCGTTGATGGCGAAATAGTAGCCGCCATCGCGTAGGTAGAAACCACGGCTGCTCTCGTCTCCATAGGTGGGCATGATGAATCCGCTGGAGTATTTCTTCGTGAAGGGGAAAAATCCATAGGGTATGGCGATGGGCATGGGCACGTCGGCCACCACCAGATAGGCAGAACCAAACACCACATCTTTACCGGGACGTACCTTGGCGCGCGACAGGGCGATGTAGAAATCGGGATGTTCTTCGTCGCAGGTGGTATAGGTTGCATGCTCGAGGTAGAGTGTGCCGTCGTCGGCACGTTTCGATTTCTCTCCGCGCAGGAAACCGTCTTCCTGTTCGGTATATACCTGGCGTATCATACCTTTTTTGGTCTTGAAATTGAAGGAGATGGTGTCGCTTTCGTAACTATCACTGCCCCACTTGAACTCAGGTGTGCCCTTCAACCCTTTCTTTGCCGTCGAGTCGGCTACACCAGTGGCATGAACCAGATTATTGTTCAGGTTGAAGTCCACCTTCTCACTCTGGAGGTTCATGTTCTGATAATCTACTTTCGTGGAACCGAAGAGATAGGCGGTTTTGCTCTCAGCATCATACACCAGCGAGTCCTTGGCAGAATAGGTCACGGGCGACTCTATGCTGTTCGATTTGGCGCGGTTGATGGAGTCGAGGCGTATGCTGTCGTCTATCATCTTATTGTGGCGGTAGATGGCCCGCGCCAGCGAGTCCATCAGCAGGGTGTCGGGTTCGTTGTCGATGATGCTGTCGGCGGTGGTGTCTGCCACATCAGTAATAATGCTGTCTATGGGACTGTTACCTGTGAGGTCAATGATGGTATCGCCCACCGCACGCCATTTGTCGGACATGGGATGTGCGGGCACAGTTCCACTGGCCACCATACTCAACAGAGCCGGCAGCAGTAGCAGCAGTATTACCCATTTTTTGTTCATTTACCGTTAGGTAACTTCTGTTTATTGGGTACAAAGGTAGTGTAAACCGAGTGAAGGACAAAAAGAATTAAATGTTTTTATTCTTTTTTTCTTCCGAGGTGCCATTCCTCTTTTTTTTCATTACTTTTGCATCAATAATAACAAACTATTGTTAATACCATCCATGAATAATCTGAAAATCATCGACGACCAGCTGATTAACAACGTGATAGAACAGGCGAGGAAATCACCTCGCCTGCGGATGAACCACAACTTCCACCAGAGCCTCGACGACAAATGCCACCGTTTCCTCAATGCCATGGAGGTGGGTACGCAGGTGGCTGTACATCACCATCCCACCAAGGACGAGACCATCGTCATCTTGAAGGGAAGGGTGCGGGTGAACACCTATAACGAGGACGGCGAGGTAACGGAGAGCATTGTGCTCTGTCCGTCGTCAGGCCAATACGGGGTGGACATCCCCAAGAACACGTGGCACGACGTGGAGTGTCTGGAGACGGGAAGTGTGTTGTTCGAAGTGAAGGAAGGTCCTTTCGTCGAACATGAAGTAGATGGTATCTTGGAGGTAAGGAAGAAGTGATATAGCCTATTTCGTGGCTTTCAGTCGTACGAACACATGTTTGGTGTGGCCGTTCTCACTTTTTCGCTTCTCTATCTCAAAATATTTGGGGCACGACTCTATCAGCGGCGTGAGTTTCTGGAAACCGTAGTTACGCGGGTCGAAGTCGGGCTTTTTCTTCAGTATCAGACTGCCGACCTCGGCCATCGACACCCAGTCGTTATCGTCGGTCAGGTCGTCGATGGTGCGGCGCAGCAATTTAATCACGGCAAAGTTGATTTTCTCCTTTGGTGCGGCGGGCTTCTTCGGGGCATCGCTCTTTTTCGCGTCGGCGGTAGCCTCGATGTCACTGTCTGCCTCGCTGTCACTCTCGTCATTGCCGAGGTTTTCTATATATATGAATTTGTCGCAAGCAACGATAAAAGGTTTCGGCGTCTTGCGTTCACCCATGCCGATGACCAATTTGCTCGACTCGCGCAGACGGGTGGCCAATCGTGTAAAATCGCTGTCGCTGGAGATGATGCAAAAACCATCCACCTTGTCACTGTGCAGGATGTCCATGGCATCGATAATCATGGCCGAATCGGTGGCGTTCTTACCTGTGGTATAGCCATATTGCTGCACGGGAGTGATGGCATTTTCAAGCAACACCGCTTTCCAACCGGCTAGGTTGGGGCGGGTCCAGTCGCCGTATATACGTTTGATGGTGGGCACACCGAACTTAGTCAGCTCGTTGAGCATCTCTTTTACCTGTGAATATGGTACGTTGTCGGCGTCAATCAACACCGCCAAATATAGTTCTTTCTTATTGTCTGTCGTAATCATTTCAAAGTTTTTGCCACATATCCTGCAAAAATCATGCCATAGATTTTGTGCTTTAACTCAACTCCTCTCAACAAAACTACCAAGCAAAGCGATAACTACTTAACTCCAAAATAAGCTCAAATTTGCAGGCAAGTCTTTTGATGCTTTGGAAATAGTTCGTATCTTTGTGCCAGTCAAGGATGTAGCGTATGAAGAAGATTATTGTAGCCATAGATTCATTCAAAGGTTGCCTGACCTCAACGGAGGCTAATCAGGCAGCTGCAGAAGGTGTTCTCTCAAGGATGCTTGATACTCAGGTCGTGCAGATTCCCGTCAGCGATGGTGGTGAGGGCTTTATGGCTGCTTTTCAACAAGCGCTAGGTGGTGATTTGGTGGAGATACCGGTGCGTGACCCGTTGATGCGACGTATCACGGCAAGGTACCTGATTAATGGCACTACGGCTGTTATCGAGATGGCCCAGGCCAGCGGACTGACGCTGCTCTCAGAGGAAGAACGCAATCCTATGCGAACCACCAGCTATGGAACGGGACAGCTCGTAGTGGATGCCGTTCGTCGCGGTTGTAATCAGGTCATCGTGGGACTTGGCGGCAGTGCCACCAGCGACTGCGGCATCGGGATGATTCGCGCCATTATTGACAGCTTTGCCGACGGAGGCACATGGGATGATATCCGTGCACTCGATGATGTTCACTTCACCATAGCCACTGATGTCACCAATCCTCTTTGTGGGGAAAATGGTGCAGCACATGTCTTTGCACCCCAAAAGGGCGCAACTCTGGAAATGGTTTTGGAACTGGATACCCGTGCCAAACGGTTTGCAGAGTTTTCTGCCCGTCACTTTGGCTTTGATTGTCAGAATACACCGGGAGCAGGAGCGGCAGGAGGACTTGGCTATGCCTTCCTACAATATACCCATGCCGCTTGCCGTTCAGGTGTGGACCTTCTACTCGAAGCCGTTGGTTTCGATGAGCTGCTAAAAGATGCATTCCTCGTCATTACGGGCGAAGGCTCCGCCGACCGTCAGACATTGATGGGAAAGCTCCCATTCGGCATTCTCCAGAGAGCCAAGCTCCAAAATGTTCCTGTCGCATTAATTGCTGGTCGGATTGCTGACCGTCAGGTGCTGCTTGATGCAGGATTTTCACAAGTAGTGTGTATCAATCCCCCAGGCCTCCCCATCGAGGAAGCCATGAAACCGGAAACCGCCAAGGTCAACATTCGCCAAACAATTCTTCACGTAGTATTGAAATAGTTATGATTGATGGCCAAATCACTTCATAAATGGCTGTTACTATTAAAGATTACTTTTCTTTTATAGAAGTAAATTATGCCTGACCATTAGTCATAAAAACAATAACTTTTTTGTCCGTCAAATCTATTGTTGCATTGGCATGGGAAGGGCCGCCATCACACACTGAGTAACTATCTATTTTTAAATCAGTACAGCCAATTTCCTTGTGTGTATGAATAAAGGTGTTTAGAGTTACTCTTACATATAAATGTCCTTTTTCCATATAGGATTCGTATTGACGAATGTATTGATCAAACGGATAGGCATCATCATTATCGATTTGATCTTTCTCTAGAGAGCCATCTGTCATGTATTGTCGTAATAATTCTTTAGCCTGCAGCATTTCAGCCTTCGTCAAACTATGATAGGTTTTTGCTCCTTTATGTTCTTCGTTCAGATACTGATAGTAATCCCATACCAAAAAGGATTTCACAATAACATCTAATGAGTCTTTAGAAAGATCAGAAGCTCTTATTATTACAGGCGGTTCATTACTATCGCTGAACACCTTTTTATAAGTTATCTCTTTATCAAAGCCAGCAACATGGGATAAAGTTAACACACTATCATGCAGCTCCTCGATGATGCATTGAGTAGGATGATTAAAACCATCGGTCAGCAATAAAGTGTCGCCACTGACAGTAACGTTCTTAAAAAAGAATATGGTGTCACAGACAACAGGATCGATAAAACTATAATTATCTTTGTCCAATAGGAGCTTGGTAAATTGAGGACCATCTGTGATGTTTTGCTCTTGCATCACCCATACGCCAAAAATATCCTTTGGAACAATCTCTTTCTGGCATGAAGAAAGAAATAGGATACACAAAAATGAAATAATATTGAAACTAACTTTCATTTGGTTTCTTATTTTTGCAGCAAATCCTTTTAGGTGTCTATTCATGTTGTCAATTTGTAGAACGATACAAATATAAACCAAAAAACGATAAAACTAAAGAGAAAAACAAAGATTAACAGAAAAGTGTCAACGATGTACTGATACACGGCAATTATCAACTATGTGTAAACCACTTTGGCATATTATTCTTTCTTGTCAAGGATTACCCATTTACCTTCCTTTCTACCACCTTCACGAGCAAGGAAGCCTTTCTCTTGAAGAGTAGCAAGTTCTCTCATAAGAGTTCGTTGTGAAATTCCTGCCTTTTGTGTCAAAACACTACTGGTTATAGTCTCATCTTGTCTTATTAAATTCAAAATAACAGTCTGACTAACAGTCTGACGTTCAGTTAGTTCTTTTACGCCATCTTTTATGCCATCTTTTATGCCATCTTTTATGCCATCTTTTATGCCAAATTCTGGCATATAAGGCTTTTCTTTTTTAGTTTCAATCGACAAGATAAGCTTCACCTGTAAGAATCACGCTGCTCTATGAGCTGTGGCTTCAGCCAGTGTTTCTCATTCCAAGCATTAAGGATAAGAGGAAAACCTGAGCCAAGATTCTCCCCAAAACCAATCATGCGGAACATATTCTGGATGCGCTGGTTGCGAGCTCTCGTTTCTTCACCGGCATAGATTTGTTCAACGGGCAGCTTCAACAGACCAGGGTTTGTGAACACAAACTTATCATCGTACTTTTCCACTTTTAACGCACTGTTCAGCATTAAGTCGGCATGAACTATTAATCGTTTTCTTTCTTAATTCTTCAATTTCAGCACAGTATAATGTAGTCAGACTGCCATTTTACCTCTCCGTTTGCCGTCCAAGTATAGTTGCGCTGATAGGCAGGAATTACGAACTGCACTCCTGACGATGCCAGCAGCAGTTTCAATAATCCAACCTTTGCAGGTGTATTCTCTTGTGTCAAATCTTCTTTTTCTTTAATCCTTATTCTTGTTCGAACAGCGCTTCCAACAGTTTGATTCGTTCTTGGAGTGCTTCTACACTTGGTAGTTTATCGGCAATCTTGATGCCTTGATAGGTGGCAACACGCATGGGGGCAGAATTCTGCACCAACTTGGTGCAGAATAGAAGGGGTAGTTTTTTGATCATCCCTTAATTCTGTATTCGCTATAGGTCGGCTGCTCTTGTCAATCTTCACCCAGTCCTCCCTAAAGCAGGGAATGGTTAGAATGTAAACGTAACCAGGTTCTTTGTCGTTCATGTTTATTCTATTATTGAGTTCTCAATATTCACTCTTTCTATAACCTTCTTCCCAAAGTATTCAAACAGGAAGATGGGGAATGCATTGAGTATGGCCACCTTGCAATCTTCTGTTTCTACATATTTGGATAGTTGGTTGTCAAAAATATCCTTTTGATTATCAGCTTCGTCTGGAATCTCGTTCTTATCGTTGCAGATATAGTTCGATTTGCTGACATTCATCACTATCAGATATCGCCAATTCTGCTTGGCAGTGTCTGTTTTCTCTTGCTTTTTTGCCTCGTTATCAGCGGACTTAATGGTGAGAATGATATATTCCAAGTTGGCACCATAGAAAGAGAACTCATGAACTTGATGCTTGAAACTCTCTTCTTTACATTTTTGGCGGGTTACTGCGTATTGCCAATAGTCATTGTCAGGAAGTTGTTTGGTATATCGAAGTGATTCCACCATTGGATAGTTGATGTATAATTTGCCCGTACCTGTCTCGTCAGTGAAATATTCCAGCAATTCTGACAACCTCTTATTGTTCTCTTCGAGCGTTCTGGCTTTTTCCTGAAAGTCGTAATCAAAGAATAGGTAGATTTCTGAGACCTCATCTTCCCTAATATCCTTTAGTGTCTCGTCGCCTTTTTCCAACAGGATTTCTTTAAATACTGAAACCGTGTTGACTTCCAACATTCCATGAAGCGTGTCATGTTCTTGCAGTTTGGTATAAAGCGAATAGATGTTGCTATTGTATGTACATACGAAGGTGCCAGACTTCTCTGGGAAGAAAAGTCGCTTGATAGACTCGAAATAGGTCTTATCGACCTTTCCTTCAAATATAAACAGTATCATACTTCAAAAGCACCTGCTCTAAACAGTTTTTCAATGTTGTGACCAAATCTCAGTTCTTTTTCTGTGCAAGCCTGCAGGGGCTTGATCTTGTTGTCCTGCAAGATGAAGTTGCAATCAGGGCGAAGCAAATCGTTCGTCATCAGATAGGTGTTGTGGGATGATGTAAATACCTGACAATTGAGATTAAACAATTGCTTGCAAACCTCGAAAGCCAACTTGAAATGATAGAAGGCGTCAAATTCGTCGATAAAGACAAATGAGGCAGCAGACATCCTTTTAATCCATACATATAGCAATTCCAGTGCTTGGGTTCCAGTAGATGCCATTAATAGGAATGGTATGGTATTGCCTTCTATTTCGCAATACAGATTCTTATCGCCTTCTTTGGGGGCAACAAATTTGAAATACTGTCCGCTTACTTTTACCAAGAACTCTGCAAAGTCATCAACATAATGATTCTGAATAATAAATTCTTCCAAGTTGAAGCTGGCAGTTTCCAAACCAATGAATTCACGACTGTCCAAGTTCTTAAACCACAGCATAGAATTCACAAACAGGACTAATTTAACGATATAATGATCCTGAGAGAATGGGAATGAAGCTGTCAAGAAGTTAATGACAGATACACTATTCACATTCTGTTTGAAGTTTTCTTTGATTGCAGTATCTATTTTAAATTGGCTTTCGTCAATCTCAAATACAGTTTCATCTCTTTTAAAAACTTGCTTCTGATTAACAGACAATGACTCCGACAATAATAATCCTATGGAGTTCTTTGAGTATCTATAGTCAATAATGTCATTGTCAAATTTGAACTGATATTCAAATTCGACGGGTGAATTGGGGGCACCAGTATAAACGAAGTTTGTGTAATAGTCCGTCTTCTTCCATTTTGCAGAAAGATGATTCTCGATATCAAAGATTGCTAAGGCGAAATTCGATTTTCCAGAACCATTGGGACCATAGATAATACCATTCTTGATAACACCATCTTTGATGGCGTATGTATTGAATGAATAATTACTTGGCTGAGACAAATCCCATTCAATCCTTTCGGCAAAGCCTCGGAAGTTTTTTACGGCAAATTTAATAAGCATAACAGTTCTCTTGTTTATTTCTGCTGCAAATATACACATTTTTCTGAAATTACCGTAATTTTTTTACGGAAAAAGAACATTTAAGCTATAATTTGTTAGGAAATTGCAGTTATAATGCCATTTTTAAATTCTTGCAAAAAGTAAAAAACCAATCTCTTGTTCTGTTGCCGACATAAATAAAGCGTGCAAGTCATTTTGACTTGCACGCTTTATTTAAAATAGGTGTGATTTATTTCACCTCCTCGAAGTCAGCATCTTGGATGTTGTCATTGGGGTCGCTGCCTTGGGTCTGTTGACCGCCGGCTTGCTGGCCTCCGAAACCGGCACCACCGGGTTGGGCACCACCTGCCTGCTGATACATCTTGGCAGATGCGGCTTGCATCACTTGGTTGAGGTTGTTGATGGCACTGTCGATGGCACTGATGTCGCCGCTCTTGTGAGCGTCCTTCAGCTGCTGCACGGCAGCTTCCACATTAGCCTTGTCGGCACCCAGCTTGTCACCATTCTCGTTCAGGAAGGTCTCGGTCTGGAAAATCATCGAGTCAGCCTGGTTCATCTTGTCGATGCGCTCACGCTCTTTCTTGTCGTTCTCAGCGTTCTTCTCGGCCTCAGCCTTCATGCGCTCGATTTCCTCTTTGCTCAGACCAGAGGAAGCCTCGATACGGATGGCCTGCTCTTTACCCGTAGCCTTATCCTTGGCACTCACCTTCAGGATACCGTTGGCGTCGATGTCGAAAGTCACCTCAATCTGAGGAATACCACGACGGGCGGGTGCGATACCGGTGAGGTTGAACTGACCGATACTCTTGTTCTGGGCAGCCATCGGGCGCTCACCTTGCAGCACGTGGATGGTCACCTCGGTCTGGTTGTCGGCGGCCGTCGAGAAGGTCTCGCTCTTCTTGCACGGGATGGTCGTGTTGGCGTCGATGAGCTTCGTCATCACACCACCGAGGGTCTCGATGCCGAGGGTCAGCGGAGTAACGTCGAGCAGCACGATGTCGCCTACGCCACCTTCCTTGTTCAAGATGGCACCCTGGATACATGCACCCACGGCTACCACCTCGTCGGGATTCACACCCTTCGAAGGCTCTTTGCCGAAGTAGTTCTTCACCAAGGTCTGCACAGCCGGGATACGGCTGGAGCCGCCCACGAGGATAACCTCGTCGATGTCGCTTGTCGACAGTTTGGCATCGCGGATAGCGTTCTGGCAGGGAGCCAGACAAGCCTGGATAAGGTCATGAGCCAGCTGCTCGAACTTCGCACGGGTGAGGGTCTTCACCAGGTGCTTGGGCATACCATCTACAGGCATGATATAGGGGAGGTTAATCTCCGTAGTGGTGCTACTCGACAGCTCTATCTTAGCTTTCTCGGCAGCTTCCTTCAGACGCTGCATAGCCATCGGGTCAGCCTTCAGGTCGGCACCCTCGTCGTTCTTGAACTCTTGAACGAGCCAGTCGATAATCACCTGGTCGAAGTCGTCACCACCGAGGTGGGTATCACCGTTAGTGCTGAGCACCTCAAACACACCGCCACCAAACTCAAGGATAGAGATATCAAAGGTACCGCCACCGAGGTCGAACACGGCGATCTTCATGTCTTTGTTGGCTTTGTCGACACCGTATGCCAGAGCGGCTGCGGTAGGCTCATTCACGATACGCTTCACTTCGAGACCGGCAATCTGACCGGCTTCCTTCGTAGCCTGACGCTGAGAGTCGGAGAAGTAGGCGGGCACGGTAATCACAGCCTCGGTCACTTCCTCGCCCAGGTAGTCCTCGGCGGTCTTCTTCATCTTCTGCAGTATCATAGCGGAGATTTCCTGCGGGGTGTACTTGCGACCTTCGATGTCAACGCGCGGATAACCGCCTTCATTAGCCACGTTGAAGGGAACGCGATCCACCTCTTTGCTACACTGGGCGTAAGTCTCACCCATGAAACGCTTGATGCTATACACAGTATTCTTTGGATTAGTGATAGCCTGACGCTTGGCAGGGTCGCCCACCTTACGCTCGCCGTCTTTCACAAATCCCACCACCGACGGAGTGGTGCGCTTGCCTTCACTGTTGGCAATAACTACCGGCTCGTTACCTTCGAATACGGCAACGCATGAATTGGTAGTTCCTAAGTCGATTCCAATAATCTTTCCCATAGTTGTATTGTTTTTATTTGTTTATATTGTTTCTTAAATGTTGTAAGGGGTGAGAGGTGAGGGGTAAGAATATACTCTGCTTTCACCACCGTGGATGACAAACATCCGCATTATTAACAGCAAACCGCGTGCCAAACGATATGACAAAATAAAAAATCTGCCAAACCGCGTGACAGTTTGGCAGATTTAGGGTTGAGTGTTGAATGTTGAGTGTTGGGTTTTCTGTACCTCTTGGTATTTTTCTTAACTCTTCACTCTAAGCATTCCGAATCGCTTCCATGATCTTGGCTTCCAGCTCTTCGCACAATTCGGGATTATCCTTGAGCAGGGCTTTCGTGGCATCTCGTCCTTGTGCCAGTTTCGACTCACCATAGGAGAACCAGCTGCCGCTCTTTTTGATGATACCGTATTCTACACCGAGGTCAACTATCTCGCCAATCTTCGAGATGCCTTCGCCGAAGGTAATCTCAAATTCGGCCTTGCGGAAGGGAGGAGCCACCTTGTTCTTCACCACTTTTACACGTACCTGATTACCCACGGCCTGGTCGCCATCTTTCAGCGTGGTCACGCGACGAATGTCCAGACGTACACTGGAGTAGAATTTGAGGGCATTGCCGCCGGTTGTTGTCTCGGGGTTGCCGAACATCACGCCAATCTTCTCGCGCAACTGATTGATGAAGATGCAACAGGTGTTCGTCTTACTCACTGTGGCAGTGAGCTTACGCAGTGCCTGACTCATCAAGCGGGCTTGCAGACCCACCTTGTTGTCGCCCATGTCGCCCTCAATCTCCTGCTTTGGCGTGAGTGCTGCCACAGAGTCGATAACGATGATGTCGATGGCTGACGAACGGATGAGCTGGTCGGCAATCTCCAGGGCCTGTTCGCCGTTGTCGGGCTGAGAAATCCACAGGTTATCGACATCCACACCCAGGTTGGCGGCGTAGAAACGGTCGAAGGCGTGCTCGGCATCGATGAATGCCGCTATGCCACCGGCCTTCTGGGCCTCGGCGATGGCATGGATAGCCAATGTTGTCTTTCCTGACGATTCGGGGCCGTAAATCTCGATAATACGTCCGCGAGGGTAACCGCCCACGCCAAGGGCAGCATTCAGACCAATACTGCCCGTAGAGATCACCTCCACGTTCTCAATCTTCTCGTCACCGAGTTTCATAATGGATCCTTTGCCGAAGTCTTTTTCTATTTTCGACATGGCGGCCTGCAGAGCTTTCAATTTGCCGTCCTGCATATTTGTCATTTCCTCTTCTTTTTTTGCCATTGCTGTTTGGTTGTTTAGTGGTGAGGGGTGAGAGGTAAGGAGTGAGAGATTACCCCGATACTCTACTTTTATTCACCAGGTTTATGATTGTTTTTTATCTCTAACGTTTTTCGTAGGCCAATCAGCATCCCTGCTGTTTCAGAAATAAACTTTTCTTCTTCCGTGAACTGGTCTTTGCTGATATAACCTAATTGTTGTGCTATTTCTAATTGACACATAGTTTCCAACAGTGAGCCATTGGCAATCTCCAGAAAGTGAATCCTCTCTTTAATGGAGAATCTGCCCATGCCTTCAGCTATGTTGGATGGAACTGAAATGGCAGCCCTTTGAAGTTGATTGGTGAGGGCAAATGCTTCTTGTTGTGGAAATTGTTTGGTGAGCCGATATACTCTCGTTACAACGTCTAAAGCTTGGTGATAGACTTTCAGTTTTCGATAATAGAAATCATTCATACTTTTAAAACGTCTTTTTCAGTCAGCGAGGTATTCTCTCACCTCTCACCACTCACCTCTCACCACACATTTCTATAGCTCCAAATCAATATCGAACAGTTCCTCCCACGGCAGGCCTTGCTTGTTCAACTGTTCCATGAAGGGGTCGGGGTCGAACTCTTCCACGTTCCATACTCCGGGCTTACTCCAGATACCCTTGCAGAACATCATTGCGCCAATCATGGCGGGCACGCCGGTGGTATAGCTTACACCCTGCATACCCGTCTCTTCGTATGCCGCCCGGTGCGAGCAGTTATTGTACACGTAGTAAGTGCGCTCTTTTCCGTCTTTCAGTCCACGGATACGGCAACCGATGGAGGTCTCGCCCTCGTAGTTCTCTCCCAGGTCCTGCGGGTTGGGCAATACGGCTTTAAGGAACTGCAGGGGAACGATTTTCACCTTTGCCGTGCCAGTGCCGTCTGCCAAGGGTGCTTCATAAGTAATCTCGTCGATACGGCTCATGCCGATGTTCTGAATCACCTCGAGGTGTTTCAGGTACTGTTGGCCGAACGTCATCCAGAAACGGGCACGTTTGATGGTGGGATAGTTGATGACCAACGACTCAATCTCTTCGTGATGCAGCAGGTAGCTGTCGCGTGGACCGATGTTGGGGTAGGTCAGGTCTTTGTGAATCTCCAGCGGTTCCGTCTCCACCCATTTGCCGTCTTCCCAGTAGAGTCCTTTCTGTGTGATTTCGCGGATATTGATTTCTGGATTGAAGTTGGTGGCGAAAGCCTTGTGGTGGTCGCCGGCATTGCAGTCCACGATGTCGAGGTATTGTATCTCGTCGAAGTGGTGCTTGGCGGCGTAGGCAGTGAAGATACTTGTCACGCCCGGGTCGAAACCGCAGCCGAGGATGGCGCACAGACCGGCCTCGCGGAAGCGGTCACGGTAGGCCCACTGCCAGGAGTATTCAAAATGAGCCTCGTCTTTAGGCTCGTAGTTGGCGGTGTCGAGATAGTTGCAGCCGCATGCCAAACAGGCCTCCATGATGGTGAGGTCTTGATAGGGTAGGGCCAGGTTTACCACCAGGTCGGGTTTATAGTCGTTGAGCAGCACTTTCAACTGTTCCACATCGTCGGCGTCTACCTGTGCTGTCTTGATAGGCATGTCATAGCCCTTGGCATGAATAGCTGCCACCAACGCGTCGCATTTCGCCTTACGTCGGCTAGCAATCATAAAGTCGGTGAACACGTCGGCATTTTGCGCAATCTTGAAGGCGGCTACCGTGGCTACGCCTCCCGCACCAATCATTAATATTTTTCCCATATTTGTGTTTATTTTAGAGGTGAGAGTTTAGGGGGTGAGAGATATGCCCGCAAACTCTCCCTGTTGTTTATTTTGGGGTTGAGTTAATTTGTTCTTGCAAATGTATATAAAAAAAGGGAATTATCAGTCAGGAATAGAAAGATTTTCACTTTTCTTTAGAGTCTTTATTTTCTCCTGTGCGACAAGGATAGCATCGTTGCAAAGGTCACGCTCTTGCTCATCCTTAACAGCATCAATGAACTTGTCTGCCAGCCATAAGGTAAGCATTTCCTTTTCATCCTGATGCAGATATTCCGCAAGTTTGAGGACTTGTTCACGCTTTGCCCTTCTATCACCACGTTCTATCTTACTGAACATCGGGGTGTCAATCTCCAAGAATGCTGCCAACTGCCGTTGCAGCAACCCTTGCTCTTCTCTGAGCTCTTTAATTCTATTTCCAAAAAACATAACTACTTATTTTCCTTTGTATTATCAAGTAACATATTCAATTGAGCTTGAAGTTCTTCTCTATTAGGAAGATAAAGCTGATAACGCGCAGCAAAAAGCTGGTTGTCTATGCCTTCGAGAGCATATTCCATCAACAGTTCATCTTTCCTTGCACCTAAAACAATACCAATGGGAGGATTATCGTCTGGTTGACAAATTTCATTCTTGAAGTAATTCAGATAGAGATTCATTTGGCCAATATCTCCATGCTTTATCTCTGCTCGTTTCAAATCAATCAAAACATAACATTTCAATATTGCATTATAGAAGACCAAATCCACTTTGAAACGTCTGCTTCCTATTGGTATAAGATATTGACGTCCCATGAATGCGAAGCCTCTGCCCAACTCCAGCAAGAACTTTTCCATATTATCCTTCAAGGCCTGTTCCAACTCGGATTCCCTATACTGCTTTCGCTGTGGGATGCCAGTAAACTCTAAAACGTATGGGTCGTGGATAATATCAGATGGTGAATGAACCTGATGCCCTTCATGTGCAAGAGCAAGTATGCCTTCTTTATCTGTACTGAGCGCAAGTCTCTGGTAGAGAGAAGATTTCATCTGACGTTTCAGTTCTCTGACTTTCCATCTCTCTTTGATGCATTCCTTCATATAGAACTGCATTTCCAATGGGTCTTCACATTTGAGTAATTCATAGTAGTGGCTCCATGTCAATTTGTGGGACAGCGTCCCACATTTTGGGAATGCCAAATACAGCTTGCGCATATAGGTAAGGTTAGAACGGCTAAAACCACGACCTTTCAATCGTGTCAAGTCCTTGGATAGGCTAACCAATAGCCTATCTCCATACTTGGCCTTTGCTTTACCTCCTTGCTCAAACTCGATGATATACTGACCAGTTTGCCAGTTAGCATCAAGCAGCTCGGTATTGATAGCAAGAACTGCCTTATTCTTTGCATCTTCCCAAAGTTCTGAGATTTGTGTGACAAGTCTCACATATTCGGGATCACTGGCTTGCAGTTGACCTAATGCTTGCATTGTTGTTTCACTCTTATTCATTTTTTCGTTCTTTAGCAAGTTCCAAATTACCGGCAAATTAAACAAAACCAACTTGGGATATACCTCATTGGGAGTTTTGTAGCCTTATTTAACAAGTTTCAATCCCTTTTCAGACAGGTAGTAACGCTGGTTGGGATGGTTCGGCTTATCGGGATAAGCACGAAGAACATAACCTCCTTCAATTGCAGGTTTCAAGTAGTTTACAACGACGTTGTTTCTACCTTTTAATTGAAGCCTTCTGATTATTTCTGATACAGTACAAGCGTCTTCCTTTATTGCATTCACAAGTCGCTGTAATTGTACCGTAACTTGTACCATAGGTTGTACCATGGCTTGTTCAAGGATATTTTTACAAATTAATAAGTGCATCAAGTGATTGCTCTGTCCTGGCCAATCATGGTTGGCTCGCAATTATAATGCTTAAACTCAACCCAGCCAACTTCCTTGGGAAGCTTGCAGAGTTCTTTTACCAGTATGTCAATATTACCAATCATATCATTATTGTTTATAAACTATTCTTATGCTCTACTTTGCTGCTTTGCTCTGCAAAGAACTCAATCCTATTGGATTCTATCTTCTGCTTGTTCAGCAGGGCTTCTATGTTTATTGCTAGTGCCATATTCTTTACCATTTTTGTAGAATTATGTTCTCTTCTTTAACGCCAAGCTGCTTAATTTTGTTCTTTAAAGACTCTTTTTCTCCATCTTCATGCCAATATACCATCCAATCGGTCTCAGAAATATTTCTGTTTGCGGAAATTATCTTTTCAATATATGGTATATCTATGTCGTTGAAAGAGAAACCCATAGCGATGAAATGTATGATATTTGCATATAGGTGATAGAAATCATCTTCATGTTTCAGGATTCTACTTCTCACACCTTTTGCTCCTTTTGCTGTCATTTGCCTAACATAGTCTGCAATATTGGTTCGACTAATATGATGTGACTTCTTGTGTTCTATAAAATCACGAAACAGCTCTCTTTCATCAAGACCATGCCCAACAACGATATCGTCACTATTTATAACTGAGCCATGAATGTGCCATATATGATTATCGGGAACCTTGTATGTCTTCTCTAAAATCAAAGTGTAGTTGAATGTAAAGAACATGGAGTCCCGATTAATACCCAGCGATTCATCCATCTTTACGTTAGTATCAATACCATTTATCCAATAGCCAAATAATGGGGGAAGTTGATTCTTTAAAAGATTTTGTACCCTGGAAGGTGCAAGTCCAAGTTTATAATAATCTTCTTCTAAATGAGCATAATCAACCTTTCCTAACATGTTTTCAAAATCTTTCCACCAGAAATCATCTTGTTTAGGAGCATCACCATAGATGTCAAGAAGATTATTCCATATTTGGGGATTTCTCTTCTTTATGTAGTCATCACGGAAATTCAAATACGAAGTCTTTAACCCATGATGGAGGTCAAAGCCATTGCCTAATATATATAATGTATCCGTCATTTTATCATTACTTATTATCATTGCTTAGACTCACCGAAATCACCTTCTATTAGAATCGAGCACTCTCTTGTGAGTACTCACAGAGTAGGTGTTGTCGAATACGAGTTCAGCCGTAAATCAGCTATTCTATAATACTTTCGCTGTCATCATTATGTCTTTGCGCATTTTTTAGAACAAGTTCTTTACTTGTATTGGCATAACAATAAACACAGAAATGTCGGCAGGTATTATACATGCCGATGTCTTTACTAACCATACAACCACAAATCTTTCGCTGACCTGAATCTTTAACGTTCTTTGGTTTTTGGGGTATTGGAGGGATTTCTCCGAACATATCCTTCTCTGGCCATTTCAAAGTATGCAAGTAATATACTAGTTCCTTATCATCTGCAAAGATTCTCTTCATCAACTCTCCATCAATGCAGCGATTATGCTCTATGCCATAAGCTTCCAAGTCAATATCCTCAGCGCACGTAGCCATCTTGACATCCCATCCGTCTTTATACCACGCTTCTCGAATCTTCTTTAGGCCTCCTACTATTTCGATTCGCTGTGCATAATTGGCCTCAGCGTTTTCGACATCTTCCTTTGTAAAGAGCATTGTCTCCTTTACAAGATTATTCTGAACTTTACGATATGCCTTTACATCCACAAAGCTAAACACCAACTTGTCAGTAAATCCCTTCAGTTTGTTACCAACATTCCATATTCTTGTCAACAACTCTCTCGGTCCTATGTTTGGTGTGATAATAAGAGGGTCAAATCGCCATATCACCTTCTCTTTGCCAATAAGATTCGATAAGGTTTTGAATGTTTCCACGCGTTTATCTACAGAAGGTACATTCGGTTCGAACCTCTCTTTTACATAGTCATTCAACGTTACTTGAAAGTAATAATGTATCCCTCTCTTATCTAGTTCTGGCAGATAGGGGATGATTGGCCCAGGATTCTTTGTCCAGAATACTATAACTCTACACCGTTCAAAAGAGATATACATCTTTTGATTGATGTTGAACGGATTGTACCAAGTACAATACCCTTTAGCTAAGCGGTTGAAAAACCACTTGGCATAAAAAGCAGGAATATCGGTAGAACGACTGGCTGAGATAATGACAGGAGCAGTGGCTTCAACTTGCTCATCAGCATCCGTTTTTATAAGGATTTTATCAGTTGGCATAACGTTCGTATAATTCTGTTTTCAATCGTTCTAGAAGATTCTTGTTTTCATTCGTTGCAGGAATCCAAGATGGATAAGGACTATGTTCCTTTTGGTATGTACATTTACGAATAAAATGATTAATCGTGTTATCATTCGTTCTTGGATTGTTTTTATAATAGTAACCATCTGGTGCATAGTCAGCTTGGAAAGAAAGGATTTTTTTTCTCAATATATCCCGTACTTCCTTTGGGAGGTAACTGCGACTCCAGATGTAATTTGCAGCATTCATGTCATCAACAAATAGGTCTGATGTCTTAGTAATGCTACTTATTTCACTATTTGTACCCAAATTTGGAAACAAATAGGCTTGTTCTGCTGTCTTTCTCGCGTTTTTTCTTTGTTTAGGCTCGTCAAAACCCAATAAAGAAAGGATGGCCTTTTTACCAGATTTTGACAAGTCTGTATTCTCGATAATTCCTGTAATTACAGTTTTATTCTCTCTATTTAGGTATATTTTCAATGCTTGACACGCATTTGCACATTGTTTACGCGCCTTTTTGAATGGGCTTTCGGCCAACACACTATTTAAACATATTTCTATATTGTCCTCAGAAGGATTCTGCCTTTTCAAATTATTGATTAGTTCTTCCAAATCCTTATACTTGAATACAGTGAGTATTTGCCGATAAAAGTCCAAATCCAATGAATTTCTTTCCAATACTTGAGGAGGTAATGATACTTGAGTGATTTTAGCCAATTCCGAACCAAAAAGTTTTTTATATGCAAGTTCATAAACACCCATTGTTAATACTTTAGACAAAGCCTCTTTGTTCATTTCCATATAACCACATAAACATCCCCAAAGAGACAATACAAAGCGGTAATCTTGGAACTCGTTATTCCTAAGATATATGACACAATCTTTGAAACTATGACCTTTTAGTATAAAAGCTGCTATGGATTTTAATTCCAAATTATCTATTCCATTTAGGTTAAATGAAAAAGTTGGGTCATTGATAAACGCATATAAGCTATTAACATAGGCTTTCTCTTCAGATTCCTTCCATTTAAGTTCTCCCATTTCAACTTTAAGGATA
Organism: Prevotella sp.; assembly: GCA_017548605.1. Taxonomy (GTDB): domain Bacteria; phylum Bacteroidota; class Bacteroidia; order Bacteroidales; family Bacteroidaceae; genus Prevotella. The sequence goes on along the minus strand of JAFYZT010000023.1, from coordinate 62,224 downwards.
GATACAATTTCAGACATTACGCTCATGTAAAAATTCATCCTTTGTGCCAAAAGAGTCTCAGGGGTTATAGAATTATCTATTATATACTTAATAACAACATTGACAAGTCTTGCCTCTGTGAATAAAATATAATCTCCAGAAATATAAATATTATTCATGTTCTCATAAGAAATGCTACTTGAATATTCTGACGTGGCAAGTTGCGTCCTTCGCTCAATTTCATTGCGGAGCGATGAAAAATCGCCTCCCGTTTTAAATTTTGAAATGTCGGTAAGAAAAGAGCAATTCCATTTCCTGCATAGTGCATCCCAAACAAGATCCCAACAATCGATTTTCTTTAGAAAATCAATCAAATACCCTTTTAGAAAAAGAAAACGCTTTCCCAATGCCGCATCAAATTTCTCTTGAAACACTTTTTGGCTTTTCTTTTCTACAGAATCGACTTGCTTATATTCATTGATTAGATTGTTTAGTTTGGTATCAAATGATGGAATACTTGAAGGAGAAGAGATAAGATTTGTTAGAATATTGTATAACTCCTGAGTTAATCGAAGTTGTCTTGCCAAATCTCGGTTTACTGACATCTTACTTCCTAGCATAAACGCATAGAGAAGCCCCTTTTGTTTATCTATAAAATTATCCTCAAATTTTGAAATCTCAATAGACATTTTGTTTAAATGAGGTAACTTTACAGGTTTAAGCATAGACGCAGTAGGATAAATCTTATATTCCTTGAAATACTTTATTGCTTTGTTGCTTTCGGTGTTAATTAAGGTTAGCCTATAAGTACTTTCTGTAAAGAAATAAAATCTACTATTCAAAGGTGTTAAATTAAGACGATGGTTGCATAGACACACACCCTCTTGAATTTCTTTATCTGAGAAATCAAAGGTCTGATTATCATCTTCCAGCTCAATTAGCATAGGGAAATTATACCTTCCTGTATCGTTAATCTGAAATTGTACAGGATATTTAAAAAGGACTATAGCGTCGAAAGAACGTAGTTCTTCTATCTGCTCAAAAGAATTATAACCTGAGCACCTACGTGAGTAATGTGAAAAAGGAAGAATACACTCGGATTGAAGTATATTATCCAGATTAAGATTTGATGTCGGAATATAGAATTTCATATTGAGGTGTTTTTAGAAAGGTCCATTTGCTGTTGATGTGTTTCCCGAATATATGGGAGAGGAAGCAACAGGTAAAACTGGTGCCAAGTTATTAGAATAGATTAAATACAAATTCTCCAAAGGACGCGTTGTCGCGACATATAGAGCAGATATCTTTTCTGTCATCGGATCTCTTGGCCAACTGACATATTGTTTATATTCATCCAAACCACAACAAGGAATAAAAACATCGTTGAACTGAAGTCCTTTTGCGCAATGCCAAGTTATTATTTTAGGACTGGTTGACTTAAAATCAATATCCATTTCGTCTTGAGTCTTCCACTGTACTGGAATCCCTTTTGATTGGAAATAGTCTCTAATAAATGAAACTTGGCCATTATAATAAACAAGAATACCGACATCTGTTAAACCACCATTTATAAACTCAATAATTTTTTCCAATTGATCTACAGTCTTTATCAATCTTGGTTTTGGCCCATGCTTTATACAAGCAAATGACAACCTAGTTTGAGGGTATATAGCTTCTCCTACTTTTGCATTTTCTATTGTTAGCCTATGATTTATACAAAGATCTTGTGGATGAACGCCAATTTGGTTTGCAGTAGCTTCCACCGATTGTACTGTATGACTTTCAAACTCCATAATCGATTGATATGTGTCTCCAAAGAACCAACAATATTGACCATGTGCTCTGAAATCTGCAATCTCTTCTGCATTAAAATCTTGGCACTCATCAATAAACATATATTTGTAATTTGGTTTCGTCGATTTCTGCCATTCCTTAAAGTAATATACATGGTTCTGGGCTTGACCTATTTCCGTCAATTCATCGACAAAAAATTGTTTCAATGATTTAGTGTAAACAATAATAGCATAGGAATTAGTCAGAGTTGATACTTGCTTAGCCTTCTTAAGCAAGGTTAATGATTTACCAGAACCTGCAATGCCTTTAACAACTGCGGTTCTTTCAGCAGACATGTTTATAATTATTTGCTGATGTCGGTCTGGGGTTAAGTTGTCTAATGCCATATTTAATAAATGTAAGGAGAATTTTTATCTGCTAATTGGTTTGTTGCACGACAAGAGTTCGTTGGGATGTTGTCCAGTAATTCTGTAGCAAAATCGGATTTACACAATACTCTGTATGCAACTTTACTTATGTCTCGATTTTTCTTTCTATGAGTAACATAAAAGGTATCTTGCATATAACATCCTATACAAATTCCTTCATGATTAAAGCAAGCAGTCGGTATAATACTTTTATATAGCGACGTTTTCTTGAGAAAACGATTCAATCCGACATTCATAATTTGTGGATAGAACATAGTGCTATCATTTAACTTTGTTGCTACATCCGACATAATAAAAACACCATGTTGTGAAAGCAGTGGTAAAAGGTAAGAAGCAATTAACTCATAAGCGTTCATATTGAAAGTCTTATGTTGAATAAATTCATTAATAGCTTTGAATGACATAATAAAATGATATGGCACATTCGAAAGGTTAACAATATCCTTAATTTCCCGTTCTGATTCAATAAAGATGCATTGGGGATTAATAATGATTTCAACTCTCATTTCTGATGCATTGTTCACTAATGACATAAGATGATATAAAAAGCGAATTGCTTCAACATTGGCATCAAAAGCATCAACATTAACTCTTTTTAGATTAGGAAGTTTGGATTGAAGAGCCACAATTGTGCCAATAATTTCGCCTCCAGTGCCACAACAAAAATCAAGTAAATTAATTTCCTCCAATTTTATAAAGTGTTCTAAAAAACCTTTAATAGAAAGAATTTGTAATGTTATTCCATATGCTTCTGCATAACTCCTCGGAAAATACGTTCCAAGATACAACTTTACAAAATCGTAAGACTGATCTGGATTATATACGACTTCTGCGGGTCTAGGTTCATAAACAGCATTAAAATCATCGTATATAATCTTATCAAGCCATCGTGGAATTGTAATGTTGTTAATTTTCATATAACGGAGTTTGGGTCATTAGTCTTTTAAAAGGATTAGACAGATAGCATGGTTCTCATAAGGAGTAGTTCCAACTGTCTCTCGGACATATTTTAGGACTTCATCAAATGTGAAGTACTCAGGTAATTCAAATCCATGATATTGATCAGAACTCATGAAGAAATCCATTGCTTCCTCATGATTCAAGGTCAGTATGTTTCTTGCAGTTTTTGCCAAGGGTTAGGTAATTGGATTCAGGTACAACGTTATTCTAAAGTTGAATTGTCAGATTTTGAATACAAAGATAATAATAATAAAGTGATAATCATAAAACAACAGAAAAAAATCTATGGAATTTGAGGACAATTAACAAAAAAACAACTATAAGAGCCCCCCATCTCCCTTTATTTCATGCCGCCCAGTTCCTCTCCCCGAATGCCGAGGGCACTCATGAGCGAATAGCCGAGAATCTCTTGGCGGAAGTTGCCGCCGGGCATGGGCCGCATGGAGAACAAGGTGATGCGTTTCTCGTCGTCTATTTCGCGGAGAAGGCGGCGCAAGTCATCCCACTCCTTGTCCTCATCGGCTACCACCATCACTCTTTTCACTTCTTTCTGTTGACATACGAGGGACATGGTGTCGAACAACAGTCGTTCGCCGCCTACACCTGTTTCTATGGGTATGGCAGAGAGTGTGAACTCACCGAGGTTGTCGCGAAAGGCTTGGCCATGGATGTTGTTCTCAAAATGGTTCGGAGCGAAATTGTCGAAAGCCGTCTTTTCCTTGCTGTGGATGAAGATGACGTGTGTGTGGTTGTCGCCTTCGCGTACACCACCGTCTAAGGCGATGCAGTCTATCCATCGTGCCAGGTCGGCTTGAGGGATACGACGGTTTAACATACGTTCGAAGTTGACCGTGAGATCAAAGGCCACGCGGTCGAGGTGGTCGGCATCGGCGATGATGATGTTCTCCGCCCAAGAGGCTTGGAGGTTGTCTTGTTCGTTCATGGCCACAAAAATACGTTATTTTTTTGACTTTTCCCTACTTTTTCTTATTTTTGCACGAACAAATTAAACTGGAAAAATCTATATACAATGGCTTCATTAACAACGGCGATTGTTATCGTCTTCATTGTAGGCTACCTGTGCATAGCCTTGGAGAGTGTAACGAAAGTAAACAAGGCTGCCATCGCCTTACTCATGTGTGTGGGATGCTGGACATTGCTGATGCTCGCCCCTGGCTCATTCTATCCGGATATCCCCGCCGATGGTGTGATGCATAAGATAGCGGAGGTGATAGAACACCACTTGGGCGATGCTGCGGGAACACTGTTCTTCCTGATGGGTGCCATGACCATCGTCGAGATAGTCGACTCCAATGGAGGTTTCAACTTCGTACGCGACGTGATGAAAACACGCTCGAAGCGCAAACTGATGTGGCGCATGGCGTTCATGACGTTCTTCCTGTCGGCCATCCTCGATAACCTCACTACGTCGATTGTGATGATTATGGTGCTTCGCAAACTGGTTCAGGAGCGTAAGGACCGAATGATTTATGCCGCACTGGTCATCATCGCCGCCAATTCGGGTGGTGCCTTCTCGCCTATCGGCGACGTTACCACCATCATGCTGTGGATTAAAGGGGTCATCACTACGCAGGGTGTTATCACCGAGATATTCATCCCCTCGCTCATATCCATGCTTGTCCCGGCATTCATTCTGCAATATCAACTTAAGGGAAAGTTCGACAAGTCGCAGAACCTTCCTCCCGCCGAGGTGAGTCAGTTCACCAAGAAACAGCGTAACATTATCTTCTGGCTCGGTGTGGGCGGATTGGTGTTCGTACCCATCTTCAAAACCCTCACCCATCTGCCGCCGTTCATGGGTATCCTCCTGGTGCTCGGCGTGCTGTGGACAGTGACGGAGATATTCCACTACAACACTGACGAAGACGACACTATGGCGAAGCGTGTGAGCGACCTGCTCTCGCGCATCGACCTTTCTACCATCATGTTCTTCCTTGGCATCCTCATGGCTGTGGCTGTGCTGCAGGAGATAGGCGTGCTTACCGCCCTGGGTGAGGGATTGAACACTGCTTTCTCTGGAAATTACTATGTTATCAATGGTATTATCGGTGTATTGTCGAGTATTGTCGACAATGTGCCGCTTGTGGCTGGCTGCATGGGTATGTACCCCGTGGAGGCATCAGGTGCGATGGCTGTTGACGGTATCTTCTGGCAATTGCTTGCCTACTGTGCCGGTGTTGGTGGCTCGATGCTCATCATCGGCTCTGCCGCCGGTGTGGTGGTCATGGGTCTGGAGAAAATATCCTTCGGATGGTATATGAAAAAAATCACTTGGATAGTCTTCGTAGGTTATATCGCCGGCATGCTCTCCTATTGGGTGGTTGACACGATATTACATTGAACATTTACTTAAACATTGAGCATTGAACGTATGTCCGTTCAATGCTCAATGTTATATTACAATCTCGCGCCTTTCTACCTACAGACTTCTCAGATATCTGTCGGCTTCGATAGCGGCCTTACAGCCGCTGGCAGCGGCAGTGATGGCCTGTCGGTAGTGCGGGTCGGCCACGTCTCCGGCGGCATAGATTCCTGGTAATGCTGTGCGTGGCGTGCCATCGATGGTCTTGATGTAGCCTGTCTCGTCAGTTTCCAGCCACGGTTTGAACACATCGCTGTTGGGCTTGTGCCCGATGGCCAGGAAGAAACCGTCGATGGGCAGGTCGTAACGCTCCTCATCAGGTTCACCTAGTCGGCGCACCACATGGGCTCCTTCCACACCATACTGGCCATACAGACCCACCGTATTGTGCTCAAACAATATCTCAATGTTTTCCGTCTCCTGCACACGGCGTTGCATCACCTCCGAGGCACGAAGGAAAGGCTTGCGCACAATCATATACACCTTTTTGGCCAGCCCGGCCAGATATAGTGCTTCTTCACAGGCGGTGTCACCACCACCCACCACGGCCACGGTGCGTTTGCGGTAGAAGAAGCCGTCGCAGGTGGCACATGCCGATACACCTTGACCGTTGTATTTCTGTTCGTCGGCCAATCCGAGGTATTTGGCGGAGGCCCCCGTGGCGATAATCACCGTGTCAGCCTCTATCTCGTCGCCATGGTCGGTAGTGAGCACGTAGGGCTGCTTCGAGAAGTCGGCCTTCACAATCTCACCGTCGCGCAAGTCGGTGCCGAATCGTTCGGCCTGCTGACGCAGCTGCATCATCATCTCGTTGCCGTCAACGCCGTCGGGATAGCCTGGGAAATTCTCCACCGTGGTGGTTTGGGTCAGTTGCCCACCCACCTGCATGCCGCAGTATTCCACGGGACTGAGGTTGGCACGGGCAGCGTAGATGGCGGCGGTATAACCGGCAGGGCCGCTGCCGATAATCAGACAGCGTGTGTGTTCTCTGTTTTCCATAATTTTGGGAGTATAGGAGTTTAGAAGATTAGGAGTATAGGAGTTGAGACGATACCATGATAAAAATCGTCAATAGACAAATTTTTGTCTACTCGTCAACTCGTTTACTCGTCAACTAATAAAAAAGATGGCGAATGGTGGACTTACTGCCGTTGGAGTTTGGAGAGGGAAGGAGGGGACGGCTGCCACCGATTCGCCAAGGGGAGGGGTGTTTATTTCAACAGTTCAACAATCTGTTTCTCTATTTCTTCAATCTTGGCCGTTGGCTCAAAGCGGGCCACAACCAAGCCGACCTTGTTGACCAGGAATTTGGTGAAGTTCCATTTGATGTCGCTCTTCTCCTTGTAGTTGGGGTCTTCTTTAGTAAGCATCTCATCGAGGATATGGGCAATAGGATGATCCATGTCCCAACCAGCAAAACCTTTTTGTTCCTTGAGGTATTTGAACAGAGGATCGGCATCTTCGCCGTTCACCTTTACCTTCTTGAACCGGGGAAATTCAGTGCCGAAATTCAGTTTGCAGAAACTATGGATAGTCTCGTCCGTACCAGGAGCCTGTTGTCCAAACTGGTTACAGGGGAAGTCAAGGATTTCGAAACCCTCGCTATGGTGTTTCTCATATAGTTTCTCCAATTCTTCATATTGAGGGGTGAATCCACATTTCGTGGCGGTGTTCACAATCAATAATACTTCGTTGGCATACGACTTGAGCGGTACGAGACCACCCTTACGATCTTTCACTGAAAAGTCAAATACGGTTTTCATTTCTTTTTATGGTAATGGTATAAGTAGGCTTTTTATCCTCTGCAAAGTTACTCTTTTTTCTGAAATAACCAAATCTACTTATCATGTTTTTTCTGAAATAGTTCTTTTTTTTCTAGAAATATAGTATCTTTGCCGCACATAAACCAACATAATAGATTATGAAGAAGATTTTAACATTCCTGATGGTGGGTATGATGGGTTTGGCCACGTTTACCAGCTGTGAAGACGAGAGTATTGCCTATGATCTTGAGGGAACATGGGAAGGACGGGTGTTTGACTATTCCGAATGGGACGGCACACGATACAACATTTCCTATTCACTGCTTGAGTTCTATCTCGGCGCGTTCCGACTGGTGCAGGGAAATGGTCATTGGGTGGATTTCTATGACCGGGGACCGCGCGACTATGTGTCGTATAAGATTCACTGGCGTGTTGACAACCAAATCATCTATATCACTTTTAATGAAGACGGTACACAGTACAGGGTAACGAACTATCATCTCAGTGACAGGCGCTTCTGGGGAACGATGTATGAATACAAGAACGGACAGCCCCAGGGCTATTCACATGATTTCGAACTGCGTCATACCAGTTCGCCGAATTGGGATAACTACTATAGCGATTACGACTACTATTGGAGTAACTACGGTTATGGTCACTATTGGAGCAATGAGGGCGTGTTCGAAACTGAGGATGGCACAGCCACCTCTCCTGCCAAGAGCTACAGCGACACTGTGGTGAAGACCGCTCCTAAACGCCATCTTATCGAAGATAATAAATAAGTAGTTAGGTAGTTAAGACGTTAAGCCAAATGCACAAGGCTTGATGAACTGACTAATACAAATGTATAATCGCCGGCACGGAAACCCGTGCCGGCGATTTATATGATGCTATTGTTCCATATACCACCTCTATCTCCCTCTATCTTCCTCTACCTTCCTCTATCTCCCTTATCACCAAAATAGGGATTTCCCTATTGCGAAATAGTAAAATCATCTTGTGGGGGGTGTGCTTTTCCCATATCTTTGCACCAGAGAAAATCACCGAATATTAACTCAAAAACATACGGACATGAAAAAGCTAACTTCATTTTTCACCATGGCTCTGCTCGCTGCCACCAGTTTCACTTTCGTAGCATGCGACGAGTACTATTACGACGATCCTTATTATCGTTATGATGATTACGGATGGGACGACCACAGAGGAGGTTACAATGACGATTATTACTACCAGCTGGCTCAGACCTTGCGCGGACAGTGGGAAGGTACTATCTCTACCAAGTATATCGACGATGACAACCGAGTGGTGCAAGGCAACTACTACACCGACTTCCAGTTCGACCTTTACGACAACAATGCCACAAAAGGACGTGGAATGGAGACTGACTGGGATGGCGACGAGTGTGTCTACAATGTGCCCTTCTCATGGGAAATCGATTGGCAATCGGGTGACATCTACCTCTATTTCGACGACAACCGCGTGATGATCATCGATGACTACCATGTCGATCAGGACAAGTTCTACGGAAGCATGGTCAGCAAAAAGAATGATGAATGGGACGACTTCTCGCTGACACGCTACACGTTTGCTAATGAAAACAACATCTTCGAGGCTGAGGAAGGTGCCGCCGCGCCAGAAGCCAAAGTAAAGAAGAGTGCCCCCACGGGTATAATCAAAGGCGGCGGACACAAGAACTAAACTCTATATAAATCCACGACGGGCTGGCAAGAAATTGCCAGCCCGGTCTATTTTTAAAGGGGCAAGGAGCAAGGGGCAGGGAGCAAGGGGCAGGGGGCAAGGGGCAGGGAGCAAGAGAATACCCAGTAATGTATAGTACTGATTTCAGACAATGAGAAAGGGGCAAGAGAATACCTACACTGGCATATCTCTTGCCCCTTGCCCCATGCTCCTTGCCCCCTTTAAATCCTCGTTGCCTTACGGAAGGCTTTCAGGATATCGCATTTTCTGATGTAAGGTGAGTTGTTTTCGGGATGGGCTGCCACATAACGGCTCAACTCAGCCAATGCCTTGTAGCCGCGCGACTGTGGACGGGGAACCATGTCATAGCGTACCTCCTTGTCGTTCCATACCTCTTCATACCATGGCTCAATGGGAATATAGGCCAGGGCATAGATGGAGTTGAAATGTAAGGTGGGGTTGGTACTCGCCTTGCTCTCTTCCAACAGACGGATGGCACGCAGACTGGGGTCGGGACGGTTTACGTAGGCCGTGTCGTAACAGCTCCAGCTATAGCGGGTGAGGTGCCAGCAGTCACCTTTGAAAGACGACTGGAACAGACGAACAGCCATGTCGTATGCCGCTTGCAGTCGTTGCTCGCCTTTCGAATTATTGTAGGTATTCTCCAATTGCTGCATCTCTTCACAGTAGCGCACCTTAGGATTGCTGGTGAAAGTCTCCGGACCTTCGTTGTAATCATCGCCGTCACAGGACTGGCATTCGAACCAACGGGCCTTGGTCCAGTCGCGGTTCTTCATCCACCAGGCGATATTCTGATGGCCGATGAAGTCCATCGATACCTGACGCAGGTAGGGTAGGGCTTCATTCCAGCGTCCCTCACCCAGGTATTTCGTGCCCATGAGGTCGTTGAGGAAGTCGTCGCCGATGTCGCTGCGGCTGATGACGAACCGCTCGAGGGAATTCTTACCACCTTGGTGGCGCCATTGGTAGTAACGATAGGTGTCGTCGGCATTGAGCGAGTCGACGAAGGCGAAGTGGTAGGTGCTGTAGTAGGGGTTACGATCCTGCCCTCCTGTCTTTTCGTAGCGACGGGCTACGGGAACGAGCGATGAGGTAGGATGGTCAACCAATGTGAGCAGAGCGATGGCCATCTCTTCGCGGCCCTGGCTCTTGTAATAAGGCACCAAGCCCTGATGTACGGCACGGTCGAGGATATCGAAATAGTGGTTGTATGTCATGCCGCCGAAGTCGGTGCCCTCGGGGCTCTTCGCCTCTTCGCGTATCTTGGCTGCCAACCATTCCAGTTCCTGCTCCAACCAGTTGTCATAGTTGCTGTCCTTATGCTTGCATGAGGCACTGGCCACGATACGTATGGCACGGGCGTTATCCTTCATGCGTGCATTGCCGGCCATCGACATGGCTTGGGTGAGCGTTGCGAAAGCATCGTCGCTACGGCCGGAGAGATGTTGGAGGGCTCCGATGGCGGATTGCCACAGACAGGGGCTTTTGCTTTCGCCACGGCTCACGATGCCTTGGGCGAATCGGATGAAGGCATCCATCTCGGGCTGCAGGATGATACGGGCATCGATTTCTTTCATCCATTCCTCGTCAGCAGTGTTGTCTATGGTTTCCTGCACGTTGTTCACGAAGTCCTGCACGAGGAAATGGAGCAACGGCGTGTCGTGGTTCTCATTGTAATATTGCTGTATGCCGGCTAAGTTACGGTGCTTACGCATCGCCCATTTCACGCTCACCATGTCGCCTTGGGCGGCAAACGACTCACAGGCTTCTATCGTTCGTCCCTCGTGCGACAGAGCACCGGCGTAGATGTTCTCCATCATGTCACGGAACACGCTTGCAGGCATGTTCTTGCCCTTACTCTGCCAGAAAGTGATATTGTCCTTGTGACGTTTCAACTGCATATTGGCACGCATCAGCAGTAAGGCCCATTGTGCTTTGTGTGTGCCGCGTAGGTGGGATGATGCCTTCTCGCGCATCGTCTCCAGCTGGGCGCGGCGCTTGGTCAGCTGTTCCTTGGTGGGATATTCCCACGTCTCACGCAGTTGGTCGCAGATGCCGAGGTAGATGTCAAGCTGGTCGGCATACTCCAACAAGTCACTGTCGCCACGTTGACGGGCCACCTCGCGTATCTTGTCCTTGTTCTCATAAAGCAGTTGGTAACTGCCTACAGTCTCACCGGGAGGGGTCACATATTCGTAGTGTGAACCGGTATAGGCGTCAACAAGCCCACCCGTGAAGTCTTTCCAGTATTGGTTTACACGGTCACCGTAGAGATTGTTGTTCATCAATTCACGGTTGAACACACTGAACAGGTAGTTGTTGTGCGGATTGCCCCAGTAGCCGCAGGCCATGGTGGCAAGACTGCTGCCCCAAAGGGCAAGACTAATGATGATACACTTTTTCATAGTGGTTAAGTATTATTCTATGGATATTATTCGGACTTAAGTCAAAAAGAATCACTTCGTCGTTGGCATCTGACAGGTGCTCGTTTACCAGTTCCTTAGCTCTCAATACGGTTTCCAAGGGTGCCTCATGGCGGATGATGGTGTCACCGGGGAGTACCGTCAGTGCATCTTCGTCGTGCATGATACCCACATAGCGGTGACCACGGTATAAGATGCTCCATTCAAAGGCGGGATAGGCGGTGGCCAATGGCAGACTGTAGCTGTCAAGGTGACGCAGATAGGGCTCCACGTCGCGCAAGTCGAGAATGGGATTACGGTCCATCTTACGCACGTCGCCCGTGTTGTACATCATCAGCACACCACGGTCCACAGGGGGTGCTTCCATGCTCAACTGGTGCAGGCGGATGGTGCAGGATAGTTCCCAACCATCGGCATGAGCCCGGTCGCGCAGCCGACGCAACATATCGAAATAGGTTTTTTGGGTACGCTGGCTCCAGTCACAGTCAATCTGCAGCTCCTTTACCCCCGCGATGTCGTGGGTGACATTCATCTGGCGTACCCGTTGGTAGATGAGCGAGTCGAGATTGTCGGGACATTTGGCCATGCTCTCGTTGGTGATGAATACACAGGGTATCACCTCTACGCTGTCGGACATGGCGCTCTCAAACTGTATGGTGGCGTTGGGGTGAACATTGTCGTTCTCATCAATCACCACATCAAAGTAGCGAACATACAGACGGCCGACGTGTTGTTCTTCCATGAAAGCCGTCATGGCACTGTCGCCACCGAAGGTGGTGCTCCAGTAGTAAGCCGCATTCACGTGCTTCGTTTCTTTCCCGCAAGAAATAAGCAGTGCCATCAAGGCCAAAAGAAACAGTTTTTTCAATGTTCTTTTAATTGTTCTAGTATTCCAGGAATCCTATGTTACCTTAGAATCTTATATTATCTTTGGTTTTCTTGGGCTATTCTCTCACCCCACACCATTCACCATTCAACACTCAACACTCAACATTCATTTAAACCCCCAAACTGCGGGTGACATGTTGTCTTCCACTTGGCGTTCCACGTCATCTGGCAGGTTACAGAAGAAGTCAATGCCTGTACGTTCCTCCAATTCGTCAATGCTCATCATATAGTCCTTCAGGCTGTCACCGCTGAGGTCGGCATTGATATGTTCCACCCAGAACCCCATGGCCTTATAACCTTGTTTGTTCTTACACAACACGGCAATGAAGAAATATTTGGGAATGATGGCACCTTTTTTCGTATAGCCAAGTATTTGGTCGTTGCGGTCGATAGTACCACCTTTGCATACATATAGTGTGTCGCGGAAGGAGGGTCTGTTCCATGTCTTCCAGACCTGCTGTTCCATCTTTGCCCACAACTTAGAGTTGAAAAGGTTTCGCATCGGCTGCATGTTTGTCAGGTAAAATGTCTGGTAGTTGGCTTCTGCCGAGCAATAACGTTCTGCCGAGGCCACGATATGTCCGTGGTCGTATCCTGAGCCGTAATACGGGTCGTTCTCAGGTGACCATCCGTAGCCACTGGGCAGGTCCGGGTCGGCTGGATATTGTGGGTCGCCATAGTAACGTGAGGTGTTGGTGACGCTGTTACTCTCATACATCTCGTAGCACGACCAGCGTTGAGATTTCTTAGCCACGTCCCACTCCAGAGAATAGTTCACACCGTAGTCGCTGGTGCTATGGACAATCACCAGGTTGTTATCGCCTCCTTTCAGACGTGGAAACTCCAGTCGGGCATATTCCTTCCGCGTCGAAGGATTCTTATTATCGTTACGCACGGTAGTTCCTTCGCGCCCTTCATTGGCAGCACGCTCGTCCTGCTCACTGCCACAAGCCGCAACGAATAGCACCACAAAAGCGGATGCTATAAAAAGAGTGACTTTTCTCATGGATGGTTATAGTTTTTAGTTATTCTCAGGTTATTGTAGGTTCTAGGTAACCCTAGGCAATCTTAGGCAATTCTAGGCATTTCTATGCATTTCTAGGCATTCTTAGGAAGTCCTAGGTTATCCTAGGTTGTCTTAGGCTTTCTTAGGACTATTCTCTTGCTCCTTGCCCCCTGCTCCTAAAACCAAACAAAGGTGCTCCAAGCGCATATGCAACTACGCTGTGGATCACCTTTAGTATGGAGATGTTGATGGTATTTATTTCTTGATCTTGCCGTAGCGGTTCATGAAGCGATCCACGCGTCCAGCGGTATCGACCAACTTGCTCTTGCCTGTGTAGAACGGGTGCGAGGTGTTGGAGATTTCAATTTTCACTACGGGGTAAGTTTCGCCTTCAAACTCTACTGTCTCATTACTCTTGCATGTAGACTTTGTAAGGAACATATCGCCGTTGGACATGTCCTTGAACACGACGGGGCGATAGTTGTCGGGATGAATACCTTTTTTCATTTTAATGCTTCTGTTATTGTTATAATTTATGAATAATCCAATATGGGGTGCAAAAGTACGAAGATTTTCGCACCCCACAAAATTTTTTGGATTTTTTTTATAGTCAGAGCCTTAACAAGCCCTACGTCACATCTCTCACCTCTTACCCCTCACTACTCACCTCTTCTTAATCCGGTCTGGTGCCTACAGTGTTTATCACGTTGCCGGCCTCATCAATCACTTCGGCATAGGTCGGTGCCAGAATGCCGGTGGCATTGAGGTAGGAACCTATCTGTCCGTAGATAATGAGCTTGAATCCAAGGATGTCGGGGTTGTTGGCTAAGCTGAGGGCGCTTCTGAACGAGCGCGGCAGCTGTACCGGCATAGAGAAGTCAACACCTGTGTAGTTACCACCCATATCAATAATGATATTGGTGTTAACACCCGTCTGTCCGACACTGGCGAAGTAGGTATAGCCACTGGCGAAGTCGTCGCCTTCGACGAAACCAATCACCTCACCTGTTACCCAGGCTGCTTCGGCAGTGACCAGCGCTTTAGCCTCGAGGATGCTCAACGGACTGTCGTGTGTGCCATAGTTCGGGCCTTGGTGGGTGGTGCTAACGATATAACCGCCCTGAGTCATCTCAGGCGTGTTGCCTCGGTAGTTCACCAACGGACCATAGACTACCACCTCATCACCCACGGCAATCTCGTTCTCGGCAGTGTAGTCCCTGTTGTCGAGGTTCTTGGCGCGGTAAATCAATAGCTTGTCGGTTCCGGTAGCATCGTCGCTGATGTAATAGGTGGCATTGCCGTTCGGAATATTCACCTCAGTGATACTCGTTACGATACCTTTCACGTATTTGTTGTCGGAGGTGGCAGAACCTAACGTCTTAATATAGGTCAGTGCGCCGGCCACATTGAAAGGCGTATCTACACTGCCGTCACCATCAGGAGTGCCGTTGACAGCAGTTGGGTCAGTCTTGTCTTTGACCGTTCCGTTGAGCGAATATATCCAGCTGCCCTGGGTAACCTCAGGCGTATTGCCCTTGAAGTTCACCAACTGACCGCAGATAATGATGTCGTCGCCCACGTTGAAACGGCTATTGGCTGTGAACTTGTCACCGCCCAAGTAGCTGCCGCGGTAAACGTAGAGTTGGCCGTTCTCTGTGCCGTCGTCACTCATGTAGTAGGTGGCGTTTCCAAAGCTGGCATCCACCTCGTCAATCTTCGTCACCTTACCCTTGATGAACACCTCATCGGAAGTGTTACTGCCTAATGAGGCGATAATCTTGTTGGCATCGGCCACGGTGTATGGGTTGTCTTTGGTGCCGGCACCAGTGAGGTCGGTGGGCATGTCAGGAGTGCTACCCTCTGGAGCTTTGCCTTTCATCACCTTCAGGTTTTTCACCTCCCAAGTGCGCGAACTCTTGTCTGTTCCGCTGTAATACAGGGCTATGCGCACGGCATTCTTGCCAAGGAACTTCTCGGGAATATCCTGGGCGAAGGCACTGAATGTTTCCCAGTCGTTACCCTCGATGAGTGTACCAGTCATGTCATCCCAATTGGTGGTGGTGGGGTCGCCGGTGTAATTGTCAGTGATGAGCACCTTGTCTTCACCCGCATTATTCTTGTAGCGGAAGATATAGAGGAAGGTAAGGTAGGCCTCATTCACATCCGACAGGTCGATGTTAGGTGATATCAGGTAACTCTCCGACTCGGTATTGGTCTTGTCTTTGCTGTTGTAACCAGTACCAGTGGCAGTGCTATAGTTAATCACCCAGGCAATGCCTTTGGGGGTGACCACCTCGAACTTACCGAAATTGCTGGCGAAAGTCTCGCTGAGAATCTCGTTCTCATCGACATTCTGTCCTTGGCCATGATGGGCGTTGGGGTCGTCGTACGGTGCTGGCACGTCTTCACAACTGCTCAGGGCGAAAGTCATCGTGGCGATGGCGAGCATGGAATAAAATAGCTTTTTCATATCGTATTGTTTTTTATTTTTTCAGTTAGATGATTCAAGGTTATTAGTTGGAGATTGCCGGCTTGATGTCGTCGACGGTACGCAGCAGAATCTGCCACGTGTTGTTATAGCGAGTAAAGATGCCCGTGATATCGACCGGACCCGTTGGCATGGGGTCATTGGCGAAGTCGGCATACGAACTGGTGCGCAGCACGATGACCGACGTGTTGTAACCGTCGATGGCACGGTTGGCACAGTTGGAAACCAGTGTCACGCTGCCGTCGTCGGGAGCGAAGGCGGCGGTGCCGTCAGCATCTTTCAATACTACGTTTCTCAACACCATCAACCTGCCACAGTTCTCTGCCAAATAGTCGGCTTTGGCTGTACTTTTTGTTATCTTCGATTTGTCGAACTCAACAGGTGTGACGCTGTGGCCTCCCATGCCGATAAGTTTAAAGTGTTGGTTCCATAACATACGGCTCATACGGCTCACGTAGGTGCGTCCGCTGGCGTTGGTGTAGGGGGTGCCAATCTCACCCTGCTGGCCGTAGGCTCCGATATACAGGTCTTTCAGACTGACTAGTATTTCCTGTCCCACGGGCAGGTAACCGTAAAGACCACCTTGCGCGATGCAGATGATAAAGGCAGCGGTACCATCATCGATACTCACCTCATTATATATATTTCCCTGGATATCGTTGCCAGTGACGACGCCCTTGATTTTAATGTCGTCAGTAATCTGTTCCATCATGTTGCCACTGATGGTGGTGCCATACATCTCTTTCAGGTCGGCAATGCTGATAACGTTGGTCTCCGTAATGTCGTTGTTGCCATAGGGCGACTCATTCAGTTTGGGCTCGTCGTACCCTGAGTCCATACACGATGCGAAGAGCGTGCAGGAAAGTGCTATTGCTATTGTTTTCAGTGCGTTCATATCGTGTGTTTTTTAGAATCGGAGGGTGAAATTAAGCATACCGTTGGTGCCGAAAGCGTAGAACTTCATCGGACTACGCGAGAACTTGTAGGCACGTTCGTTGTTCATCGTTCCATCGTCTTTCACGGTGTAGTCGCTGCGGCTCTGTTCGAAACCGCCGGTACACAGACGGGTGTTGTTCAGAATGTTCGTCACCATGAGATTGATGCTGAGGTTCTTGCCACGACCCAGACGGATGCTGTGTCCGATGGAGCCGTCGAGCATGAAACCGCCGTTACCCTCGGCCTGGTCAGGAACAATGAAACTGCCGTCGTTGTTCACGTTACCCATGGTGATGAGTGTGCCTTGGTAGCGGTAGGAAGGAGCATAACTCAGGTAGATGCGGTCGTAGTAGTTACCGTTCAGGTTGATGTACCAACCCTTGCGGTGGTAGTTCAGACCCAGACTGAGTGCTGTGAGCGGAGTGCCGCTTTCATGCATACCCTCGTTCATGACAATGTCGCTGGTGTATGTCTTTTTCGTGGAGTTCATGTAAATCACGTCAGCGTTGTTCGTGTTTTTGCCTTCACTCACAGTACCTATGGCACGTAGGTCGAGCCAGTCGGTGAGCTTGAAGTCGAGACCCAGTTCCACTCCGTAGTAATCTTTCTTAATATTGGTCATTGACACGTACGAGAACGAGTTGATGTCGTCGAAGTAGAAATTCTGCCATTCCGTCACGTCGTACATATGGGTATAGTAAGCGTTGATGTTGGCGCGGAGCCAGGAGTTCTGGTATTGGTAGTCGAACTCGCTGCTGAACACCTTCTCATTGTGCAGGTTGCTCACGAAGTCGTTGTTCATCTCTGGCGACACGAACGCGGCCTGTGCCTGCGGAGCGTTGAGTTGGAAGCCTGCACCGAAGCGAATCAGATGACCTTGACCCAAATTCACACCAAGGCTACCCTTCACGCCGCCGTCGAGGAATTTAGCTGTCTTGCTCTTGCCGTATGAGTTCTCGGCAAACATACCGTTGCGCATGTTGCCGTTGCGGCTCATCGTCGTTCCGCCAAGGCGACCAGAGAGGAAACCGCGGAATCGACCGAAGGTGGTGGTGTAGTTGCCCCAGAGGAAGGCTTTCTGCACATTCAGGTCATAATCGTAGCCGAAACGGTCGCCTTCGCGGATAAGCTTGCCTTTGCGGTCGGCACCCATCGTGTTCAAGTCGTATTGCACATAGTCGCTCGAACCGGCGTAACTGCCCATGGCGTAAGAGTTGATGTTGTGGAAACTATTGGCTCCCAACAAGTCCTCCATCGTCTGGTAGTGCATACCTTTGTTTGTCATGGCCATCAAACCGAGGTTATACGAATTGCGGGCGTTGATGGTTGACTTCAAGGTGGTTGCAAAGGTAAAGTTCAGATTGTCGTTATGCTTGCCATACTGGTAATACATGGCATCGGCACCGGTAGCGTTGGCTTGGAGGTTAGCCCAGTACAGACGGTCCCAGTTCACCTGCCTGTTCTCTTTCGAAGCCTTGAGGAATTCGTAGGCGGTGTTCCAGTCGGCCAGACCTTGGTCGGTGCGGTTGGCATTCACACCATCGGTGCTCTCTCCCCAAACGTCGTAATAGCTGCTGGGCATGTTCTTCCAATAGGTAGGCAGGGGGTTGTCTGTGTTCTGGTACGACAGACGGGTGCTCTCATACCAGCTGTAGCGGCCATGCAATGTGGTGGTCAACGTCATGTTGTCGTTGATGGTCCAGTCCCATGTCAACACGGCAGATGGCTGGAAGTCGGTCACCACGCGGGAGTTGCGCTTCTTGCCGTTCTGATATCCCCAATAGGGATTGTATTGGTTGTCGTTGGCAATCCAATACATCTCGTCGGTCACGGGACCTTGCGAGGCACGCTCGGTGGGGTTGCCCCAAGTGGAGAATGCCAGAGAGTGACCTTTCCAGATTTTCTGCACTCCGAAATAGTATGACAACGAATTGTAGAAAGTACCTTCCACATACCCTTCCTTGGCCCAGCGGTAGCCGATGCTCAAGGCGTAGGACCATCCGCGGGGACTCAGGCCGCTGCCGTAGGTGTACATGCCACGCAACAGGTAGTTGCGGTTGGCGATGCTGGCGGTTGCCTTGTGACCCGTGGACACGTTGGCGGCGCGGAAGTTGTAGTTGTTGCTACCTGCCATGGCAGGCATCGTGAAGTTGTTGTCTTCAAACGGAAGTGCGGTGTCGTAATTGCGGGTAAGGTTATTGATACCACCCACATTGGAATAGCGGAACTGCCCCGTTTCCATATCATTCATCGGGGCTCCGTTGATGAACACCTCATTGTACCTCTGGTTGAAGGCACGGTAACGGTGGCGGGCAGGCGAGAAGAGGTAGCCCACCTGACGGGCATACACGTTGGTGTTGCTGCTCATGATGGTCACGCTCTGTGTCATGTCCTCGTCTTCGCCAAGCTGTGTTTCTGAGAATGTGAAGGTCGACTCATCCAACGAGATGATGACCTGCCCGGTGCTGTCCACATCCACATTGTAGCCCGGATCGTCGGTCTGGGCGGTGGCGAAGGAAGCACAGCAGAGGGCTATCACTGCTAATGTCAGCTTTTTTTGCATAGATTTAAGATGAATTGATTTTTAACTTTTTGCAAAGTAAATAATTTTTTTTCAAAAAAATACATTTTCTGTGTGTTTTTTTTTGCCTTTCATGCGTTATTATCCTAAAAAATTACGATATTTGCACTCAAATCATGGTGGGTACAATCATGGTGCCTTTATCATGATGTTTTTTAACCGAAACAATCTGGATTATGAAGCGAGTTTGTTTTCTTTTGACCGTCATGATGCTGACAGCTACTGCTGCCTTGGCACAACAAAAGCAATATCAAGTGTATGGTATAGGGTTCTACAACTTGGAAAACTTGTTCGACACGGTGCATGATGTGGGCAAGAACGATGCGGAATACCTGCCGGATGGTGCTAATAAATGGGGTTCGGTGAAATATACCCATAAGTTGCATAATATGGCCCGTGCGGTGGCCGACATGGGTACCGATGTGCTCAAGGGCGTGGGGTGTGCTGCCATCGGTGTGTCGGAGGTGGAAAACGCCAATGCGCTCACCGACCTCATCAACCAACCCGAACTCAAGGAGCGTAACATTCAGTTCTGCCATATTGAGGGACCTGACCGAAGAGGTGTGGACTGTGCCCTGCTTTATAACCCGAAATTATTCTCCATACGCGATGCAAAACTGGTGCCTTATGTTCCTGAGCTGGAGAAAGACAGCCTGTATGTCACCCGTGGGTTCCTCACCGTCAGCGGTACGTTGGCCGACGAGCATGTGGCAATCATTGTCTGCCACTGGCCCAGTCAGTATGTCGGTTCGTTCTACAGGGAGTCGGCTGGACGGCAGGTGAGGGTAATCAAGGACTCATTACTGGCAGAGGACCCCAACTGTAAAGTGTTGGTGATGGGCGACATGAATGATGACCCGCACTCGCGCTCCATGTCGCGTGAGTTGAGGGCTAAACGTGACTTCAAGGACATGAGTCCGAATGATATGTATAATCCTTGGTGGAAGATTCTTGATAACGGTACGGGCACACTCACTTACGAGGGGCGATGGAACCTGTTCGACCAGATTGTCATGACTCCTAACATGCTCAATATGAACGATGAGCGTGATTTCACAACGCTGAAGTTCTGGAGGGCACAGATACAACGACGTGACTATCTTATCCAAACGGAAGGGTCGTACAAGGGTAGTCCTAAGCGTACCCATGCCGGTGGCGTGTGGCTCGATGGCTATTCCGACCACTTGCCGGTGGTAGTCTATCTTATGAAAGAGAAGCAATGATTGAGCAGCATCCGCTCAAGCCCTTCCTGCCCGACGGGGCACGACTGCTCATGTTGGGCAGTTTCCCTCCGGCCCGGCATCGTTGGTGCATGGACTTTTTCTATCCCAATTTCACCAATGACATGTGGCGTATCTTCGGCTTGTGCCTGTACGGCGACAAGACATTCTTCGTCGATGAGAAAAACCATACTTTCCGCCGCGATGCCATAGAGCGGATGCTCCGCGAACAGGGCATCGCCATTTACGACACTGCTGAGGAGGTAATACGCACCAAGAATACTGCGTCCGACAAAGACCTTGAGGTGACACGCCCCACGGACCTTCACGCACTCATCAACCAGTTGCCTTCGTTGCAGGCCATTGTCACCACAGGTGAGAAGGCCACAGCCCTGGCGGCAGCTCAGTTGAGTGTGGCAGTGCCCAAAGTAGGAACTTTCGTGGATTGTTCCTGGCAGGACAACCATCATGGCAGCACTCGCTCCCTTCGTCTTTACCGTATGCCCAGCAGTTCACGTGCCTATCCTATGAAAGTGGAGCGCAAAGCGGAATACTATAAAGAGGTAATCGGGATTTAACTCGTTAACATGTCAACTTAACCAAAATATGACCATCATCGGAATAGCGGGAGGCACGGGCTCCGGAAAAACAACCGTGGTAAGGAAAATCGTCGAGGCACTACCACCTCATTATGTGGCCGTGGTACCCCTTGATTCGTATTATAACGATACAACGGGCATGACCGACGAAGAGCGTCGTAACATCAACTTCGACCACCCCGATGCCTTCGACTGGAAACTGCTCATCAAACATATCAACCAACTGCGTAACGGAGAGGCCATCGAACAGCCCACTTATTCGTATATCCTGAGCAACCGCCTGAAAGAGACCGTCCACGTGGAACCCAAGCCCGTGATTATCATCGAGGGTATCATGACGCTTATCAACCGTAAACTCCGCGAGGTGATGGACCTGAAAATTTTTGTCGATACCGACAGCGATGAACGGCTTATACGCAATATCCAGCGCGACGTGGTGGAGCGCGGACGCACCGTCGATATGGTGCTCACACGTTACCTCAACGTGCTCAAACCCATGCACGAGCAGTTCATTGAACCGACAAAGAAATTCGCCGACCTCATCATTCCACAAGGCGGCGAAAACCTGAAAGGCATAGGCATACTCTGCAAGTACATCGAACAGCTGGTGCCCGTGCCCGTGAAGAAAAACCCTCAGCTTTAGTTCACTTCCTCATATTCTACGTATTCGTCATCGGCATCGTTATTTGCCGATGATGATGCTTTTTCCTTAGGCCTTTCCTCGCGACGGGTGGGCAGGTTGCTCTTCTGTCCCCGCTGGATGGCCGAGGCATTGATAATCTCACTGATGCCGTAGACTATCAGACAGATGCCCAAGATGATGAGCGGGATAGAGGCACTTGCCATGGGCTTGACGATGATGAAGATGCCCGTAATCAACAGTATCGTGGGCGCAAGCCAATAGCCCAATCCCAAGTCAAGGAATTTGCGCGCCTGTATCAACGCCATAAATTGGTTGATGGCTCCCAGGATGACGATGGCTCCGAGCACATACATCAGTCCCTTGTCGAACCAGCCGGGTACCAAGGCCAGCAGCAGACCGAACACGGTACTGCCTATTCCCACTACGGGAATGGTCGGTGCCAGGGCGCTCTTCTCTTCCACCAGATGCTGGCGGTCGTTCCAATAGGCGATGCATGAGATGACGCCTGAAACCAGGAACAATACGCCAATGCCGATGGTAATGCCTTTTACAGTGCTGTCAGGGCGTAACAAAATCAACGTGCCTATCACCAAGGCACAGAAAGCGCGGAAATATGAACTCTGGATGATTTTCATGTCGATAGGGTTTTCCATGCAAAGATAAACGATAAGTGAGAAATATCAAAAAGAATGACGCAAAAATATTCAAACACGTCTGTTTGTCGCGTTTTTTTGCGATAAGAATAGGTTTCTCTTTGTTGTTAGGAAAATTATTCGTTATTTTGCAGCGCAATGGAGAAGAAAGAAAAGAAAACGACAAGACTTCTGCTCACACGGCACGGACAAACCGTGGGCAATGTGGATCAGGTGCTACAGGGACAGATGCAGGGCGAACTGACCGAAGAGGGCAGGGAACAGGCACGGCAGGTGCGTGACCGTCTGCGCACAGAGCACATCGATGCCTTCTTCTCCAGCGACCTCAAACGCGCCATCGACACCTGCACTATCATCGCAGAACCGCACCGTCTGCCTGTGCAGACGACTCCCTTGCTGCGGGAGCGCGACTGGGGCGACTTCACTGGTGAGCTCATTCCCGACCTCAAGGACAAGGTGTGGCCCGACAATGTGGAAAGCATTGATCATATGAAGGAACGGGCCATGGCCTTCGTGCAGCTTATCAAAGACAGATACCCTGGCGGCACCGTTCTTGCAGTGGGCCACGGCATCCTCAACAAAGCCCTGCAGGCCGCCTTCTACGGCAAGCCCATGCACGAAGTGCTGAAGATGACCAATGCCGAAGTGAGGGAGATAGAATTATAGGTAGGGAATAGTTACATGAGAAAGAATCTGTTTCGTCTCAGCATGGTAGCCTCGCTGTTGTGCGGTTTCTTCCTTGGCTTCACAGTCAAGGCACAAGGAATGATAGCCGCACGTCAACAGGAGCAGCAGGTGAAACATCATGTCGGTTGGGTTGGTACTTGGGCTGAGGAGCCTGAAACCATGCCCTTTTCGACAATTCGTCCATCATCTCCGTTCCATCGCGTAGCATCTTCACGTCCAACCCGCCTGCTTCCTACTTATGGTGGCAAGCCCAATCATCATTCCGGTCGTTGGGCCAAGAATCAGTCGCCTCACCTATTAAAATCCTTCAAACTATTTTCAAACATCGGCCATCATCGGCTCCGCATGTTTGCAGTGTCTCCGCGCCGATACTATGTTATCGCGCTGAGACGACTTCTTTGTTAGTGAGATACCTCCTCATTGAGAAAACGAAAGGAGGACAATAACATCATTAACAAAGAACTCCAAATAAATGGCAAATATCAAAAACTTGCAGATGTGGAACACCATCTGCGCTGATGCTCGTATCAGTATCAGCAAGTCGCTGTTTGGTCTACGTACCACAGCTACCTATAAACCAACGAATAGTGTTATCGAAACACGGACTTTCGAATATTCTCCTTCTGATGGCGAACGCCTCAGAAATCTGCTTGAAAAACCATACGAGAAACTAGTCGATGCGATGGGCGATTTCCGTCCAAAGGCAACGGTAAATGGCAACTACATGGCCGAGGTATGCTGCTCCCGCGACAGTACTTTTCTTGCTGTCCAGCTCTTTCAATTCACTCGCATGAGCTATGAGCCTGTGACAGATGTGATACTCTTTGAAGGTCCTGAAGCAAGTTCGGTTTTGAAACTGTTTCCTAACAGGTAAATACAGAAAGAGAATAAAATCAAAGCGAATTCAGAAACATCATGACACTGTTTTTCGAATACACTTATCAATAAAAAGAAGAGGACACCTGGGTGCCCTCTTCTTCGTTAGTACGCGTTGGTTGCAAATTTATTAATAACTTCCTGATTCAATTTTTTACCTTGTAAAAACGCAACCTAAAGATTTTGAATGTATGTAAGTCGATTCAAAACAGTTTGTCATCCTTCGACAATCTTAGAGTATGTAGTGTTTTTAACGATGTCCGTGTCCGCCGCCGCTGTGACCACCACCTCCATGGCTGCCACCACTGTGACCTCCACTGAAGCCTCCACTGCGACTGCCACCGCTGTGTCCGCCACTGAAGCCTCCGCTGCGACTGCCACTGCTATGGCTGCCTCCGAACGAGCTGGAGCTGCGGGTGGACGGAGCACTGAAGCTGCGTGATGAGGGGGCACTGCTGCGGCTGCCTGTAGAGGGTGCGCTGTAGCTGCGTGAGCCATTGTCTCTGCGTACTCCGCTGCCGGAGTGAGTGTCACGGCTGGGAGAGAACGTGCCACTGGGGCGCGAGCTGCTCGAACCACTGCCGTAGCTGCGGCTGCCGCTGGGGGCTGTGCTGCGAGTGCTGCTCTCACGGCTGCGCATACCGTCGCTCCTGCGCATTGAACGGTCGCTGGATCCGCTGCGTACACCGTCACTCCTGCGTGAACCGTTGTCGATGCTACCGCCACGTACACCGCCCATGCCGCTGTGAGGATTGCGACCGGTGCTGCTGCCGCGTGAACCAACGTCACCGCGTGAGCCGCCGCGCTGTCCGCGGTCTACACCGCCACGTGAGCGTCCGTTATCACCGCCACGTATGCCGCCACGTCCGTTGTCTCCACCGCGTCCACGTCCGTTGTCCACGCCACTGCGTCCGCGACCACTTCTGTGGTCAAAGCCGTTGCGATAGTCACCGCGGTCGAAGCCGTTGCGCATACCGGCATGACGGTCGCCGTTGCCGTGACGCTGTCCGAAGCTACGGCCGTGATACCAACTCCGTCCACCGTTGTGGCGCCAGCTGTGGCCACCGCGATATACATGGTAGAAGTGGGGACGACCATAGTAGAAGTAGTCACGATAGGGATAGCGGGCGTAGATGCCGAAGTGCCAGTAACCACCTGACCAGTAGAGCGGACGATAGAAGTAGCTTGCAGCACAGAACAACTGATATTGCCAGTCGAAGAGCACATAGCTCATGTCGAGGTTACGATATGTCCAGTAGGTGCCGAAGAGGTCGGCCTCGGTGTTGACGCTCAACAGATAGTCGAGGTTGATCTCATACACTGCTTCGTACTGCTCCTCGGTGAGGTTCAGTTCGTATGCCATCTTGTCGGCCAGGAACAGTGCCTGCTGACGTGCCTGCTCATAACCCATGGCGCTGGCCGAAGTCGTGATGGTGAACAGTGCTACGAAGGCTAATAACATCTTTTTCATAATCGTTATATATTAAATTGTTTTACGTGTTGATATCTTTTCACGTTGCAAAGAAACGAACTTTTTTCATCATGCTAAAAGGATTTTCCCTAAACACTTAGGGGAATTTCCCTATTGTTGAAATAGTTGATAAGTTTTTGAGTTTATGAGCTTTTGAGTTGATAAGTTATTTGTCATTCTATAACAATATGGACTGAGTGGTATTCTCTTGCCCCTTGCTCCTTGCTCCCTGAATGTCCCTACACAATTCTCTTGCTCCTTGCCCCTTGCTCCTTGCCCCCTACTGTTACACAATAAAAACCGCGTTCGCGCGTTATAAATAGTAATAATACAATTAAGCCAATGCTAAAAACATGGTTCATCATCATGGGCATGATGCTTGCCACGGTCGCCCGTGCCCAGCAACAGGAGGAACCCACACCGCTGAAACCCTTCAGCGACATTGAATACAAGGTGGAGGCGCAGGGGTCTTTCTCTTCTGGGAAGACGCCCTTGTGGCTCAATGCCAACAAATACGGACTGTCGTCGCTCGAGAAAAACAATGGATACTTCAGGGCTGCCATAGAAAGACCGCTGGAGGTCGACAACGAGCGTCGTTGGGGCATAGGCTATGGCCTTGACCTTGTGGCTCCCTTCAACTATACATCCAACGTCATTGTTCAACAGGCGTATGTCGAGGGGCGCTGGCTTCACGGCTCCCTGACCATAGGTAGCAAGGAATATCCCATGGAACTGCGTAACCAACATGTGAGTTCGGGCGTGCAGACCTTGGGCATCAACGCCCGGCCGGTGCCGCAGGTAAGGTTGGCGTTGCATGACTACTGGGCCATTCCTGGTACACACGCATGGCTCTCGTTGAAAGGACATATCGCCTATGGTATGTTGACCGACGAGAACTGGCAGAAAGATTTTGCCGGTCCCGAAGGAAAGCACCAGCAGCGGGTGAAATACCACAGCAAGGCGGGCTACCTGAAGATTGGCAATGAAGAACGTTTCTTCCCCTTCTCCGCTGAACTGGGTCTGGAAATGGCGGGACTCTTTGGCGGCAAGGCTTTCGTGCCACAGCCCGACGGTACCATTCAGACACTCACTGGCGAGTCGGGGATCAAGGGTATGTGGCATGCCTTCATCCCGGGCGGTTCTGATGCCGGCGAGACACTGTACACCAATGCTTCGGGAAACACACTGGGCTCATGGGTGGCTCGTCTGAATTGGGATGAGGACACATGGCGCGTCAGTGTCTATGCTGACAAGTTTTTTGAAGACCACTCCAGTATGTTGCAAGTGGACCGCGACGGCTACCAGACAGGTGAGAATTGGGAGGCTCCATCAAAGAAAACGCTGCTCATCTACGACTTCAAGGACTGGATGCTTGGAGCCGAATTCCATTTCAAATATGAACGGCCCATTCAGTCGGTGGTGTTCGAATACCTCTATTCCAAATACCAGAGTGGTCCTATCTACCACGACCATACGCCGACCATGGCCGACCATATCGGTGGAAAAGATAATTTCTACAACCATTACATGTACACGGGATGGACACACTGGGGACAGGTCATCGGTCATCCGCTTTATATGTCGCCCATCTATAACGATGACGGAACTTTGGAGATACAGAGTAACCGCTTCATTGCTTTCCACCTCGGTGTGGAGGGTGTGTTCAATCACAACTTGTCGTATAGGGCCATGACGACCTACCAAAACTCAGTTGGAACATACGATAAACCGTTCCACAAGATGAAACATAATGTGAGTGCGCTGGCCGAGGTGCAATATCAGTTCGATGAGGGTTGGCTTGATGGCTGGTCGGTGAAGGGTGCCTTCGGTATGGATGCCTGTGGACTGCTCGGACACAACTACGGTGGTCAGATTACCGTTGCCAAGACGGGATGGCTCACTAAAAGGGTAAAAAAGTAAAAAGGGAAGTGAAAATGGAAGTAAAAAAGGACAATAGCCAAAGGCATATTTTATTTTTTATAGGGGCATTGCTCTTCTTCTTTACGGGCTGCGACCTGGAACGCTCGTCGCATGGTGACCTCTATGGCTACTGGCATCTCGAGCGCATCGACTCGATGAACGGCAACTTTGTCGATATGACCGACCAACTGAAATTCTGGGCGGTGCAAAGCAAACTTATCGAAATGAGCGACCATGACGGGAAATACGAGGCTATCATCTTCCATTTTGAACGGCAGGACGATTCGCTTTTCCTCTCCGATGCCCATATTAACGACCGTATGCAGGGTGATCCGGTAGCTGAGGCGGTATGGCAGGTGGAACCTTTCGGTGTAAACAGTCTCACGCCGCGCCTTCGCATTGTCAGCCTTAGCAGTGGTAAACTAATTCTCAGCAATCAAATCGTAAGGTTGAACCTAAAAAAGTTTTAGGAATAGGCCTTACACAAACGGTTTCTTATTCTGACGGCGGATATAAACGTTCAATAAGTAATTGAACGCTACATATAGCAGACAGTCAAATAGCACAATCCATGTAAGTCCGATGTCGAATATAAGAGCCATTATCAAGTTGAAGGCGGTAAAAGCCATGGCCAACGTCAGAATGCAAGCAAGGGTGGCGTGTTGGTTCATGCCGCATCTGAGCAATTTATGATGGATGTGGTTCTTATCTGCATCGAACAAAGGACGGCGGTGGATAATCCTTGTACACACCACTCGCATCACGTCTAATACTG
This sequence comes from Prevotella sp., assembly GCA_017548605.1. Taxonomy (GTDB): domain Bacteria; phylum Bacteroidota; class Bacteroidia; order Bacteroidales; family Bacteroidaceae; genus Prevotella. The sequence goes on along the minus strand of JAFYZT010000023.1, from coordinate 34,032 downwards.
GAACGACCAAAAACGTAAATGAGAGCAACAGCCGGTGGCTACTGTAAGGAATGATGTCGGGCTTATCCATGGCCAGTTTGATGAAAAGGAAGCCGAGGATGAAACCAAGCGTCAGACTACCCGAGTCACCCATGAAAATCTTTCGGTCTTTCTTCGGGTCACCTTGCATATTGAAATACAGGAAGGCCACCAACACACCCATCAGACCCGCTATCAACACAGCATAGGTCCAGATGCCCTCGGAGATGAAGCTGGCCAGAAATCCCGACAGTCCCATGAGTGCCAGGCCCCCTGCCAGTCCGTCGATACCATCGATGAGGTTGATGGCATTGTCGATGAACACAATGATGAACACTGTCAGCGGCATACCTACGTAGGCGGGAATCTCATGGAATCCCAGAAAGCCATATAAGTTGTTGATATACAGTCCTGACAATGGCATGAGCGTGGCAGCCACAATCTGCACGAAGAATTTCGTTGTGGCATCGAGACCTATCAGGTCGTCGATGATACCCACGGCATAGATCAACAGCAGACTGATGAAAAACAGACAACTCCACAAACTCAGTGTCACATGCTGGTCGCCAGTGACGCCGTCATACACCAGTAATGCCACCAACCCGGTAACAATCATGCTGGGCATGAAACAAACACCACCCAGACGCGGAATGGCATTCTTGTGTACTTTTCGTTTGTCGGGCAGGTCGAACAGGTTCTTCCGCTTACAATACCTGATGATTTGCGGAATAAATACCAATCCGCAAACCATGCTCAGCACAAACGAAAGAAGTATATAGATGTAGTGTGAATCCATAGGTACATACGTTTCCTACTATAAAACTCCATTTTCCAGGGTTTATTGTGTAGAAAGTGAGATAAAGCATGCAAACAATTCCCCCCTTTTTTCAAAGAAGGGGTAGTTTGTAGAAATACTGTCCTTACCTCATTCAACGTTCAACGTTCAATGTCCTTTGAGGGGGTGGTTTGTAAAAAACCTATCCGCTTTCGAAATAATTAAAATGGGAAATGGATGGTACCCGATGATGTGGCAGCTGGGACAGACACACCTACTGAACCAGTTTGACCTCCTTTTCCTGCCATCACCCCATAAACACCTGCCTCCTCATAGTTGAACGGCTTGAAACCAATTTTCTCGGCGTTTGCTGTCGAACGGAAATGGAAATTGCCGTGCTCGGCATTTACAAACAGCGGGTCGGCTTCCACTGCCTTCTTCTCATATCTGCTACTCCACTGTCCAAAACCGAGGGTGGCAAAGTCTGTACGCCCTCCAACACACCAATATAAGTTGCCTTCCATCTTCGCACGTGACTTTAGCCAGGTTGAATTCCTGATAATCGTCGTGCCATTTGTCTGGAGGACGATGTTCCTGCGGAAGGTGAAGGGTACATGATTCTCGTTTTTGGTCAGCATCAGTTGGTATTTGGAGGCAAAGGCAAAGATATTGTTCTCTACGATATTTTCCTTTCCATAGTGTTGCTGGAAGCAGGCTTCGCTACAGCGGTACACCAGGTTATTGCGGATGGTGATGTAGCTTGCTCCCTGGTCAGTGTAGATGCCCATACCACCGTAATCGTATGAACGGACATCGTGGACGACGTTGTTCTCTACCACTGTGCCCGGCTGCTCCCCCAGCAGGTAGATGCCTCCCATGTCGGAGAGCATGCCCTGACCGATGTCGTGGATGAGGTTGTAGGCAATGTGGTTGCCAAGGGTGGGGTTGTATTTGCTGTCGCTGTTGTAGCCCCATGTCCACCCCAGGCTGATGCCAGTGTAGTAGAGGTGGTGGATATGGTTGTGGGTAATGTTGTTGTCAGCGGAGTTTAAAACGAGGATGCCCACCCCAGTTTCCGTGACATGACCGCCGTCGGTGATGACGTTGTTGTCAATGGTGTTGTGGTTGGATACCGTCTGTCCCCGTTTGACGTTTGAGTAATGACCTACCTTCACGCCCCCAGCCCCTAAGTCGGTCATCGTACACTCCCTGACGGTGCATCCCGACACCTTCTCCTTGAGCCACAGCGCATAGGCTCCAGTGCCCGAGATGGTGCAGCGGCGCACTGTGATGCCCTCAGCATGGCTCATCTCGACGGCTGCCCCCAGGTGTGCCATCGCCTGTACCACTCTCTCGCCCGCTTGCGGCATGATGTGGGCAGAATGGCAGAAATCGATGCACTCGATGGTGATGTCTTTGATGGGCTTTCCTTGTTTGCCCTTGATGACCAGCAGCTTGTCGAGCACGGGTGCGATGACCTCTGCCTTCGCCATGTCCTCTCCCTGCCGGGGGATGTAATAGACGTAATGGTCAGCAGCATCGGCAAACCACTCGCCAGGCGCGTCGAGTGCCCTGCGGTAGTTCTCAATGAAATAGCGCGTGCCTTGCTTCACGGGGTTTTGTTTGCCCATGTTGCACTTCGTGAAGGTGATGGTGCTGGGCGACAGCGAGGCCTCCGACAGGCTCCATTTCAACATGTTCCATTTTTGCAGGAGATGCAGGCGCACCCTATTGAGCTCCTCCGTCTTCAACTGCTGCAAGTCCTTGTGGTGTGAGTTCTCAATCTCAACGGTGCGCACAGCCTTGTCGTCCTGTTCCTGCTGACTGAAGGACTGCACCTTACCCCATCCCATGTTTGGCGTACGGGCGAGGGTGGCGCGACGGCCATTCACGAATAACTGCTCGAAACAGACATATTGCCCTCCCTCCATGGGCCATGGTGCGCGGTAAATGCCTTTCTTGTATTGTTGCCAGCCCTTGATGTGTATGCCTCCAGAAATACGAGTCCTATTGGCATCTGTTCCGCGGATAACAATGGGACGTCGAGGAGGGGTGGTGATGGTCTGTGTTTTCGGGAAATGGTATTCACCCGCTTTCAGCAGGATGAACAGCGTGTCTTTGGTGGCTTTTGTCCAAAGTGGAGATTTCGCTGCCTTCTCGATGGTTGCCATCGGCTGGTTAGCTGTACCGGCTTGTGTATCGTTGCCCGTGGGAGAGAGGTATAACACATCCTGTGCCAGGAGGGACTGTGTACAGAAGAGCGCGATAACCAAACATGATACAAAGGAAAGAGGTATGGTGGAATGATGTGAGGTCATAGATAAAAACAATAAAAAGGACGGGAGCAAATGTGTAAACGATTAAATCTTTTCAAGGAGTTGGTGGAATATCTTATCCGCTTCTTTGTTTGCTTGTTCACTGGTGAACATCTTAGAAATCCTTTCATGACAGGCCGAAGCATACTGTTCATGCAAGCCATCATCATTCAGAATCTTATCTACTGCTGTAGCGTAGGCTCTGACATCGCCCAAAGGAACTTCTTCGCCAGTCTCTCCCTTGACGGAAACCCAGTTGACACCGGAACCTTCAATGGTGAACGTGACAGGGACACAGCCACAATACATGGCCTCAGCAAGTGCTATGCCGAAAGCTTCCTGTTTGGTACAAGAGGTAAATCCAAAAATGTCAGAGGCAAAATAGTAGCAACGTAACTCTTCATTGGTAACCCTACCGATAAATTTTATTCTTTCAGAATGAGTCATCGCCTTTAATTTGTCTGTTTCTGGTCCTCTGCCACCGATAAGGATGACGCTGTCTGACTGGATAAACTGTTCCGCCTCTATAAGAAGGTTGATTCCTTTATAGGGGCAATGACGCCCCACAAAGAAAATGATTTTCTTGTTGCCGTATTGTTGCTTAATCTGTGCAATGGTTTCTTCATCGCCTTCACGTCTCTCGAAATCTTTGACAATGATGCCGTTTTGGACTACACGCGTTTTTTCTTTATATTTGTAAATAGGACTTGATGGGTGAATATAGCCATAGCTCGTTGCCAGAATCAGGTCGCTCTTCTTGAGTATCTTATTCTCATAGCGGCTGACAAGGTTATAGAGTATGCCCTTGCCAAGGATATCGGAGTGCCAGAGCAACACAAGTTTACTCTGACTTGGCTTCAACTTGCAGACTATTGGATAAAGAAAGGGGTTGGGGCAGTGTACCAGGATGATATCTGGCGTATACTCGTTGATAATTCGTTTTAGAGTACGGTAATAGGAAAAAGCAATATCCTGACTGGAAATCCTGAAGGTGGTCTTGACGCGGTAAACCTTGATGCCGTTAATTGTCTCCACTTGCTTGTTACCATCCTTATTGAAGCATACAACAACATTGTTGTACGTGGCCAAACCTTCTGCCATGTATTTGGTCACAGTTTCAATGCCTCCTTCTGTTGGATAATAGTATTTTGCAACGTGGAGTACGGTTTTCTTCATAGACTAGCTTTTAATAGATAACGTTCTATCAAGCTGATTATTTTGTCGTATCAACATAATTGTTGATGATTTCGAGCACCTTTTTGGCAGAGTCTTCCCATGAGAAACGGGAGGCATTGGCCAAACCTCTGTCAATCAGTTGATTCCTACTGTTGTCTTCAGCTTGCATGAACTGTTCTATAGTACTGTGAATGTCCTGTACGTTGAAAGGGTCGAAATAGATGGCACCGTCTGCACATACTTCGCGTAAAACGGGAATGTCTGCTGCCAACACAGGACATCCGCAAGCCATGGCTTCAATAGGAGGAATGCCGAAGCCCTCATAGATAGACGGAAAGACAAAGCAATAAGCATGATTGTAGAGTCGGACGAGTTCTTGGTCTGATACTTTGCCGAGGAATTTGACATTATCGGAATTCTGCTTCTGCAAGTCTTGCTGTTTGAACACGCGGTTGGCTTTACCTACAATGTTCAGTCGGCAGTTGGGTAGTTCCGTGAAAGCTTCTAAAAGCCGGATAAAATTCTTCCTGGGGTCGATGGATGATACTGCCAGCACAAACCGCTCTGTAGATGTGCCCTCGGAGGCCGTCCGATGGAATAAATCCTTATCTGCCGCATTATATACGATTGTAATCTCTTTCTTCTTCAGGGAAGGATAAAAACGAAGTATTTCATTTTTGGAGAAGTTGCTGACGGTGATAAGTTGTCTTGAGGTGCGGGCGGCGAGGGGAGTCATCATTTTATACCATAACCGGTAAGGGAGCGAGTGCCATGAGGAGTTCTCCAAAAACGACAGGTCATGGATGGTCATGATTTTCTTGCGTATCAGTATCGGCCCCAGACCCGTAAAGTTCAGCAAAAGATCGTTCTTTTTCCTGGCGAAGAAAAATGGCAACATACATTGTTCCCAAAAATGCGAGTTGCCATGTCCGAAGCGGACAATGTTCATATCATGGGTGTCATAGATGTCCAAAATGGGACGTTTAGGACAGATAATGGTGAACGTTTGCCCCATCGACAACAGTGATTTGCAGATGTTGTAGGCATAGCGCTCAACACCTGTCATTGGACGGGTCAGGAATCTTCCGTTAATATAGATCATATCCTTATCTTTACATATGAGAGACGAGGGTAGGAGTTTGTGTTCATCTGATACCCAATCGTTTTCGCAGTTTCTTGGCGGCTTTGCCGGTCAGTTTCAGGTAGTGGTCGCTGCTGACACCCCTTTCCAAAGGCAGGAACTCACTCCCTGGTGCGGATGTCGGTACCCTTCTCGCTATTTTGAAGATGGCAGTACCCTCGTCTATCTCGTCAAACATGGCAATGTACACCATGTCGGCATTTTTGACACTGAAGTCGAGCTGTTTCTTATAGAAAGAGCCTTTGTTCCTGGCCATTCCTACCACTTCGCCTTTTTTCTGATAGTTCATGTTGCGCCAGGAGAACCCTGGAAAGCAGACTGGGGCATAGTCCACGTGGTTGGCTTTTGCCCATCTCATGTCGTCGAGGATGAGTTGAGTAAAGCCGGGAAAACTTTCCTCGTTGTACCGACCGACAAACCAAGGAAGGATGATGTCACACATCTTGATTTGCTGGTGCAGACGAAGGTCTCTTTCGCTGTCTTTCCTCATTTCACGCCAATAGGCTGGTACACCAATCATGACACTGAATCCCATGTTCTTCAGTCCACGGATAATGGCTTCGGTTTCCTTAAAGCCGTATTTCCGCCCGTCGTTGAACCCCACACCCCAGACCGCAACGAGAGGCTTGTTGTTGTGGTAGAGGTATTGTGGACATGACTTGTGGTTGAAGAGACTATATTTCCTGGCAAGTTGTTCGATGTCAGTGAGTACCACCTTTTCGTCACCCGCCGACATACCGCTGAGGTCATACATCACGCATACAGCCTTGCCGTATTTTTTTGCACAGACCATGGCATTGTCGAGAACGGTGTCGTGATGAGCCTTTCCCAACGGCCATTTCTGGTCTACCACAAAGCGTTGGACAAAAATACCGTCAATACCATATTCGCTCATCCACTTGAAATGCAGGTCCATGGTAGAGGCATCGCGTGAGGAGAAGACATAGGCAGGCTCTCCATTGTCGAGGGTGAAGGATGTCTTGTATGTCTTTTCATACTCGCTCACATCGGGCCACAGGTCCACGTTGGTGGAGCCGGGGCGGAAGGTGCGGTCCTTACCCTGATAATGATACCACCCTCGGTTGCCGCCATCGCCGGGCGTACTGAACCATCCTTGGTAGCCGGCCATCACCAACCCCCTGTAGGAGTCGTAGCTTCGCCCTTCCTGAGCCATGGAAAGGGTGGTATAGGCTATCGCTGCCAGTAAAACGGGTATTTTCAACATACTTTTTTTTATCTCTTTCATCCCTACTTGTCAAATTCACTCTTCAACCATTCAAAACGCTGTTGTATCCAGTTTTTCAAGTGTTGTATTTCATTCTGATAACAGCCCCAAATGTCATAGTTGGGCCAGGTGTAATTGTAGAGAGTGCCCCATTTGTAATTGTTTTCCATGACTGAATACCTGAGATAGCTGGCATTACTGTTGATATCGTCCATAATGTCCGGCAGACGGTTGTAAAAGTACATAAAACGTTCCTTGGCTTTGGTGGCGAAGGCAGGGTCTTGGAAAAGACGGTCAAACCAGGATACAATTCTGATGCACAATCCCTCAGGGTGACAGTTGTCGTTATAATTCACGTTGCCGAAAGCAATATCAAAATCCCATATCGGTCCCATCTTTAGTTTTCCTCCCCGTTTCAGGTTCATATAGCAACTTGACACGAACATGGCATCTGTGTTCTTGGCAATCTCATTAATAAGGTACCAGTCGACGAAAGAGTCCATGTCCATGTATTTCTGCCAGCCTTCATCGGGGTCAGTGAAATTTTCGGAAAATAAAGCGGCTTCGGCTGTGGCGACATAGTCTTTCACATAGTTATAGTTGTCATCACCCATTTCCACGTCAGGATCTTTGATGACCACGGGCTGTGCTATGTATGACAGATGGAAAATAACGTCACTTTCATCTGCCCTCTCATCTATCTCCAGCAAGAAACCGTCATCACCCACATTGACGCGGTTTTGGGAAATCTTCAGATGGTCACCTAATTGGTATGTCCCGCAATACTGACCGTTGAGCATCACTTCTACGAAATGGAAGCGTGGGGTGTAGTCGAGGTTGCTGATTTCACTCAGATAGAAAGCGGTGGAATTACGTAATACCGTCTTATCAAAGTAATTGGCCAGCAGCACCCACGACTTATCCTTCGCCTCGCCAAGGAAGCCCACCTTTTCATCGAATTTCAGACGGTATGGCCTCTTGGGAGCGTTCCAAGTGGAATTACCCCGGCCTCTGATGTGCCCATCAGCCTCTGTGATAGCTCCGGCAGAAGGAGAACAGACATCTTCCACCAGTCGGAAATGCGCATTGAGATAGTCTTCAGTGGAAACAATTTCCTCTCTCCCCTCCGTTTCAATCCAGAGGATGGGCAGCCCTGTGAAAGCATGCACATAGAGGGTGTATTCCTTTGTCTTCTTCGAAGCGTAAACAGTTAGTTTAACGGGAGCCTTAAAATCATATGTAGAGACATCGCTGACAAGTCTCTTACCATCTGCCAACACACTATCGCCGTTGAAGATGAAATGAGGGGTGAGAAGTTTGTCGCCCATGATGTGATGAATCCAACATTCCACGACGCTGTCGCCGATGATATCACATTTCACATTATCAATCAAGTCATTGGGATTGGCTGAAGCAAGAAATTCCATGCTGGTCAGCTTAGGTCTTGTAATACTATAACCCGTTGTGCTTTCTATTTCATCTTCCAACGCATCGAGTCGATGGTTGACTTCGTCCAAATCGGTACAGTCAATCATCATAAGGCTGGTAAGAAGTATAATCAAGTAAGTTAGGTGTTTCATCTTCATTGTCTGTGGAGCATATCATTTATACATGTTTTATGATAATGCAAAGGTAAGCATTTAATCCGAGAAACTCGTTCCTTTGTTTAATTATTTCAAAATGGTTTGTCTGGCCTTAAAATCTGATTAAGATGTGATCGGAAGGTTGAGGTGTTGTATAAAATCGTGTATGATAGTTTCCCAATCATATGCTTTCAAACTCTCGACATTCACTTTGGGTTGGGTCTCTAAGGTGTGACGTATAGTCCTACACCAGTCTTCGGGGTCGTATCCTTTTACAGTTGTGGCACCCTCTTTGCCTTGTGCCACTTCTATCATGGCTGTATTGTGGGCGGTGACGACGGGACAACCGCACATAAGGGCTTCCAACTGGGGCATACCGAATCCTTCCATCAGCGCGGCAGACACGAAACAGTCTGCTATGTTATAAAGGGTGACCAACTCTTGATTGGTAACATATCCACAAAAATGTACTGCTTCACGGGGATAATCCTGCGCCTCAACGATGTCGCGCAAATCGGAGTTCTTCCATCCTTTGCCGCCGACAACCACCAGTTGAATACCATGTTCCTGATAAAGTTTAGGCATGAGTTTTAACAGAAAGGAGAGGTTTTTGCGTGGTTCAAGAGAACCCACAAAAAGCAGCATCTTTCCTTGGATGCCATATTTTTGTTTGATTTCTTGTTTCTTTGCATCGTCGAGATACAATGGATGGAAAAGACGATTATCTGAAGAATTACCCACAAAGATTTCCTTCCGCTTTCGTCGTGGATAGTATTGTTCCACTTTTTGCTTCGTGTAATGGGAGTTTGTCCATAGATAATCCGCACGTTTAATCGCACGACCGAAAAACAAACTCGTTGCTAACCTGTTGGTCCATGCCATGGTTTCTTTCATCTCGATATTCACCACATCGTGAACTGTGATGACTTTTTTGGTACTTCGGAGGAGTAGCCATGGCAGATGAGGGACAGGTGAATAATAAAAGTCAATCTTCAACTTCCGGCACAATCGGGGGATAAGCCATTGGAGTATGAGGATATTGGGTAGCCAATGCGGATACTTGTTGCTATAGTCGAGCAAACGGATGTTGGCAGGCAACGCTTCGAGTTCTATCGACGTATCCATGCCCTTGGGCAGAACGACATAGAAGGTGTCGGAATGGCGCTGTGTAGCCCATTCAGGAATGGCACAATTGAGAAAGGTGGTGATACCCGAGGCGTTTCTCGACCATACTCGACCATCTATTAGAACGTTCATACCCTTATTGTTTAATGTTAGTTTTAATGAATAATTGTTTGCACACTGCCCATTTGTCACCTATTGATACATGGGGATTCAGCCAAAGAGTCTGCCGTAAGACAGGATGAACTATCCGATATAGGTAATATTTCCATTTTGGACGGGTCAGCTTGAAATAAATATACTCACTTTTTTGTTGGCGAAGGCAGTCACGGAGGAATTTCGAAGATTGCCCGTCCTTACCGCCTTCTCCTTCTAAATGAACGATTCGTGGGCCACGGAGCAAGATGTTGTCGTAGCCTTTCTGTACAAATCGGTATTCCATTTCAGATTCCTCAAAGTACATGAAAAAAGCAGGATGAAACGCGCCACATGCTTTCAGCACGTCATGTTTAACAAACAAATCGGCACCGGTTACATAATCCACAAGCATATAATTGTCTGGTAACACAGGAGTCGGTTCATGATACAAATGGAGTGCTTTTTTTATGGGAGTAACCACATACTTGGAGAAATCGTTGCGCATACGTGGAAATTCTCCGTATGAATGAATAGCCAGTCCATCACGGTCTTCTAGAATGCAACCCAATGCACCTAATCGTCCTTCATATTGAACAGCGAAATCATATAACATCTTGATGGCATTGTTCCTCAAAATGGTGTCGGAATTGAGGAAGAATATATAATCTCCTTTGGCTTTCTCTAAACCTACATTGTTGGCTTTCCCGAAACCAAGGTTTTCCCCTGTCGGTATCCATGTAATACGTGAATCTTTGCTCAAAACTTCTACTGAACCATCTGTTGACCCGTTATCCACAACGATAATCTCATAGTTCATATTTTGGGTCATCGACACAATGCTGTCGATACATGGGCCAATCACATGCAAAGTGTTGTAATTGACGATGATGATGGAGACGTCGATTATTTGAGCCATATACCAGACGCTTTGCCGTTGACGAGTTTTCCGAACTGAATGTAGTTGGCTATCAGTCCAGGGAGGTTAACAAGCGACATCACAGCAATGAACCAGATGATGTCGTGTGTGATGAGGGCCGTGATATAGGCCAGCGGAATAAAAATGATGGCAGCCGACGTGGTGAAAATCAGCTGTATCCTAAGCTTTCCTATGCCATTGATGAAATAGCTGTACCGCATACTGACAATCAGGATAAAGATATAACATGCCATGGCGATACTCATTTTTATGTCGATGACGGTTCCCTCTCCAATCCAGAAATCATAGACGTAATTAGAGAAAACCACCATCAATACCATACCTGTGAAAATGCAGAGTGTCATGAGGTTGAGTCTTTTCGATGCCTGTCGTATCCAGTTCATGTCCTTCCTCTCGTAAGCATCGGTGGTCGCATTCCAGAAAGGCATGCATATTACAGTGAAAAGCACCAGCATAAGACTGAAATAGCGATATGTAATCTGATACGGAGTCACCATTGCTGGGGAAAACAGCTTCGATATCAGGATATTGGAAGTCATAAAGAGGATGATGCTGGATATTTGCATGATGAAGAACTTAATACCCATGCTCATCACACTCTTGGCTTCATTCATGCGAACCAAATGAATACTCGGTCGTAATTCCTTGTACTTGTATGAAAAAGTAATAGGATAGGCCACTAAATAGACCAATAGTGGTGAAGCGGTGTTCACTAACGCGATGTGTAGTAAAGAATGACTGCCAGAGAGATATACAATATATGTTCCTATGAGTGCCAAAGTCTGTCCCAGACATACCAGTAGATTACTAACTGCTGGCAGTTGAAGACCCATGTAGAAATTGCCTATCAGTTTGAACACAAAAGAGGAACATACGAACATGACGGTAACCATCAAGATGGTGTCAAGATTGCTGACTATCTGCTTGTCAACGTTGAGGAAGCTATAGGTATCTCCCCAGTATATCAATGCGAGCAATACCAGCATGGTGGGAATCATGATACACAATAGCATGGCGAAGGTAGAGGAAATCAGACAACGAGCCCGTTCTCGCTCATCATGGGCAATATATGCGGCAAGACGATTCCTGAGACCATTGCCCAATCCAATGTCCATATTGTCAATCCAAAGAAGCAGACTGCTGATGGTAAGCCATACACCATTGGCATATTCTCCCAGACAATGAAGCGTTACGGGCACCAGCAACAAAACAACAATAGCCGACCATCCCTTGATGAAAAGAGAACCAAGGATATTTCTCACAAGAAGTGAGGAGCGTCTGCTGCCTTGCTTTGTTTCTTCCATATCTGATATGCTTAAACGTCACTCCTTATATGCGTGGATGTGAATCTTATCCTGCGTCATCAGCCACACGAAGAAAAAGAATTGAAGTGCCATCACTGTACTGAGAATAAGGTTATCTTGGAAGAATTGCAAGATGAGTACATACGCGATAAAGATGTAGATGCATTTTCCGTATGCACTGCCATTACGGAACAGACGATATACCCAACCAGAAAGGGCCCCGTATAAGAAGGCGAAGAAAGCTACTCCTTTCTGTCCGAAATCCTGGAAGAAAGGTTGGAAAATAGTGTACACATTGGTGGGAATGGGTACCCAAACATAATCTTGTAACTTGGTATGTAACTCGAAATTACCCCCAAAACGGTTGAGAAAGAGGTAGACGGTATAAAACGTATTGGATCCGAATTGCCCTGAAAGATCTTCGCTCACTCGTTCATACGCCACGGAAGGGGAGAGAATATACATGGCAAAGAAATCAAGGAATGTGGCACTGTCTTCATCGGATAATTCTGACTGTTCACGTGCGTTGTTGATAAAGAAAAATAATACGACGATGGCCACGGCTCCTATGGCAATGGATCTCACCTTGATAACTTTTTTCTCGTACAATACAAAGACAGTGGCTGCTAAGAAGAAGAAAATCATACCTTTTTCCATGATGGCGAAGGCACTGAGGCTGCATATAAAATAGATAGCGAGCAGCTTCCACAGTGGTATCTTGGGATAATGCCAGATGCCCACTGCTAATAATGACATGTTGATGACGTAGGTATAATTGAGGATGCCGAAATTCTCATCACCGTAGATAGCCATGATACGCAGGTTATACAGCATGTCTGCCGAGTCGAACAGCATGATGGTCTGCATGATACGGTAAAGGTAGAAGGGGGTCATCACCAATGACAGGTAAAACAGAACGTTGAAGATGCCTTTGTTGATGTCTATGCTCGTGGCTTTTTCTGTTCGTTGGGGCAACGCGGGTAGGGCATAATAGGTAAGCAATGATGATACACAGAAGATAGGTACCCATATTGTCAAGGAGGTGTAGAACTGCTGACCGAGAGGGTCGAGCATGTCGTCGAAAAGAAAAAGGAACAGGATGCCGAACCAGATGGCTGCCGTGAGGAACCATGGTGAGAAAACATCACCAACCTTCAAGGCTGCAAAAGCTATGACAAGGACACCGAGGAAAATAAGTATACCGATGCTCATGCTGCCTCACCTCCTTTCAACAACTGATATTTCTTCCGAAGCAAAACAAACCATGTGGTTCCGATTAACGCGAAACAGAGAAAGCTCAATAGATAAGCCGTGAAGTTTGGACTGTGTACGTCGGTGAGAACGGTGGCGTTTTTCAGTATGGCAAACGGCAGAACAGGTTTATTAACCAACGCTTCAGCACGCAGGTATTGCAGGCAACTTTGACTGTAAGTTTCGTAAGCTTTCTCGTATTCGTTTTGCAAGGCTTTCTCTTCGTTAGTCTCCGAAGCAAGGCGACTCTCGTTGTGGCTGTCCATATACTGCGTATAACGCTGTTGGGCATCGCGATAACGCTTTTCGGCTTGGTCACGCAAGATGGTTGTGTTTTTCAGTAGTTGTAAGGCGATTTTTGCTTGTTCTCCCGTAACGAAATGTTCCAGACGCACACGAACACTATCAACCACCATAGCGGCTACCACAGGGTCTTGGTCGGTGACTTGGATGCGTAACGTACTGTATTTGCCATTTACCTCGGTCTTGATACTCTTTTCTATCACTCCGACAATATCCAACTCGTCATCTGGAGTAAACAAGTGTTCCCACCATGGCCGGCGATAGTGCTCACGCAAGTAATGTTCGTAGTCGGTGCCGTAGCCTTCAATTTTAACCCCCCGCATCTTTTCAGCGAAGGCACGTGAAGTGATATGCTGGGCATATACTTCAATGTCCTTATAGCCGGTATTCAGTTTCAGTGCACCTTTCAGCCATTTCTGCATGCGGTCGATACCAATAATCAGGTCGGTTTCTTTGCTCTCGTCAGTAACGGTCAACCTGCTGGCATACTCTTTAGGGATGCTTATGACCATCGCAATAACCAACAACACAGCCATGCAACAAGTAAGCAGATAGGTACGCCAATGACGGCGACACTCTCTGCCTGCACTCCATGGCTTCAGTTGACGGTCATCGGACATCTTTTACGTTTTTACCCTTCAACCACTTTCACAATATCGCGACGGCGTTTCCAAGTCATGATGACCAAACGAAGGAGGAAACCAAGAAAGATGAAAGTCAATACTCTCGACAACTTCGACTTGCTACTGTGCTTCACGGGTACGGTGGCCGACTGAATGACGGTGAAGGCGGGTGTGCGCTCCTGTACCTTGGCGCGAGATAGTTGCAATTGTTCGGCCATCTGCGAATAGACGTTGAACTTCAGCTGCATCTCGTTCTCCAAGTCTTCCTGCTTAGACTTGTACGACTCCAATACCAGTTCCTGGTTGGCATCGCTATAGGCGGCATATTGCTGCCGGGCCTGCACGTACTGTTGGTGAGCTTCTTGGAACAGCCGCTCAACATAAGCTAAGTCGTGGCGGGCTTTATTGGTACGGTATTCGGTGATGAATGTTTGCAGCCGCTCCTTTACCGAGTCGGCCATGGTCGCGGCGATGAGCGGGTCACGGTCGGTCACTTCAATGCTGATGGCACTTGTCTTCTTGTCGACTGAGCAGCTGACCTTCTTTCCAATGTTGTAGGCAATATCGGTCTGCCGTTTGCTGAGGCGGAAAGGATCCACCTGAGAGGCTCCTTTGCCATTGGGATTGTCGGGCGGGGAGGAAATGAATTTCTTAGCCAACTCTTGTATCCACAATCCAGGATATTGATACCACGAAATGTGTTGGTGCTTGTCCAAATAGTCGTAGTAGGTGGTCTTCAATTCCTTGTCGATGGTCTCCACCTCGATAGGGAAGAGGCTCACCTTGAAGTCGGTGCTCTCCATCAGGTCGGGATAGATTTCGGGATAGATGGCATCTTCACTGCCACCGAAATTAAATTTCATGCCAATCATCGAGGCCAACGAAGATACGTTGCCCGACAATCCACTGTTTTCCGATGATTCGGGAGCCAGCATCACGCCTGCCGTGTATTCCTTCGGCGTGTCGAGCACCACAGCCACGCCCAACAGAGCAGCGATGCCACAATAAAGCAACATCTTCTTTTTGTCGTTCTTGAGGGCCTTGAAGAAGGCGAAAACATCAAAAGCGAGTTTTTTCTTCTTATATTCTTCCATGAACTTTCGGCTTAACTACTTACTTCCATCTCCTTAACTACTATCTCTTACCTCCTTACTTCAGCAGACTGGCCAGCGTGGCGATGATGGCGGCCAGTGAGCCGATACCGGTGGCGATGCTGAGCGTCTCGGTCAGCGTCGTCTTGTTCAGCGGCTTGGCGGGCACAACAATCTCGCAGCCGGGTTCGGGCTTGGCATTATGGCCGGCCTTGGCCACCGTTCCGTTCATGTAGATGATATAGGTCTGGCTCTTCTTTCCCTTACTGGTGAAGCCGCCGGCCTGATCGATGTACCAGCTGGCACTCTTACCTTTGCGGTAGGCTACGGTATTGGGATACATCACCTCGCCGTTGATCTTCACCGTGGCATCGTAACGTGGTACGATGATACGGTCGCCCTCGCGCAGCACAATGTCTTCACGGCCGCCGGGGTTGGCCAGGGCCTTGTCCAACTCGATACCCACGGGATAGCTGTAGGGAATGTCGTATTTACGCATCTGCTGCGTGTTCTGACCCGCTTGGTCGGTCTGCATCTGCTGGATGGCTGCGGCATTGCCGCTCTTCATGAGCGACTCCATCATGTTCGTCTCAAACTGTTCGCGCTCCTTTTTCTGGATGGCTTCCATACGCAGACGCTCCGCCTCGTTGGTGCGACGTTCCAGACGTGCTCCACGGACGTAGGCCAGGTCACTCACGCCGCCGGCGGCCTGGATGGCATCGCTCAGGCGCATCGTCTTCTTGTCGATGGTATAGGTGCCGGAGAAGAGCACCTCGCCGTCGATGGTAATATTCTGCTGGGTGTGCGAACCGGGACTCTTTCTGACATATACCTCATCGAAAGGCTGCAAAGTAAAGCCGATTTCTCCATCGATGACAAAGCCGTCTTTCAGCGCAAAGCTGTAGGTGCGTGCCACGATGCTGTCGTTGCCTGTGGCACTGGGGTTGACGATGCGGCGCGACACATCGATCTTGGCCGTCGATGCACCGTCTTTCAGACCGCCAGCTTGCAGGATGAAGTCTTCGATGGTCTCATTATGTGCAAACTTATAGATGCCGGGGTAGTGCACCTCGCCGTGGATGGTGAGCGTCTGTTCCTCCTGCAGGTCTTGCTTCGTGGGGATGAACAGCACATCGTTGGGCTTCAGTGGCATGTCGGCCACACGACCATCGAGGATGCCCTGAACATCCACCTGTACCACCTCTAACGTGCGGTCGGGACGCATCCTGTGCAGCACGGCATGGTCGGTGAATGCATCTTCGGTCAAGCCCTCGCTGTTCTGGATGAGGGAGAGCACACTGGTGATGTCGCCGCCCACCTGGTACATACCCGGACGGAACACAGCGCCCTTAATCTCCACCATGTTCTCGAAGCGCTGGATGATGCTGTCCACGCTTACCGAGTCCTCATCGTTCATGGTGAAGGTACTCATGTCGAACTCGCCAACGTTGTACACGGAGAACTGTCGGCCCGTCTTCCTCACCACGCGGATGCTTGACTTGTAAGCGTCTCCGGTGAAGCCGCCGGCATATCGCAACAGCGTCGACAGACTCTCGTTTTTCCTCATCTCATAATACATCGGTCGCTTCACCTTGCCGCTGATGTTTACCAGACAGTCGTAGGTGCCCACCATAATCACGTCGTTGTCAGCTAGGCGCACATTGCCAGTCAACTGGCCGTTGAGAATATAGTCATACACGTCAACGGTGGTCACCAACTGGTTGTGACGGTAAACCTTGATGTTACGCAGTGTTCCCAGCTCGCTCGGACCGCCGGCCATATACAAGGCGTGGAACACCGAGGCAAAGGCACTCAGTGTGTAGGTGCCGGGGGCTTTCACCTCGCCGAACACATTCACCATGATGGTGCGCGTCTGACCCACGGTGAGACGTATCTGAGAACTCTGGTAACGCTTGCCGAGTTGTGAACGCAACTGGGCGTTGGCCTGCTCTACGGTAAGCCCCGACACATGTACAGGACCGAAGCCCTCAATGGTGACATCACCGTCGGGCGACACCGTGGCCTCGATGGTCTTCTGCGAGGCTCCGTAGATATCAATGAGTACGGCATCGCCGGGTCCGAGGCGGTAGTTGGCTGGGGTGGCGATGCTCATGCTGGGCTCGAAAGAGAGGTTACGCTTGTTGAAGATGTCGCGACCGAACACTTTCTTCTTGTCTTTCTCCATCTTGGCCAGCAGCTGCAGGTACATCGTGGCGGTGTCGGCGGGCAGGAACTCGTCCAACTCGTCGCGGAACTCGGTCCATTCCTCGTCGTCTTCGTTGTACATACGCTGTGTGGGTATTCCCTCACGCACGCGATAAGTGGTGCGGTCGTCGCCCCGTTCACGGTCGTCACGGAAATTGTCGTAACGACGGTCCTCACCGTTGTTCTTACGCTGACGGCTGTCTGTGGCTTCATCACGTTCAGTGTCATTTGACAGCACGCCGAGGGCCTGGTCCTTCGACATACGCTCGAATTTCTTGCGCACACGGCGAATCTGCGTGATATCGACGCCGCGCTGCATCAACTGCGTCACTATCTGGCTCTGCGAGGTGCCGTTCTGGTGTTCCTTAATCACGTACTTGAACACTTGGTCGTCGGTCATCGACGACTGGGCCATGATACCCATGGGGATGAGCATCATGACAAACAAGAGTATGATGGATCTTTTCATATGCACGTTAGAATTTCTTGCCGCTTATTATGCTGCAGAATGTGTGGAAAATGATTTTCATATCTAACCACAGCGAGCGGTGCTCCAGATAGCGGATGTCCATGTCCAAACGCTTGAGCATCTTCTCCATGGTGTCGGTATAGCCATTGTATAGCGTGGCCTCACTGGTCAACCCAGGACGCATCTGGTATACCAGCTCGTAGTCGCGGGTGTGGGCCATGATTTTGTCGATGAAATATTTGCGCTCCGGACGAGGACCGACAAGCGACATGTCGCCCTTGAGCACATTCCACAACTGTGGCAGTTCGTCGAGATGGTGCTCGCGAAGGAACCGCTCGGTTTTTGTCTGAGGGGCATCATCGTTCTTGCTGATGAGGCGTGGACCTTCGTCCTCCACCACACTGCTCATCGTGCGGAACTTATAGATGCGAAAGGGCTTACCTTTATAGCCTATGCGTTCCTGCGAGAAGAACACAGGGCCGTTCTTCTGTAGTTTCAGCGTGACGGCAATGACCAGGAAGACGGGTGAGAGTAATAGCAATCCTAATAGCGAACTGATGATGTCCGCCATTCGCTTGATTGCACGCTGGAAACGTCCCATGGCATCATGGCTGTAGCCGAGACTCTTGGGGACGTTTTTGCTCAATTCTTCCAAAACGATACCTAATTTTATTATAATTAACTGCAAAATTACAAAAATATTGCTTGAAACAATCTTTTCATCATTATATCTTACCACTTCATCCAAAAAATGGTTAAAAATCTTTGGAATATCGAAATATTGTATATCTTTGCACAAACATCTGTAGATGAGATTTCTTTCTTGATATCTTATGGAATAACCAACCTAAATAAAACGATATGAAAAAGACTTTCATTGCATTGCTCGCTTTGGCCTTGGCCATGCCGCTCACAAGTAATGCCCAGAGAAAAAGGGCGTTCATGGTGGGTATATCCAATTATGATTCCAGCGTGACGGGCTGGGATGAAATACACGGGGCAGAGGATATCTTCCTGTTGCGACCGGAACTGGAAAACCAAGGTTTCGCTGTTACCGCATTGGTTAACGACGAGGCTACGCACGACAATATCCTTGCCGCCATGGAAAAGTTCTCGAAGGACTCGAAGAAGGGCGACGTGGTGTATCTCCACTTCTCCTGCCACGGACAACCCGTGGAGGATGGCTTGAACGGCAATCTGCTCGACGAGGCTGATGGTTGGGACGAGGCTCTCATCCCCATCGATGCAGGTGCACAGTACCGCGCTGGTGTGTATGTAGGTGACAAGCATATCCTCGACGACGACCTGAACGTATTCTTCGAGGGTCTTCGTAGCAGGGTGGGACCGTCGGGCGCTGTCTATGTGGCTTTCGATGCCTGCCACAGCGGCACCATGTCGCGTGACCTCGATTTTGCGACTGTACGTGGCACGAGCGATGGTTTCACGGCTACAGGCAAGCGCTTCCGTCCACCATTCGAGGATACCAAGCACTACCAGATTACTTCGGCCGTGGATCAGGCACCAATCTTGTTCCTCGAAGCATGCAGGGCACGTGAGCGTAACACCGAACTGCTTATTGACGGCGTGGAATATGGTTCCGTCACTTATAATGTACTTCAGGCCATCAAGAAGAATCCGCTTGGCAAAAACGGTAAGCAGTTCCAGGAGGATTATATCTGGTCGACACAGCAACCGGGCCATTGGAACGACACTCAACACATGGTTATTGAATCAAGTTTCTAAACAACGTTTTTTGACAACGAATTACACTGATTACACGAATTGAGCGAGCTTGTAGCCCGCTCAATTCGTGTAATATATAGGCTTTCAATCAGATAAGTTAGACAATCCTATCCGTATCTTTATAATTCGTGTAATCCGTTCAATTCATTCATTGTCTTTTCTATTCATGTTAATTCTTGTTCATTCACTGCAATTCATGTGAAAAGAACAAATCCGCATTGAGTGTACACTGTTGTTTTTGCTCTCTTTCGGGAGTGGGGATTTTTGTCTTTTTTTGCTCTTTCTCTTATTTCGCAATCCATTAATTCGTGCAATCTGTGTAATTCGTTGTGAATAATAATCAACAAACGGGCTAGACTCGAACCCTTCCCGCCCTTTCGCACCCTCCCCTTGGGAGGGATGGGGAGGGTTTGATAAAACACAAAAAATCCCCAGCTCCAAAGAGCTGGGGATGAACTCGAATAGCCTCTGTCCTAAATTAGTTGGTCCAGATGGTGTAGTAGTTGCGAACGCGACCGCGGTTCACCACTTTCACCTTGAACGGGCCTGTCCAGGCGGGAGTCCAGCTTACGTAGCACTGGTCGGTGTAGTCAACGTCGCTCTCGATGAGGTTGTTGTTCTCATCATACACATAGAGGTCAAGGTCGGTGTCACCGTCGCCGCTGACGAATACCTCAGCGAGCTGGTCGCCACGGAAGCGGATGGTGAACACGTCGGTGCTGTTGGCGAGCACGTATGTGCTGCTGCGTTTCGGGCCACCCACGGCGCCACGGCTGGTACCGTTCAGTTTCACTTTGTCGGCCATAGCCAGAAGGGTCTTGTCACCTTCGGCGAAACGCTTTGCATCGGCGATAAGTTGAGCCGGAGTAACAGCGGTACGCTGTCCGCTCACGTCGGCACCTTCGCCACGCTGATACTCAGCCTGCAGGTCCTGTCCACCTACCTCAACGAGGATAGCGGCAGCCTCAATCAGTGCGCTGGCGCTGCTGTTGTCATAGCCATACTGAGCCAGTTGGTTAGCCAGTTGCACCTGTGCAATACCATCACTGGGTTGTGTGGTGCTCTTTCCGTTGTCGTCCATGGCGTTCTGTGCATAAGCTCCAAAAGCCATCAGCCCCATGGCTGCGATCATAAACAGTTTTTTCATGTTGTAATAGTTTTGCTAATTATTGGTTAATAAAAATGGATTAATAAAACGTTTTTCAGTTTAGACAATGCAAATATACTCAAATATTTCATAAAACGAACATTTTTTTTCTTTTTTTTGATAAAATGGGTGCTTTTTCTTATGAAAGGGTAGGATTCTGTGTTTAGCTTTTAGTCCGTCATTTCATTTGTTCGATTCAATACAAAAAAGAAGTGAGAGAACACCTCTTTGGGCATATCTCTCACTTCTTTCTATTCACCTTTTACTTCTCACCCCTCACCTCTTACCCCTCACAACTTAGTTGGTCCAGATGGTGTAGTAGTTGCGAACGCGACCACGGTTCACCACTTTCACCTTGAACGGGCCTGTCCAGGCGGGAGTCCAGCTTACGTAGCACTGGTCGGTGTAGTCAACGTCGCTCTCGATGAGGTTGTTGTTCTCATCATACACATAGAGGTCGAGGTCGGTGTCACCATCGCCGCTGACGAATACCTCAGCGAGCTGGTCGCCACGGAAGCGGATGGTGAACACGTCGGTGCTGTTGGCGAGCACGTATGTGCTGCTGCGTTTCGGGCCACCCACGGCGCCACGGCTGGTACCGTTCAGCTTCACTTTGTCGGCCATAGCCAGGAGGGTCTTATCGCCCTCGGCGAAACGTTTGGCGTCAGCGATGAGCTGCTCGGGAGTCACGGCGGAGCGCTCACCGGTGATGTCGGCACCCTGGCCACGCTGATACTCAGCCTGCAGGTCCTGTCCACCTACCTCAGCGAGGATGGCGGCAGCCTCAATCAGTGCGCTGGCGCTGCTGTTGTCATAGCCATACTGTGCCAGTTGGTTGGCTAGTTGCACCTGTGCGATACCGTCACTGGGTTGTGTGGTGCTCTTTCCGTTGTCGTCCATTGCGTTCTGTGCAGAAGCGGTGAAGGCCATCAGGCCCATGGCTGCGATCATAAAATACTTTTTCATTGTTTTTAGGATTTAATGGGTTTGTAATGTTATTTTTGGTTTTCTGCATGCAAAATTAAGGCAAGAACCGTCATTTTACAAACAATTCTTGCCTTAACGTATCAACCCCGAAGGTTTAAGTATCAAATGTATGCTTTAGAATGTAGAATGTTGCAACACTCAAAACTCAACACTCAAAACTCAACACTCAAAACTCAACACTCAAAACTCAACACTCCTAACTCCTCACTCTCCCACCAGTTGTATGGGTGCTTCATAGGTCTCCTCTTTCAGCACGTTGAGCAGGGCTTTCTTCTCTTGTTCAAACTTGGCCTTGTATTCGGTCAGCAGTGCCTCATAGTCGCCGTAGCCTTTCAGAACTTGCAAATCTTCGTCGCGGTCCACCTTGAAGAAGTTGCGGAAGCCGTTCTCAAACTGTTGGCGAAGATAGTTTACGGCCATGGGCTTGTCGCCGATGAGTGCCATCAGGCATGCCGCACCGAAATCACTGATGTTTTCTGGGTCTTCGGCCTGTCGCTTCTCAAACAGTTCACGTGCCTTGGCGGTATTACCCAGCAGGGCGAAGGCGTACTCTGCATTCTGTGAGTCTTCTTCTATCGCCTCGTCGGTTGTGCATCGCGTGAAACATTCACGAGCCTTGTCCATCATCCCGTTCTCGCGGTAAATCTTCCCTTGGAACACGGCATTGCTGGCACCCGTCCTCAGTTCCTCCGGCAATAATTCCATGGTTTGGAGGGCACCGGCGTAGTCACCGGCATAGTATTTATACCATAACATGTCGCCCAACCATTCGTTGTAATCCTCGGAATCTTTTTCTGGCTTAATCTTTTCATGCAAGGCAATGGCTTCCTGCGTCTTGCCGCTTTCAAATGTGTAGCCCACGTATCTGCTGTACAGGCTTTCCTGCGATTCGTCCATACTGTCCAGGGGAGTGGATCCCAAGGCCCGTCGAAAGTAATCGGCAGCCTGTTCGTAAAGCGCATATCCTGCGAACTTTTCTGCTATCTGTTCATAGAGCGGCTCTTCGCTCGACTTCGAGGCACGCAGTAGGTAACGCAGGCTTTCCGTCTCGTTTTCAGCATTGTCATAGATTAAGCTGATAGCGAAATTATATACCGTGGGGTCACTCACCTTGTGTGTTTCTGCTTCGATGCGTTTCACCACCTTGTCTCGTAGCTCGATGCTGTCGCCCAATGTACATAGATATCCGAAAGTGTTGCGGCTATATTCCAATCCGAAAGCCGTCACGGCATCGTCTATCGCCTTGTCGTCGTTCTTCTGCGCCAGGTATGCTTGAGAGCGGTCGATGTAAATCGTTTCGTCGTTACGGTCGAACTCCATCGCCTGGTCATAATATTTGATGGCAGAGGTATAGTCTTCCTGTGCCATCTTGTTGCGGCCCAGGAACTGGTACACATCGGCCTTTTTCACGTCACTCTTGGTCAAGGCTTGGCGCAATTCACGCTCAGCTCCTTCATAATCGCCGCGTCCTGTAAGTACCTGACCGAGCATCATCGAGGGCCCTGAGGTGGAGGGGTTAGTACGCTGTGCCGCCCGGATGTCGGATTGAAAACCGTCGAAGTCTTCGTTGATACGCCATTTGGCAGAAGCACGCCAGAAATAAGCCTGACCGAGATATTCCTTATCTTTCTTGGGTAGCAGACGCACGGCTTGGTCAAGGAAGGTAATGGCAGTGTCGGCTTCCATGCTGGCATATATACCTCCTCGATACAGCCAGGCATAACCGTTCTTGGGATGCTTGCGCACCTCCTCACTTAACAGTGAGTCAGCGGTGTAGAGATCGCCTTCGTTTAATGCCTCCAAGGCTTTGGTGTAGTCAGGTGTGGTAGGTTGTTTCACTTCCTGTGCGTTGGCGGTGAAAACGGTTAACAAAAGCAGGGCGATTGGTAAAATCAGTTTTTTCATTATTGAGCGAGTTTAGTTTGATACAACTTCTATCTGCAAAAGTACGCTTTTCCACCAACATCCAAGAAAAAAATGAAAAAAAATAATAAAATATTTGCAAGTTTATTTCTACGGTATTATTTTTGCAACCCGAAATACGGAAACCGCCTTTTTGCTGACAGTGGTCGGTATAGAATAGGTGGTGAATGATTTCACTTTCGTACATCACGACCTGACAGGTGCAGGATGTCTCAATAACATGGGGTTGACTGGATTTGACAGCGGGTAGAAATGGTACGTAAGCACGCGGAGTGACGGCTGTGTACTCCATAATCCATTCGGTCGAAAAATTAATTGGCAACAACAAGTATGCTCTCGCTGCCTAATCGAAGTATAGTAGATTACTGGCTCAATCCGGTTACAAGGTAGCTGGACGAGACGTCGCTCCGGGGATGTAGTCCCGAATCTCCCGGATCCAGCGGCGCAGGCAAATCGGGAATAGTCGGCGTAGGCCCCGATGCGTCGGTGACATTTTAGGGGATAAGGTCGCGGTTGGTGGTCCAGGTCTTGCCACGGCACGAAAACCAAGTCTGGAATAAGCGTGTAGAAAGCGTATGGTTTCCTCGTTTGGACGCGGGTTCGATTCCCGCCAGCTCCACCCAATTATTGTATAAAGAGGAACGACGACGTTCCTCTTTATCTTTTCTTTCTAATATAATTAGGGATTTCACGCCTCATGCCGTTGCACTTCTTACACGGTTTTGGTTCATTTTCTGAACGGTTATACATTTTGAAAGGTTGTTGAAACATACAGAAAAGTGCGTGTTTCTTTTTTCTTGTAACTTTGTCGCAAAATATTGAAAAGAAACAAACTTAACCAAAAAAATCAAGCAAAACAATGAGACATTTCCGTAAATTTACACTCGCTCTTGTCCTTGTGGCTTGTGCTGCACCATCATGGGCACAGGGCCTGAAAGATGTTTACAAGGACTATTTCAAGATTGGCGTGGCCGTCAATCAGCGAAACGTGACCAATGCCGAACAGTCGGCTCTCATCTTGCGCGAATTTAACAGCGTCACCTGTGAGAACGACATGAAACCTGAACCCACCGAACCGCGCGAGGGACAGTTCAATTGGGAAAATGCTGACCGCATCGCCAATTTCTGCCGCGCCAATGGCATCAAGCTTCGTGGACACTGTCTGATGTGGCACTCACAAATAGGACAGTGGATGTATAATGACAACCCCACCAAAGAGAAATTCTACGAGCGCATGAAAAACCACATCCAGGCCATCGTCACCCGCTACAAGGATGTGGTGTACTGCTGGGACGTGGTGAACGAAGCCATGACCGACGACCCCAATGCTGAGGATCCCTACCGTCAGAGCGCGATGTATAAACTCTGCGGTGACGAGTTCATCGCCAAGGCTTTCCAGTTCGCCCGTGAAGCCGATCCCAACGCTCTCCTGTTCTACAACGACTACAATGAGTGCGACCCCGTGAAGAGCCAGCGTATCTTCAACATGGTGAAGAAGATGAAGGATGCTGGTGTGCCCATCGACGGTATCGGTATGCAGGGACACTATAACATCTACGGTCCTACCGAGCAGGAAGTGGACAACGCCATCAAACTCTACAAGCAGATTGTAAAACATATCCACGTGACCGAGTTGGATATCCGTGTCAATGCTGAGATGGGTGGACAGCTGCGTTTCAGCCGCGAAGGCGTGAACATCAGTGATAGTGTGAAACAGCATCTCGCCGACCAGTATGCCCGCGTGTTCAACGTGTTCCGTAAGCACAAGGATGTGGTTGACTGCGTGACCTTCTGGAACCTCAGTGACCGCGACTCTTGGCTCGGAGCAGCAAACTATCCGCTGCCCTTCGATTCAGAATACAAGCCGAAGCTCGCCTATCAGGTGATTCACGACATGACACCCGCCAAATGGGCCATGCCTGATAAACCGAAACCCAACCCCGCACAACAGCAGCAACGTCGCCGTGGCGGCTTCGGTGGCCCGCAGCGTCCGCCGTTCAATCCCGACCTTGCCTTCCATGAGCAAGAGGGTGTGAAAGAGGACTTCAAGCCCTCGACGATGAACCAGCCGGGACAGCAGTATCCGCAGGTGAACTCGCAGGGCTATGCGCGCTTCCGTGTGGAGGCTCCTGAGGCACAGGCTGTCAGCGTCAGCCTCGGTCTGGGTGGCCGTGGCGGCACACAACTCCATAAGACATACGACGGCTCATGGGTGGGTACCACCGAAGGACCGTTGGACGAGGGATTCCACTACTATCACCTGACCATCGACGGTGGTACGTTCAACGACCCGGGTGCTTGCAATTACTATGGCTCGACACGTTGGGAGAGCGGTATCGAGATTCCCGCCCACGACAGCGACTTCTACGCGATGAAGAACGTGCCCCATGGCAATGTGCAGCAGGTGCTGTTCTGGTCGCCGAGCACGAACACCAACCGCCGTGCCTTCGTTTACACACCGCCTACCTACGGCAAGAACCCCAAAGAGCGTTACCCTGTGCTTTACCTCCAGCATGGTTGGGGTGAGGACGAGACGGCTTGGAGCAACCAAGGACATGCCAACCTCATCATGGACAACCTCATTGCAGACGGTAAAATCAAACCATTCATCATCGTCATGACCTACGGTATGACCAACGATATCCGTTTCGGCGGTCTCCAGGAGTTCACGGCTGAGGACTTTGAGAAGGTGCTCGTTGACGAGCTGGTGCCCTACATCGACTCGCATTTCCAGACCAAGACCGACAAGTGGAACCGTGCCATGGCCGGTCTGTCGATGGGTGGCTTCGAGACGAAGCTCATCACCCTTCGTCGTCCCGAGGTGTTCGGAAGCTATGGCCTGCTCAGTGGTGGTCAGTATGAGCCGGACGACATCAAGGACAAGAAGCAGGTGAAGCTCATCTTCGAGTGCTGTGGCAGCAAAGAGCAGCCCGATGGCATCCGCTCATCGGTGGATCACCTTAAGGCGGCTGGTTTCAATGCCCACGGATATATCTCCGAAGGTACCGCTCATGAGTTCCTTACTTGGCGCCGTGGCCTCTACCAGATGGCACAGCTATTGTTCAAGTAATTTTTTTTCAATGGCATTATACGAACAATCCCCCGTCAACAGCGGGGGATTGTTCGTATAATCATGTTGTTTGTTTCTTATTCCTGTTCTAATGAGAATTCTTCAGACCATTCATTGGCCAACTCCAATTGGTTGCCTTTCCATACATATTCTTGGTAGTAGATGGTGTACGAATAGCGGTTGGCCGGGTTTTCCTGAGTGAGACGATTGGTGATGCTGCGGCTCTCCGGGTCAAGGGCGGGAGCGATGAAAAGGGGGTCGGGCAATTCCTTGAACTCGTGGGTCTCCACGTCCCACACATAATACATATACATGGGGTTGTGACCGGTGCCGTCGAAAAAGCCGACGGTAACTTGCATGTCGGGAATACCATCGAAATTGATGTCTTCCTCCTCAATATCTCCGCCACCAAAAACATCGGCACTTGTGGGCCATGGCAGTTCGCAGATGATATGGTGCTCCTGACCATCGGGGGTGACATAGTCGATGTAGATGTTTTCGATGTTGCCCTCATCGTTCGATGGAGCGGCGGGAGCCATCCATTTCAGTTGGCTGCGTATAGGGTCGTTCTTGTCGCCCACGGCAGCACAGGCAGGCAGTATCATCCATGCCAGTAATATCAGGAATAATAGGTTCTTTTTCATATTATTGAATTTTTAGTGATTGAATTTGCTGCAAATATAATGGTATTATTCTCATCGGCAATGGCAATCATCCCTATATATGATGAAATATCGTGATTAGATGACAAGACACCCCTCATTCTTCCTCTCACACCCTCCCTTTGGGAGGGCCAGGGTGGGTATTATACCACTCCAAAATGGCGGAGGGCATTCAAGATACCGTTGTCGTCAACCGAGGTGGTGACATAGTCGGCCTCGGTTTTCAGCGCATCGATGGCATTGCCCATCGCTACGCCGATACCTGACTGACGAATCATGGTGCTGTCGTTGCCTCCGTCGCCGAAGGCGATGGTGTGGGCTATGTCGAAGCCTTCATGAGCAGCCATGACTGCAAGACCGATGCCTTTGTCGGCCTTCACCGAGGTGACGTCGGTGAATTCGGGATGCCAACGTCCGGAAACGCAACCGGGTACACGTCGCATCAGCTCTTGCTCATAGGCCTCATCGAAAAAGGGTGTCAACTGATAGATGGGCTCTTCCAGGGCGGGAGCAACGGGAAGGGTCATGTCCAACTGTTTCACAGCCAATTGGTGGCGGAACACGCGGTCAACCACTTCCTTGGGGTTATATACTACAAACCGCGTTGCACTGGAGACGATGCAAGCATAGTCTTGCTTGTTTGCGTCATCAAGGATATGCTGCACATCATTGGGGGCGATGGGTTCACTGCTTACCACCTCGTCGCCCACGAAGCAATAGGCCCCGTTGGTGGTCACATATCCGTCAATCAGATGCTCGATGGCACCCAGATTGGTGATGATGGTGATGGGACGCCCTGTGGCGATATATACCTTGGCTCCGTTGGCCTTGGCTTGCGTCAGGGCGAAGATGGTTGAGGGAGGTATCTCATGGGTCCGGAAACTTACCAACGTACCGTCGATGTCAAAAAATAACGCATACCTATCCCTCATGTCACTGCCTCCCTATTTCTTTCACCAATCGTTCAAAATCGTCGCGGTCCACCACTGCATTGGTCTTCAGACGGGCACGGTAGTTATAGATGGTGTTTACGCTATAGTTCAAGAACTCGGCAATCTTTGAACTGTCATCGATGCCCAGACGAATGAGGGCGAGGATGCGCAGGTCGGTGTTCATACGTTGGTTCTTTTCCAACTCCATCCGCTCCTCGGGTTTCAACAGTTCGTTCACATCATCGACGAAGGTGGGGAAGAGGTGGAGGAAAGCCGCGTCGAAACTGCCGAACAGCTCTTCCAGTTGCTGGGTCTTCGACTCCTGCCCACGGGTGACGTTATACAACTCTTCGTATTCGTGGTTCTTGACCATCTTGTTCACGCGCTTGCGGAACTTGTCCGTCTTGTCGATGTAGATGGAACAGAGGCGCATGAACCGTCCCACATATTCCTCCTTCACACGGTTCGACTCTGCCAACTGGGCGTTCAGCGCGTGCAACTGACCGTTCACGTCGGAGAGGGCATCGTTTTTCACTGACAACTGGCTGTTCGCTTCGGCCAGCATGGCATTGGTCTGTTTCTGCCGTCGCTGGGCTGTGGCCAACCGCTTGCGCTGGCGGTTCACGTAGAAGAGAGAGGCGAGGAGGAGCAGGGCGAGCACACCGATGCCGAGGGCTGTCAGACGTAGCCGTCGGCTGCTGCGTTCGCTCTGTGCCTTGTAGTTGTTGGCGATGGCCGACAGCAGCGGGGCTATCTGCCAGCTTCGCTGTCGTGACCCGTAGCGGTTGGCGCAGTCGCTGGTGAAACTGATATAACGATAGCTGCGGTCCACATCGCCTTGGAGCATTAGCTGGTTGGCCAGCTCCCACAGTGACCCCTGGTCCATCACGCCGTTGCGCACGTCGGCCAGGGCCGACTCAGCCAACCAGTACATCATCTCGGTGCTGTCGCCCGCGGCCTTGTATTCCAGATAGCGGTAGAGAGCCACCAGGGCGTAGCGGTGACTGCCTGTCTTCACATGGCTCAGCCACTCATCGTTGGTGCTCATGGATTGTTGTAAGCGGCCCGCATTCAAGTCAATCATCTCACGACGGAGAAAAGCGGCATCAGAGGTGTCGGGAAGGATGCTGAGCATCAGGTCCTCGTATTTCTTGGCCTCGCTCAGGTATTTCTCCTTCATGTCGTCCAGATGGGTATAGTAAGCCAACTCATTGTAAACATGGTTACGGGCTTCGTAATAGATGCCCAGTCCTGCGGTGTCCAACAATGACGGCTCCACCTGGCTGATCATTTCCAAGGCTTCATCGTACATGCCGGTGTTGGAACAGCGAAGAGCCAACAATGAGCGACACTCATTGACACGTGCCGGTTGATGGAGTTTTTCTGCCAACTCGATGCAATTCCTGAGATAATAAATGGCAGAGTCGTTGATGAACGGGCGGTATTTATCGTACAGACGATAGTTAAGGTCGTAGCGCAAGGCATCATCCTTGGCCAACTTCAACTCGTTGGTCAGAAGTGCCACCTCACGGTCGTGGATGGCCACATATTCAGGAAACTTGACTATCTCGTCATCCAGACAACGGTACAGCGAATCGAGGTTGTGCTGTGCCTGTGCCGTGACGGCGATGAGGAGAAAGAACAAGCATAGGTATTTTTTCATGGGTGTAGTTCTTCTTCGTTTCGTTTGGCAAAAATAGTCAATAAAAACGAAACGGCAAAATAAAATCCTCCGCAAAAGGTTTTCTGCGAAGGATTTCATTCAAAATGTGTTATGAAATAATTATTGCAAAGTGAATTTCACTTTCGTGGTGAGATGGTCGGATGATGTGCCGATGAGGGCTTCGAAAGCACCGGGTTCGGCCACCCATTGTCCTTTGCCGTCATCATAGAAACTCAAGGCATTCTTGTCGAGGGTGAGACTGACATCGCGGCTCTCTCCGGGTTGCAGGTAAACCTTCTGGAAGGCTTTCAGTTCTTTCTCCGGACGGGGGAGTGACGACTTCACGTCGTGCACATACAACTGCACTACCTCGGCACCGGCCAAAGTACCCGTGTTCTTCACGTTCACGGTGAAGGTGATGGTTCCGTCGGCAGTCATCGCTGACTTGTCGGCTGTGGCCTTGCCCACCTCGAAGATGGTATAGCTCAGACCGTGACCGAAGGCAAAGGTGGGACGGATTTTGTAATGGTCAACACCACGATAGCCTACGTAGATGCTCTCGGCGTATGTCTCGTCGATGATGTCGTGGGCGGCACGCCATGTACCGGGGTAGGTGCCCAGACGATGGGCAGGCACCTCCTGCAGGGTGTTCCACCATGTGAAGGGCAGTTTGCCCGAGGGATTGGCCTTGCCGGTGAGCACGTCGCAGAGGGCGTTGCCGCTCTCACTGCCGATGAACCACCCTTGCACGATGGCTCCCACCTTGTCTTTCCAAGGCATGGCAACGGCATTGCCGGAGATGTTCACAAACACGATGTTTTTGTTCACACGCGCCAGAGCCTCAACCAGTTCATTCTGCTGGTAAGGCAGACCGTAGTCTTCGCGGTCAGAGCCCTCACAATCCTGATGGTTGCTCTTGTTCAGTCCACCGAAGATAATCACATAGTCGGCATCCTTGGCTTTCTCTACGGCCTCGTTGCGGAGGATTTCCGGTGAGCGGCTCTCGGCGATACTGCGACCCACCGTCACATTATTGTAACTCTGCACGGTGTCGCCCACATAGCCACGGGCGTAATCACATTGAACATTAAGCAATGAACATTGAGCATTGATGGCATCAAGGGGGAGAACCTCGCGTTGTACCTTCAGCGAAGAACTGCCTCCGCCCACGGTCATCATCTTGATGGCATTCTCACCCACCACGAGAATGCGCCGCTTGCCTTCCAGACGTAGGGGCAGCAGGTTATTGTTGTTCTGCAACAGCACGATGCCTTCATCGGCTATCTGACGGGCGGCGGCATAATGGGCGTCGCTGCAGAGGAAGCCATAACTGTGGTTTTTGCTCATTGTGGTGCGGAAGAACAGTCGCAACACGCGGCGAACCTTGTCGTTCAACTCTTTCTCGGTGTATTTACCTTCGAGGATGAGTTGTTTGTAGGCCAAAGCCAGGTAGTAATTGTCGTAGGCATTGGTGGCTCCCATTGTCAGTCCGTCAGTCCATGTGCCAAACTCAATGTCCAGTCCGTTGCGTATGGCCTCGTCGGTATCGTGGCAGCCACCCCAGTCACTCACTACCACACCGTCGAAGCGCCAGTCACGTTTCAGTATCTGGTTCAAAAGAATGTCATTGTGGCAGTTGTGCTGTCCCTTGTAGAGGTTATAGGCTCCCATGATGCCCCACGCACCACCTTCCACGACGGCGGCCCTGAAGGCGGGGAGGTATATCTCATGCAGGGCACGGTCATCGACGATGACATTCACCTGATGACGGTAGGTTTCGTCGTTGTTCAGGGCATAGTGCTTCACACAGGCAGCCACACCCTTCGACTGAAGCCCCTGGATATATGGCACCACCATGCGGCCCGCCAGATAGGGGTCTTCACCCATGTATTCGAAATTGCGACCGTTGAGCGGTGTGCGGTTGATGTTCACGCCGGGTCCGAGAATCATGTCTTTGTCGCGGTAGAGGGCTTCCTCGCCCAGGCTCTCGCCATATATGCGTGCCATCTGGGGGTTCCATGTGGCAGCCAGACATGTGAGAGCAGGAAATGCCACGCAGGAGTCGTTGGTATGTCCTGCCTGCACCCATTCATCCCACAGCACGTCGGGACGTACACCATGTGGGCCGTCATCAGTCCAGAAGTCAGGGAAGCCCAACCGTTTCACACCGGCCGACGAGAACTTGCTCTGTGCATGGATGACGGCAATCTTTTCGTCAAGCGTCATGCGCGACAGGGCATCGTCGATACGCTCTTCAATCGGTCGGCTCTCGTCAAGGTAAACGGGTATGGTCTGTGCATTGGCGGTCATTGTTGCAAACGCCGCCAATGCGATGATTATACATTTTCTCATAGTTACTTGTTGGTTTTTTCAATGAGGCAATAATAACGGAGTAATCTCATGCTCCTTGCCCCTTGCTCCTTGCCTCTTACCTCTACTTCTGGAACACTCTCAGATAGTCGATTTCCATCGTAGTGGGCAACGCGTTCTCGTCGATGCCGTAGGTGCCGCCCCATGTGCCGCCCCAAGCGAGGTTGAAGATGACGTAGAACGGGTCGTCGTAGGGCCAGTCATCACGTCCCAAACCACGGTTGTTGTAACTCAGTTGTACCTGTCCGTCAACGTATGTGGTGATGTTTTCTCCCGTCCACAGGATGGCGTAGGTGTGGAAATCATCCTCAGCACCGGCCAGGTACATCTCGTGCGTCACCTGCGTGCCGTTGGAGTGTACGTGGGCATTGGCATGGAGACTCGATGATACGTAGTTGGCGTGTCCGCCCACCTCTTCCATGATGTCAATCTCACCATCGGCGGGCCATGACTTGAAGTTCACGGGCATCATCCAGAAGGCAGGCCAGGTGCCCTTGCCCTTCGGTAGTTTGATGCGGGCTTCGATGTAGCCGTATGTCCAACCCTGTTTCACCTTGGCATAGACACGTCCTGAATATATCTTGCCGTCTTCCTTCACGCAGTGGATGAGCAGATGACCGTTCTTCACCTCGGTGACGGGTGTGCCGCCGGGGGTGAGATGGTTCACGTAGTTCTGCAATTCTTCGTTCACCCATCCAGAGCCTTTCACCTCATGAGTCCAGTCGTTGGGGTTCAACTCCGAGCCGCTGTTGAACTCGTCGTGCCACACTAAGTTGTAGCCTTCGGGAGCGTTGTAAGCGGAGCTCTCCGCAGCACTTTGGTTCACTGCAATCTCCTTGCGTGTGGTGCCCGACATGATGGTAACGATCCCTGTGCGGTTATAGGTGAGGGGATTGGCCTCGACGGTCAGCGTGACGGTGCCTTGCGACGACACCGTGCCCTGAGTGGCCAGTTGGAGCCAGTCTGCATTGGCGTATGCACCCCACTCGTTGCGGGTGCTATTCACGTTGATGGTATAGGTGCCGCCCTCGGCCGGAACGTTCACGCTCTCCATCGATACGGAGATGGTGGCATTAGGTGCCGGTTTGGTGGAGTTGTCGTCGTCACCGCAGCCCATAAGGGCTACGGCAATGACGGCTATTATACTATTTAACATGAAACTTTTCATTATTTACATCTCCTTGAATATGATTTTACTGATTTTCACGTGGGTGCCGGCAGGTGAGCCTCCGAAGTCGAAGAACATACGGATGGCATCGGCATCCTTGCCCTCTTTCAAGGTCAGGCCCGTGCGCTTGAAAATGAACTGCTCACCACCGGGCACGTCGATACGCTCCTCGAAGAAGTAGTTGGTGTCGCCGGCATCGGTCAGTTTGAAGGTCACCTGAGGTAGGTCATTGTCGGCTTCCATCACCAGTTGGAAAGCATATTGCTTGCTGGCCGAGGCGGTGAGGTAGGTGTCGATGTGGAACTGGCCCTGCCACTGCGAACCGCCAAGTCCCTCTGGAAGGTCAATCTCGTAGGTGTCGCCGCTGTGTGTGGCCTCGGTGTAGGGGATGCCACTCCAGCCATTGTCGGCGAAGTAGTAGCCTAACTGGTTGAATTTCGAGCCGTCATCGACCGCCTTCCACAAGTTGTCGGCATCGTCGTAGTTCATTTCCGTGGCTTCCTCGAAATAGATCTTGCTGATCTTCACGTGGGTGCCGCCAGGTGAACCTCCGAAGTCGAAGAACATACGGATGGCATCGGCATCGTTACCTTCCTTCAGCGTCACGCCCTGTTTCTTGAAGATATAGGTGCCGGCAGGCACGTCGTTACGTTCCTCGAAGAAGTAGTTGGCATCGCCGGCATCGGTCAGC
>JAFYZT010000022.1 GCA_017548605.1 Prevotella sp. | reverse complement strand
TGCGGACTGCCCGGTGGCATGATGGGTTCGATGATGGCCGACCTGGCCGGCATCCATTCCATCATCAACAAGACGTTGAAGGCCAAGGGCGAGGCAGAACTGACTACTGATGACATGTTGGTGAAACTGTTCGATGAGGTGGCTTATGTATGGCCGCGCGTGGGCTATCCTCCACTGGTGACCCCGTTCTCGCAATATGTGAAGAACATCGCTCTGATGAACCTGCTCACCATGGCACAGGGCAAGGGCCGTTTCGTGATGATGGACGACTCGATGTGGGGCATGATTCTCGGCAAGAGCGGTCGCATCCCCGGCGAAATCGACCAAGAACTCAAAGATTTGGCCGCCAAACAAGGTCGCGAGTTTACCGACGCCGACCCGCACACGCTCATTCCCAATGCCCTCGACGACTTCCGCAAGGAAATGGACGAGAATGGCTGGGAATATGGTCCCGACGACGAGGAACTGTACGAGCTGGGCATGCACCCCGAACAATACCGCAACTTCAAGACTGGTCAGGCAAAGAAGAACTTCCTGGCCGACCTGCAGAAGATGAAAGATGCCAAGCTCGGTGCCAAACTCACGCCGGAGCAGCTGAGTGCCTTCAAACATGCCAAGGCCGACGCCGTGGTGGCTCCTGTCAAAGGACAGATTTATTGGGAGTTCAATGGCGATGGCGAATGCGCTCCTACCGTGGAGCCGTTCATTGGCAAGGAATACAAGGAAGGCGACCCCTTCTGCTATATCCAAGCTCCTTGGGGCGAAATCGTCGAAGTGCCCGCCGCACTGGGTGGCAAACTTGTCGAAATCAACGCCAAGCAGGGCAGCAAGGTGCAGAAAGGCGATACCATCGCGTATATTGAGAGAAGTGAGAAATAAGAAGTAAGAGGTGAGAGGTGAGGGGTGAGAGAATACTCCACTGGCACATCTCTCACCCCTTACCACTCACCCCTTACCCCCTAAGAAATGGACTACGAGCAGATTATAGACCTGTATTACAACGAGGATGCTACATTGCGCAGCATCCTCGTTGACCATAGTATGCAAGTGGCGCGGCGCGCCCTGCATATTGCCGATATGCACCCCGAACTGGCCTTGGACAGAACGTTTCTCTTCGAGGCGGCTATGCTCCACGACATCGGTATCGTCCGCTGCGACGCGCCAGGCATCCACTGCTACGGTTCCGAGCCGTATATCTGCCATGGTATCATGGGCGCGGAGATACTACGGAACCACGGTCTGGAACGGCATGCCCGAGTGTGCGAACGGCATACAGGGGCAGGCATCACCCAGGACGATATAGTGTCGCAGAACCTTCCCCTACCCCTTCGCGACTACCTGCCGGAAACATTGGAGGAACAGGTCATCTGCTACGCAGACAAATTCTATTCGAAGAGCCGCCCCGCCGGTTATGAAAAGACCCTCGAACAGGCCGTGAGAAGTCTGGCAAAGTTCGGTACGGCAGGCGTGGAACGGTTCAGACAGTGGGCAGAGAGGTTTGAGTGAGGGGGGGTGAGAGGTGAGGAAAAGAGGTGAGAGGTGAGGGGTGAGAGAATAGTCCGCTGGAGCTAGGGAAATCTAGGACATCTTAGGATAACCTAGGATAACCTAGAAAGACCTAGGATAATCTAGGAAAACCTAGGAAAGCCTAATACAATAAGACACTAAACCTTTAAAAGACGCTATGAATAACCGACAAATTGTAGAATGCGTGCCCAATTTCAGTGAGGGGCGCGACATGAACATTATCCGACAGATTACTGACAGTATTACAAGCGTCGAGGGTGTGAAACTGCTCGATGTGGACCCCGGCGAGGCCACCAACCGCACGGTAGTCACCTTTGTTGGTGCTCCCGAAGCCGTCTGCGAGGCTGCCTTCCGTGCCGTGGGCAAGGCGGGCGAGCTTATTGACATGAGCCGTCATCATGGTGCCCATCCCCGTATGGGAGCCACCGATGTGCTGCCTCTCATCCCCGTGAGCGGCATCACCTTGGAGGAATGTGCCACCTTGGCCCGTCAGTTGGCCGAGCGCATCGCTTCGGAGCACCATATCCCCTGCTATTGTTACGAGGCTGCAGCCTACAGCGAGGAGCGCAAGAACCTGGCGGTGTGTCGCACGGGCGAATATGAGGCACTGCGCGAACGGCTGTCCACACCTGGTCAGATGCCCGACTACGGAGCACGCCCCTTTGACGATGACGTGGCCCGTACCGGCTGTACCGCCGTCGGGGCGCGCGATTTCCTCATCGCCGTGAATTTCAACCTGAATACCACATCTACACGCCGTGCCAACGCCATCGCTTTCGACGTGCGCGAGAAAGGGCGTCCGAAACGCGAGGGCAACACCATCACCGGCAAGCCGCTGAAAGATGCCGAGGGTAACACCATCATGTTGCCCGGCACGCTGAAGAGCACCAAGGCCATCGGCTGGTACATCGACGAATATGGCATCGCCCAAGTGTCGATGAACATCACCAATATCAATGTCACGCCGCTACATGTGGCATTCGACGAGGTATGCCGTTGCGCACAGAACAGAGGCATCCGTGTGACAGGCACGGAGATAGTGGGTCTCATCCCCAAGCGAACGCTCATTGAGGCCGGCCGCTATTTCTTAGAGAAGCAACACCGCTCTACGGGTATTCCCGAGGGCGACATCATCGACATCGCCATCCGCTCGATGGGACTGGGCGACCTGAAGCCCTTCAATCCCAAGGAGAAAGTCATCGAATTCATGCTTGATAGCGACAGTAAGGACAAGCGGTTGGTTGACCTCACCGTAAAAGGGTTTGCTGAGGAGACATCACGTGAGTCACCCGCCCCCGGCGGTGGCACCATCGCCGCCTACATGGGAGCCTTGGGTGCAGCCTTGGGCACGATGGTAGCCAACCTATCCAGTCACAAGGCCGGCTGGGACGACCGTTGGGAGGAGTTCAGCCGCTGGGCTGACCAAGGACAGGCTTTGGAGGCACAGCTGCTACATCTCGTTGACGAAGACACGCAAGCCTTCAACCGTATCATGGCCGCCTTCGGCATGCCCAAGAGGTCTGATGAAGAGAAGGCTGCCCGCAGTGCCGCCATACAAGCTGCCACGCTCTATGCCGCAGAAGTACCCCTGCAGACGATGCGCACTGCCATGGAGGTGTTTCCCCTCTGTCGCGCCATGGTCAAGGACGGCAACCCTAACAGCATCACCGATGCCGGCGTAGGAGCCTTGGCTGCTCGTGCTGCTGTGCTGGGTGCCGGCATGAACGTAATGATTAACGCCTCGTCACTGAAAGACAAGGAACAGGCACAAGCACTTATCGTCCAAGCCAAGGAACTGATGGATAAGGCCAAAGGCGAGGAGGAGGAGATAACATCAGCAGTCTTTGATAATATTAATAGGGAGTAAAAATGGAAGTTAATTCGCTACGCTCATGGAAGTTAAAGTGGAAGTTAAAATGGACAATACTCCGTCGCTGACTAATGTCCAGCACAAAGTGCTTAACTTCCTTTTATAACTTCCAATTTAACTCCCATTATAACTTCCACTTAAAAATCAAAATACTATGACCACAAAAGCATTTCAAGAAGAGATAAGGATGGGCATCCCCGACACATTGCCGGAGCCAAAAGCATACGACCCCAATATCAACCATGCCCCCAAGCGTAAAGATATCCTCAGCGATGACGAAAAGCGATTGGCGCTGCGCAACGCCCTGCGCTATTTCCCGCCTCACCTCCACGCCACGCTGGCCAAGGAATTTAAGCAAGAGCTGGCAGACTACGGACGTATCTACATGTACCGCTATCGTCCGTCATACGATATTTATGCCCGACCCATCGACGAGTACCCTGCCCGTTCACGCCAGGCCGCTGCCATCATGCTGATGATTCAGAACAACCTCGACCCGCGCGTGGCACAGCATCCCCATGAGTTAATAATCTACGGCGGTAACGGTGCCATTTTCCAAAACTGGGCGCAATACCGTCTGGTGATGCGTTACCTGAGCGAGATGACCGACGAGCAGACCCTCGTGATGTATTCAGGTCATCCATTGGGACTTTTCCCCTCGCATAAAGATGCGCCGCGCGTGGTAGTGACCAACGGCATGGTCATCCCCAACTACTCCAAGCCCGACGACTGGGAGCGCATGAATGCTCTCGGTGTGAGCCAATACGGTCAGATGACCGCTGGTTCCTATATGTACATCGGACCGCAAGGTATCGTCCACGGTACAACCATCACCGTGCTGAATGCAGGGAGGAAAGTGTTACAAGGGGCAAGGGGCAAGGAGCAAGAGGCAAGGAGCAAGGAGCAAGGGGCAAGTGATGAGCGGCAGTTACTGTTTGTGTCGTCGGGTCTCGGCGGCATGTCAGGTGCCCAGCCCAAGGCTGGCAATATTGCCGGTGTGGTGAGCGTGGTGGCCGAAATCAATCCCAAGGCAGCGGGAAAACGCTACGAGCAGGGCTGGGTGGATGAGTTGCATGATAATCTCGATGAGCTGATTCCTGCCATTCGTAAGGCGGTGGCGGATCATCGCACCGTGTCGATGGCATATGTGGGCAATGTGGTTGACCTGTGGGAGCGGTTAGCCGATGAAGATATCCGCGTGGACTTAGGCAGCGACCAGACCTCGTTGCATAACCCGTGGGCCGGCGGCTACTACCCCGTGGGCCTGACCCTTGACGAGTCGAAACGATTGATGGCCGAGGAGCCTGAGCGTTTCAAGGAATGTGTGCGTGCGTCACTGCGCCGTCAGGTGTCTGCCATCAACCGACTGGCCGACCGTGGCATGTATTTCTTCGACTATGGTAATGCCTTCCTGTTGGAATCGAGCCGTGCCGGTGCCGACATCTGGGCGGACGCATCATCAAAGAAATTCCGCTATCCCTCCTATGTGCAGGACATCATGGGACCGATGTTCTTCGACTATGGCTTCGGTCCGTTCCGTTGGGTATGTACCTCGGGCGACCCTGCCGACCTGGCGAAGACCGACCAACTGGCCGGTGATGTGCTGGAGGCTATGCTGAAAGATGCACCCGAGAGCATCA
The DNA here is from genome assembly GCA_017548605.1 of Prevotella sp. GTDB lineage: Bacteria > Bacteroidota > Bacteroidia > Bacteroidales > Bacteroidaceae > Prevotella. The sequence continues at coordinate 25,663 of JAFYZT010000022.1, read as the reverse complement.
AGGGACAGCTGGCTGACAACCTACATTGGATACGCGAGGCCGGCCGCAACCATCTGGTGGTGGGCTCACAGGCCCGCATCCTCTATGCAGACGCCGAAGGACGCGCAAAAATCGCCCTTGCCTTTAACGAGGCTATCCGTAAGGGAGAGCTGAGTGCTCCTGTAGTATTGGGAAGAGATCACCACGACGTGTCGGGCACAGACTCTCCATTCCGTGAGACGAGTAACATCTACGACGGCTCACGGTTCTGCGCCGACATGGCCGTTCAAAACGTTATCGGCGACGCCTTCCGTGGTGCCACATGGGTGAGCATCCACAATGGCGGCGGCGTGGGCTGGGGCGAGGTCATCAACGGCGGCTTCGGTATGGTGATTGATGGTTCGGAGACTGCTGACCGTCATATCCGCGAGATGCTGTTCTGGGACGTGAACAACGGCATCGCACGTCGCGCCTGGGCCCGCAACGAAGGCAGCATGGAAGCCATCCGCCGCGAGATGGAACGTACACCAGAACTAAAGGTAACATTACCATATTTGGTGGAGGAGGATATACTATAAAACCCACCCCGGCCCTCCCGAAGGGGAAACCCACCCCAGCCCTCCCGAAGGGAGGGAGTAGAGAAGGCCAAGACCCACCCTTGCCATCCCGAAGGGAGGGTATAGAAAAGGGAATAGAAGTTAGCGGGGGCTCCCAAACTTTAAAATAAGAAGAAATATGATTCATAAAATCAGTGCGGGTCACCTGACCCAAGACAAGATAGACGAGATTATCACCCAGGGCTACACACTGGAGCTGGGTGACGACTCGCGTGAGCGCATCATCCACTGCCGTGAATACCTCGACCATAAGATTGCCACGTCGAAGGAACCTATCTATGGTGTGACGACAGGTTTCGGTTCGCTGTGCGACATCAGCATCGATGCTGACCAACTGGCACAGTTGCAGATTAACCTGATGATGTCGCACGCCTGCGGTACGGGGGAGCGTGTACCCAATGACATCGTGAAAATCATGATTCTGCTGAAGATACAGTCGTTGAGCTACGGCTATTCAGGCTGTCAGCTGTGTACCGTAGAGCGACTCATCGACTTCTTCAACAACGACATCTATCCCATCGTCTACCAACAAGGATCAGTAGGAGCCTCCGGCGATCTCGTGCCGCTCGCCCACCTCTGTCTGCCACTCGTCGGGCTGGGCGAGGTGGAATATCATGGTGAGCGCATGAGTGGCGGAGATATCCTCGACAAGATGGGTTGGGAACCTATCCGCTTGGCCTCGAAAGAGGGACTAGCGCTGCTCAACGGCACGCAGAACATGAGTGCCCATGCCGTATGGTCGCTCATCCAAGCCAAGCGGCTGACCGAATGGGCCGACATCATCGCTGCCATGTCGCTCGATGCCTACGACGGTCGCCTCGAGCCGTTCAACCTCGCCGTCCATCTGGTGCGCTCACACAATGGTCAGATAGCTACGGCTGCCCGTTTCAACGAACTGTTGCGTGACAGCGAGCTGATAAGCCAGCCGAAGGTGAACGTGCAAGACCCCTACTCTTTCCGTTGCATCCCCCAGGTGCATGGCGCAGTGAAAGACACCCTGTCGTATGTGAAATCGGTGGTGGACATTGAGATTAATGCCACGACGGACAACCCGACCGTCTGTCCCGATGAAGACCTCATCATCTCCGCCGGCAACTTCCACGGCGAGCCGATAGCCATGCCCATGGACTTCCTGTGCATCGCCATGAACGAGTTAGGCAGTATCTCCGAACGTCGCCAATACAAACTGGTGTCAGGCAATCGCGGTCTGCCCTCGTTCCTCGTAGCCAAGCCTGGACTGAACAGCGGCTTTATGATACCACAATACACGTCGGCCTCTATCGTGAGTCAGAGCAAGACACTCTGTATGCCGTCATCGGCTGACAGTATCCCCACCTCGCAGGGGCAGGAAGACCATGTGAGCATGGGTGCCAATGCCGGCACAAAGCTGATGCGCATCGTGCAGAACACCGAGCGTGTGCTGGCTATTGAGCTGTTCACTGCCGCCCAAGCCCTCGACTTCCGCCGTCCGATGAAGTCATCATCCGCCGTCGAGCGACTGCATGCCGCCTTCCGCGAGGTGGTTCCCTTCATTGACCACGACGAAGTGATGTACCCACATATCGCCAATGCGGTGAAGTTTATGAGGAGGTTTAGGTTGGGAGATTAGGAGATTGGGAGATTGGGAGTTTGGGAGTATAGGAGTTTGGACAATAGCCTGTGGAGGGAATCATAAATATCAAACAACAAATGCAAATACTCATTCATCATATCGGTATATTGGCAGGCATCCTGCCCAAAGACAAGCAACGGCTCATGGGCACAGAGATGACTCATATAGAGACCATCAGCGATGCCTTCCTATTGATTGAAGATGGTCGTTTCCGTTGTTTTGGTCCAATGCGCCAGCATGACGGCGAGTGGGCCAAGGAGATGCAGGACGCTCTGTGGAACCCTGCCACTGAGGTCATCGATGCCAAGGGCGGTGCTGTGCTGCCCTGTTGGTGCGACAGCCACACCCACATCGTCTATGCCGGCAGTCGTGAAGGCGAGTTCACGGACAAGATACGCGGATTGAGTTATGAAGAGATAGCGGCGCGTGGCGGGGGTATCCTCAACTCTGCCGACCTATTGCACGAGACGAGCGAAGAAACATTGTTCACCCAAGCCAAACAGCGTCTCGACGATATGGAGCGCAGCGGCACTGGCTGTGTGGAAATCAAAAGCGGCTACGGGCTGAATACCGACGATGAGCTGAAGATGTTGCGCGTGGTGAAGGAGCTGAAACGCACATCGAAAGTAAAAATTGTGGCCACTTTCCTCGGTGCCCATGCCGTGGGACGCGCCTACAAAGGACGGCAGTCGGAATATGTTGATTTGGTGGTGCGCGAGATGATTCCCGCTGTAGGTCGCGAGGGATTGGCTGAGTTTATTGACGTGTTCTGCGACCGTGGTTTCTTCACCCCCGAAGAGACACGTCGTATCCTCGAGGCGGGTGCCGAATGGGGCATGCGTCCGAAAATACATGCCTGTGAACTGGCTGACTCCGGCGGCGTGAAGGTGGGCGTGGCCATGGGAGCACTCTCCGTAGACCATCTGGAGAGCATGTCAGAAAAGGATATCCCACTGTTACTTGCCTCGCAGACCATGCCCACGGCTTTGCCAGGCACATCATTCTTCCTGAACATGCCCTATGCGTCGGTACGTAAGATGGTGGATGCAGGATTAGGTGTGGCCGTCGCCTCCGACAACAACCCCGGCAGCACTCCTTCGGGAAATATGAAATTCGTGGTTTCCCTAGCTTGCATCAAGCAACGGCTGTTGCCCGAGGAGGCCATCAATGCCGCCACCATCAATGGTGCGGCGGCCATGGGACTGTCGGATGAATATGGTAGCATCACCATAGGGAAGAAAGCCCATTGTTTCATTACACGACCCATACCGTCATTAGCGTATATTCCGTATTCTTATACGGAGCCGTTAGTGGAGAGGGTGATATTGTAAACTCCGTTGTGGACTTTCACAACCACCCTGTTGTGGACTTTCACAACCACCCTGCCCCCTCCTTACCTAAGGAGGGGTACCTACCCTCCCCAAGCCCCTCCCAACATCGGGAGGGGATGTAACCGCTCCTACCCGTCGCTCAGACACTAAGGTACTGCTCCCTTTTTCTGCCGGTCGCAGTAGTTTTTTACGCAACAGAGTTGCGATTGTTTTACAAACCACCCCTACCCCTCCTTTGGAAAAGGAGGGGAAAAATTAGCTTGAGAAAAAAAGATGGGTAAGTTCTACCTTTTGTTGTTAAGCTAACTAAAAACAATTTGTGAAATTACTGTGAGTGTACGTGACTGTTGGGTCGTATTGATTCGTGTTCGTTTGGCTTGGACAGGTATAGGCCGAGGAAGGTGAGGAGGCCGTTGAGCATCAACAGTTCGTAGCCGAAGCGGTAACCTGTGAGACGGGTGGTGAGCTGGTCGATGGCGAAGCAGATGAGCGGTGATGCCACGGCAATGTAGGGCACGATGCGGTCGTTGACCCTTCTGTGGGTAAGAAGCGAGAAGGCGAAGAGTCCGAGCAGCGGTCCATAGGTATAGCCGCAGAGCACATAGATAGCATCGATGATGCTCGATGAATTGACTATACGGAAGAGGAGGATAAAGAGTACAAAGACCACCGCCATGCCGATGTGTACCCTTCGTCGTAACCGCTCATCGTCAGGTTTTTTACGTATGTCGACGCAAAAAGAGGTGGTCATGGCCGTCAACGCCGAGTCAGCCGACGAGAACGACGCCGCGACGATGCCGATGGTGAAGAAGATGACGACCGCCGTACCCAGACGTCCCGAGGCTGCGAACATCGGCAACAGGTCATCGCCGGCAGAGGGTAATGCCAATCCCTGTTTCCCCGCCAGCATCACGAGCAGCACGCCGAGGAAAAGGAAGAGCAGGTTAGCCGGTACGAAGGCGAAGCCATAGGTGCACATGTCTTTCTGAGCCTCGCGCAATGTCTTACATGTCAGGTTCTTCTGCATCATGTCCTGGTCAAGTCCCGTCATGACGATGACAATAAATATACCACTGAGAAACTGTTTCCAGAAATTCTGCCGCGACACCCAGTCGTCGAACACGAAGATTCGGCTATGATCATCCGCCGCCACAGCCTGTATGGCCTCGCCGAGATTCATATTGAGCGCCCCTGCCACATGGATGATGATAAGCACGAGTGCCGTGAACATGCAGGTGGTCTGCAAAGTGTCCGTCCAGACCAAAGTCTTGATACCTCCCCGCCGCGTATAGAGCCATATAAGTGCCACCATGACCACTACGGTGAGCGGAAAGGGTACCCCCACTTCATCAAGAACAAAGTGCTGCAGGATAATACACACCACATAAAACCGTGCCGCGGCTCCCGTCATCTTCGACAACAGGAAGAACGAAGCCCCTGTGGTGTACGCCTTTGGCCCTAATCGTCGGTGGAGATAGGAATAGATGGTGGTGAGATTATAACGGTAATAGACGGGCAGGAGGATGAACGCCACGGCGAAATAGCCGAGGATGAAGCCTAAGCACGTCTGCATATACGTCATATCAATCCCCATGACCATTCCCGGCACACTGACGAAAGTGACTCCCGATATAGATGCTCCAATCATACCGAAAGCCACCATATACCATGGTGATTTGCGGTTGCCTCGGAAGAACGTATCGTTGTCGGAACGTCTCGCCGTGATACGGCTGAAAAGCAGCAATACGGCAAAATAAGCTAATATGGTGACAATTATTATCATAATTCGTGCAAAAGTAGTACAAATATTTTGTTTTACACCCATTTTTGCTTACTTTTGTGGGCGAAAATCTTGGGGGGATTCTTGGGAGCAAGGAGCGTTCTTGGGGGCAAGGGGCAAGGAGCAAGGAGCAAGAGATAAGCTCAAGAACTAAAGAACTGATAAACTCAAGAACTTATAAACTTTTAAACTTATAAACTCATAAACTTAAAAATACACTTATGACCAAGCAGAAAAAGTACATTCTACAGGAGAACGAGATTCCCACACAGTGGTACAACATCCAAGCCGACATGGTGAACAAACCCATGCCGCCCATCCATCCTGCCACCAAAGAGCCATTGAAGGTGGAAGATTTGGCACATATCTTCCCCCTGGAGTGCTGTAAACAAGAGTTAGACCAAGAGCACGCATGGATAGACATCCCCGAGGATGTGCTTGAGAAATACAAGTACTATCGTGCCACACCACTTGTACGTGCCTATGCCTTAGAGGAAGCCCTCGGTACCCCTGCCCATATCTATTTCAAGAATGAGAGCACCAACCCGCTCGGTTCACACAAAATCAACTCCGCCCTGCCTCAGTGCTACTATGCCAAGCAGGAGGGAACGAGCAACGTGACCACGGAGACGGGTGCCGGACAATGGGGAGCCGCCCTGAGCTATGCTGCCCGTGTCTATGGTTTGGAATGTGCTGTCTATCAGGTGAAGATCAGTATGCGCCAGAAGCCCTATCGCAGCAGTATCATGCGCACCTTCGGTGCCACGGTGGAAGGGTCACCGTCGATGTCAACGCGTGCCGGTAAGGACATCATCACCAACGACCCCAATCACCAAGGCTCGCTGGGTACCGCCATCTCCGAAGCTGTGGAGTTGGCCACCACCACGCCTAACTGTAAATACACCCTTGGCTCGGTGCTCAACCACGTGGGTCTGCACCAGACCATCATCGGTCTTGAAGCCGAGAAGCAGATGGCCATGGCAGGTGAATATCCCGACACAGTGATTGCTTGTTTCGGTGGCGGCAGTAACTTCGGTGGCATCGCCTTCCCCTTCATGCGTCATAATATCCTCGACGGCAAGAAGACCGAGTTCATCGCCGCCGAGCCTAACAGCTGTCCGAAGCTTACCCGTGGCGAGTTCCGCTACGATTTCGGCGATGAAGCCGGTTATACACCCCTGCTGCCCATGTACACCCTGGGACATAACTTCAAACCCGCCAACATCCATGCCGGTGGTCTGCGTTACCATGGTGCCGGTGTCATCGTATCTCAGTTGATTAAGGACGGTCTGATGCACGGTGTTGACATACCACAGTTGGAGTCGTTCGATGCCGGTGTGCTCTTCGCCCGTACCGAGGGAATCATTCCCGCCCCGGAGAGCAGCCATGCCATCGCTGCCACCATCCGCGAGGCACTGAAATGTAAGGAGACAGGTGAAGAAAAAGTCATCTTGTTCAACCTGAGCGGACACGGACTGATTGACATGACGGCCTACGACAGTTTCCTCAGTGGCGACCTGCGCAACTACGACCTCACCGACGAGGAGATTAAGAAGAATTTGGGGTAAGACCTAACCACTAAAACCTCCCCCCAACCCCCTCCCAAGGAGGGGGTGTTGTAAAGCCGGAAACCTCCCCCAACCCCCTCCCAAGGAGGGGGCTTATAAAGTCAGAAGGGACGACATACTGTCGTCCCTTCTGACTTTATGGGTTTTTCTGCTTTTGTTAGTTGTTATTTCTCATTTCCCTTGTCTATCTGCCGAAGGGTGAATACCGCTTCGCCGACAGTGGAGATATCGTTGATGACCACCGAGCGTCGGCCGTTTACCTCTTTCATCTTACAACGACGGGGATTGTCCGTCACATACTTGATGACCTTGCCGAACTGTTCACTGAAGTAGAAAGGACTGTCGGAGCGACTGACGAACTGCATCTGCATCCGTTGGTTCTTGAGGATAATCTTTTCGCATCCCAGACGTCGGCCGATGCGTCGCAACGGCACCACCTGCATCAGTTCCTCGCCCTCGCGCGGAACAGGTCCAAAGCGGTCCTCCAACCGTTTGCGATATGCTGCCAGGTCATCATCGCTGATGATATTGTCGAGTTCGCGGTATAGGAGCATCCGCTCGCTGCTCCCCGGCACATAAAGGTCGGGGAAGAACATGTCCATGTCGCTCTCCAAAGCACAATCGTCGACGAAGCCCTCACCCGTGATTTTCTGTCCCGCCTTGATTTCCTCGGCATAGAGGTCGCTAAACTCCTCGTTTTTCAGTTCCGTGACCGCCTGCGAGAGAATTTTCTGGTAAGTCTCGTAGCCCAGGTCCTCCATAAATCCGCTCTGCTCCGCACCCAGCAGGTTACCTGCGCCACGAATATCAAGGTCCTGCATGGCCAGGTTGAAGCCGCTACCCAGTTCCGAGAACGTCTCCAGTGCCTCCAGTCGCCTTCGGGCCTCTGGTGGGAGCAACGACTTCGGCGGTGCCAGCAGGTAGCAGAACGCCTTACGGTTGGAACGCCCCACTCGACCGCGCATCTGATGTAGGTCGGACAGTCCGAAGCGGTGTGCATCATTGATGATGATGGTGTTGGCATTGGGTATGTCAACCCCGTTTTCCACGATAGTTGTAGAGAGGAGCACGTCGTAGTCATAGTTGATGAATCCCATGATGATATTCTCCAGCTCCTCCGGTTTCATTCGTCCGTGTCCTATGGCCACGCGAGCGTCCGGCACATATTTATGGATGAGCCTTGCTATCTCCTCGAGATTGGATATGCGGTCGTTGACGAAGAACACCTGTCCGTTGCGACTCATTTCGAAGCCTATGGCATCGGCGATGACCTCATGGTTGAATGACGCCAGTTCAGTATGTATGGGATAGCGGTTGGGTGGCGGTGTGCGTATGATGCTCATATCGCGTGCTCCCATAAGGGAGAACTGCAAGGTGCGCGGTATGGGCGTCGCCGACATGGTGAGCGTGTCGATGTTCGACTTCATCTGTCGAATCTTCTCTTTCGTTGCCACGCCGAACTTCTGTTCCTCGTCGATGATGAGCAGTCCGATATCCTTCCATTTCACTGTCTTTCCGATGAGCTTATGCGTTCCAATGAGGATATCGATTTTTCCTTCAGCCAGATCGGCAAGAATATCCTTCGTTTTCTTCGTGCTCCGCGCCCTCGACAGATATTCCACCCGCACAGGCAGGTCGCGCAACCGTTCCGAAAACGTCTGGAAATGTTGGAAAGCCAGTACGGTGGTAGGCACGAGCACCGCCACCTGTTTGGAGTCGCATGCCGCCTTGAAGGCTGCACGTACCGCCACCTCCGTTTTTCCGAATCCCACGTCACCGCACACCAGGCGGTCCATGGGTCGTGCCTGCTCCATATCGTTTTTCACTTCGTTGGTAGCTCGGAGTTGGTCGGGTGTGTCCTCATAGAGGAAGCTCGCCTCCAGTTCATGCTGCATATAGTTGTCGGCCGAGAAGGCAAAGCCTTTCTCATGCCGCCGTCGTGCATAGAGTTTGATGAGATCGCGTGCGATGTCCTTGATACGTTTCTTCGTACGCTCTTTCATCCTTTCCCACGCACCAGTACCCAGCGTGCTCAGTCGTGGAGGCTCGCCCGTTTCGCTACGGCGGTATTTGGATATTTTGTATAGCGAATGGATGGACACATCGACCATGTCGCCCCGTTGATAGAGGATACGTATCATCTCCTGGTAACTGTCGCCCGAAGGTACGCGCACCAGTCCAGCGAACTTACCGATACCGAAGTCGACATGGACAATGAAGTCGCCCGGTTCCATCTCTTGTATCTCCTTCATGGTCAATGCCATCTTGCCCACACGGGCGGCATCCGACTTAAGGTTGTACTTATGGAAGCGGTCGAATATCTGATGATCGGTAAAGAAGCATGCTTTCAAGTCATGGTCGATGAACCCTTCATGTAATGTGTGGTCTACCGGTTCGAAGGGCAGCAGTGATGTGGCGGGGTCGTTTTCTTCCGTCGATTGGTTGAAGATGTCGCGCAGACGTTGAATCTGCTTGGCACTGTCGGCGAGAATGAACAAGCGGTATCCCTGTGCCAGGTGTTCATTCAGTGTCTGAGTGAGCAGCGTCAGGTTTTTATGGAACAGTGGTTGCGGCGAGATGTGGAAAGAGTGCGTGGCCTGTGGTTTTTCCTTCGGTTGTCCTCCGAAGGTTAACCATCGGAATCGTTGTACCGTTTCTATGAACTGGGTGCCGCTAAGCAGCGCGTTCTCGCGTTTCATCTCTTGTGCAATCTGCCGCTGTTCCAGTTCCGTGGCCTGTTCCATCCTTTCTGCCAAGGCCTGGTTGGAGAATCCCTCTTCGTAAATATGTGCTATGGTATCGCGAACATAGGTGTAATCCCTCATGACAAGCAGCGCATTGTCGGGCAGAAAGTCAAAGAGAGGGATGCGTTGTTCAGCCATATCAGTCAGTTCGGGCACGATGTCTACCCTATCTTTCTGTTCCTTCGAGAGCTGATCCTGTACTTCGAAAGAACGTATGGTATCTATCTCATCATCAAAGAAATCGATACGAAACGGCAGTTCACCACTGAAGGAATATACATCGAGTATGCTGCCACGAATGGCGAACTGTCCCGGTTCATACACATAGTCCTGTTCGTGGAAGCCCAGCAGGAGCAGTTGTTTGCGTAGCTGGTTCATGTCCATCGTGTCGCCCTTGTGTAACGAGATGACCTTTTCGTCGAGTTGCCGTTTCGACACCACCAATTCGGCCATGGCTTCCGGATGTGTTACCACGAACAATGGCTTGCGGGCTCCTTTCGCCGTGAGTCGGGTGAGCACCTCGGTGCGCAGTATCTCGTTTGCCGCGTCGCGCTGACCATATTTCACCGCCCTCCGGTAAGATGACGGGAAGAAGAGTACCTCATGGCATTTTGTCTGTTCGATGTCGTGGTAGAAATAGCCCGCCTCATCGGCATCTTGCAGGATGAAGAGCACCACCGACTGTCGGTCCATGACACTTGACAGCATGACAGATGAAGCCGATGCCATCAGACCCTCGGCATGTATGCGTCGTATCTGTTGGTCATCAAGCGTCTTGGCCAGTGCCTTTCCTGCAGGCGACTGTCCATAGAGCTGTATCAATTCGTTGATTTTCATGCTTCGGCAGGCATTTTGGGATATTTGCGGAACCATCCGTCCCAACGCAGACGCATGACGCCGAAGAATGCCTCGCCGAAGATTCCTCCGCTCATCTTACTCACCCCTTCGCGTCGGTTGACGAACACCACCGGCACTTCCTTAATCTTGAAGCCTATCTTATGTGCCGTGAATTTCATCTCTATCTGGAAGGCATATCCCTTGAAGCGTATCTTGTCGAGTTCAATGGTCTGGAGCACCCTGCGTTTGTAACATTTGAAACCGGCGGTGGTATCATGCACCTTGAAGCCCGTTACCAGCCGCACATATTTCGATGCGAAATAACTCATGAGCACCCTACCGATAGGCCAGTTCACCACATTGACTCCACTCACGTAACGCGAGCCGATGGCCAGGTCGTAACCCTCATCGTGACAAGCGGCATACAGCCGTGGCAGGTCGTTGGGGTCGTGTGAGAAATCAGCATCCATCTCGAAAACATAGTCGTATTCATGTTCCAGCGCCCACTTGAACCCTGTGATATAGGCCGTTCCCAATCCCTGTTTTCCTTCACGTTCGATGATGAAGAGACGGTCGCTGAACTCCTCGTCCATCAACCGGTGGACGATATCGGCTGTACCGTCGGGACTGCCGTCGTCGATGATGAGGATATGGAAGGCTTTTTCCAGACCGAATACGGCACGGATGATTTTCTCAATATTCTCCTTCTCATTATAGGTGGGAATGATGACAATGCAGTCGCTCTTATTCATGTGGGAAGACTTTTTAAGATAGGATATAGATTGCAAAAATAGGTAATTATTCCGAGAATGTCATATTTTTCTCCGAAAAATATGGAGGTGAGGGGTGAGAGGTGAGGGGTGGGAGATTACCCCGCAGGCATTTCCCTTGCTCCATGCCCCTTACTCCATGCCCCTTGCTCCTAGCCCCTTATTCCCTGCCTCATGCACCTTGCTCCATGTCCCTTGCTCCTTACTGATCGGGGTTCTCCACGTAGCCCTGGAACTGCGGTTCGAGGGAGTCCATGACCGCCGAATAGCTGTCGGCCATGGTGGTGTTGACATTGTCTTCTCCCTGCGAGATGGGATAGATGGGCTGGTGTATGGTGAGACGTAGCGGATGCCAGTTAACAAAGTGGAAGTCGCGCATACGCGGCATGACGTGGAATGAGCCGTTGATGGTGAGTGGCACCACGGGCAGCTGCAGCTCGTCGGCGAGCATGAATGCCCCGCGCTTGAACTTTCCCATGTGGCCTGTGAAGGTGCGCGACCCTTCCGGGAATACCACCAATGATATTCCCCCTTGCAGGATGTCGTGGGCTTTGTCCATCGACTGTTTGATACGTTTCGGTCCACGTCGGTCAACAAATATCTGTTTGCTTTTCACACAAGCCATGCCCACGAAGGGAATCTTTCGCAACTGGTATTTCATCATCCACTTGAAGTTACGCGGCAGATGGCCGAAGATGAGGAAGATATCGAAAGCTCCCTGATGGTTGGACACAAAGACATAGGACTGTCCTTTCTCCAGGTGACTTTTCCCCTCCACCTTCACGGGCAGGAGGAGAACCTTCAGAATGACCCATGCCCATACCTTTCCCGGATAATAGCCCCAGAAATGTCCGCCACCAAGGAAACAACCTATGGTGGTGACGAGTGCTATGAAGATGGTCCACACTAACAGTATGGGAAGAGCCACAAAGAGCTGATAGATACGATAGAGATACTTCATATTTATTGGGGTTTATTGCCTGAATGTAGTGTGATGAGTACTACCTCGCCCGGTATGCCGAAACGCATGGGCACCAGTCCGCCTAATCCGCTCGACACAAAGAGTGAGCGTTCTCCCTCTTTGTACATACCGTCGTATTCACCGTAGGTCAGTGCCACGGGAGCCCACCCGAAGAACGACACCTGTCCGCCATGGGTATGTCCTGATAGTGTCAGCTGTGCCTTCGACTGCGGCAGAATCTTTTCCCGCCATGCCCATGGGTCATGTTGGAGCATAAGGGTGAACGCCCCGTCGGGAATGCCCGTCACAGTTTGGGCGACATCGCCACGGTGTATTTTCAAATCATCATCCTTCTTGCTATAATTCTCCATACCCGCCACAAAGATGGAGTCACCACCCCGTCGGATAATACGGTTCTCATTGCATAGGAGGGTCCATCCCAGTTCGCGGATGCTCTCCACCACCTTGTGTTCGAGTACCACCTTCTCTGCTGAGTCGGCCTTGACATAGTCGGAATAGTCGTGATTGCCCAAGATGGCATATATGCCATCGCGGGACTGGAGTGAATTGAGCAGGTGTCGGTGAGGCTCTATCTCCTCAGCCCGCATATTGATGAGGTCGCCCGTGAAGCACACCACATCGGCATCCATCGCGTTGATGCTGTCGAGGGCTTGTTTGAGAATCTGCTGGTCTTTACCGAGGTAGCTGCCTACGTGGACATCGGTGAAGAGCGCAATGCGATAGCCGTCAAAGCTACGAGGCAGTTGTGAAGAATAGAAGTCCACCTTCCTGGTTTTCAGTTCGCCGAAGCCGACAAAGAGGCCGTAGATGGTGGCGTAGGCAACGAACAGTGCCGCCACGATACCCACCAGGTTTCCCCAGTTTTTCTTGGAATGGAAGAGGCTTGACACCCCCCTGCCCATGATGGAGAACAGGGCAAAGACGGCTTTGGTGACCACGAACACTCCAAAAAGGATGAGGAAGAGGTACAGCCAAGTACGGTCTTTGGGGATAAAGTCCTTCGACATCGCCATGGTTATCGTGAGGATGAGGATGAAAAGACCCGGAATCCACCACGCCATTTTTTTCCATACCGCCATCCGCTTCGGATGGATATAGCGGGTGTATATGTAGATATCCGGGAGGATTATCAGGATGAGGAATAATATGAGATTTCTAGAGACCATTATCTTTTATTGGGAGTTAAAGAGGGAGTTAAAGGGGACATTAGTCTTTTAATTGGGAGTTAAAGGGGGAGTTAAAATGGAAGTTAATTCGCTACGCTCATGGGAGTTAAAATGGACATTAGCCTGTTGATTGGGAGTATATGTGGGAGTTAAAGGGGACATTAGTCTTTTAATTGGGAGTTAAAGGGGTCATTACCTTATATATCAGTTATTCCTTTATTCTGGCTGATGGCTTCTGCGTACCCATTAAGTTTCCAACTTACCCCGTTGATGAGGAATTCCAGACGATCATATGTACATCGGTCGATGTAATCAATGTCTAATGAGAGGATAATATAATATCGACATTCCTCCAGCGACCCCTGCGCGATGTTCATAAAACGGAGTTTATCTGCACGGCTTAATTTACGATAACCTTCGCAGATATTAGCAGCAATACTCACTGCTGCACGGCGGAACTGGGATGTTAATCCGTATTGCTCGTCCACTGGAAATTGTTTCGTTATCTTATATACAGCCTTCACAAACTCATGTGCTTTCTGCCAGCACTCTAAGTCGGTGAAACTGCGACTCTGTCTATTGTCCTTTTTTACTTCCATTTTAACTTCCTTTTATAACTTCCATTTTTACTTCATTTAAGTAAAGATGATGCGAGGAATCGGCGCATGACGACAATGGGTATTCCCCGGCGTCGGGCATAGTCGGCAAGTTGGTCTTCACCGATTGGTCCGAGGTCGAAATAGTGGGCCTGCGGGTGGGCAATCATCAGTCCCGACACCGAGGCGTGGGGACGCATGGCCCCGTTTTCCGTCAGGTGAATGCCAATCTCCTTCATGCCTACCAGTTCACTGATGATGAAGTTGACACTCGTGTCGGGCAGCGAGGGATAGCCTACGGCGGGTCGTATGCCCTGGAACTCCTCACGCAACAGCTGTTCTATGGTCAGTTGCTCGTCGGGCGCATATCCCCACCAATGCCGCCGCACCTCCAGATGCAGTTTTTCCACCGTTGCCTCAGCCAGTCTGTCGGCCAACGTCTGTGCCAGAAGTCGCTGGTATTCGTCACCGTCATGGTCTTTTTCCATGGCTGGGTCGACAGTTGTCGCGAACACCCCTACCCTGTCTGTGACACCCTCCGTGCGCGGTTGCACAAAATCAGCCAGCGACAGACAGGTGCCCATCGCGTTAGGGCGCTGTTGGCGGAGCATGGGCAGACGTGTGTCGTCAAGCCATATATCATCGTCCTCCGACCAGGCATTGAAGAGCGCAAAGGCCGCATGCGTCTGGTAACGGTCCTCCCACTGTTGCAGGAGAGCCTCCGCCTCGGAACGCAGTGCTTCACGCGCCTCTTGCGGCTTGCCGTTCATCCCCCACGCATGGAAGAAATAAATCCAGTTGATATACTCAGCCACTTCAGATGGCCGGAAGGAACAGGTCTTTCTCATTTCGGCATTCTGAAAAGCAGTTGTTCACCTCTTGCGAGAGGTTGGAATTGTCCGTTGTCGACAATGTGTACACCATTGCAGAATGTATGCACCACCTGCCACCCGAAGGTATGACCGAGGAGTGGGCTCCACCCGCATTTGCTGACGATATCGGACTGTCGGAGTGTCCACGGTTGTCGGCGCACGATGGTGATGTCAGCCTTCTGTCCTTGACGCAGGAACCCCCTGCGATGGATGTCGAAGAGTCGGGATGGATGATGGCACATCAGCCCGACCATCCTTTCGAGGGTCAACACCCCCTGGTCAACTAAATCGAGCATAGCCACCAGTGAGAACTGCACCATCGGCATGCCTGAGGCCGCCTTGGCACAGCCCCCCTCCTTCTCGGCGAGGGTATGTGGTGCATGATCGGTCGCCACAGTGAAGATGCGTCCGTCGGAGAGTGCCCGACGCAACGCAGCGCGGTCGGCGGATGTCTTCACGCTCGGGTTGCATTTCACCCATGTGCCCTTGTCGGCATAATCGTTGTCAGTGAAGAGGAGGTGAGCCAACACAGCCTCAGCCGTAATACGTGGCTGCCGTTGTTCCGTGGCTGGTTCAAAGAGCGCCAGCTCATCGGCTGTTGACAGATGTGCCACATGCAGGCGTGTACCATATTCGCGAGCCAACCTCACGGCGAGTGAGGTGGAAGAGAGGCATGCCTCCCTCGAGCGTATCTCGGGATGATGCGTCACATCGGGGTCGTCGCCCCAACGCTGTTTCGCAGCTGCCATATTACGGTTGATGATGGCCGTATCCTCGCAATGCGCCATGAGGGGGAGCTTGGCCGTCTGGAACAGTCGCCGCAGCGTCTGCGCATTATCGACGAGCATGTTGCCCGTTGACGAGCCCATGAAGAGTTTGATGCCCGGCACACGCGGGTCATCTTGCGGCAAGAGGTCGATATTGTCGTTCGTCGCCCCAAAGAAAAAGGCATGGTTGACATGGCTCGTTTCAGAAGCAATGCGCCATTTTTCTTCCAAAGCCTCACGCGAAGTGGTCTGAGGCACGGTATTGGGCATATCGAAGAACGACGTCACCCCACCCATTGCCGCCGCCTGACTCTCACTGGCGATGTCAGCCTTATGAGTGAGTCCAGGCTCACGGAAATGGACATGCGTGTCGATGACACCGGGCATGACAACACAGTCATGGGCATTGACCACAAGGTCGTAGTCCCCGCGTTGCATCACCTGTCCCTCCGTCACTTGACGTATGGTATCGCCCTCTATGACCACCGCCCCTATGAAGGACCGGCCCTCATTGACGATGGTGGCATCGGCGATCAGAATGTTCATAATGGTGGTTTTTCGATTACTGTGCGGCACCGGTGGAGGCGGTAGGTGTCTCCTGCGGACCCGGCTGCTGTTGAGCTACGCCCTGTGGTTGGTTGGGCGGCGTTTCCAATCCATTCTGTAAATTCTGGAAATGTTGCGCCTCACTGACGTACAGTTTCACGTAATCGTTGTTTTTGAAACTATCGGTAGCCTTGGCCATGATAGACACAATCCAAGGCTTCATCTCCGGATATTGGTAGCCGCTGGTAACAATTTGGAAGACGCCCGGTCCCAGGGCATTGTCGATATTTTCAGTGATGAATCCCGTGACGAGCCGGTCGATCTCTGCATTGATGCGGAACGCCTCTTCGTTCACTTCCTTCATCACCTGTTGCATATCGCTGCCATTCATAATTCCCTGATAGGGCTTATGCTCCAACTCTGCCAGTTGCTGCTGGAACGTGTCGTAACGGTGCATAAACTGGTATAGGCTGTCATTAAGTGGTGTTCCGCTGAGTTGTAGCTGTCCTGTCTGGTCAATCTTGATGGAAATGTTTCCCGCCTCAAGCATCAGGGGCATCAGGCGTACGTCATCCATGAAGACATTTCCCAATTTGGCCGAATCCACCGACCCCGAAAAATGGAATTTCCCATGCACCACATCGCACGAATCAATGTTCTGCATGTCATTTTCAGTGAACACCTTCAGATAAAGCATCCTTCCGTTGAGTCTCGACACGTCGGTGGTACCCTCTATGTTATAGGAGCCCATGCATGAGGTGAAGACTACAGCTGTCAGGAATGCGAATATCAACTTGTTGTACATATAGAGAATTAGAATTTTAGGCATACAAAAGTAACACCTATTCTGTAACGTAGGAAATATTTTCACGGTATTTAAAACTATTTCCATACTTTTCTAATTTTTTTACTCTCTAGAAAGCTCTTTTGACAGTCTGTGCATGGAATATACCTCAAGAACCACGGCTATGAGCAGCGTAAGTACCCATTTGTTATAAACATATTGAATGTAGGTCTCGAGGTTGGAGAACCATGGTCGCATGAAGTTATGTACGAAATCGACCATGAGTACACCGGTGAGCACGAAAAAAACGCCCGCCAGCACCTGCATGCGGCGCAGACGGCGTATGGTGATGTCGGTACCCTCATAACGTTGCAGCCACTGCATGGCAGCGAAAGCCAGGGCTCCGGCAAGGAAAATCCAACAAGCCCACTGTTGGGCGAACTGGAGGGCAAACATACCCGCACCGACGACCATACCTATGCCGCCGAGCATGAAGACTATCGTCTGCCATTTATTGAGCTGCCGCATCGGTCACCTCCTCCTTAATATCGTCACTGAGGACAAAAATCTCTTCGTCGTCAGCCTTCATGAAATAGCGCTCGCGGGCTATCTTCTCGATAGCAGCGGGGTTATGGTCGAGTTCGTTCAGACGCAGACTGTCGGCAATGAACTGTGCGTTCAGCTCGTCTATCTCAGCTCGCAGGTCCTCTATCTGCCTGTTGTATTTAATCTTACTGAGATAACTGTTTTCGTCGACAAAGCCTACAATGGCTATGCCGACAACAATGACGATGATATACTTAAAACGGCTTAAAAAACGGCCGACACGTCCGAGAACACTCATGCTTCTTTATTTTGTTTGCAAAGATAAGGAAAATTATAAAATTAAAAGATTAAAAGATTAAAAAAAAACAAATACCCACCCCGTCCCTCCCAAAGGGAGGGTGTAGGAGCCCCATAACATCTATACAGCTTATTTCACGAATTTGCGGGCGGGCACGGAGACACCGCCCCAACGGGCGGTTGAGGCCTTACATATCATCCATCGATAATCCAACAAATTCGATGGAGAAACGGCGACGTTGTTTAGATACGATTTTATCGGCCTTTTCTCTCAATAGCGTCATGTCAAGCCGTTTTGCCTGACGCTTTATCTCGCCAATGACGAGATGTCGTTCCACATCGTTCACGGCAAGGAGGTCAATCTCGTTGTGTCCGTCACGTTCCCAATAATTAGTCACCAGATTATACAACCCTGTCTCGGCGTATTTCTGGCGCATGTACAGTTCCAACTCCTTGCCAGAATAGGTCTCGTAGTCGGCCAACATCTTCTTCAAGATATATTCCGTATTGCCAATCTCCACGGCACTGATGTATTTCTGAACAAAACGAAACCAAAACCTCAAGAAATTGTCTTTGATGCCATACTTCACATTGTGGCTTTGGTCGGATGCCAAATAGGGACGGTAGCGATATATGAGATCGTACTCTTTCTCCAATTTGTCGAGAAAGCCTCCAGACTCCACACCCGTGTAGCTCTTGATGTCGCCGCGTGTGTTTCTACCCTCTGCAATAGCATTGAGAATGGAAAAATAGTTGCCGCTGTTCTTCCCAAATTCATCACTCAACATCTCCTTACCTTCGGGAATGAAATAAGAACCATAGCTGATGAATTGCTCCAGCATGGCATCCTTGGTGGTGGCTCCATGGGTAAGCATCTCCTCCACATACTTAGCTACACCACCTGTAGTCATGTATAACGCAAGTAAATCATCATGAGTGAAATCAGGGTTGAAATCGCCTAATATTTCCTTCAAGATAGCGGTGGAGAAGGGACGAAGACGCAGCCTGTTGTTAGCTCTGCCATAAAGGGGTTCTTTCTTGTCGTCGAAGATTTTGCTCATCATGGTGTTGACGGAACCACAAACGACGAGGTTCATCTTGCTCTCTGCTTTGTGCGCGTCCCAGATATTCTGCATGTCACTGAAGACCGCCTCGTTGACAAACCTGAAATTTTGGAATTCATCGAGCACCAAGGTGAAATGGGTATTCTTTGACTGTTGCATCAACATGGCGAATAATCTCCCAAACGAAGAAAAATCACCCAAATCGATGCCAAGTGTATTGGCAATAACTTCTGCAAATTCCCTGCAAAGCATGGTCTCACTCTTTCGACCGACAAACAAATACACAAAAGGTTGTTGTATATACGCATGTTTGACTAACGTGGTCTTTCCTATACGGCGGCGACCTGTGACTACGGTCATCTGTGCATAGGAAGCGGACAACTTTTCTATCTTCCGCAGGGCTTCCAATTCCTTTTCTCTACCATAGAACTTCATATACTTTAAATTTTGCAACAAGAGTTACTGTAACGACGGTTGCAAAATTACAAAATATTCTTTTAAACTGCAAAATAAACAAAGAAAAGTTTTTCATTCAAGTATAAAATGCCTTTTCAAACGAATGGAACATCATTTACGATAATTAGCGGATAATTAGCGGCAATTTACGTAAAAAAACGAATATGAATAAACAACGAATTACACTCATTCAACGAATTATAGATGGGGGAAAAACAACAGGGAACAACTCATAACAACTAATCACAACACATTGTTGTGTGATGTTGTTCATTGTTGTCTGAAAAGAACTACTAATAACGCTCATTATTTTCGACAAAGGGACAAAAGGACATAAAAAAACAATGAGTGATGAGCACAGGTTTTTCCTTATATTTATTAAGGTGGAGAAAAAAATCGAAAAAAAATAGAGATTTTTTTGCATGATGATGAATGAAAATAAAAAAGAATTTTATACCTTTGCAGTCGTAAAAAGTTTTCCAAAACGGGAAACTTTTTTAACCGGGAAAGCAAAAAAGTTTTCCAAAACGGAAAACTTTTAATGATAAAGACATAATCGACCTTATATGATGGAAATCAAAAATTTTACAATCACAAAGCGCGACGGCTCAAAAGACCGTTTCTCACTCGACAAGATTATGAACGCCATAGTGAAGGCGTTTGAGAGTGTGGAAGAGCCTGCCGATCTGGGCACCATCTCTAAGATTCTCAGCCACTTAGATATTCAGGAGGGCATCAAGGTGGAAGATATCCAGAACCAGGTGGAAGAGGCCCTGATGCGCACAGGGTTCTACAAGGTGGCCAAATCATTCATGCTCTATCGTCAGCAACACTCCGAGGATAGGGAGACTATAGCGAAGTTGCAATTTTTGTCAGAGTACTGCGACTCGGTGAACGCGGCCACCGGTTCGAAGTACGATGCCAATGCGAATGTTGAACATAAAAATATTGCGACACTTATCGGCGAGTTGCCGAAGTCGAACTTCATCCGTCTGAACCGTCGTCTGCTGACCGACCGCATCAAGAAGATGTACGGCAAGCAACTGGCCGACGAATACATCGACAAACTAACACACCACTTTATATATAAGAACGACGAGACCAGCCTGGCCAACTACTGTGCCTCGATTACTATGTACCCCTGGCTCATCGGCGGCACGCTCTCCATCGGCGGCAACTCGACTGCCCCCACGAACCTGCGCAGTTTCTGCGGCGGCTTCGTGAACATGGTGTTCATGGTGTCGAGCATGTTGTCGGGTGCCTGCGCCACGCCAGAGTTTCTGATGTACATGAACTATTTCATCGGCAAGGAATATGGCCTCGACTATTACAAACGTGCCGACGAGCAGGTGGACCTGAGTCTGAAGAAACGTACGCTGGACAAGGTCATCACCGACTATTTCGAGCAGATTGTGTACACGCTGAACCAGCCCACGGGAGCGCGCAACTACCAGGCGGTGTTCTGGAACGTGGCATACTACGACCGCTATTACTTCGAGAGCATTTTTGGCGACTTCTATTTCCCCGACGGCACGAAGCCCGACTGGGAAGGACTGTCATGGCTGCAGAAACGTTTCATGAAATGGTTCAACAAGGAACGCACGAAGACGATGCTCACCTTCCCCGTAGAGACCATGGCACTGCTGACCACCAAGGAAGGCGAGCCGATGGATCAGGAATGGGGCGAGTTCACTGCCGAGATGTACGCCGAGGGCCACTCGTTCTTCACCTACATGAGCGACAACGCCGACTCACTAAGCTCGTGCTGCCGTCTGCGCAATGAGATTACCGACAACGGCTTCAGCTACACGTTGGGTGCCGGCGGCGTATCGACAGGCTCAAAGAGCGTGCTCACCATCAACCTGAACCGCTGCGTGCAATATGCGGTGAACCACAACCTCGACTATCTGGAATATCTGGGTACCGTCATCGACCTGTGCCACAAGGTGCAGCTGGCGTATAACGAGAACCTGAAGGAGTTGCAGAGCCACGGTATGCTGCCGCTGTTCGACGCCGGCTATATCAACATCGCCCGCCAGTACCTGACCATCGGTATCAACGGACTGGTGGAGGCCGCCGAGTTCATGGGTCTGAAGATTACGCCGAACGACGACTACCTGCATTTCGTACAGGGTATCCTCGGTCTGATAGAGAAATACAACAAGCAATACCGCACGAAGGACGTGATGTTCAACTGCGAGATGATTCCTGCCGAGAACGTGGGTGTGAAACATGCCAAGTGGGACCGCGAAGACGGTTATTTCGTGCCCCGCGACTGCTACAACAGCTATTTCTATGTGGTGGAGGACGATTCGCTGACCATCATCGACAAGTTCAAACTGCACGGTGCTCCCTATATCGAGCACCTGACAGGCGGCTCGGCACTGCACATGAACCTGGATGAGCACCTGAGCAAGCAGCAGTACATGCACCTGCTGAAGGTGGCTGCCCAGGAAGGATGCAACTACTTCACGTTCAACATACCCAACACCGTTTGCAACGAATGCGGCCACATCGACAAGCGTTACCTGAAAGAGTGCCCGCAATGTCACTCAAAGAACGTTGACTACATGACGCGCATCATCGGCTACCTGAAGCGTGTGAGCAACTTCTCACAAGCCCGTCAGGAAGAGGCAGCGCGCCGATTCTACGCCCATCCCGAATAATTTTATTATCCCGAATGTTAGAATGAGAGTTTTTAACAACTCTCAAAATCAGAAATAATATTCTGATATTCTAACATTCGGGATAATCAGATGATGTCAGAACCATGCTAAAATATGTGAACACCGGTATCGTGTTCCAGGAGATACCCGACGAAGTGACGTTGGCCATCAACATCTCCAACTGTCCTTGTCGTTGCCCGGGGTGTCACAGCCACTACCTCTGGGAAGATATTGGTTTGCCTTTAGATACCGATGCCATCGACGCTTTCGTCGAGGAGTATGGCAACGACATCACATGCATCGCCATGATGGGCGGTGACGGTGACCCCCGAGGTGTAAATATCCTGGCACAATACATCCATGAGGAGCACCCTCAGTTCAAGGTGGCATGGTACAGTGGCAGGTTGCGCATACCCTCCATTGTCAACAAGGCCGATTTTGACTACCTCAAAATCGGCCCTTATATCCGTCATCTGGGACCGCTTAGTAAGCCGACGACGAACCAGCGGATGTATATGAAATGTAAGGACGGGGAATTTGAGGATATCACGTATAGGTTTTGGAGGAGGTGATTAAAAGGTAAAAAAGTAAAAAGGTAAAAGGGTAAAGGGAAGGAAAGGAAGGTCAAGGGAGGGAAAGGAAGGTCAAGGGAGGGAAAGGAAGGTCAAGGGAGGTAGAGGAAGGGAAAGAAAGGTAGAGGGAGGTAAAGGAAGGTAATAGTATGGACAGACATTTAGGCTACGGTAATTTTTGTGCGATAATCTCTTTTTTATGGGGGCTGCTATCGTTCGTCTCTTGTGACAGCAACAGCCACCGTGCCGCCATGCTTGCCGTTCTTGACGGAGCCGACAGTCTGAACCGCTCCTACATCCCCATCACCACAGACAGTATTCTGAAAGATGCAGTTACGTTTTTCGACAGTCACGGCACCTCCAACGATCGTCTCCGTGCCCATTATCTCCTTGGCTGTGCCTATCGCGACATGGGCGAGGCACCGCGTGCTATTGAAGCATGGCAGGAGGCAGCTGTCTGTGCAGATACAACAGCCGCAGATTGTGACTATAAGACACTGGGGAAGACTTATTCTCAAATGGCTAATCTGTTTTTCCGCCAACTGCTGCTGTCAGACGGAATGGCTGCCAGGCAACAAGCCTATCGCTATACACTTTTGTCCAAGGACACTTTAGTAGCCATTCATGAGTATAAGATGATGGCAAGTTCGTATTTGGTTCAAGACAAGAACGACAGTGCAGAAATCATTCTGTCAGAAGCCATCCGTCAATATCAGAGGCATGGATATCTTCAAGAAGAGTTGGAAGCATCTACCATGTTGATGTACATCTATGCCGACCAGCCATCCCGCATGGCAGCCTTGAAAAGGTTGATTGACAGATATGAAGCAGAATGTACTTTGTTCGACGAGAACCATGAACTGCCTCCTTCCAAACGCCAGTACTATTATTACAAAGGAAGATATTATGAGTACATTAACCAGTTGGATTCGGCAGAGTTCTGTTACAGGAAGATTTTTCGCCCCGGGATGAGTTACCTGAGTGCAAACCCCATGTACAAAGGGTTGTTGAGTGTCTATCAGAAAAAGCACATCAGTGATTCCATAGCAAGATATGCAGACCTTTACTGCTTATCCATCGACTCTTCATCCGTATTGAAAGACAGGGAGTTGACGGCTCAGATGGCGGCGAGTTACAACTATAACCGCTATCAGAAACAGGCACATGAGAATGCGGAAAAGGCTAACGAACGTCTTTATGTCGCAGTAATCCTGCTATCTCTTTCTATTTTAGGTATCATAGCTGCCGTTGTCTTCAATCAGCGATACAGGAAGAAACGTAAAGAACTGGAAGAGTTGCAAAGAGAATATGCTGAAGCACTATATAACTACAATAGGACACGGGAACGATTGGAACAAGTGGATGAGGAATATAATCATCTGTTGAAGTCCATCCATAAAGGTAATGCCGCTTCAGAATCACTAACCACGATGCTTAGCACCAAGCATGAGGAGGAGAAGGAGCAACTCACCCGGCAACTCCATTCCTATACGGAAAGGGTAGAACAACTGGAGCGTCAGCTGAAGATCTCTCAATACACCAGATCCTCCATACCTTTCTTCAATCTTGGAATCATCAAGCGCATCAAAATGTATGCAGGCGACTGCCAGCGGCAATTAAACGACAATGACTTACGCACCCTTGCAGATGCGGTCAAGGATTATTTTCCTGACCTCATAACCGACATGGATGGTTTACCCACCATTACTCCCCTTGCAAAAAAAGTGTGTCTGTTAACCATTCTGAATCTTAAACCGGGAGAAATCGTCAATTTGCTTGGTATATCCTCATCACAGGTGAGCAACCTGCGTAAGGACCTTAACTTGGCCTTGTTCAATAAGAACACAACAAAATCATTGTATCAGAATCTTTCCGGACGCTACAAAATCCTTTCCTCCTGAATCATCTTTTTGGCACAAATGACCAAAAAGTGAAAAAGCAGTGTAAAAAAATAAAGATTAGCCGAAACCCCTTTGTTTAAAGGCGTTTCGGCTTCTTCTTTTCTGTTTGTAATATTGCTCTCACTCTTTTTCTTCTTTTTGTATGCAACCGAAAATGCGAACAAAGACTATCTTTGTTGCAACTATTCTTAAAATCTTATCTTATAAATTTCAAGCTATGAAAACAAACTCTTTTATTTTATTGGCATTGATATTGACCATGTTGTCATTATCTCAAGTGCATGTGTCTGCCGCCCCCGTTCAAGTACATCTTATCGTTGGTATAATTGACCCCACAGATAATCAAGATGAACCCCAACGATCTCCGGCCATTGTCCCTGATGTAGAGATTGAGGACTATGTATTGACCTTTATCACTCCCTGTGACAGTATGGAACTCCGAATAGTGAATGAAGACAACGGGGTCGAGTTTACGACCATCATCTCCGGGTCAACCCTCATCCTGCCTTCCTACCTTAATGGAAACTACCAGTTACAAATTATTAGCGAAAACTATGTCTTTTATGGAGACATCACGTTGTAGATACAAGAGAAAAAACTTTCAATTAACAACAGTAAAACAATTATATCATATTAAATAGTGTTTATATGGACTGATTTTACTGCCGCCGGAACAGTCCGTCCGGGGAGGTGCATCTCCCTGGCGGGCGCGGCGGAAAAACTTTGAAAGGTAAAAGGGTAAAAAGGTAAAAGAGGAATAGTCCACACATAGAACAACAAACTATAAACCTCATATCTAATGAAACACTATCTTTTGGTCATATTCCTGACACTGGTGGCGACCGACATCCCGGCGCAGGTTCTCACCTCTCCGGCCAACGCGCCGCGAGAGGGCGACTTGCTGCACATGGTACAGGTGGTTCCTCCCGACGTAGGGGAGGCAGGACGAGGACGCTTGTGGGATTTCTCCGACCTGCGTGACCTGGGCAGCAAACTGAAAGTGGAGCACCTGCTGCCCTCCGACACTACCGACACGCTCATGGCCATCGCCCGGCGCACGCGCCGTTATACCCTGCTGCGCGGCGACACCCTCCTCTCCCCCGGTACGGAGAACAACCAGTGGCTCATACGATACACCATGCCCGAGACACTGCTGCGCTACCCCTTCGCCTACGGTGACAGCCTCGCTGCACCCTTCCACGGCACATCG
>JAFYZT010000021.1 GCA_017548605.1 Prevotella sp. | reverse complement strand
TGAGGTTCTTGAATCCCATTTCAGCCAGATACTCACGCACTTCCTCGGCAAGGAACGTGAAGTAATTAACGAGATATTCGTATCGTCCCACAAAATGCCTTCTCAGTTCAGCGTTTTGCGTAGCTACACCCATCGGACACGTGTTCAAGTTGCACTTGCGCATCATCACGCATCCCAAAACGATGAGCGTCGCCGTGCCGAAGCCAAATTCCTCGGCACCAAGCAGTGCCATCATCACCACGTCGCGTCCTGTTTTAATCTGTCCATCCACTTGCAGACGCACGTCGCCTCGCAGTCCGTTGCGCACCAGCGTCTGTTGCGTCTCGCTCAGTCCTATTTCAGGCGATATTCCTGCGAAGCGCATGCTTGAAGCCGGACTGGCTCCCGTTCCACCTTCAGCACCACTGATGACGATGAGGTCGGCCTTGGCCTTCGCCACACCTGCCGCAATCGTTCCCACGCCACTCTCAGCCACAAGTTTCACGCTGATGGCAGCCTTAGGATTTACATTCTTCAGGTCGAATATTAATTGCGCCAAGTCTTCTATTGAATAGATGTCATGATGTGGCGGCGGTGAGATAAGTGAAATGCCAGGAATAGAGTGTCGAGTCTTGGCAATGACCTCGTTGACCTTGAATCCGGGCAGTTGTCCACCTTCGCCCGGTTTCGCGCCCTGAGCCACCTTGATTTGTATCTCCTCGGCGTTCACCAAATATTCCGTTGTCACACCAAACCGTCCACTTGCCACCTGTTTCGTCTTAGAACAGAGGCTGATGCCATCGAATGAGGAGTGGAAACGTTCAGAGTCTTCTCCGCCCTCGCCCGTGTTCGAGCGTGCGCCGAGTTTATTCATAGCCAAACAGATGGCCTCATGAGCCTCCTTCGACAATGCCCCGAACGACATGGCTCCCGCCACGAAATGTTTCACTATCTCGCTTACCGGCTCCACCTCATCGATGGGGATAGCCTTTCTTTTTGTAAAGCCAAGGAAATCGCGGATGAATATAGGTGACTCCTTCTCATCGACCAATGCCGCCCACTCCTTGAATTGTTTGTAGTTGCCCGTGCGGCATGCCAACTGCAGTTTGGCTATTGTTTCTGGATTCCAAGCATGCTTGATACCATCCTTACGCCAATGGAACTGACCGAGGTTGGGAAGGAAAGAGGGATTAGCAGCGACTGAGCCGCTGCCTGCGGAGAAGGAGGAATTGTCGGAGGAGAAGGCGGCGCGTTGCATGGCTATGGCATCTTGGGCAATTTTCTCCAGTCCCACACCACCGATGGTGCTTACCTCCGTGCCAAAATAACTCTTTAGCAGGCTCTCGCTCAGTCCTATACTTTCAAAGATTTTCGCCCCTCGATAGGAACGTATAGTTGAAATGCCCATCTTCGCCATGATTTTGAAGAGTCCCTTCTTCACGGCCTTGACATAGTTCTTTTCAGCAGTTGAGTAGTCTTCTTGAATCTTGTGTCGCTTCACCAAATCATCCAGTATGGCGAACGTCATATAGGGACAGAGAGCGGATGCGCCGTAGCCCAACAGCAGTGCCGCATGCATTGTCTCGCGGATTTCCCCGCTCTCCACGATTAGAGCCGTCTGCACCCTTTTACCCACGCCAATAAGATAATGGTGAACGGCAGACACGGCCAACAAACTTGGTATTGCTACGTGAGTAGCATCTGCCTCCCGGTCGCTGAGGATGATGTAGTTATACCCCTCATCCACGCTTTTCTCCGCATCTTTACACAGTTTGTCGATAGCATCACGGAGCCTTTCCCCAGCTTGTGTCGGTGAAATACAGCCTCCACCTTCGAATGTGGTATTCAGTTTTATCGTATTGAAGCCCTTATACCTGATGTTACAGAGGATATCCAACTGTGTGTTGTTCAAAATGGGATGCGGCAACCGCACCATCTTACAGTTCGTCTCGTCGGGGTTAAGGATACCCGTGCCCACCCGTCCGATATACTCCGTCAGGCTCATCACCAGTTCCTCACGTATCGAGTCAATGGCAGGATTTGTCACCTGTGCGAATTGCTGTCGGAAATAGTTGAAGAATGTCTGCGGTTTGTCGGAGAGCACAGCCAGAGGAGTATCGTTACCCATCGAAGCCGTCGGTTCCTGTCCATTCACAGCCATCGGTATAATCGTCGCATCGATATCTTCGGCACCATAGCCGAACATGATTTCCTTCTGTAGCAGATTGCTTACACCGTTTTCCACATGGCGACCACTCTTCAGTTTCTCCAACTGTATTCGGTTGGTGCTCAGCCACTGTCGGTAGGGATGTTCATTAGCCAGTTGCTGTTTGATTTCCCCATCGTAGTATATCTTTCCCTCTTTTGTGTCAACCAGCAGGATTTTTCCCGGCTGCAGGCGTCCCTTCTCCGCTATCTCCGTCGGGTCGAAATCCATCACGCCTACCTCCGACGCCACAATCATCGTGTCGTTTTTAGTGATGGTATATCGTGCCGGACGCAATCCATTACGGTCAAGCATACCACCAGCAAACCGTCCGTCAGAGAACAGCAGTGCGGCAGGTCCATCCCATGGCTCCATCAATATAGAGTGGTATTCGTAGAATGCTTTCAGATCTTCGCTGATGGGGTTTTTGTCGTTAAACGACTCAGGAACCAATACCGCCATGGCATGGGGCAGAGATAATCCCGACATCACGAAAAACTCCAACACGTTGTCGAGTGATGCTGAGTCAGACATTCCCTCTTGTACTATGGGGGAGATGGCTTTCGCATCGCCCAATGCATTGCTGCTCAGCACAGCCTCTCTCGCTTTCATCCATCCACGGTTACCACGGATGGTATTGATTTCACCGTTATGACAAAGCAAGCGGAACGGCTGCGCCAGGCTCCACGTCGGGAACGTGTTGGTGCTGAAACGAGAGTGTACCAATGCCAGTCCACTTGTCAGGTATGGATTCGTCAAGTCGGGGAAGTACTGTCGCACCTGCATGGACGACAGCATCCCTTTATAGATGATGTTTGTATTGCTCAGCGAGCAGATGTAAAAATCTTTGTGTGTGATGCGACGTTCAATCTTTTTCCTAATTAGATATAATGTGCGCGGAAAAGTATCGACCTTATCGTCTGAGACACCTGTGACAAACACCTGTTTGATATCGGGTTCTGTACCCAGTGCCGCCTCTCCCAGACATTCCGGGTTCGTCGGTACGGTACGCAGGTGCATCAATTGCAGTCCCTCCCGCTCGATCTCCTCAATCATGATGCTCAGTATTACCTGCTGCTCCTTTTCTTCTTTCGGCAGGAACACCAGTCCTGTGCCATATTTTCCCTTTTCCGGCACAGGGATACCCTGCAACAGGATAAATTCATGCGGTATCTGAATCATAATACCTGCGCCATCGCCGTCCTTTCCCACTTCGGCACCACGATGTCGCATGTTCTCCAATACTTTCAGCGCGTTATCCACCAGTTCGTGACTCTTATTGCCATGAATATTGACAATCATGCCCACCCCACAAGCATCATGTTCATAGCTACTTTGATAGAGTCCTTTTGCTTGGTTTTGACATTTACATTTTGTCATATTATCCTTACTTTTTCTTTCTTTCTGACATTTTTCGCTGCAAAAGTAACACATTTTGTCGAATTACCAAAAGATTTTGCTTTCTTTTTAATTCTAAGAATAGACGAAAAATTACAATTTGCAACAAAAACAGCAAAAATTCGTGTCAAAATTACAATCTTTCCATAAAAATGATAACGATTTGATACTATCTTATGTTTTTAACAATCAAACGAATCGTTTTTACAGGTTTTATATTTCACATTTGTTGTACCTTTGCAACGAGATATGCAATATTAAAAATAGGTTAGTTATGAAGGTAAAGAGACGTTGGAAAATCCTGATGGTAGCGATAACGCTGATTGCCATTGCAGGTTTAGCGGTTGGAGAACCTACCTTTGAGTGCGATTGGTCGGTCATATCCTCAGCCGACGTAGCATGGCTGATTACAGCCACCATTTTCGTATTGATGATGACACCCGGACTATCTTTCTTCTATGGTGGTATGGTGGGTGCCAAAAACGTCATCTCCACCATGTTACAGTCGTTTATTGCCATGGGGTTGATATCAGTTCTTTGGGTGGTTGTCGGTTTTTCGCTTTGTTTCGGCGACGATATCGGCGGTGTGATTGGTAACCCGCTTACTTTTTTGATGTTCCACGGTGTGGGAGGTGAGGTTTACACCACGCCAGCGGGCAATATCCTTGGTGGCGCAACGATTCCTTTAGCTCTCTTCGCCTTGTTCCAGATGAAGTTCGCCATCATCACGCCGTCGCTCATCACGGGTTCATTTGCCGAGCGTGTCAGGTTCTCGGCCTACATGTTCTTCATGATGTTCTTCTTTTTTGTTATCTATTGTCCGCTGGCCCACATGACGTGGCATCCCGAGGGATTGTTCTGCCGTTGGGGTGTCATTGATTTTGCAGGTGGTATCGTGGTACATGCCTCATCGGGCGTAGCTGCCCTGGCAGGTGCCATCTTCCTTGGTCGTCGAAAGGCCGACACGCGCAAGAGCGAGCCTGCCAACATCCCCTTTGTATTACTTGGTGCTGCCATGCTCTGGCTGGGTTGGTTCGGCTTTAACGCCGGCTCATCGCTCCATGCCGACGGACAGGCCATCAAGGCCTTCCTAAACACAAACACCGCTTCTGCCACGGCCATGATGACGTGGATATTCTTCGACTGTCTGCGCGGTCGCAAGCCGTCGGCCATGGGTGCCGCCGTAGGTTGTGTGGTAGGTTTGGTTGCCATCACCCCATCAGCAGGTTACGTCACGGTGGGTCAGAGCATTTTCATTGCCTTTGTCATCACACTCATCTGCAACATCGCTGTCTATTGGCGTTCGCGCAGCAGTATCGATGATGCCCTCGACGTCTTCCCCACCCATGGCACGGGTGGTATCTTCGGCACGGTGTTGACGGGTATCTTCATTCAGGAAGGACTCATCGCAGGCACATGGGATGGATTCGTCATTTTCCTCTATCACTTGTTGGCCATCGTCATCGTGTTCGTTTATACCTTCGCCATGAGTTGGTTGGGCTATAAGCTCATTGACCGTCTCATTCCCATGCGCGTTTCGGCCTACAGCGAGAAGGTGGGTCTCGACTTTTCACAGCATGACGAGCACTACGGTTTAGCACATATCGGTGAAAGGGAGTTGGCAGAGTATGAGGAGCATATTAAAAATAAAATGGTAAAAGGGTAAGTCCTCCCCCTGTCTCCCTCATAAGAAAGGGAAATCCTAATTGATGCAAACTATCAAACATTATATGATGGATACAAAATACATTTTTGTCACGGGCGGTGTTGTTTCCTCGTTAGGCAAGGGAATTATCTCCGCCAGTATCGGCAAATTACTTCAGGCGCGTGGTTACAAAGTCACCATCCAAAAGTTCGACCCCTACATTAACATCGACCCAGGGACGCTGAATCCGTATGAGCACGGTGAGTGTTACGTCACTGTTGACGGCATGGAGACAGACCTCGACCTGGGTCACTACGAACGGTTCACAGGCATACATACAACGTGCAACAATTCTATTACAACCGGGCGTATCTACAAGACCGTCATCGACCGTGAGCGTCGCGGCGACTATCTGGGAAAGACCATCCAGGTGGTACCTCACATCACCGACGAGATCAAGCGTAGGATGTTGAGGATGGAAAGTGATGAGGAGCTTGATTTCGTCATCACCGAGGTAGGTGGCACCATCGGCGACATTGAAAGTGCCCCTTTCATGGAGGCCATACGTCAGTTGCGCTGGCAACTGGGTCGCGCAGCGGTTTGTGTACACCTGACCTATGTGCCCTACCTGAAGGCCGCCGACGAGTTGAAGACGAAACCCACGCAACACTCAGTGAAGGAACTTCAGAGTATGGGTATCCAGCCCGACATCCTTGTCTTAAGAACAGAACGCCACCTCGACAATGCCCTGCGCATGAAGGTGGCGTCGTTTTGTAACGTCGATTTGGAGTGCGTGGTTCAGAGTGAGGACATGCCCTCCATCTACGAGGTTCCCGTGAACATGCAACGTCAGGGGCTCGATTCTGCCATCCTCCGTAAGATAGGTATTCCCGTAGGTGAGACACCCGTCATGCAGGCCTGGCACGCTTTTCTGGACAAGCAACGTCGTGCCACCCGTGAAATACATGTCGCATTGGTAGGTAAGTACGACCTTCAAGACGCCTACAAGAGCATCCGCGAGAGTCTCAATCTTGCCGGTGTTTATAACGACGTTAAGGTGAAGTTGCATTTTGTCAACAGCGAAGAGATGACAGCGGAAGATGTCGCTTCGAAGCTTGGTAACATGACGGGACTCGTAATCTGTCCCGGTTTTGGCAGCCGTGGTATTGAGGGTAAGATTATCGCCGCCGAATATGGCCGCACCCATGATGTACCCACCTTCGGCATCTGTCTGGGTATGCAGATGATGGTCATCGAGTTTGCGCGTAACGTATTAGGGTACAAAGATGCCCACAGTGCCGAAATGGATTCTTCCACTTCGCATAATGTCATCGACATGATGGAGGAGCAGAAGAACATCACGCAGATGGGCGGCACGATGCGTCTGGGAGCCTACGAGTGTGAGTTGGTGAAGGGTAGTCACGCATGGCAAGCGTACGAAAATGAGAAGTCAAGAGAGAAGAGTAAGCCATCCTCTACATCAATGACCATCAGTGAACGGCACAGGCACAGATATGAGTTCAACAATGCCTATCAGGAGGAATATGAACAGGCTGGCATGAAATGTGTCGGAATCAACCCCACCACCAACCTTGTTGAAATTGTGGAAATTCCCGACAAGCGATGGTACATCGGCACACAATTCCATCCCGAATACTCCTCGACGGTGCTGCATCCGCATCCGTTGTTTATGTCGTTTATCAAGGCGTGCGGGGAACGGGGCACGTTGAACATTGAACGTTGAACATTGGTAATTGAATATACGTGGAACAGTTGAAGCATGAATGTGGCGTAGCGATGATTCGTTTGTTGAAGCCACTGACATATTACGAACAGAAATACGGCACTTGTCGTTATGGTTTGAACAAACTCTATCTGATGATGGAGAAGCAGCATAACCGTGGTCAAGAGGGTGCCGGTATTGCCTGCGTCAACCTTTTTGCTCCCGTGGGTGAGGAATATATGTTCCGTGAACGGGCGGAGGGTAAAGATGCCATTACCGAGGTGTTTAAGAGCCTCACCCCCAACCCCTCCCCAAAAGGGAGGGGAGCTGGTGCATGTGAAGTCTCATCTACGGTAAGAGGATGGGAAGGTGCACAGCTGTTCATGGGTCATCTGCGCTATTCCACCACGGGCAAGAGCGGACTAACGTATGTCCACCCGTTTCTTCGCCGCAACAACTGGCGAGCCAAGAACCTCTGCCTCTGCGGCAACTTCAACATGACGAACATCGATGAGGTCTTCGCTTTCCTGACAGAGCAGGGGCAGTCGCCACGTATCTATGGCGACTCGTACATCACGTTGGAGCTGATGGGTCACCGTCTGGACCGCGAAGTAGAACGGCTGTTCGTTGAAGCTAAGGAGAAAAAGGAATTGCAGGGTCAAGAAATCACACAATATATAGATAACCATGTGGACATGGCCAATGTACTCCGAACGACGATGCCCCACTTCGATGGCGGCTATGTGATGTGCGGCCTGACAGGCTCGGGTGAGATGTTTGCCGTTCGTGACCCATGGGGTATCCGTCCCGCGTTCTGGTATCAGGACGAAGAGGTGATGGTGCTAGCCAGTGAGCGTCCCGTCATCCAGACCACCTTTGACCTTACTGCAGATGACATACATGAGTTGCTGCCCGGTCAGTCGCTTATCGTCCGTAAGAGCGGAGAGCGTGTACTGGAACAGATATTGCCAGCACAGGAATTATCAGCGTGCAGTTTTGAACGAATATATTTCAGTCGTGGTTCCGACCGTGACATCTACATGGAGCGCAAGCAGTTAGGCGAACAACTCACCCCTGCCATCATGCGAGCCATCGACAACGATGTGACACATACCGTCTTTTCGTATATCCCTAACACCGCCGAAGTAGCCTTTTACGGCATGACCGACGGAATACGACGCCTCAACCATGACGTGCGTATAGAAAAAGTGGTATGGAAAGACATCAAGTTGCGCACCTTCATCACCGAAGGAGCGGAGCGCAACGATCTGGCCGCCCATGTCTATGACATCACCTACGGCTCGTTGCAACCTTTCGAAGATAACCTTGTCATTATCGACGACAGCATCGTCCGAGGCACCACCCTGAAGGAGAGCATCTTCAAGATTCTCGACCGTCTGCACCCCAAGAAGATAGTCATGGTATCGAGTTCTCCACAGATACGCTACCCCGACTACTACGGCATTGATATGTCTCGTCTTGAAGAGCTTTGTGCCTTCCGTGCCGCCATCGCCCTCATCAAGGAGCGCGGTATGCAACATCTGATAGCAGAGACATATCAAGCTTGTAAGAGGGAGGAAGGAAGAAGGAATAGTGAAGACATAGGCTTTGCATTCAATCATGTCCGCAACATTTACGCCCCATTTACCGTGGATGAGATCAACCGCAAGATTGTGGAGATGCTCCGTCCAGAGGGCATGCAGTCGCCCGTGGAGCTGGTTTACCAGAGCATTGAGGGTCTTCACCATGCCTGTCCCCATCATCCCGGCGACTGGTACTTCACCGGTCACTACCCCACCCCCGGAGGCATCCGCATGGTGAACCAGGCCTTCGTTAACTATGTAGAGCAAACACTAAAGATGCAATTATAGAAAAATGAGAGAAGCAAGACTGATACTCGATGACGGCAGCCAGTTTTTTGGCCGTTCATTTGGTTATGAAGCAGACACCGATGGTGAAGTAGTGTTCAACACTGCCATGACGGGCTATCCAGAAAGTCTGACAGACCCCAGCTATGCCGGTCAGATGCTGGTCATGACTTTTCCGTTGGCGGGCAATTACGGTGTGCCTTCATCAGAACCGTCAGCAAATGGCCTACCCCTGTTCATGGAGAGTGGCCGCATTCATGCCAAGGCACTGATTGTTGCTGATTATAGCGAAACTTTCTCTCACTGGAACGCGAAGGAATCGTTGGCGGCATGGTTGAAGCGGGAGAAAGTGCCAGCCATCACAGGTATAGACACCAGGAGACTGACGAAGCTGTTGAGAGAGCATGGTGTGATGATGGGGCGCATCATGATTGAGGGGGCTGCGACATCGCAGCACGGGGCACAGGAGGATTACGGCAGCGTAAACTGGGTAGAGAAGGTGAGTTGTCAGGAGGTGATTACCTACAACGAGGGAGCAGAAAAACGTGTCGTGCTTGTGGACTGCGGCGTGAAGGCAAACATCATCCGTTGCCTGATAAAACGTGGCATCGAGGTTGTTCGTGTTCCGTGGGACTATGACTTCAACACACTCGACTTCGACGGTCTGTTTTTGGCAAATGGGCCGGGCGATCCCGACCGATGCGAGGTGGCCGTGGAGCATATCAGGGCATTCTTAAATTCAGAGATGAAAAAACCGACGGACAAGGTGAGGCCCTGCATGGGCATCTGTCTCGGCAACCAGTTGTTGGCCAAGGCGGCAGGTGCCAAGACCTACAAATTGAAATATGGTCATCGTAGCCATAACCAACCCGTCCGGAAAGTTGGCACGACGCAATGTTTCATCACCTCGCAGAACCATGGTTATGCTGTGGACGATTCGACGCTCCCCGAGGATTGGGAACCGTTGTTCGTGAATATGAACGATGGTTCCAATGAAGGTATCCGCCATAAGACGATGCCGTGGATGTCGGCACAGTTCCACCCTGAAGCTTGCAGCGGTCCTGTGGACACTGAGTTCTTATTTGATGAATTTGTTCGTATGTTGGGGGCAAGGAGCAAGGGGCAAGGAGCAGGAGGCAGTGGCCAAGGGGCATGGAACATGGAGCAAGGAGGAAACGAGCAAGGGGCATGGGGCAATGAGCAAGGAGCAAGAGGAAACGAGCAAGGAGCAGAAGGCAGTGGCCAAGGGGCAAGGGACAAGGAGCAAGGAGCAGGAGGAAACGAGCAAGGGGTAAGGAGCAAGGAGCAAGAGGTAAGAGAAAACCTTGCAGATTCGTTAGGCAAGAATGTTCCTGTGAAAAAAGTGTTGTTGCTTGGTTCCGGAGCCTTAAAGATTGGTCAGGCGGGTGAGTTTGACTACAGCGGTTCGCAGGCACTGAAAGCATTGAAAGAGGAAGGTATCGAGACCGTGCTCATCAATCCGAACATCGCCACGGTGCAGACCTCGAAGGGCGTAGCCGACAAGGTATATTTCCAACCCGTGAAGGCCGATTTCGTAGAACGAGTCATCGCCAAGGAACGTCCCGACGGTATTCTACTGTCGTTTGGCGGTCAGACGGCACTGAACTGCGGCGTTGAACTGTTCAAGAAAGGTGTATTGGAGAAATATGGTGTGCAGGTATTGGGTACCCCAATTCAAGCCATCATTGACACGGAAGACCGCGACCTGTTCGTCAAGCGACTCGATGAGATTGGCGTGAAAACTATCAAGAGCGAGGCATGCGGTACCGTCGAAGAAGTGCAACGCGCAGCCCGTGAACTGGGTTTCCCCGTGATATTGAGAGCCGCCTACGCTCTCGGCGGTCTCGGCTCTGGTTTTTGCGACAATGAGGAAGAGTTATTGGTACAGGCTGAGGAAGCCTTCTCGTTCTCGCCTCAGGTGCTTGTCGAGAAATCGCTGAAGGGTTGGAAAGAGATTGAATATGAGGTGGTACGCGACCGTTACGACAACTGCATCACCGTCTGTAACATGGAGAACTTCGACCCGTTGGGTATCCATACAGGCGAGTCGATTGTGGTAGCACCAAGCCAGACACTCAGTAACAGCGAATACCACAAGTTGCGTGCGCTGGCCATCAAGATTATCCGTCATATCGGCATCGTGGGCGAATGTAATGTGCAGTACGCCCTCGACCCGCAGTCGGAAGATTACCGTGTCATCGAGGTCAACGCCCGTTTGTCACGTTCATCAGCTTTGGCCTCCAAGGCTACGGGCTATCCTCTTGCTTTCGTAGCTGCCAAACTCGGACTGGGTTACGGACTCTTTGACTTGAAGAACTCGGTGACGAAGACCACGAGTGCTTTCTTCGAGCCCGCCCTCGACTATGTGGTGTGCAAGATTCCTCGTTGGGACCTGACGAAGTTCCATGGTGTGAAACGACAGTTAGGCTCGTCGATGAAGAGCGTGGGCGAAGTGATGGCCATCGGGCGCACCTTCGAAGAAGCACTGCAAAAGGGTTTGCGTATGATTGGCCAGGGCATGCACGGATTCGTGGAGAACCATGAGATAAAGATTGCCGACATCGCCAATGCCCTGCACGAGCCAACGGATATGCGTATCTTCGTGGTATCGAAAGCACTGAAGATTGGTTACAGCGTGGAGCAGATACACCAGTTGACGAAGATTGACCGCTGGTTCCTACAGAAGCTCAAGCATATCGTCAATATCGACCTTCGCTTGAAAGAGTTTGTTCAAGTGTCGGAGTTTATCCAGTTTATGGACAACACGGAGTTATTGGAGTACCTTGAGACACCAGCGTTCATGCACCTACTCTATGAGGCCAAGGTCTATGGATTCTCCGATTTCCAGATAGGCAGGGCCTTGGGACTGGAGGCAAACATGAACATGGAGCAGGCCGGACTTGTGGTCCGTGGATGGCGCAAGGAGTTCGGCATCGTGCCCACCGTTAACCAGATAGATACGTTGGCCGCGGAATACCCCGCGCAGACCAATTATCTGTATTTGTCGTATTTGTAAAAAGGAATAAAAGATATGTGTGGAATAGTAGCTATATTGAATGTAAAGGAGCAGACGCATGAGTTGCGTGAGAAGGCGTTGAAGATGAGTCAGAAGATTCGTCATCGCGGTCCAGACTGGAGTGGTATCTATTGTGGCGGTTCGGCCATCCTCGCCCATGAGCGTCTAAGCATCGTTGACCCGGAATCCGGTGGTCAGCCTTTGTTTACACCCGACAGGAAGCAAGTGCTTGCGGTGAACGGTGAGATTTATAATCATCAGGAAACACGTCGCCGCTTTGCCGGGCAGTATGAGTTCCAGACTGGCAGCGACTGCGAGGTCATCCTTGCCCTCTACAGGAGCCTCTCTCCGGATGGAGAGGGGAGCCATGAGCAGATTTGTAAAATGTTGGAACGACTCAGCGGCATTTTTGCTTTTGTGCTTTATGACGAAGAACGTGACGAGTTCCTGATAGCCCGCGACCCTATCGGCGTAATACCCCTTTACATCGGCTACGACAACGATGGTAAGGTGTATGTCGCCTCGGAGTTGAAAGCCCTCGAAGGGCAGTGCGAGCGCTACGAGCCTTTCCTGCCCGGTCATTATTATTGGAGCCGTGAGCCAGGTATGCGACGTTATTACCATAGAGACTGGTTCGACTATGCCGCCGTAAAGGATAACGATGCCAGCGTTGATGCCATACGTGATGGCCTCGAAGATGCCGTTAAACGACAGTTGATGAGTGATGTGCCCTACGGCGTATTACTCTCCGGCGGTCTGGACTCGTCGGTTATCTCCGCCATAGCCGAGAAATACAGTGAGATGCGCATTGAGGACGATTCAAAGACAAAGGCTTACTGGCCCCGCCTGCACTCATTTGCCGTGGGGCTGAAGGGTGCGCCAGACTTGGCCAAAGCCCGTTTGGTGGCCGACCAAATCGGCACCGTACATCATGAGATTAACTACACCATCCAGGAAGGTCTGGATGCCTTGCGCGATGTCATCTACTTCATAGAGACCTACGATGTCACCACTGTCCGTGCCTCCACGCCGATGTACCTGTTGGCCCGCGTCATCAAATCGATGGGTATCAAGATGGTACTCTCCGGCGAGGGTGCCGACGAGATTTTCGGCGGTTATCTCTATTTCCACAAGGCTCCTGATGCCAAAGCCTTTCACGAAGAGACCGTACGCAAACTCAGCAAGCTTTATCTCTACGACTGCCTGCGTGCCAACAAGAGTCTGTCGGCCTGGGGTGTCGAGGGACGTGTGCCCTTCCTCGATAAGGAGTTTTTAGATGTCGCCATGCGCACTAACCCTGAGGCGAAGATGTGTCCCGGCACTACGATGGAGAAGCGTATCGTTCGCGAAGCTTTCGCTGACATGTTACCTGCCGAGGTGGCCTGGCGCCAGAAAGAACAGTTCAGCGACGGTGTCGGTTACTCATGGATAGACACGCTAAAACGCATCACTGCCGAGGCTGTCAGCGATGAACAGATGGAGCATGCCGCCGAGCGTTTCCCTATCAACCCACCGAAGAACAAAGAAGAGTATTACTACCGCAGCATCTTTGCTGAGCATTTCCCCTCAGACTCCGCTGCACGCAGCGTGCCCAGTGAGGCCAGCGTGGCTTGTTCCACCGCTATCGCCCTGGAATGGGATGAGGCCTTCAAGAATATGAACGACCCGAGCGGGCGTGCTGTCAAAGGGGTGCATGAGCAGGCGTATTGATACCCACCCTGGCCCTCCCAAAGGGAGGGGAAAGGAACCCACGTAGGGAGAAGGGGGAGATAATAATAGTGGAAATGACGGGTGTCATTTCCACTATTATTATTGGTGGGTATTGTTTTCAGAATTTGTAGAAGGCACCTATGGTGCCGTAGATGGGATACAGGGGCGATATCTATCTTCGATGAAAAAAAAGGACTTTATTCACATATGTCAATTATATTCGACGGAAAAAAGACGAATATCATTTTTTATTATTACCTTTGCAGGGTAAAGGAGGTGAGAGGTGAGAGGTAAGAGGCGAGAGGCGAGAGGTGAGAGGTGAAAATGAAAAACCAAATAAATATGAAACTTAGGAATTTTTTATTACTGTTATTGGCTGTTACGGGACTATCATCCCTGCAAGCCAAGGATTACCCGTATGAGGTCGTGCAAGGTGACCTGATGCAGGCCCGTATTTACAAGTTGGATAACGGTCTGACTGTTTATCTGTCGGTGAACAAGGAAAAGCCTCGTATCCAGACTTTCATCGCCGTTCGCACCGGTTCGAAGAACGACCCCTCGGAGACAACCGGTCTGGCCCATTACCTGGAGCACTTGATGTTCAAGGGAACCGACAAGTTCGGTGTCAGTGACCCTGTGGCCGAGAAGCCTTTCCTGGATGACATCCAGGCCCGTTATGAGGAGTACCGTCAGATTACCGACCCTGCTCTTCGTCGCCAGAAATACCATGAGATAGACAGCGTATCGCAGTTGGCCGCCCAGTATTTTATTCCCAATGAATACGACAAGTTGATGTCGGCCATCGGTGCCGAAGGCACCAACGCCTACACGTCGAACGACGTAACGTGCTACACCGAGGACATCCCCTCGAACGAGGTGGAGAACTGGGCGAAGATACAGTCCGACCGTTTCCAGCACATGGTGATCCGCGGTTTCCACACCGAGTTAGAAGCCGTGTACGAGGAGTATAATATTGGCATCGCCCAAGACCAGCGGAAGTTGTGGGAGTCGATGAGCAAGATGCTCTTCCCCACCCACCCCTATGGTACACAGACCACCATTGGCACTCAGGAACACTTGAAGAACCCGTCGATAACGAACATTAAGAATTACTTCGACAAGTGGTACCGTCCGAATAACGTCGCCATCTGTATGGCCGGTGACTTTGACCCCGACCAGGTGATTGCCCTCATCGACAAGTATTTCGGTGGTTGGCAACCTGGTGCCGATGTGCGTCAGCCCGTGTTCCCTGCCTTGGCTCCCATCACCGCCCCCCGCGACACCACCGTCTATGGTCTGGAGGCTGAGACGCTGTGGATGGGTTGGCGTTTTGACCGTGGCAATTCGTTGCAGGTTGACACCTTACAGGTGATTGAGAACATGTTGAGCAACGGCACTGCCGGACTGATTGACCTGAACATCAACCAGCAGATGAAGATGTTGTCGGCCTGGGGCGGCTGCGAAGCTCTTCGCGACTACAGTGCTTTCATCCTTGCCGGTACGCCAAAGGATGGTCAGACACTTGACGAGGTGAAGGACCTGTTGTTGGGCGAGATTGACAAGCTGAAGCGTGGCGATTTCTCCAACGACCTGTTGCCCTCCGTCATCAACAACGCTAAGTTGGACTATTACAACGCTTTGGAAAACAACCGTTATCGTGCCAATCAATTTGTGCAGACTTACATCAACGAAATACCCTGGCAGCAGCAGGTGGGCCATCTCGACCGTATCTCGAAGATGACAAAGCAGCAGGTGATGGACTTTGTGGCCCGTCATTTCCGCGACAACTACGTGGTGGTGTACAAGCGTCAGGGCGAAGACCCCAACCTGAAGAAGATTGACAAACCAGCCATCACCGCCATCCCCACCAACCGCGATATGATGAGCCAGTTTGTGCAAGATATCCAGTCGACTCAGGTGGAGCCTATCCAGCCTCGATTCGTCGATTTCCAGCGCGACCTCACCTTCGGCAAGACCTCGAAGAACATCCCCTACATCTATGTTAAGAACACCGAGAACGGTCGTTTCCAGATGTCATTTGAATACAAGTTTGGTGAAGAGTCGAATTTGAAATACAGCTATGCCGCGCCATATCTGGAATATTTGGGAACCAACAAGCTGACGAATGAGCAGATTAAGCAGCAGTTCTACAAGCTCGCATGTAGCTACAACATCAACGTAGGAGCGCGTACCATCAATGTCACCTTGCGAGGTCTGAGTGAGAACATGCCTCAGGCGCTTGCCCTGTTGGAAGACGTGCTGCAGAATGCCAAGGTTGACAAGAATGCCTGGGAGCAGTATATCCAATTGACAGAGAAGGAGCGTGCCGATGCCAAGCTCAACCAGCAGAGTAATTTCTCTTATCTGGTGCAATACGGCATCTACGGTCCTTACAACCCCTACCGTAACATGCTGTCGATAGAGCAGATGCGTCAGCAAGACCCGCAGGAGTTACTCGACCTCTTGAAGAACCTGTCGAAATATGAGCACACCCTATTGTATTACGGTCCGATGAGTGAGCAGGAGTTGGCTACAGCCGTTACCCAGTATCATAAGACTGGCAACACCTTCCTTCCCGCCCCTGCAGGTCGCCGTTACACCATGGAGGAGACTCCGCAGAACGAAGTGCTCATCGCCCCTTACGATGCCAAGAACATCTACATGCGCATGATTCACAACGAGCGCAGGATGTGGCAGCCCAAGGAAGCCGCTGTGAAAGCATTGTTCAACGAGTATTTCGGCGGAGGTATGAACACCATTGTGTTCCAGGAGTTACGCGAGGCCCGTGGTCTGGCCTATAATGCCTACGCCGCTTATGTGGAGCCCAGTTGGAAGGACAATCCCGAGTATTTCTTCACCCACGTCATCACCCAGAACGATAAGATGATGGACTGTGTCCACCAGTTCAACAACATTCTCGACACCATCCCTCAGAGCGAAGCAGCCTTCAGTATCGCCAAGGACGCTTTGACGAAGCGCCTGGCCACGGAGCGCACCACGAAGTTCGGTCTGATTAATGCTTGGCTGTCGGCCCAGCGTCTCGGTATCGACTAT
>JAFYZT010000020.1 GCA_017548605.1 Prevotella sp. | reverse complement strand
GGGATGTTTCTCGCCTAACGTTTCCCGGAATATTATCATGGCCTTTGTTCCCATTTCCACTGCTTTGGCGTAGTCGCAGAGAGAGGAGTAATATAAAGCGAGGTTGCCCAGTGACGTGGCGTAATCGGGATGTTTCTCGCCGAGTACTTCTCTTTTTATTTCCATGGCCTGTGTACCTATTTCCACCGCCTTGGTGTAGTCTCCGTGATGGGAGTAATAAATGGCGAGGTTGTTTAGTGACAAGGCGTAATCAGAATGCTTCTCTCCGAGTACTTCCCTTTGTATTTCCATGGCTTTCGTTCCCAATTCCACCGCCTTGGCGTAGTCGCCGAGGTCGGAGTAATATCGGGCGAGATTGTTCAGTGACGTGGCGCAATCGGGATGTTTCTCTCCGAGTACTTCCCTTTGTATATCCATGGCTTTCGTACCCATTTCCACCGCTTTGGCATAGTCGCCGAGAGCGGAGTAATATCGGGCGAGATTGCCCAATGACAAAGCGTAATCGGGATTTTCCTCGCCATACAATTCCCGGAATATTATCATGGCCTTTGTTCCCATTTCCGCAGCCTTGGCATAGTCGCCAAGATGATAGCAGCTAATTGCATAATTATGACAACTACCTCCAAGGTATGCAAGAGAATTCCAATGATAATCATTGTCCTGCTTTTGCGTTTTCTCATAAGCTTCCTTACATCTGTCCAACCAAGTTATTGCCTCTTGATAATTTTTCTGTTCGTAAGCAGCAACCCCCTTATTGTACCAATCAAGAATCTCCATTTCTGTCTGTGCAAATAAAGAAACGGAACTGACAAATGCGAAAAGAATCAGTATTATTTTTTTCATGGTGACTTGGACGTTAGTATTGTTGTAGAAACAGGTTGTTTCTGCAAAGGTATTAAAAAAAAAGGAAACCGTATGAACACATGAACAAGTTCTTTTTTAGACATATGAACAAAAAGACATATTATATTCTAGACACAATAACACAAGAACAAATAATTATGTCCCTATGTCCCTTTGTCTATTATGTATGTCTTTATGTTCTTGTGACTTATTTGTTTTTGTTCCTTTGTCAAAAAATAAATGTCCCTTATGAAACAACACAGCATAAGATGTGTATGGAGGCCTTTTTAAATTTGTCTATGCTCACACAGAAATCTCAGAAATACAAAGAAATATAGTAGAATGCTTTCTGTGGCTTTCCGTGTTTTCAGTGAGCCTGTTGTGTCTATTTGTTTTTGTCCCTATGTTCCTTTGTCTGAAAAATATGTTCTTGTGTCAATAATAATGTTCCTTTGTCGACCAAAAAAGTCCTCCGGGTGCAAATCACTGCGGCCGGAGGATATTAACAACAGTTTTGGTGAAAAAAATAGTCTTATTGCGTTAAAGGTTACGAATCATTTTGCAAACGACAGGGAGTGTCGTATTTGTTTGCAAAGATACAAACAATATAACGAAGATTATCATTTTGGAAAACTTTTTTAGGGTTAATTAATGTTAAATATCTAATAATCAATAAGTTGTGTTTTTAAAGCGGAAAACTCTATTTGATTTTTAGGTTTTCAGGCTGACGGTTTTGTACAATTTTGTATCTTTTGTTGGGCGTTTGGTTGAAAATTTGGAAAACTGTGGGGTGTCATTGGTTTTCCTTTTTTGTCGTTTTTGAAGTCGTTGATGGTCTGGTTTTCTTTTCCTGTGTCCATCTTTCTCTTTTCGTACCTCATTAAATCGTGAAAAAAATTTGTTCCTGTCATAATTATTTCATA
This sequence comes from Prevotella sp., assembly GCA_017548605.1. Lineage (GTDB taxonomy): Bacteria > Bacteroidota > Bacteroidia > Bacteroidales > Bacteroidaceae > Prevotella. Next base: position 181,580 of record JAFYZT010000020.1, on the reverse strand, counting down.
CTTTTGCATGGAATAACCGATAATTAATAACCAAGGAAGTTATGCTCTCTATAACTTCAACAAAGAAACCGATATGGGATATATAGAAGATAGTTTGATGAATGGTGAGAAAATCATCTATGAAGCCAAACTGCATTATTTCATGTACTGGAAACCGGTGGCACTCGTCATCCTGGCCATCGCCGTGCTGTTCCTGCCCATTGAGAACGCCATGAAATGGAAACTCATCTGCAGTGGTGTCCTCTTGCTGCTGGCTGCCATCTGGGCTTTTGCCGTGAACAATGGCAAACGATACATCGTGACCAACAAAAGGGTGATCGAGAAGACGGGCATCATCCGCAGGAAGAGCATCGAACTGATGTTGCGCAAGTGTGAGAGTGTGCAGGTGAACCAGAGCATCGCCGGCAGGATTTTCGGCTATGGTGACGTGATAGTGACCACGGGTGAGGACTCCAGCGTATATGAGTATATCTGGCACCCCGTGAAGTTCTCTACGCAGATAAACCAGCAGATAGACTATATCAACATGACCGCGCCTGTGGCAAAGGAGGCTCCTGCCGAAAACGACGGTACAGACAACAAGAAACAAATCACCGAAAAATAAAAAAGACATGAAACTCAGACAGACCTTACTCATTACGCTGGTCACCATCATTCTGGCCAGTTGCGGTACGACAAGTGTCGTGCCTATCACTGGGCGCAAGCAACGCCTCTCTTATACTGACGAACAGATGCTCGGCCTTGCTCTTAATGAATATAAGCAGTATACCGTAGCCTCGAAGCTCTCTACCAATGCTACCAATACGGCTATGGTGAAGAGGGTAGGACAGCGGTTGGCCAATGCCGTGAATACCTATCTTACGCAAAACGGCTTTGCCGACAGGGTGAGCAGTTTCCAGTGGGAGTTTAACCTCCTGGCAGAGAACCAGCAGAACGCCTTCTGTATGCCGGGCGGCAAAATCGTGGTGTATGAGGGCCTGTTGCCCGTGACAAAGGACGAGGCATCGCTGGCCATCGTGCTCGGTCATGAGATAGCCCATGCCGTAGCCCGTCATTCGGCAGAACAGCTGAGCAAACAGGAACGGGCACAGACAGGAACGCAGATTCTTGGCGGCGTACTTTCCGGCGTGGGACTAGGCGACACGGGTAGTCTCATCATGACAGGCATTAACCTGGGAACGCAACTTACTCAGTTGCATGGTTCACGCTCCAACGAGAGTGAGGCAGACTATATGGGACTCATCTTCTCAGCCATGGCGGGCTATGACCCCAACACCGCCTTGACATTCTGGCAACGTATGGCTGCACAGTCTTCTGGTGGTGGCGCGTCGTTCCTGAGCACGCACCCCTCCGACGAGAAACGTATCGCCGACATTAAGAAGCACCTTCCTGAGGCGATGAAATATTACCAAAAGAGCACGGGCGCGTCAACAGGTACCACGACAACACCTGCCGGTACCCAGACACAAGGAACCATTAGAATTAAGTAAAGGTAAAAAAGTAAAATACCCATCCTGACCCTCCCCAAGGGAGGGGGGTGGTAAGTAAAAGAGTAAAAAAGGGAAACGGCGGAGTAATGTCCATTTTAACTTCCCCTTTAACTTCCATGAGCGAAGCGAATTAACTTCCAATTTAACTCCCTATAAAGAAAAAAACAAATAAACTATGATAGAATTCTTTTCTGATAAGATTTGGCTGGTATGGGTGCTTGTGAGTGTCTTGTGCCTGATTCTTGAATTGGGCAGTGGCGACCTCTTCATCCTTTGTTTTGCTATTGGTGCCCTCGGCGGGTCGCTTGCCTCGGCACTCGGTGGTGGCTTTGTCATCCAGCTATTGTCTTTCGCCGTGGTTACCCTCATCTGTCTGTATGTGTTCCGTCCCGTAGCCCTGCGTTTCCTGCACCGGAAGGATGAGGACCGTGTGAGCAATGCCGATGCCATCATCGGGCGTGAGGGTACGGTGAGTCAGACTATTGAGGCTGGCGGTTACGGTCGTGTGGCACTTGACGGCGATGATTGGAAAGCTAAGTCGGCCGACGGATCAGCCATAGAGAAAGGTACCTCCGTGCGTATCGTCGACCGTGAGAGTATTATCATCACCGTAGAGAAAAGTTAAGAATTAAGATTGGGACTTCTGAGATAAAAACTTGTTAACTTGTCAACTATAAAAATATGAACTCCATTTCCGTTACCACCATTGTATTGATAGCCCTCATTATCCTGGTTATCATCCTGGCCAAGAAAACATTGGTCATCATCCCGCAGTCTGAAACGCGCATCATTGAGCGTCTGGGTAAATACCACGCCACGCTCAAACCCGGCGTGAACATCATCATCCCTTTCATCGATGCGGCGAAGAACATCATCACGCTTACACGCGGCCGTTATGTGTATAGCAACAGTATCGACCTGCGTGAACAGGTGTACGACTTCGACAAGCAGAACGTGATTACCAAGGATAATATCCAGATGCAGATTAACGCGCTGCTCTATTTCCAGATTGTAGATCCCTTTAAGGCTGTTTACGAGATTAACAACCTGCCTAACGCCATTGAGAAACTTACGCAGACCACCCTGCGTAACATCATCGGTGAGATGGAACTCGACCAGACGCTTACCTCGCGCGACACGGTGAACACCAAGCTTCGTGCCGTGCTCGACGATGCCACGAACAAATGGGGCATCAAGGTGAACCGCGTGGAGCTGCAGGACATCACGCCACCGCAGAGCGTGCTCATGGCTATGGAGAAGCAGATGCAGGCCGAGCGTAACAAACGTGCTGCCATCCTCACCAGTGAGGGTGATAAGCAGTCGCAGATTCTTCAGTCGGAAGGTGAGAAGGCTGCCACCATCAACCGTGCCGAGGCTCTCAAACAGCAACAGATTTTGCAGGCCGAGGGTGAGGCACAGGCCCGTATCCGCAAGGCCGAGGCCGAGGCCATCGCCATCGAGAAAATCACCGAGGCGGTAGGCAAGAGTACCAATCCTGCCAATTACCTGCTCGCCCAGAAATATATTCAGATGATGCAGCAGGTGGCCGAGGGCGGTCAGGCCAAGACCATTTACCTGCCCTACGAGGCTACGAACCTGCTTGGCAGTATCGGAGGAATCAAGGATCTTTTCAAGTCGGAATGACATGAATATCTGCATCGTTGCGGGCGCAAGGCCTAATTTCGTGAAGGTGGCTCCTATCATACGAGCCATAGAGAAGGCACGCACTACGCGCCCCGACATCAGTTTTACCCTCGTGTATGCGGGCAGGTCTGACGACCCGACATTGGAGTCGTCGCTGTTTGAAGACCTTCAGATTGCGCGGCCCACGGTGTTCCTCGACGTAGACAGTGCCAGTCTCAACGAGATTACCGGTCGGGTGATGGGAGCGTTTGAGCAATACCTCCTCCAAAATCCTACCGATGTGGTTATCGTTGTCGATGACCTCGCATCGACCATGGCGGCGGCCATCGTGACGAAGAAACAGGGCATCCGTCTGGCCCATCTTGTGGCCGGCACGCGGTCGTTCGACATCCGCATGCCAAAGGAGATAAACCGATTGGTCATCGACGGACTGTCCGACCTGCTCTTCACGGCGGGCGACGGTGCTTCGAACATCGCTACACGGGAGGGTGCCAACCTCTCGAAGATATACAAGGTGGGTAATATACTCATGGACTCGCTGCGCTTCAACCATAACCGTTGGACGCGGCCCGCCTGCATGGATACGCTGGGATTGCAAGAACGGCAGTATATCGTGTTCACGCTCAACCGCAAGGCCCTCATCGCTGATACGGACAACCTTCAGGCGATGGTTGCCGCCATGGTGGACCAGGCTGGCGATATCCCCATTGTAGCCCCTCTGCGTGGACAGGCTGCTGCGGTGGTCAGCCGCATCAATGCCCTCCTGCCGCAGTCACCTATCCTCATCACCGAGCCGTTAGGTTATCTCGACTTCGGCTATCTCACAGCCCATGCCCTGGGCATCGTCACCGACTCTGGCAATGTGGCTGAGGAGGCTACGTTCAACAGTGTTCCTTGTATCACCCTCAACAGCTATACCGAGCATATCGAGACCGTCACAGTGGGGTCGAATGTCTTGGTGGGTGAAGACCCCGGTCTGTTGGGAGAGCACATGAGCAAGATGGTTCGTGGCGAATGGAAAGCGTCAGGCATCCCTGACCGTTGGGACGGACGGGCTGCCGAGCGCATTGTACAAATACTTATCGGTTGACGGCGCAGTGGCGAGACCCATGGTTCACCGACAGGACAACTACACGTTTCTCACCACCGCCCCAATACCGAGGGTTATCGGGCACATGGCGGTGCCGACCATCATCAGCATGCTCGTCACCAGCCTTTACAATATCGCCGACACCTTCTTCGTCGGACAAATCGATACACAATCGACGGCGGCAGTAGGTGTGGTGTTTGCAGCCATGTCGGTTATTCATGCCGTGGGTTTCTTCTTCGGTCATGGAACCGGTAATTTCATGGCACGTCAGCTGGGGGCAAAAAACAAACAGGCTGCCCAGCGCATGGCCTCCACAGGAATGGCCTATGCTGTGCTCCTCGGCATCATCATCACCATCTTCGGTGAGTGCTTGTTGAAGCCGTTAGCAGTGATGTTGGGCAGTACGCCGACCATCCTGCCCTATGCCGAGAAATATATGGGCATTATCCTGTTAGGGGCACCCGTGATGATTGCCAGTCTGACGCTCAACAACCAGATGCGTTTCCAGGGCAATGCCCTCTATGCCATGGTGGGCGTGGTCAGTGGTGCCGTTATCAATGTGGTGCTTGATCCGGTGTTCATCTTTGCCTTCGGCTGGGGTGTGGCCGGTGCCGCTGTGGCGACAGTGGTCAGCCAGACATGCGGTCTGCTGCTGCTCATCATCATGAACCGTCGTTGCGACAGTATCAGGCTTCATTGGCACCATGTGTCCTTGCGTTGGCGGTATGTGCAGGAGATTGTAGCCGGCGGCACTCCGTCGTTCGTCCGTCAGTCGGTGGGTTGCATCGCCACCATCATGCTCAATGTGGCGGCAGGCACCTTCGGCGACGCAGCCATCGCCGCCATGTCGATAGTGACGCGTATCACCTTCGTGGTGTTCTCTGTCATCATCGGTCTGGGACAGGGGTTCCAGCCGCTCTGCGGATTCTGCTACGGAGCAGGCAATCATGAGCGGGTGAAACGCGCCTTTTGGTTTACGACGGCCGTGGGTACCGCTTTCCTCTGTCTCTGCACGACAGCCGGATGGTTCTTCGCGCAACCTGTCATAGCCGTGTTCCGCGACGACCCCGACGTCATCCGTGTGGGTGTGGAGGCTTTCCGTTGGCAGTTGGTGGCCTATCCTCTGGGAGCCATCACGATGCACAGCAATATGCTGTTGCAGACCATCCGTAAGCCATGGCGTGCGAATATCCTCGCCGCCGCCCGCAGGGGACTGTTCTTCATACCGCTCATCCTCGTACTGCCCAGGGTTTATGGGCTGCTAGGTGTTGAGATATGTCAGCCGCTGTGCGACGTGCTTTCTTTCCTGCTCACGATGCCCATCCTCTTCTTTACGTTGAGGCAGCTCAAGGGCGGCAAGTCTGAACCCATCCAGACGTGGCAACAAACCAATGATTATCAGTAACCAATCAAGATATGTCTAAGAATTTTATCCTCTTCAATTCACGTGACGAGATGCTGCGCCTCGATGTACGCCAAATCGTGTATTTCGAGGCTGACGGCAACTACACATCCATCGTGCTGGCAAACAAACTGAGGTGTTCCGTGGGAATGAACCTGGGTCAGATGCAGAAGACGCTGACCGACCAGTTGGGCGACAATGCCCGTATGTTCCTGCGTATCGGCAAGCGCCACATCATCAACATTGGTTTCATCCTGTTGGTGAACACACTTAAGCAGAAACTGGTGCTCAGCGACTCCAAACATTTCTATTTGCAACTCGAGGTGTCGAAAGATGCCTTAAAGCGCCTCAAAGACATGATGGCGGGAACGGCCTCCTGAATTTCATACATTAATAGACCGTTTTCGTGTAATATGCGTCGTGAACCCTTGCAGCTGTCTTTTTCTTTACTATCTTTGCACCGACATGACAAAGCAGCTGTGTTTTTAACAAAATGACAATGGAACAAATGAGACAAATTCATGACATGGACCTTTTTGACGACCAGTCGGTGGAGGTCCTCGGATACGAAGGAACGGACGGCTTCAACCCCGAAGCGGTGTTCGGCTCTTCTGCCGTGGTACAGATGGACGGTGACGGAGTGCTCGACGTGGAAGGTCTGTCCGATGATGCCCCCTTTTGGGTGGACACAATCGACATGCCTGAAGTCACCTCTGTGACGATGCTCCCTGACGTGCCCTTTCAGGGCGACGGCGACGCTGACCTTCCCATCTCCGAGGTGGAAGTGATGGCTGAGCCGTTAGACACTCCCGTGGTAGAAGGTGAGCCTGCCGAAGTCGCTGCCGACCCTGTGGTCGACGAGACTCCGGTGGTTGACGAACCCGCACTGACCGATATGGGCGATGATGGCGCAACGCCCATCGATGATGCAGGCGACGATGCCACTACGCTCTTAGCGGACTTTTAGGGGTAAGGAGCAAGAGATTACCCAGCGGGGATAACTCTTAACTCCTCACTCGTCAACTTGTCAATTTGTTAACTCGTTAACTTAATATAACCATGCTGCTTCAGTCAAACACATTATTGTTTAATGGTAAATACCGAATCGTCAAACCCCTTGGCCAGGGCGGTTTCGGCATTACCTATCTGGCCGAGGAAATGGCCTCTCCTAACACTGCCGTCCGCAAGGTGGCCGTGAAGGAATTTTTCATGAAAGATTATTGCGACCGTCAAGGTAATCACACCCAGGTGACACTTGGTACACAGGGCAACCGCGACATGGTGGAACGTTACAAGCAGAAGTTCCTCAAGGAGGCGCGTACCATCGCCCGTTTCAAGCATCCCAATATCGTGAAGGTGTACGACGTGTTCGAGGAGAATAACACGGCCTATTACGTCATGGAATATCTTGACGGCCAGTCATTGACCGACCTCATACAGGCACAGGGACCGCTGTCCGAGCAGTCGGCCCGTTATTATTTCAGTCTTTTATTGTCGGCTGTGGAGTGTGTGCATGAATCCAAGGTCAACCACCTCGACATCAAGCCGAGTAATGTGATGCTACGCAGCGACGGGCAACCGGTGCTCATCGACTTCGGACTGGCTAAGAACTATGATGAGAAAACGGGCGGACAGACGAGTACCACGCCCATTGGCGTGAGTGAGGGCTTTTCTCCTCCCGAACAATATAATGCCGGCGGTGTGAGCAAGTTCTCACCTGAGACTGATGTGTACGCCCTTGGTGCCACACTTTATTACCTGCTCACCGGCCAGGTGCCCACCCCCTCTATCAACAGGTTGAGCGAAGGCATGGCGGAGTTACCTAATACTTTTCTATGGAGTACGCGGACGGCTGTTACCGGTGCCATGCGTCTCCGTCGCAGCGACCGTAGCACCATAGAAAATCTGAAGTTTTTGATGCGTGAAGATGCTGATTCCGATGATGACGAAGATACCGATGATCAGGGAATCGTACCGCCCGTTTATGAGGTGGTGGGCGAGGTGACTGCCGTGGAACCGCCTATGGGTTATGCACAACCTGTTGTAGAAGTGGAGGAAAGGAAACGCAATCGTCTGCCGCTGATTATCATCGTCGTGCTGTTGGTCATCGCCTTAGGTGTTCTGGCTTTCCTCCTTACAAGATCTTCTGCCGGTGGCGAGATGGAGAAGTCGTTGGATGATTATGACACTACGGAAGTGGTGGATCCCATAGGGTGAGATGCCTTTTTTTCGAAAATACTGAAGTTAGAAGGAGTTAGAGGGAGTTATAAGCCAATAGCCCGGAGTCCATCAATGTGGTCTTAGGTATTGTCTTTTATCTTCCGCCGCTGAAAGCGGCTATCTTCTTCTATCTTCCTTTATCTTCCTTTTTGGGGTGGGGTGGGCGGCATGCCCTGGCGAGGATCATAAAAGTTGTCTTGCCGGGGCCTGCGTTCTGTTCCCACTGACACTTCGATACTCATGCTAGGATTGAAGTTATAACGCACGGTGGCTCTGAGGCGGTCGCCCAGTGCACGCATGTTATAAAGAGGGTAGGGGATATAATTGCTCGACGTTATGCTTTTCTGGCCAGAGATATAGGCTTCCCAATGCTCGTCGAAACGATAACCGAGCATGGCTGTGATGCCCGCGTCGTAAAAAGAATCATGTGACCACGACATACGGTTGAAATAGCCACCAGCCGCAAACGACAGCTTTTTGCTCAGAGGCACGGCATACATCATGGCCACGTCCTGCCCAAAGCCCGCGCCGCTTCGGGCATGTTTTCCAAATTGGGCCATCACGCTCATGCCTAGTGTCACGTTCAGTCCTTCATGCAAATCCCAGCTATACATGCTGTCCCATAAATAGGGATAGTGAGCGATGGGCATGATATGACCATGGGTGGTCAGACTTGGTAGGGCCAATGTGTCGGGGGATGGAGTGAAGTCACCAAAATAAACCTCCTCACCACTCAACGGCTCGAAAGACGAGCGCAGACCTTCGGTACCCATGACATCTTCCGATGGCTCCAGATAAGGCATGTCAGTCGATGTGGATGGCTGTTCCTGGATGGTGGGTGTGTCCTGAGCTTCAGTCACTACAGCCCAGCCAAATAGGGCAATAAAGGTCAATGTCGTTCGTATCATGCCCCAAAAGTAATGTTTCATGTCGGAACGGCCAAACGGCTTAACGAAGTTTAACCCACATTATATAATTCATAACAGTCGGTAGATGTCGCTTTTCGGTGGTATCCCTGACAATTATATCGCTTTTATTTGTATAAAATCAAGTTTTTTTCATATATTTGTCCTGTTTTTCAAAACTTACATTTTTACGTAACATTGCCGACACTTAAAATTGTAGCTGATGAAAAAGAAAATATATAAGGCCAACATCCTTTTTACGAAGGAGAAAAGCCATTTTGAGGAGTTGGAGAACGGCTATATCGCCGTGGATGCTGACGGGCGTGTGTCAGGAGTATCGTCAGACTTGGCTTCGTTAGACAGTGAGGATGTAGAGGTTGTTGATTTCGGCAACCGTCTGTTGATACCTGCCATGAACGATATGCATGTGCATGCGCCACAGGTGCATAACCAGGGCGTGGCCATGGATTTGGAACTGCTGCCCTGGCTGCAGCACTACACCTTCCCGGAGGAGGCCAAGTATGCCGATGTCCATTATGCCGAGCGCATGTATCGCCGTTTCCTGCATACACAGTGGCTCTTCGGCACCATGCGCAGCTGCGTCTTCGGTACCATACACACCGAGAGCACCCGTCTGCTGATGAAGCTGTACCAGGAGGTTGGCATGGGCGCACTGGTTGGCAAGGTGGCCATGAACCGCCACTGTCCCGACAACCTTTCTGAAGACGTAGAGGCCGCCATTGAGGGCAACGAACGGCTGATAGCCGAATTCAACCGACCCGACGCTTTGGTACGTCCCATTATCACGCCGCGTTTCGTTCCTTCGTGTACCCCGGAGTTGCTGAAAGCCTGTGGTGAACTGGCCAACAAATACAAGCTGCCCGTACAGTCGCACCTGTCGGAGAACACGTCGGAGATAGCCTGGGTGGCCGAGTTAGAGCCCGACAGTGAGAGCTATGGCGATGCCTACAACCGCTACGGCCTCTTCGGACAGATGCCAACCATCATGGCCCACTGCGTCTGGACGAGAGGCAACGAACTGGAACTGATGAAGCGCAACGGTGTCATGGTGGCTCACTGTCCCACGTCGAACTTCAACATCGCATCGGGCATGGCACCCGTCCGCACCTTCCTCGATGAGGGGCTGCGCATCGGACTAGGCAGTGATATCAGTGGGGGCCACGACCTGAATATGTTCCGCATGTTGGTCTATGCGATACAAGTGAGCAAAATGCACTATCAGCACGATAACAATAAACACTTCCTCACCCTGCCCGAAATCTTCTGGATTGCCACCAAGTCGGCAGGCAGTTTCTTTGGCAAGGTGGGCAGCTTCGAACCCGGATATGATTTCGACGCGCTGGTCATAGATGATACCGTGTTGTATCCGTCTGAGTACTCACTTGTCCACCGTTTGGAGCGATATATCTACCTAGGCGATGACCGCCAGATAGTGCACCGCTTCTGCCGTGGAAAGGATATTCCAGAACCAAAGATGATGGATTAGTACTCAGTTTTTAAATGTTCGAAATAGTTCTTTGTACCCATGAAAGAGACAGAGATTCCTGAAATGCCGGGCATGAGGCGGCGTACGATGACCATCGATATTATCAAGGCAAACAAGGTAGCATTAGTGGTGCTTGTAGGCGCGTTGGTGCTTTTCGGCGGCCTTTTCTTCCTCGTGTGGGGATGGGACTATATAGCGCAGAGTTTTTCCGCCCGTTATGGCGGTGATGCCCCGTCGTGGCGTTTCCTCACAGATTGGTTCATCATCATGGGCATCATGGTGGTGGGCATTGTGGCTCACGAACTCATCCACGGCATCACATGGGCATGTTACGCCAAACGTGGCTTCCGTGCCATCAGTTATGGCGTGATATGGAAGATGCTCACACCCTATACCCATTGCGACGAGCCGATGCATATACGACCTTACATCGTGGCCTGTCTGATGCCGCTGTTGATACTGGGCATCATTCCCTCCGTCATCGCCATCATCATCGGTTGGATACCCTTGCTTGCCTTCGGCATCTTCTTCATTGCCGGAGCCATGGGCGACGTGCTCATCGTATGGATGCTCAGCAAGGAGAATCCGCAATACATGGTACTCGACCATCCCTCAGAACCCGGCTATTTCATCTATGAGCCTGAGGGCTTGAATGTTTAGGATTGGGAGTTTGGGAGTATAGGAGTTTGGACAATAGCCGGCGGGGTATTTTGAATGTTGAGTTTTGAATGTTGAATGTTGACGAGTTGTTGAGACATATGTCGAAAAATTGTCGCTTCGCGATGAAATAATTGTTCAATGAAGAATTTGTCACTCGTCACTCGTCACTCATCACTCATCACTCGTCACTCATCACCTCATTTATAATTTTTTAATTTTTTAATTTTTTAATCTTCTCATCCACCACTTATAAATATGTCATTTTTCAAGAAACTATTCGGTAGCGGTGAAAGCAAGCCGCAGACAACGGAAGAACCCATCAAGGAAGAGGTGTCGTTCGACACACTCAAGTACGACGGCATACGTGCCCTGCGGAACGGACAACTTGACTTTGCGGAACAGTGTTTCCTGCAGGCCCTGGAACGCGAGGAGGACTTAGAGATACATGACCACCTGTCACAGCTCTACCTCATGCGCGACCGTCTCGATGATGCTCTTGATGAAGTGCGTCTGATGGCGGAGGCGCAGCCCGACAATCACCTGGTGTGGCTGCGCATGGCACACGTGGCTTTCATGAAAGAGGACTATGGCATGTTGCAGGAGGCATGTGACAAGGTGCTGTCTATGGAAGAGAATCATGTGGAGGCCTTGTTGATGTTGGGCAGGGGAGCCCTGGCTACTGAACAGTGGGAAGAAGCCGTGGCATGGTTTACCAAGGCTATCAATGCCGAGCCGCGCTTTGTTGACGGATACCTGTTCCGTGGTGAAGCCTACCGACACTTGAAACTGCTTGATGAGGCGCGTAGCGATGCCGACACGCTGTTGGGCATGATACCCGACAGCGAGGATGGTCTCCTACTTATGGCTCGGGTGGAGAAGGAGGGCGGTGATCTGGCTGCCGCCGAAAAACGCTACGGTCAGGTCATCGATGCCAATCCTTTCCGTGTGGAGGCCTACCAAGAACGCAGTGAGGTGCGTATGGAACTGGGTGACACCGTCGGTGGTGTCGACGATATCGAGATGGCCAAGACGCTCCGTCCTGAAGAAACCGTCGGTGAGGGTAATGCCCAAGAAGGTATTGAACACAAGGTGGAAGAAGCGATACAGAATGCCAATCCGCTGGGACTGTAGGACGTTGAACAATGACCGTTGAAGATTGAATAATGAGTGGTGTGACAAGTGAATTATGAATTTTTATTTACTTTTTCTTGCAAAATGTTTGTATAAAAGGAAAAATTGTTATAATTTTGCACCCAAATCGTAAATAAACGAAAGAATGAGAACATACAATGCTTACTTTTACGGCTTCTATTTTTACTTTGCAAGCAAATTGTGAAGCGGGAAGTTGCATATATATTCCAAGGAAACAATAATCAAACATCATAATCCCGCTTCACTAAGGAGCGGGTTTTTTATTATGAAACGCATAGCTATACAGGGATCCATCGGGTCGTTCCACGACATCGCAGCCCACCAATATTTCAAAGGTCAGCAGATACAAATCATCTGTTGTTCGACTTTCGAACAGGTGTTCGAGAACATCAAGCGCGACCCTACCGTCATCGGCATGGTGGCCATCGAGAACACCATAGCGGGAAGTCTGCTCCGTAACTATGAACTGCTACGTGCTTCGGGAACGACCATCGTGGGAGAGCATAAACTGCATATACGCCATTCCATCTGCTGTCTGCCCGATGACTCATGGGAGACGCTACAGGAGGTACATTCCCATCCCGTGGCTCTTATGCAGTGCCGTGGTTTCCTGGCTAACCACCCTCAACTCAAGGCGGTGGAGCATGAAGATACGGCGGGCGCGGCAGAGATGATACAACGTCTCGACTGCCGGGGATGGGCAGCTATCTGTCATTCCGATGCGGCCCAGCTGTACGGCATGAAGGTGCTCGAGGATTCCATCGAGGACAACAAACACAACTTCACCCGTTTTCTCGTGGTTTCGGATACGCGCAAAGCCGACTTCCTCAGACCGTTGGAGAAAGCCAACAAGGCCAGTCTCGTCTTCTCGCTGCCCCATGAGGAGGGGTCGTTGTCGAAGGTGCTCACCATCCTCTCTTTCTACAACATCAACCTCACCAAGATACAGTCGCTACCCATCATCGGTCACGAATGGGAATATCTGTTCTATGTTGACGTGACCTACGACAACCTCACGCGCTACCGTCAAAGCATTGATGCCATCACCCCGCTTACCAAGGAACTTAACATTATCGGAGAATATGAAATCGGACAACAAACATATTGACATCCAACCGGCTGATCGGCTCAGTCTGGTGAGTGAATACTATTTCTCGCGCAAACTCAAAGAGGTGGCGGAACTCAACCGTCAGGGCCATGACATCATCAGTCTGGCTATCGGCAGTCCCGACATGCCTCCTTCGCCGCAGACCATCCAGCGGTTGTGCGAGGTGGCGCAACAACCCGACACCCACGGATACCAACCTACGATGGGTACGCCCGAACTGCGTGAGGCGATGGCCTTCTTCTACAAACGGTGGTACGACGTGAACCTCGACCCGAAGACCGAAATCTTGCCGCTCATCGGCTCGAAAGAGGGTATATTGCATGTTACGTTGGCCTTCGCCAATCCCGGCGATAAGGTGCTCGTGCCCAACCCCGGCTATCCCACATACACATCGTTGAGTAAGCTGCTCGGCACGCAGGTAGTAAACTATGACCTGCTGGAGAACGATGGCTGGCAGCCCGACTTCGAGCAACTGGAGAACATGGACCTTAGCGGCGTGAAACTGATGTGGACCAACTATCCCAATATGCCTACCGGAGGTGCGGCGAGAAAAGAAACCTACGAGCGGCTGGTTTGCTTTGCCAAGGAGCATGGAATCGTGGTGGTCAACGACAACCCCTATTCGTTCATCCTCAATGAACAGCCGCTATCGCTGCTGCAGGTGGATGGTGCCAAAGACTGTTGCATCGAGTTCAATTCGATGTCGAAAAGTCATAACATGCCGGGATGGCGCGTGGGACTGTGCGCCACCAACAGCACGTTCATATCATGGATTCTCAAGGTGAAGAGCAACATCGACTCCGGCACGTTCCGAGGCATTCAACTGGCTGCTGCTGAGGCCTACCACAACGACAGTGAGTGGCACCGAATGGCCAACATTGAGACCTACCGTCGGCGTCGTGCCCTGGCTGAACAGATTATGACCACCCTGGGCTGCACCTTCGACCCCGCACAGGTGGGTATGTTCCTTTGGGGACGCATTCCCGACCGTTATGCCAATGCCGAGGAACTGACAGAACGGGTGCTCCATGAGGCACGGGTGTTCATCACTCCCGGCTTCATCTTCGGCTCACGCGGCGAACGGTACATCCGTATCTCGCTCTGCGCCAAGGACGACAAGATAGCCGAAGCGAAAGAGAGAATTATGAGTGTTGAATTTTGAATGTTGAATTTTTAATGGTCGCCTGCGGCGATGAAGAATTAAGAATTAACATTCAACCATCAACACTTCACCCTCAACATTCAAAACTCAAAATTCAACATTCAAAACTCAAAACTCAACATTCAAAATATGGAACTGGAACTTCAATCAATCAAACTGCCCAGCGACAACGAACGACCTTTTGTTATCGCCGGACCATGCTCAGCGGAATCGGAAGAGCAAGTGATGACCACAGCCAAACAGCTGGCCTCGAAAGGATGCCATAACTTCAGGGCGGGTGTGTGGAAGCCGCGCACCAAACCCGGTGGCTTCGAAGGACATGGCGAGAAGGCACTGCCTTGGTTACAACGGGTACAGAAGGAAACAGGAATGTTGGTGGCCACCGAGGTGGCCACTCCCGAACATGTGGAACTGGCCATGAAATATGGCATCGACATCCTTTGGATTGGTGCCCGCACAACAGCCAACCCCTTTGCCATGCAGGCTCTTGCCGATGCCCTGCGCGGTTGCAAAAACCCCGTGTTCGTGAAAAACCCCGTCAATCCCGACCTCGAACTGTGGATAGGGGCGCTCGAACGACTCAATCAGGCTGGCGTCACTCATCTGGGAGCCATCCACCGCGGTTTCTCCAGCTACGACAAGAAGATATACCGCAACCTGCCGATGTGGCAGATACCCATCGAGTTGCGCCGCCGCATTCCCGATATGCCCATCATCTGCGACCCCAGTCATATCGGTGGCAAACGTGAACTGGTGGCACCGCTCTGTCAGCAGGCTCTCGACCTGGGTGCCGACGGTCTGATTGTGGAGAGCCACTGCGACCCCGACAAAGCATGGAGCGATGCCTCGCAACAGGTGACGCCCGATGTGCTTGACTATATCCTTTCACTGCTTGTCATCCGTGACGAGACGGTGACCACCGAGGGCATTCACGAGCTGCGCAAGCAGATTGACGAGTTGGACAACCAACTGATGAATCTGCTGGCTCAGCGCATGAGGGTGTGCCGCGAGATAGGACAGTACAAGAAGGAGCATAACATGACGGTGTTGCAGCATGTCCGTTACAGCGAGATACTCGATAAACGAGGGGCACAGGGTGCGCTCTGCGGCATGGGTGCCGACTTCGTGAAGAAAATATTCGAGAGTGTACACGAGGAGAGCGTGCGCCAGCAAATGGAAATTATTAATCAGTAGAAAAAGGAAGTAAAAGGAAGTTAGAAGGAGTTAAGAAGTTAAAGGAGTTAAGAAGTTAAAGGAGTTAAGCCAAATGTCAAAGGACGAAAAATTGAAGTAAAAGGCGGAGTAATGTCCATTTTTACTTCCACTTTAACTCCCATGAGCGAAGCGAATTAACTTCCATTTTAACTCCCAATTAAGATATAGTAATCATGAAAATCCTAATATTAGGCGCAGGTAAGATGGGCAGTTTCTTCCTCGACCTGCTCAGTTTCGACCATGAGACGGCGGTCTATGAGAAAGACCCCAAGCGAATGCGTTTCACCTACAACACCCAACGTTTCACACAGTTGGAAGAGATAGAGGCGTTCCAGCCCGAACTGGTCATCAATGCGGTAACGGTGAAATATACCATCGCGGCATTCAACGAGGTGTTGCCCCACCTGCCGCACGACTGTATCATCAGTGACATTGCCTCGGTGAAGACCGGCCTGAAGGAATACTATGAGCAGACGGGCAGACGTTATGTGTCCACCCACCCGATGTTCGGTCCCACTTTCGCCAACCTGCAACAACTGTCGGAGGAGAACGCCATCATCATTACCGAGGGCGACTATATGGGACGTATCTTCTTCAAGGACCTCTATTCGCGTCTCGGACTGAATATCTATGAATATGATTTCGAGGAGCATGACCGCACAGTGGCTTATTCGCTGAGTATCCCCTTCGTTTCGACCTTTGTCTTTGCGGCCGTGATGAAACATCAGGATGCACCGGGAACCACGTTCAAACGACACATGCGTATCGCCAAGGGTGTGCTCAACGAGGACGATTTCCTGTTGCAGGAGGTGCTTTTTAACCCCTATACCAGTGGTCAGGTGGCACAGATACGTACTGAGCTGAAACAGTTGCTGGAAATCATCGACAACAAAGATTCTGACGGCATGGCCGCCTACCTCAAGAAGATTCGCGATAACGTCAGACGCGACATAGAAATCAAACGCTGATATTATGCAAGAGACCAACCGTGCCTGGGCCCACCTCGTGGCTTTCTTCACCGTAGCCATCTGGGGCACTACCTTTGTGAGTACGAAGGTGCTGCTCCTGCACGGACTCACGCCGGCTTGGATTTTTACCTTGCGTTTCGCCATGGCTTATGTGCTCATGGTGGCGCTCATGCCGTTCATCAGAAGCAAACGACCGATGAAGTCCGTCAAACAGACAATGACGGGGAAGGAGCGTTGGCGCGACGAGTTGCTGATGGCGGCCTTGGGCATCGTGGGAGGCTCCCTCTATTTTCTAGCTGAAAACGAGGCTCTCAACCATACCACGGCCACGAACACGTCACTCATCGTTTGTTCCTGTCCGCTTTTTGCCATGTTTTTCATCGCTGCGGTGTACCGTGATGAAAAAGTGACTCGATTGCAGATGATGGGTTCTGTCGTGGCTCTGTTGGGCATGGCTACGGTGGTGCTCAACGGCCATTTCGTGCTTCACCTGTCGCCCTTGGGTGATTTGCTGGCTTTTGTGGCTTGTCTGGCATGGGCTTTCTATTCCCTGTTGATGAAACAGGCATTGCGTAGATACGATATCTTTCTCATCACACGAAAGGTGTTCTTCTATGGTCTCGTCACCATCGTTCCTTTTCTCTTGTTCAGCGGACAACCGCTTAATACCCAGGCTTTTGACAATCCTGTCGTCTGGGGCAACCTGCTATATCTCGGTATCATTGCTTCGATGGTCTGTTTCCTTACCTGGAACTGGGTGATGCGCAGGCTGGGTCCTGTGGTGGCTACCAACTGGGTGTATTTCAACCCCATCACCACCATCCTTTTCGCATGGTGGTTACTCAACGAACAAATCACACCATTCTTCCTCCTGGGAAGTGCCTTGATACTCATAGGCATGTACATGGCAGATAAAACCAAAAGTCCTTCTGCATCATGACTTTCCTAAATGCGCTCTTGGCGGCTCTTTTCACTTTTGTGGAACTGAACTGCGAAAACCTCTTCGACTATCAGCACGACGAGGGGAAGAACGACTATGAATACCTGCCTACGTCGGACCGCCGGTGGGATGTCAACCGCTATTGGCGAAAGGTGAATGCCATAGCGCAGGAGATTGTGGCTTGCGGTGGCGAGGAGGAATGGGTCTTGCCTGACATGGTGGCATTATGTGAGGTAGAGAACGACTCAGTGCTCCGCGATCTCACACGCCGTTCGCTGCTTCGTTCGGCACGATATGAGTATATCATGACCGAGAGCGACGATGAACGAGGTATTGATGTGGCACTGCTCTATTCGCCTTTCTCCTTCCAACTCATCTGCTATGATACGATGCGGGTGGAACCGGTAGAGAACAGTCATGCCACGCGCGATATTCTCTATGCCGAGGGACTGACCATCGGAGGTGATACGCTACATGTGTTCGTGGTGCATGCACCGAGCAGGGTGGGAGGAGCCGCCCACAAGGCATACCGCGACAAGGTGGCAAGACGTATCACCATGGCCGTCGACTCCCTGCGACAATGTCACGATAATCCCGACATCATCATCGCTGGCGATTTCAACGACTATGCTGACGACCCTGCGCCTGTGTTCTTGCGTGGTCATGACCTCGTGCATATATCTAAAGATGCCCAAGGCTCGCATGGAGCCAAGGGCACCTATAAGTTTCAGGGTAAGTGGGGAAGTCTTGACCATATTTTTGTCAGTCCATCGATGGCTGGCCGTCTGGAAGATTGTTTTATCTTCGATGCTCCCTTCCTCTTGTCTGACGATAAGAAATACGGGGGCAAGCAACCCAAACGCACCTATGTGGGAAAACGCCATCAACGCGGTTTCAGCGACCACCTCCCTCTCGTGGCACGGTTCCACTTATAGTGTTTAGTGTTGAGAGTTTAGTGTTCTAGGGTATTCTCTCACCCCTCACCTCTCACCTCTTCACTCCCCCTCCCTTTGGGAGGGCCGGGGTGGGTTTTCAGAACAAATCGATGGTGTCGGGCGCTGTGGCTGACGGGTCGTCGGGCACCACGGGTTGGTCGTGGAGCACGGGTGGCGTATATCGGCTGTCGCCTGAATCATCATCGTCTTCGTCCTCGTCTTCCTGGATGCGGGGAACTTGTCGTTTCGTCTGCTGATTGGTGATGTAACGTTCCACGTCTTCGTTGCTGAAGGTGAACACGTGACCGAGGATACCGAACGATACGGTCTTCTTTTCATCGCCATACTCCAGTTGTCCGAGTGAGAACAGACCGTAGTCTTTCACTGTCACCATGTGACCGGCCACCTTGTCGACGATGCCCGAGGTGAGCACCGATGTGCCGAAGCCGCTGTAGGGGTCGTCGAAGATATCGTCTACCTGTTGCTCGATGATGTCGCTTGCCAGTTGGCTGATGGCTGCCTGGTGCTTCTTCTCATCGGGGTTGGTCACGGCGAGAACGGCACAGAGCACCGCCAGGAAAAAGAGGAAGATAAACCATCCCTTATGACGACCGATAAACGACTCGCGCACAGGCGGCACAGGACCGTAATCGTTTGACTGTGGCCTAGGAGGAATGTCTTGTGGCGGTGGCGTTTGCATGGACGGCTCCTGTATCGGGAGCACAGGTGGTTCTTGCAGGGGTGGCTCCGATGGCTCCATTTGCACCACTGAGGGGGCGGGTGGGGGCACTACGGCAGGCTCTTCTGGTATCTCGGCAGGAGGCTCGGGAACAGGCGGGCGCACGATGTTGCGCAGCACGTCCACCTCACCGGCAGGTGTCCAATCGGCCATGCCGGCTTTCCACACCAGCATGTCGCTGTCTAGTCCCATCTTCTGCAGTTGCTCGATGGTGTAAGGACCTTGTTGCTCGTCGTTGAGCACCACATAAAATCTGATGACAGTCTCGTTCATTGCTTTCTCTCTTTTAGTTGTTATAGTGTCTAGTCTTTCAGTTGTGTGCTGAATAGTTTTACTTTCTTTCTTAATTACTCTTTTACCTCTTTGCTCTTTTACCTTTTTACCCTTCTCTTGGTTGGCGGTGCAAAATTATCATTCCCACAATATCAACCAAATTTTGTATGATTTTTTTGCACAAATTAGCAAATGTTTGAAAAAGGTAGAGGGCTATTTAGTGCTAGATATTTGAAGACGGATGTTTGAAGTCGAAACATGATGAACAAAGAAATCAAAATGTTCAACGTTCCATGTTCTACGTTCAACGTTTCAGATGGTCGCTCTGTTATAGCCCCATCGTACCACTCCCGGCAATCGCTTGCAGAGGAAACGGAACAGTTTGAGACCTTTGCTACTGTAGAAGAAACGGGTCAACCGTTCCTCTTTCCGTTTATTGACAAATACCTGCTGGTTTACCTCTGCAAAAGGTTGTCCTGTGCTGATGGCCTCTGCGGCATGACTGGCTGTGAGGAAGGCGTAGTAGAGTCCCTCGAAGGTAAGGCGGTTGGCAAAGCCGCCTGCATCGCCGATGAGGATGATGTGTTCGTGGAGTGGATAGTCGAAACTCAGTGGGATATAGGCTCCCTTGGCCTTTTCCTCGGGACAGCCCATCGTGGAGAGCACGCTGCGGAATACTTCCATCGTGGTGCTATGGTCGCAGAAACCCTGCACGTCGTATGCCTCGTTGGGGAAATTGTAATAGTAACCGGCATCGTAGGAGGCAGACAGGTTTATCTCGATGACATTGTCGGGTGACTTCGGTCCGTATTGCTCCAGAAAAAGGAATCCACGACTTGTCTCTGGGTTGAGGTATTTTCTCACACGGCTGTTGGCTCCGTCGGCTCCAATCAGGTAGTCACAGAGCACTTGTCGGCCTGACCTCAGCGTGGCTGTTATCTGCCCGTCATGTTCCTCTATGTTTGTCAAAGCATCGCAGATAAAATTGCCGCCGTTATTGATGTATTCCTCCAACAGTTGGGCGTCAAACTGTCGGCGTTTGACGATGCGAAGCTCATTGTTCATGTGCAGGTCGAACACCGGTTCCCCTTCAATCATGAGCCTCAGTTCATGCACGCTGTTATAGTCGTAACGGAAAGAGGGCAGCAGTTTCTCGAGCAGACGATAGGAACGTGGCGTGAGTCCTCCGCCACAAATCTTGTCACGGGGGAACGTAGCACGGTCCACCAGCAGGCAGTCAATGCCCCGTTTCCTGAGCAACAGTCCGCATGTGCTTCCCGCTGGTCCCGCTCCTACTATCAGTACCTTAGTCTTCTCCATTCTTTCCATCAAAATCTTCACCTATTTGAGAATATCATCGGTTTTTTTGTATGAATAAATTGCGTCATCTCGTCGGTAGATTCTTCTATATAATTCAATCGGGATTGTTGGTAGACTTCTGTCATATTCTTCGCTTTTTGTATTCGGCTACAAAAATACAAATATTTTCGAAAAGTTGCCACTCTGTCAGTAGTATTATCCCGACAAATAATTTGGGACCGCCCTCGGACGATCCCAAATGGAAATGTAACTTTTTCAGGTCATTATGCTTATCATTAGAAAAATATTTTTATCTTTGTGGTCAGTAATTGGCAATACGGAATAAGGACATCTAAAATGAAAGATATATGGTAGACGACAAGAAGATATTCCTGTATAGCGCAGAAATGGCAGAATATGCAAATGGTGCCGCACAATATCTGGAAGCATTATTAGGTGGCAGATTTGTCACGAGGGAACAAACTCGTGACATGGTTGATTATTTGTTCGCAGGAACAAAGAGGAGTATTGAGAGTTGTCCTTTCGCTTCACAAGAAGAGAAGGATGCAGAAATACACCGTAGGGAAATGCTACTGAACGCACTTAAGTCGCTGATGGGACTATAGTTGCTACATCATAGCAAGGGAGATAAAAGAGAGGCAGAAGATAGAATTCGGTTTATTTTTTTGCAGAAATTGTATGAAAGGATTAACAATATGGTTATTAAAGAAAGTCTGTGGCATAGACGTTGATTCTCTTCAAAGCGAAAACAAAAGACTAAGAGAAGAGATAGGCAGACATGTCTATAGAACTAATTCTCTGAAAAAGGAAAAAGAATCCTTATCAGAGATAGTTATGCGTTTGCAAGAAGACAATACTTCTCTAGAGAATAAAAATCAAAATCTTAACAGTCAAATAGACCGGTTGCAGAACCAGATAAAAGAGCTAAAAGACGAGTTAAAGAAGAATGAAGAGGATTATAAAAGTAGCATCAGTCAATTGAGTGAAACATTAGACAAAACTCAACAGGAAAATGCAGGACTAAAAACATCAATAGATGGAGCGAAAAAAGAAATAGAGTCACTAAATGAACAATTACAGACATCATCTACACCTGTAGAAAGTGGTGGTGATGACGAAGCCCTTGATGAAATTGAGAATCTGAAACGTCAATATGTTAGTCTCCAAGATTTGTATGAACAAGCGAAAGAGGAAAATAAAATGCAGAATGCGAGAATTAGTAAGCAAGACTCTACTATAGATAATCTGAAAAAAACAATTAGAGAACAAGGAGAGACAATAGAAGCAAAGTCTAAAGAAATAGCGAAAATAAAGAAGGAACAGCAATCATCGGGCACAGATATTATTTCTAATGTCCTGGAGAAAAAGGTGCCTGTAGACGAATTGTCCCCTATTCCAGTTTCTCATGACATAACAATAGTAATAGAGGATTCCGTTATAGGTAATAATTCAGAGAAATCAAAAGATTCAACCAAACGGACCATTGATACTGTAATTGACTTAGAAAACGACAAAGAAATCTATGCTAAGCAATTCTTTTCTCAGCCTGAGAGTATTATCTTCAAGAAGAGAACGGAATTGGAGAAAGCCATTTATTTACGTAAACCTATGTATGTATGTAAATACTGTGGTCAGATGGTTAAAATTTCAGGGAGAAAGACAGAAAGAGGTTTGGCTCGTTTCTTTTCGCACCTGAGAGATAGTGATGATTGTGACTATAAGACCACAACAGGGAGGACAAGGCGAGAAATAAACCGAGAAAAATTTGCCAGATGTAATGAAGGTGAACGTCATAAGTTCCTAAAAGCGGAAATAGCAAAATATTTGGAAATGACAAATGGTGTTACCAATGTCAGAACAGAAAACACTATAAAAGGGAATCACCCAATTTTAAGATGGAGACGTCCAGATGTTATTGCTAACTATCGTGGGCAGGAAGTTGTCTTCGAACTGCAACTAAGTACTACTTTTGTAAGTGTCATTGCAGAACGTGATTTGTTTTATAGGTTAAACCAAAAACATATCATTTGGGTTTCTAACTTTGATGAACAAGGTGAGCATGTGGACTTGACAAACATGATGGTCAAGGACATTTACTACAACAATCGAATGAATCTTTTCATCTTCGACCTTGATGCTCAAAGGAAAAGCGAAGAATTGGGTGAATTGGTATTGAAATGTAATTGGATAACTCCTGATGGTAGTTGGCAATATCCTAACGGGAATACATCTGACAAATTGGGTGGCAAATATATCCGACTATCCGATCTTAAATTTGACAATACGTATAAACCATACTACGAAGACGCTGAGCAGGCATATTTTGCTGCACATCCAGAGTTTAAAATAAAAGTAGTTAGTATCGAGGAGGAAAACAAAGAGATACTGGCTGAGCTGGATAGGCAATGGGAAGAAGAGCTAAGTCGTGAAGAAACAGAACAGCAAAAAACAGAAGAAAAGATTCAAGAGATAGTAGAGGACAATGAGATAGACGGGGACGTTAAGCCTACAAAGAAATACATAATTGCACAACGATTAGGGCAATACGGTTTGATTACATACGACGGCTTAATACGTTTGCCATTTATCTACGATGAAATAAAGACACATAGAGGCTGGTATGAGGGGAAAAGAAATGGTATTATAGAAGTTTTTGCTTCCAACTACGAACTGATTGATAAAGACATCAGACGTATTGAAAAAATGGGAGACAATTACAAAAAATACGTTAAAGAGAATGGTGGAGACTGGTTATGGGGCATTATGGACAAGAATGCAAAGCCAATAACGCTGCCAATATTCTCTAAAATTGGTGTATGGTCTTCAGACAAGTTTATAGCTGTTCAAGATGGTCAATATTGTATTTTGAATCAAAATGGCCACATCATAATTTCTGGATATGACCACATTAGCGAACTCGATAATGAAGGTATGGCCACCATCTTAAAGGATGGCAGAGAAGGACGTATTGATTCTGAATGCCAAGCTATAAAGTCAAATACGGAAAGAATTTCTGATAGTATCTCAAAAATTAACAAGTTAGGTAAGTGGGGACTGGAAAACAACGATGGTATTATTTTGGTTCCTTGCGAATACGATGACCTAGGTTCATTCAACAATGGTATTATAGGGTTGAAAGGCATCCGTTTCTCGCAACTAAATGTCAGTATAAACACTGATTGTCCTGTTCGAGTGAAATATATTTCTCGAAATGAAAGAAAAATGCTCATATTCAAGGTTGGGAACAGAGAAGCGTTTATGAATCTTCGACAGCAGCAGAAGGCAGCAAAGAATGGATTAAAACCTATGGAGTTGACACAGATGTATTTCTCTCATGCCAATGAGGATAAGAATTTGCTGTACCTTAGTGCAACTCCTGTCAAAACTGTAGCAGCTAAACATCAGATAGAAGTTAAAGACTCAGATATTCCCATAGGAAGTGTTATTGAAGGAAGTATTGCTCATGTTGACAAGAACTCTTTTATCATAAAAACTGAGGATAACCAAACTGCCTACTTGCATCGCTCCACATGGGGAGAATACTCAATGGAACAATTCAATAAAGGCCAAATGGTGAAAGTAGAGAAAACGGGATTCGACAGCATACATAATAAGCATGTATGGAAGATTCTGGCAGTTTACTGGCCTATGACATCCAATGTTGAAACAACATTTTAATGAAAAGGTGAAATATGTTGAATAGTGTATATTTACCAAAGTGGCTAGACCACCTGATCTTTGAGAAACTTGGGGCAAAGTATTGTCGCTCAAACTCTGATATGACTGTTATTGATTGGGACAAGAACGATGTTCTCAATTACTTGGGCACATACTTCCCTCGGAGTTATGCTGAGTCGTATTGCATTTTCTCAGAGTTTTTTAAGATCAATCCCGAGCAATTCGCTGACAAAAAAGAAATCTCTATTTTTGATTTTGGATGTGGTACGGGGGGGGAAATCATAGGTTTATTAACTGCTTTGTCTCAATCCTATTTAAAAATGAAGAAGGTCAAAATTGTAGCTCTAGACGGGAATAATCATGCCTTACAGCAGTACGACAAGGTTCTGCAAGAGTTCAAGAAGCATGTATGTATTCAATTAGAAAACCATTCAGCTCATGTTTGTATTGATGATTTCTATGATCTAAGTATTCTTAGCAATGTAATAAAACGCAAGTTTGATATTATCATTTCCTTCAAGGCAATATGTGAATTTGTAACGAAACAGCAGTTTGAACAAGAAAATGCATACAAACATATTGCCGAGTTCCTGTTGCCAAAACTAGCTCCCTCAGGTATGGTTTTATTTGTAGATGTAACTACCTATAATAACACTTCCCAAGAATGGTTACCCAAAATGATGGACAAAGGGTTAATGGCAGCCAATTGTAATATTACATTCAGGAATGAAGGGTATAATCAATCTTTCTTAATATCTCACTCACATAGAGGTAATGACGAAAGTAAGGTGGCTTGGAGAATTATAACTAAAAAAGATGTAGCATGAGATTACAAAACTGGTTTATAAGAAATCTTGATGATATTCAGCGTGAGGTAATCATTGAGAGTATTGATAAGAATATCATTGTCCAAGGTGTAGCAGGCAGCGGTAAGACTAATCTTGCAATACATCGAGCTTTGCAAGCAAAAGGAAAGGGATCTTATGCTATCGTTATTATGACGGTGGCTTTAAGAAGAATGATTGCATATGGCATGAAAGAGCTAGGGCTGGATAATGAGCGTATCGCATACGATTGGGCATGGCAGCATCGTGGGTTTGATTTAATTGGCGATGTTTTTTGCGCCAAAAGAATAGATTTTCTGGGTTCATCAATAGAAATAATAGACCCTTCTTTTGTATATCTTGTTAATGGTAATATTGTTAGAAAGTTTGAAAGAGGGAATTATGGACCAAATATGATTGGACTTGATTTTGCGGATTGGGTTGATGCTCGTTTTTATAACGCGTGGGGAAGAAGGTCTTCATGGTTTAAAGAAGTGCAGACGGATAATATTTTTTCTGTAAGTAGTCCTAATTATTGTTTGATTCCAAGTGGCACACTTTTCAAACCATGTGAAGCTATTATTGACTATTTAATTGTTGACGAAGCTCAAGACTTTAATGTTTCTGATTATCAGAATAAATTTATTCCTAAAATCGGGAAGAGTTTGTCTTTATTGGGAGACTCCAATCAAAAAATGATAAGTAGTGGTAGTTCTATTCAGGATCTTAAACTTTATTTCCCCACTTACAAACCTTTTAATTTGAAATACAATTATCGTCTTCCAAAGGCCATAGCAAGAGTTGCGCAAAAGATTGCACAGCCAGAAATAGATTTGCTCACAAACAATTTAAAGAATGGTGGAGACAGTGATTTCCCTACTTACCCTAAACCCATTATCAAAAAGTGTCAATCACGGGAAGAAGAAGTGAAATGGATTGTCAATAAGATACAAAACGAAACTCTGGATGATGTGGCTATTTTGGTACAAAATGACTCTGATGTTCAGGAGGTAGTTAAATTGTTAGCAGAAAATGGAATAACAGAAGTTCAGACCCATTATAGAACAGGAAAAGAAGTTCCTTTCCATACTATTAATACATTAGATTTCTCAAATAATGATCTACCATGTATATTAGACTATTATGCTGCAAAAGGTTCTGAATTCGATCATGTTTTTGTTCCCTTTGCGAATGAAGGTCATGTTGGAAGGAGACACGATTTCTTTGTTGCATGTACTCGTGCATCACACAGTTTATATTTTACATATTCAGCAGTTAAAACATCCTATCTGGATAATGTAAATAACCAAGACATCGTTGAATTTAAATAAAGTGCTATGCAATACTATATAGAAATTAGTCCATGGAATCTTTTGGAGTCGTTTGTGACAGAAAGTATATCTCCTTTCTCATTCTATGCTGAAAGAAATTTTGGCAATAATTTAAGCAGATATTTGAGCGGAGCAAAAGAGAAATCTAATTATCTGATTCTTTCATCTGAAGATTTGGGTGGAGACATATCATTAGTCGTAGACGAAACGTTGATAGATACAACATGTATGAATCCGATTCCGGGGATGAAGAAAGCATTTACATACTCTCAGACTATTTATTATAGGAAGAGCTTGGTGCATTTCAGATTTGGAACAAACCAAATTAAAGATGCTTTGATTGCGGAATCTCAGATACTTCTTGAAGTAAAATGTTTAGAAAAGTATTTGTCTGATTTCTATGTGAAAGTTAAAATAAATGTTAGTCGCCCGACTATATCAAAATTAAAGGAATCTTTTTCTTTCGAAAAACAATCATATATTGAATTCGACAACAACTATAACAAAGTTAAAGGAGCTGTGGTTGGTTATGCTAGAGGATTATACACGACATCTGACGGAATAAGTCTACAGTTACAAAACGAGTTGAGGGAACTGAAGAATGCTTTTGGAGGCCTAAATACCCAAATAATGATGAGTGATGTTTTTGAAGTAGACAGAACTTTATTTGAAAGAATCAGAAATACTAAAGATCTATATTATAAGAATATTGGAAAAATCAACTCATTTGATGTTCTTGTTGCCCAATATGAAGAGGTCATTAAATTGGCAAGAATGCGTTCAGAGGAGATGAGGCATGAGAATTCATCTTATGGTTATGATGAGAAAGAAGATTTACTTAAGGAAATAACAGATATAGCGAATAGAATCTCTAAGATAGAAGAGTCGTATAATATACTTGAGGCTAGAAAAGAACTATCGAAAATCAAAGCTACAGAGAAAACAAATGGTGAAATGATGGGTAAATCAAGGCTGTATTTCAAAAAAGGAACAGTTGAATTTGAACGGAAACAACAGTTAAAGGAGATAATTAAGGATTTTGAGAATGGGAATGCTGAATACATGCAACTTAGCAGTAGACTTGACCAGATTGAACAAGAAATCAATAATGATTCTAACAAATACGACAGCACTTTATCAGCTATATTTATAAGAATAAGTGATATACTAAATGATTTAATCAAAAATGCCTCAAGTTTGACAAACGGAGATATTTTAGACCTTTCCCAAGTTGCCATGTCTGATTCAGTTTGTTTGTTAAATGAACAAAATAATCCGGAAATATGCTATTTTAATGGATTGCTAAAAGGCATTTTAAACGCCTCATCTTCCAAGCAATTATCGGAATATTATGTTCTACAGGTTTTAGAAGAATCGGCAAAGTTGTTTAAAAATACTCCGTTGTCAGATACCGATGATGGGAAAAAGATAATAAATGCATTACGCGAATATTGGTTATATAAGAATCAACGAGTTGACCATTTTTCCATCCCAGAAGGAATGCCAATCTTCCAATCTGTTATGTCCTTTTTCGTAAAGCCATTAGGCTTTGATCAGATGGAAAGATATATGATGATTAAGAAGTATCCTAATAAGGCATATGCCTTTATGTTGTGGGGAGCTTGGGTTGGTTTTGCAGATATGCCAAAAACATTTACAAACGTAATATATCAGAATAACAATATTACATTGATGATAGAGAATAAATTGGGAGAAATATCAAGGAGCAAGCAAGAGAGAGAAATCTTATGAACAATAAAGAGATAATTATAAATCAACAAGGCGAAAAGGTTGTAGCAATTGCTCCAGTCATAATCTCAGCCAGTCGCTCAACGGATATACCAGCCTTTTATGCCAAATGGTTTTTTAACCGTTTGACTAAAGGCTATTGTGTGTGGTACAATCCGTTTAACCAGCAGCCCATGTATATATCATTCAAGAACTGCAAGGTTATAGTATTTTGGACAAAGAATCCAGAACCGATTATCCCTTATCTGCCTGAATTGGATAAGCGAGGCATCCATTACTATTTCCAAGTAACACTGAACGATTATGAGAAGGAAGGCTTTGAGCCTAATGTCCCATCTGTGGCAAAACGGATAGAAACATTTAAGCAACTATCTTTATTGATAGGTAAAGAACGGGTTATCTGGCGTTTTGATCCAATGATTGTAACTCCTCAACTAACTCCCCGTATGCTATTGACTAAAATATGGCATATTGGCAATGAACTGAAAGGATATACAGACAAGTTGGTTTTCAGTTTCGTTGATGTTAAAGCGTATCGGAAGGTTCAAAATAATCTGGTGAAAGAAACACCTTATTACACTAAAGAGAATGTGGAACTGGCGGAAATGACGGATGCCCAACGGACTGAAATCGTAGAAGGATTGGTAAAGTTGCGAGAAATATGGAAACAAGATGAATGGAATTTGGAAATGGCCACTTGTGCTGAAGAAGTGGACTTAGACAAATATGGCATATCGCACAATCGCTGTATTGATGGCGAACTAATGAAGCGTATCTTTGCAAATGACAAGGAACTGGTTTACTATCTTCACACCCTGAGATGGCCAGAAAAAGATATGTTTGGAGAGATTCCTCCTATCCCACAGAAGCCCAAGAATGTGAAAGATACTGGACAGCGTAAAATTTGTGGTTGCATGGTCAGCAAAGACATTGGTATGTATAACACCTGTCGTCACTTGTGTGTATATTGTTATGCAAATACCAGTAGAGAGGCAGTCCTTAAGAACAAGGATAAGCACAGCGAAGAGAGCGAAAGTATAATTGGATAAAAGACTCATGGATAGAATCTTACAACCATAGTTGTAGAACCATAGAAAAGGGAACTAACCGTTATTGAAATAAGTGAATACAAGATATGACTAAAGAAGACATACTGAGGCTAAGGGACACTGCTGAACAGACAAGAGTGCAGTTCAAAGAACGTGTGACTCGCGACAACAAGTATGATGTGAGTTGTGAGATGGTGGCGCTAAGCAATTCTCGTGGCGGAATGATAGTGATAGGTATTGATGACAAGACGGGACGCATCAATCCGCTCTCCTTTGTTGAGGTACAAGAGACAACGAACTTGTTGGGTAGCCTGGCATCGGAAGGTGTAGTGCCTCAAATATTGCTCGACATCAAGAATGTGCAGATGAAGGGTGGAGTCATTGTGGTGGCAACAGTCAAGCAAGGCAGAAACAAGCCTTATCGTGACAGCAAAGGTATTGTGTGGGTGAAACAGGGTGCCGACAAGCGCAAGGTGTTTGACAATGCCGAACTGATAGCCATGCTGATGGAGAATGGACAGATGCATCCTGACAGCATGCCTGTGAATGGTACCAGCATCAAGGATTTGGATGAGAATACCTTGAGTGACTATCTGCTCAATAGGTTTCGTAACGATTTTGAGCGACAACAGTTGTCCATAATGGAATTGAGACATAGGAGTCTTGACGAGATTGCTGGTATCCTCAGTCAAACACCAGAGGGAATCTTGAAGAACAATGGTTTGATTATGGAGGACGGTACTCTGACAGTGGCAGCCTTGATGCTGATGGGGAAATATCCTCAACGCTGGTTGCCAGCCTTTACGGTGAGATGTATCAGTTTTGTGGGTAATAGCATTGGGGGTACTGAGTTCCGCGATAAAAGTGGAAATGACGCAGATGGTAATGCCGTACATTTGTATAACTATATCATTTCATTCTTGACCAGAAATCTTCGCAAGAAGCAGGTGGAAAAGGACTTTAACAGTCAGGGCGAGTTGGAGGTTTCAACAGCCAGTTTGTCAGAGATTGTTACGAATGGCATTCTACATCGCTCGTATGTAATAGAAGCACCACTGCGAGTGTTTATCTTTGACAACAGAATTGAAATACATAGTCCAGGATTGTTGCCGGAAGGTGTCAGTATGGAAAGCATTAAGCGCGGTGCATCTGTACCAAGGAACAAGTTGCTGTTCAATCATGGCATCAATCTCTTGCCTTACACGGGTGCTGGAAGCGGCATCACAAGGGCCTTGAAATTCACGCCCGGCTTAATATTCGAAAATGATGAAACGCTTAATGAGTTTATTGTAACGGTAGAGCGCAGAAATGCGGGGGTAACTGATGTCAAAAATGATAGAGATAATGACAGAGATGATAGAAATAAAAGAGACAGAGAAGACAGAGATAAAACGTTAGAAAGCAACGACTTGAAAAAAAATCAAGGTCTTAAAAGAGACAGAGAAGACAGAGATGATGTGATAGAGACACAACACGTTTCTTATAAGTCACTTAGTGGGGTTCAAAAGAATGTTATTCAATTCTGTAGCATTCCCAGAAGTGCCAGAGAAATCCTTGAGCATGTAGGATATGCTTACAACTCAAAAAATATAGCAAACCAAATAAAGCCATTGGTGCAATTGGGTTTCCTTGAGATGACGGAACCAGACAAGCCCAACAGCAAAAATCAGAAATATAGGAAAGTTAGAAAGGATTAACAAAAAGAACTTGTTCTTTTTATACATCATGTATGGGTTAAAATTCTTTAAATACACAGGGCGAAAGACGTGAGATAACGCTTTTTTGCTTACATTTGCATGATATATATGCTTGAAGCATTTATCCAATAGGCATTTAGTGAACAAAATTCGAAAAACCCACAATGTTTGAAAATCTTAGTGAACGGTTAGAACGCTCTTTCAAAATACTGAAAGGTGAAGGAAAAATAACCGAAATCAACGTCGCCGAGACGATGAAAGACGTGCGCCGCGCGCTCATCGACGCCGACGTCAACTATAAAGTGGCCAAGACGTTCACCGATAAGGTGAAACAAAAGGCCTTGGGTATGAACGTGCTTACCGCCGTGAAGCCCGGACAACTGATGGTGAAGCTAGTCCACGACGAACTGGCCGAACTGATGGGCGGCGAGGCCGTAGGTCTCAACCTTGAAGGTAAGCCTGCCATCATCCTCATGTCGGGTCTCCAAGGCTCCGGTAAGACGACGTTCAGTGGCAAACTGGCCAATTTGCTCAAGCGCAAGCAGCGCAAGAATCCATTGCTCGTGGCCTGCGACGTCTATCGTCCGGCAGCCATACAACAGCTCATCGTTGTCGGCGAAAGCGTCGGCGTACCTGTATATTCAGAGCCCGAGAGCAAGGATGTGGTGGCTATCGCCAAGCACGCCCTGCAAGAGGCTAAGGCAAAAGGACACGATGTGGTTATCGTGGATACTGCCGGTCGTCTGGCCATCGACGAGGAGATGATGAACGAGATAGCGACGCTCAAAGAAGCGTTGCAGCCCGATGAGACCCTCTTCGTGGTT
This sequence comes from Prevotella sp., assembly GCA_017548605.1. Taxonomy (GTDB): domain Bacteria; phylum Bacteroidota; class Bacteroidia; order Bacteroidales; family Bacteroidaceae; genus Prevotella. Next base: position 149,698 of record JAFYZT010000020.1, on the reverse strand, counting down.
GACTCGATGACGGGTCAAGATGCCGTCAACACCGCCAAGGAATTCAACGATCGGTTGGACTTCGATGGCGTGGTGCTCACCAAGCTCGACGGTGACACACGCGGTGGTGCGGCGCTCTCTATACGTACGGTGGTTACCAAACCCATCAAGTTCGTGGGTACGGGCGAGAAGATGGAGGCCATTGACGCTTTCCACCCCTCGCGCATGGCTGACCGCATCCTGGGCATGGGCGACATCGTCAGTCTCGTGGAGCGTGCACAGGAACAGTTCGACGAGCAGGAGGCCCTGCGTCTGCAGAAGAAGATACAGAAGAACAAGTTTGACTTCGACGACTTCCTTGGTCAGATTCAGCAGATTAAGAAGATGGGTAATATCAAGGACCTGGCATCGATGATTCCGGGTGTGGGCAAGGCCCTCAAGGATATTGACATCGACGACGATGCTTTCAAGGGTATCGAGGCCATCATCCGCAGTATGACACCCAAAGAGCGTTCGAATCCCGAAATCCTCAACCAGAGCCGCCGCATGCGTATCGCCAAAGGCTCCGGCACCACGGTACAAGATGTGGGAAGGCTTATCAAACAGTTTGACCAGACCCGTAAGATGATGAAGATGATGACGGGCTCGAAGGCTGCCATGATGATGAACGCCATGCGGGGTAAGATGCCGAACATGCCTAATATGCCCATGAAGTAGGGGCAAGGGGCAGGGAGCAAGGGGCAAGAGATTACCCTTTCATCGTTTAGCGACCATTTGTAATTCATAAATCGTAATTCGTAATTAGAAATATGCAACTTATTGACGGAAAAGCCACGGCGCAAGCCATCAAACAGGAAATCGCCGAAGAAGTGATGCACATTGTAGGCAGCGGCGGTAAACGGCCTCATTTGGCTGCTATCCTCGTAGGACATGACGGTGGCTCCGAGACATACGTTAAGAATAAAGTGTTGGCATGCGAGGCCTGCGGCTTTCAATCGTCGCTCATCCGTTTTGAGAGTGACGTGACCGAGGAAGAACTGCTCGACCAGGTGCGTGCCCTCAATGATGACGATGATGTTGACGGCTTCATCGTGCAGTTGCCGTTGCCCAAGCATATCGACGAGCAGAAGGTGATTATGGCCATCGACTACCGCAAGGACGTGGACGGGTTCCATCCCGTGAACGTTGGACGTATGGCTATTGGCCTGCCCTGTTTCATCTCTGCCACACCGCTTGGCATTCTCACATTGCTGCAGCGTTACGGTATCACCACAAGAGGCAAGAAATGTGTCATCCTCGGACGTAGCAATATCGTAGGCAAGCCTATGGCGCAGCTGATGATGCAGAAACAGTTCGGTGATGCTACCGTTACTGTATGTCACAGCCGTTCGGCTACTCTCAAGGAGGAGTGCCAGCAGGCCGACATCCTCATCGCCGCCATCGGACAGCCCCGCTTTGTCAAGGCTGACATGGTGAAGAAAGGTGCCGTGGTCATTGACGTGGGTACCACACGCGTGCCTGACGCCACACGGAAGAGCGGCTTCCGCCTGACCGGTGATGTTGACTTCGACGAGGTGGCTCCCAAATGCTCGTTCATCACACCCGTACCGGGTGGGGTGGGGCCGATGACCATCTGTTCGCTCATGAAGAATACTCTGGCAGCAGGGAAGAAAGATATTTACCGATGACGGCCAACGACTATTACCTCAAAGGCAATGAATACCGGCGCCAGGGTAACTGGCAGGAGGCCATCAACTGCTATCTCGAGGCCATCGCACTCGACCCGGAGAGTCCGGCGGTGCATGCCAAGGAGATGCTCGACGACATATTGAATTTTTACAACAAAGACATGTATAATCCTTAGGACGCGGCCTATTGCCCGTTCGTTAACAAAATTCTAATATTATGGCAAAAATCAAGGGTGCTATCGTGGTTAACACCGACAGGTGTAAGGGATGCCAGCTGTGCATCTATGCCTGTGCGAAGGACGTCATCGCCTTGGCGTCCAAAAAGGTGAACATCTCGGGTTATCCGTATGTGGAGGCTGTGCGTCCTGACGACTGTGTGGGATGTGCGTCGTGCGCTATTGTATGCCCCGACGGGTGTATCACTGTGTACCGTAAAAAAGTGGAGGAGTAAAGTTATGGCTGAACAAGAAGTGAAACTGATGAAAGGCAACGAGGCGATAGCCCACGCTGCCATCCGCTGTGGCTGTGACGGTTACTTTGGTTATCCGATTACTCCGCAGAGTGAAGTGATTGAGACGCTGGCCGAACTGAAGCCTTGGGAGACCACCGGCATGGTGGTGGTGCAGGCAGAGAGCGAGGTGGCGGCCATTAACATGGTCTATGGTGCCGCTGGTGCCGGCAAGCGGGCGATGACCTCGTCGTCGAGTCCTGGCATCGCGCTCAAACAGGAAGGTATCGCTTATATGGCAGGTGCCGAACTGCCGGGACTCATCGTCAACGTGCAACGTGGCGGTCCCGGTCTGGGTACTATCCAACCTTCGCAGAGCGATTATTTCCAGGCTACCCGTGGTGGTGGTAATGGCGACTACTATGTGCTCGTCCTTGCTCCCTCATCGGTGCAGGAGATGGTGGACTTCGTTGACCTCTCCTTTGAATTGTCGTTCAAATACCGCATCCCGGCGATGATTCTCAGTGATGGTGTCATCGGTCAGATGATGGAAAAGGTGGTGCTGCCGCCATACAAGCCCCGTCGTACCGATGAGGAAGTGATTGCACAGTGCCCGTGGGCTTCGAACGGCAAACCGAAGAGCCGTCAGCGCAACGTCATCACGTCGCTTGAGCTGAAGCCGGAGATCATGGAACAGCGTAATATCCACTTGCAGGAGAAATATCAGGAAATCCGTGAGAAAGAGGTGCGTTATGAGACCATGCAGATGGAAGATGCCGAATATATGATTGTGTCGTTCGGAAGCGCGGCACGTATCTCCGAGAAATCCATCGAGTTGGCCCGTGAACAGGGCATCAAGGTGGGTTTGTTCCGTCCTATCACGCTGTGGCCGTTCCCGACCAAGGAAATTGCTGAGATGGCCAAAGGCAAGAAAGGTGTTCTCGTGGCAGAGATCAACGCCGGTCAGATGGTTGAAGACGTTCGTCTGGCCATCAACGGTGCAGAACCCGTGGAATATTTCGGTCGTCTGGGTGGTATCGTTCCTGACCCCGAAGAGATTGTAGAGGCATTGAAAACTAAATTGATGAAGTGATGGAAACAAACAATATCATCAGTCCGGAGAACCTGGTTTATAAAAAACCGACTCTGTTGAACGACAAACCCATGCACTACTGTCCGGGATGTTCGCACGGCGTGGTACACAAACTCATCGCCGAGGTCATCGAAGAGATGGGCATGGAAGAGAAGAGCGTAGGCGTATCGCCCGTAGGCTGCGCCGTTTTCGCTTATAACTATATCGATATCGACTGGCATGAAGCGGCTCACGGTCGTGCTCCCGCTGTGGCCACCGGCATCAAGCGTATGTGGCCCGACCGTCTGGTGTTCACTTATCAGGGCGATGGTGATCTGGCATGTATCGGTACGTGTGAGACCATCCACGCACTGAACCGTGGTGAGAACATCGTCATCATCTTCATCAACAATGCTATCTATGGCATGACGGGTGGACAGATGGCACCGACAACGCTGCTAGGTCAGAAGACGGCCACCTGTCCTTACGGTCGTCAGGCCGACCTGCACGGATATCCTCTGAAGATGGCCGACATCGCCGCTCAGCTCGAGGGTACCTGCTATGTAACCCGTCAGAGCGTGGAGACCGTAGGTGCCATCCGCAAGGCGAAGAAAGCACTGCGCAAGGCATTCGAGGCCTCCATGGCTAAGAAAGGCTCGTCGCTCGTCGAGTTCGTCAGCACCTGCAACAGCGGCTGGAAACTCACCCCGCGTCAGGCCAATGAATGGATGACCGAGAACATGTTCCCCTTCTATCCAAAAGGTGACCTCAAAGACACTACCGATATTAAATAACCCCCAGGCAATAGGCATGAGGCTTACTGAATAATCGTTGACACGGCTATTCTCTTGCCCCTTGCCCCTTGCCCCTTACCTCTAAATAACACATGAAAGCAGAAATAATCATATCCGGATTCGGTGGCCAGGGCGTGCTCTCCATGGGTAAAATCTTGGCCTATTCCGCACTGATGGAAGACAAGGAGGTAACATGGATGCCCGCTTACGGACCAGAACAGCGCGGTGGTACCGCCAATGTGACGGTCATTATCAGCGACGACCGCATCTCCTCGCCCGTCCTCAGCAAGTACGACATCGCCATCGTGCTCAACCAACCGTCGCTCGACAAGTTCGAGCCGCGTGTGAAGCCCGGCGGCATACTTATCTACGACAACTACGGCATCATCAACCCGCCCAAACGCACCGACATCAATGTGTATACCATTGATGCCATGGATAAGGCGGCTGAGATGAAGAACTCGAAGATCTTCAACATGATTGTGCTCGGTGGATTGCTCAAGGTCTGCCCTGTGGTTACCACCAACGGCTTGGAGAAGGCTCTCTACAAGACCCTTCCCGAGCGTCATCACAGCCTTATCCCCCTCAATATGGAGGCCGTGGCAGCTGGCGGCGAAATCATCGAGAAGAAGCAATAGCGCTCGACACACAAGATTTTCTATAAGGACTTACATTATGTATGTCCGTTGCATCGATAGTTTTTCATCTCTCGATGCCATATACGGACATGGATAACGTAAGTCTTTGTTATATTTGAACGACAACTCCTTGTCAGAGTGTTGATATAGAGATAGAAATAAGCAAGTGTTTATATCCTTTTTCACTAAACTGAAATTTCGTCTTTCTTTAGGTTATCGTAATATTTTTCACACCAGTGCCTGGCGCAAGGTTTTTTATTAAGTGAATTAAGAAAAACTCAAAAAAAATATGTAACTTTGCACCGCATTTCAGCAACTTGCGCGAATCTGCGAGTGAAACTGATAGCCATCAATTCGGAAATTGGTTTTACTCCGACGCGGCCCATCGCCTTTTCACTGAGTGCATCATCTTTTCCTCGCAATCATTTCCGTTGTTGTTGTATAGCGGAAAGAGGTAAGGTGTGTACTTAAGGGTTATGACGAAAGGGCTTTACGATATGGACTGATATGGCGATTCATTTAGCACATCGTTTTACCATATATGCCATTATCGGAAGAAAGTTGAATAGACTATGAATACAAGGTTTTGAATAAATCGAAATACATATTTCAGAAAGTGGGAGAACGGCTGCAAGCCTTCTTGACTTACTGGCTGACGAAGGCATATATCTTCTGCTATCCAATTAGACCGAAGAAATTTTTCTGTATCAGTATGTCTGGAAACAGTTATGGTGACAGCATCAAATGCCTGTCAGATTATCTTGCTGTCCACCATCCTGACGTGGAAATAGTATGGGCGTTCTCATCCGGCTTTTTCAAAGCGGCAGACTGTCCTCATAAGAGTGTACAATTATATTCATTCCGGTATTATTTCCATATTCTGACCTCGAAATATATCCTGAGCAATGCGAGACTCAACCAACGCATGCTGCATAAGCGAAAAGGACAGGTTTATTTGCAGACGTGGCATGGAACGGCACTGAAGAAACTGGGCACGGATATCGATAAGAAACGTAGCGCATGGAAAGAATTGCTTCGTCCCTCGGTGTTCAAACACGATGTGAGCCATACTGACATTATGATTTCCGGCTCCACATTTATGAGTGGCGTTTTCAGGGATAAATTCCTTTTTAAGGGCGAGCTATGGGAAACGGGTATGCCTCGCAATGACATCTTTTTCCATGACCATCCCGAGATTGTGGAGCATGTACGGCAAGAATATGGTATAGCCGATGAGGCTCAGATTATCCTTTATGCGCCCACCTTCCGTAACGACCGTCAGTTCACGTACTACGATTTCGACTACCAAACGTTTTGTGAGTTATGGCAACGGCGAACAGGAAAGCCCTGTGTGTTCATGGTGCGCCTGCATCCCATTCTGCTTTACAAGTCAGCAGAGTTAGGACGGCTTTTTGGCAAGGAAGTCATAAATGTGTCTGCTTATCCCGACATGCAGGAACTTCTTTATACCGCCGATGTGCTGGTGACCGACTATTCCTCTTCAATGTTCGACATCATGCTCATGCACAAACCGGTGGTATTGTATACTCCTGATGCCGACACTTACAGCAACGGCTTCTATTTCCGTCCGGAGGAACTGCCTTTCATCCAGATAGACAATAACAGTGAGATGGAAGAAAAACTACAACAATTCAATAACAATAATTACCAAAAACAGACAAGTGCTTTCCTTGCCAGAATAGGCAACAAAGAAACAGGAAAAGCAACACAAAGTATCATAGAATTATTATTGACGGTATAATATGCATATTAACAGATATACAATACTGATTGCCCTAATCCCCTTTTTGGTTGACAGCCATCTGGTTCCTTCGTGGACATCTTACCTTGTTGTGATAGCGTTGGCACTGATATCCATACGCAACTACGAGCCGTTCCAGCACAATGGTTTGGTTTGTGGATATCTTTTGATCATCGTTACCAGTGTCTTCAGGCTCCAACAATACAGCGTGGATATGGTGAAAGATGTGGGACTGATGGCAATCGGCATTTTGCCTTTCCTGGCCAGAAATAACCTCAGGGTAGAGGCTCGAGGATTGAATCTTCTGTTTATGGCCGGATTTATGTTCTTGGTCGGTACAAGGTTCTTATCCTTCAACTTGTCAATTAGAACGTTTATCGTCTCCCATTTCGGTATTGAGATGGGTGCTTATACCTATACGCTTGGTTTGTTTGCCGTCTACTGGATGGTGCGCGATTACAAACGGTGGGCTTTATTGAATTTGGTGCTGATGTTTCTGGGCGGCAAGCGTATCGCTATGGCTGCGGGCATAATCTGTATGTTGATAGCATTCTATTACCGATATAAGGAAGGCGAGGTTAGGAAATTGTGGAAATTACTCATCGCTGCCGGCTGCGTTTTATACTTATATATCTCCTGGCGATTTGCAAGGGGTGCATATAATGATATCATTTTGGAATATACGGAGAAGAGTGCAGATGCCTTTGCCTTGGGTCGTCAGCAGTTGTTCAGGGCAGTTTATAATATAATGCCCGACCCGAATTTGTGGGGCGTAGGACCAGGTAATACCTGTGACTATTTGCAAAATACGGTGGGCTTGAAACGTATGCATAACGACATACTGAAGGTTTATTCCGAAAATGGTATATTTATCTCCATTGGGTTTCTCTTGTTTTTGTTGAGAAAACTTAATTATAAGCAGCTTCCCCTTCTCATCTTTATTATGTTTGTATACTGTACCACGAATACATTCATTTATGTCTATATGATTTTTATGTATGTACTATTTTTAGAAGCTGACCAGTACATATATATCGGCGAGATGAGTGGCGAGACGAATATGTATATCCGTATGATGCAAGACAAGGAGAAGATAAGGTTAAGAAAACATGCAAACGTTGACTCTAAATGATGTTCACCAAAGGCTGTTGAAAATAGCTGTTGCTTTTCACCAATTCTGTGAAAAGCATCAGATACCTTATTACATGCTTGGCGGCTCAATGTTGGGAGCCATACGTCACCATGGTTTTATTCCTTGGGACGATGATATGGACTTTGGCATACCCCGCGAACACTATGTGAGATTTGTGGAAATGGCAGGGAAGGAACTGCCTCATCCCTATAAGGTCATTACTTATGCCACGTCGGAATATGCGATGATGGGTTTTGCCAAGATGATGGATGTGACTACCCGCGTGGAAGAAGAGTTTCAGCCCCGCAGCAATGAGACACTTGGCGTGAACATCGATGTGTTTCCACTTGACCATTGTCATGGCAACTGTGGTTTCTGGTCGTCGAATTTCCGTACGCGAGCCTTGTTTAAGTTGCAGAAATTGTTGTTCGTGGAGGCGAAAAACCGACCGTTTCCCAAGAAAATCCTGGCCAAGACGGCACAAATGCTCATCCCTATTAACAGGACAAGGATACCTCGCCATCAAGACCATCAACTTACCACTCGGGCAGATGGAGAACAGGATAAATACGCTTTCTATGCCAACTATTTCGGGGCTTGGGGCTTGAAAGAGGTGGTGGACAAAAAGATATTTGGCTCTCCCACTCTCTATCCTTTTGAGACTATAGAACTGTATGGTGCTGAGTTTTCCGATGCCTACCTGCGCTATCTCTATGGCGATTATATGCAGATGCCGCCCGAAGACCAGCGCCATCTGCACCAGACACAAGCCTTCGCCCTCGATTAACAAATGCCCGATTCTCTCGACATCAATCCATCATCACACCCTCCCGTGGGGAAGGAAGGGCTGGGAAATTACAACCATTTCATCCTAACACGTTTTAATCTTCGTCTTTGGTGGAAGGAGGATAAGGCACATCAAACGATTCAGACTGCGGAATGGTTGGATGAGCGCTTCCGCCTGTTCGAACGTTATACCTGGCCATCACTTCAAGCACAGACCTGCCGCGATTTCCAATGGATATGCCTTTTCGATGCTGACACTGACGATGCCCATAAAGCCATAATAGAGCGTTATGCCTCGGAAGACAGCCGTTTCCATCCTGTGTATGTGAAAGCGGCAGATGCCATGCGTTTTCAGGATATCTTCCGAAGGGAGATACTTCGTTGGGTCAACCCTTCCGTAGGTTGTTTGCTTACCACCTATCTCGATAACGATGATGCACTGCACTGCCGCTTCATCGAGGATCTACAGCAAAGGGCGGGAACATTGAATTTTGGCACCATCATCTCCTATACATATGGCATCCAATACTATGAGGAGATGAACTTGGCGGTGCGTATCCCTTACAAGAACAACCACTTTCTTACCTATTACGAACGGCTGAAGGAGAAAAACCGTACAGTGTGGGGATTTTGGCATTTTTCCATCTTCAAGTACAAGAACCTGCGCATAGAACTGATCGACGACCGTCAATGCCCGATGTGGGTGGAGGTGATACATGCAGGCAATGTGGACAACGACGTGAAGATGACATTGCACCACAAACTGCTGACGCCCCCATTGCTTATGCGTGACTATGGTCTTGACATTACCCTACCGGGAAAAGGTCATTCCCGCAGACGGTTCCTTACCTCTTTTTCACGACGGTTCATGGGGCAGGTGATACGAAGGGGCAGTAATAAGTTGAAAGGAAAAAAATAAGGACGAACTCCTCCCCGAATATCATTATAAAGATGTCAGCAATTACGACCGATAATCGCAAACTATGGCTCGATGCCTTACGGGGTGTGGCTATGCTTCTTGTGGTCTATGGGCATTGTGTCAAGGGATGGACGGAATACTATGTGTTTACCAGTCCCATCAAGATGCCGATGTTCTTCCTCATCTCCGGTTATCTCTTCAAACCGCGAGGTGGCGACCAAAAGGCTTTCTTCAAGAGTATCTTCCTGAAATTGGTGGTACCCTGGCTGGTGTTGGGACTTATCCATCACACCAATCCTGCCACTCGTTTCCTCAATCTGATTTCAGGAAAGGCACTGTGGTTCATGCCCTGTTTCATCATTGCTGAGATAGTGTGGTTTTATGTCCATAAACTCTTCAGACGCGATTGGCTCATTGTGGTGGCTGGTTTGGTTATCAGTGGGATAGGGCTTGTGCTTGCTCATTTCCACTTGCTGCGTTATGCGATGTTCAACACTGCTCTTGTCGTGCAGGCTTTCTTTGTGTTGGGATTTCTTATGCGGAGATATGAAGACGTGTTCGACAGAAAGTGGCGGGTATGGGTGCCTGCGGCACTGGTGTTGTTTGTCCTCATGGGTGTGTATGTGCTGACCTGTGGAACGGGCCGTCCGCTGGATGTGCATTTGAACAGGTATCCCAATCTGGCTTTTTGTACGGCAACCATCATCGTGGGATGCGTGACACTCTTCACATTGTTCCGTAAAGTAAATATCGCCCCTCGTTGGTTGGTTTACGTTGGTCAGAACACCTTGGCCATATACATCCTTCATGGCATGGTGCTCTTCCTTTTCAATAAATACGGAGCTCACATCGGACTCGATGCCTCATGGCCTTTACCCTTATTAGGATTGGTCAAGACCGTGGTAGCTTGCCTGCTTTGTTGTGCTTTTGCGGCCATGGCCAACTGCTACCTGCCCGAAGTGGTGGGAAAGAAACGAATTCATAATTGATTTTTTTATCCTGAATTTTCTGACTTGACGACTTCACGCAAGAAAATACTCTTTGTCCTGCACACGCCGCCGCCCGTACATGGGGCAGCCATGGTGGGTAAGACGATTCAAGACAGTGTGGCCATCAACGAGGCGTTCGAATGTCGGTTCATCAACCTCTCCACATCGTCCACCGTGGAGAGCGTGGGACGGTTTTCGCTGAAGAAGGTAGGAACTGTGTTTAGCTTACGTAAGCGTATCCTGAAGGCCATTGCAGAATTCCATCCCGACTTGGTGTATTACACCCCATCTGCCACGGGTTTTGCCTTTTGGAAAGACTGCATCATCACGCGGTCGATAAAACGGACGGGCACGCCGCTGGTCTATCATTTCCACAATAAGGGCGTATCAACTAAGCAGCATTCGTGGGCGTATGATCGGGCCTACCGTCGTTTCTTCAGCGGTGTGAAAGTGATTCTTCTGGCCGAAGCACTCTATGACGATATGAAACGGTATGTGAGTCGCGAACAACTGTATATCTGTGCCAACGGCATCATCGATGTCAGCAGGCCGAATACGAAGGCGGCTGAGCACGATGTGCCGCAGGTGCTGTTCCTCTCAAACCTGATCGCGGAGAAGGGTGTGTTGGTGCTGCTTGATGCCTGTCAACGATTGAAGGAACAGGGTGTGAAGTTCCGTTGCCATATCGTGGGTAGTGAGACTGAGGAGATCGACGGCACCCGCATCCGTCAGGAGATAGAGAATCGGGTGTTGGATGGTTTCGTGGAGTACTTGGGCAAACGGTACGGTGAAGAAAAGGAGGCTGAATATGCCGCCACCGACCTTTTCGTTTTCCCCACATTCTATGCCAAGGAATGTTTCCCTATTGTGCTGCTCGAGGCCATGCAGCATGGTCTTCCTTGCATCAGTACGCGTGAGGGGGGCATTGCTGACATTGTTGAAGATGGCGTGACAGGCCTGCTGGCCAAGCGACGCGACGCCGATAATCTGGCCGAGAAAATGGCCTCGCTCATCAACGGCGAGACCCTTCGAAAGAAGTTGGGAGCAGAGGGACGGAAAAAATACGAGAAACTATATACCTTGCAGTCCTTCGAGCAGAGTATGATAGAAATCTTGAGAGAGAATTAACACCCACCTTGAGCCCCTCCACAGGAAGGAATAACCCACCACTCTTCACTGTTTTTACCTTTTTACCCTTTTACCCTTTTACCTTTCAATAATGCTTCTTCTGAAAAATCTTGATATCGTCGGCTCAAAAGCCGAATTGGCGTCCATTCCTGAGGGTAAGACGCTCATCAACACCATCAACGCCCACTCGTATAACACGGCGCAGAAAGACGACCTCTTCGCCGAGGCACTCACCAAGGGCGACTACCTTATCCCCGACGGGGCGAGCATCGTGAAGGCCTGCGGTTGGGTGAAGGCGAAATCGAGACCCACGGAGCGCATTGCCGGCTGGGACCTGTTTGTCTTCGAGATGGAACGCTGGAACGGGCGTGGCGGCCGCGTGATGTTCATGGGCAGTTCGGAGAAAGTGCTCACGCTCATCAAGGCGAAGGCGGCGGAGAAATACCCTAACTTGGAGGTGGTGACCTATTCGCCGCCCTACAAACCGGAGTTCTCCGATGAGGATAACGCGAAGATAATCGCAGCCATCAACGAGGCCAATCCCGACCTGCTGTGGATAGGCATGACGGCACCCAAACAGGAAAAATGGACATACAGCCATTGGGATGAGCTGGATATCCATTGTCATGTGGGCACTATCGGTGCGGTGTTCGATTTCTTTGCCGGCACGGCGCAGCGTGCACCACTATGGTGGCAACGCCACTCATTGGAGTGGCTTTACCGATTGCTGAAGGAGCCGAAGCGCATGTGGCGGCGTTATGTCATCGGCAACCCTCTGTTCCTCTGGAATGTGTGGAAGGAGAAAAGAAAACCCACCCCTGCCCCCTCTCCAAGGGAGGGGAACTGAGAGAGTAAGGAATCTAAAGATGAGGGATGAAAACTGAATAATGACCACCAAGCACCTTCCCTTGGGGAGGGAAGGGGTGGGTTTAACCAAATCGCCCGAACAATCAAGGTTGTTCGGGCGATTTGTGTGTTAGTTCCTGTATCCAGTATACTACCCAGAGGTGGCATGGAGTGTCTCATATTCCGGCAATAAGTTCTTGGAGATTAGATTGATATCAGAAATTAATCATGGGCACCTTTTCCCAATCAACGATATTATCGGCTTGTTCGAGGTTGACATAATCCTTCGAAGTCAACAATTTCCGTAATTTTGGCCAGGCACCCTTTTTACCCAGATTAGCCTTGATGTGCCGTTTATGCCGTGCAAGGAAAGTTCCCGGTTCCTTAAAGTATTCCTCGTATTCCTCACGGCTCATCGGCTTGTTCTGTTCAACCAATAAATCCTCGATATGCAGATAGCATATCGAATAATCCGTTTTTCTCATCTGTTGACGGATGAACCAAAGAGGGAAGAAACGGAAATAACCTCCTCCAGAATATGCCATGTCCCTTCCAAGCAATGATGTCATCGCTATAGGAAATTCCTTTATCTCCACGCCATTACGTTTGACGATGGCAGGTCCTTTTGCTCCGAAGTCGGGAAATCCACCGAAATCTCTTGTCGCGGGATACACCGATGAGTCTCGTTCTATTCCACACTCTGCCAACACTTCGAAAGCCCATGTGTTGTTTTCTCCTATGGAAAAGGCTGGTGCCCTGTAACTCTTAACCTTTCGTCCGATGCATTGTTCCAAACTGTCAATGGCTGTTCGTGTATCTTCCCTACATTCTTTTTCGGTCATCTTGTTCAGCCAGGTGTGAGTGTTGGAGTGGCATCCTATCTCATGTCCTTTGGCGGCTATTTTTTTGATGACCTCTGGGAATTCTTCAGCCATCTTTCCCACGCAGAAGAATGTGGCTTTGCATCCATTCTCATCCAAAGCGATTAAAATGTTCTCCAACATTTCGTCATATTTCTGGAATATCTCCTTCGACTCACCATGAGTCACTTTTGAGATATACCACTCTTCGATGTCAAAAGATATGATTTTCATCTTTTAGAATTAACTAAGCCACATCATAATCTATCAACTGATAGAACACATTATCTTCAGTCATGGCAGGGAGTTTTCCTCCCGTCAAGTCTTGGAATATCAGGTGGAAAGGCGAGTGCTTAACGAATCTGGGCACATTCATAAGCGACCATGGCAATTTTGCCCCTAATCCCACGTAAAGCTTTGGCCCAAAAGTGTGTTTTTTCTCCTTGAGTTGCATAGCATTTAGGAGGCTTTCGTTCAAAGTGCCCATCAGGGTCTTTACTCCAAGACCATAATTCCCGAGGATATGGTTGCCCTTTCGGAAATAATCGCACTTCGACAGACGCCACTTTAGAATTTCTGGTGTCCAATGGCGTTTGTAGGTTTTGTTCCCGGCTTCCTCCACCTTTGTCCCCACGCCGATTTTCACGGTCAGGCGGGTAATGGAAGAAAAACCGCAATGTTTGACAAACCTTGGGAAACTATTGCCGTTGGTGATGGCATACAGAAACTCATAGCCCTGTTGTCGGGCTTCCTCCACCGCCATATTGGTCAATGTGGAGAAAAGACCTTTTCCTTGGTAGTCGGGGTGAGTGACGACAGCCATTGAACGGGCACATCTTACCACGCGCCCATCCACCTCCATCAATTCGGGTACGAACGACTGGTGGGCCACAATCTTGCCGTTGTCGATGGCATTGAATGAGATAACTCCACCACAAGGGTTGTCCACATACCAAAAACGAAACAGACTCTTATCAAAAGCATCAGCTCGCTCTGGATACACCGCCTTCTGTAGTTCGACTAACAAATCAAGTTCATCGTCGTTCTTAAAATCCAGCTTCTTGTACTCCATTATTTTATTTCTATTGAGTCAAGCACTTGTAGCATGTATTCGCGGACAATACGTTGGTCATAGTTTTCAACGATATATTCTCGCGCTTCACGACCCATATTTCGTGTGAAGTCTCTGTCGAAGAATTTCTCAATATTATGGGCGATGGCTTGTGGTTCAATGTCGGTATAGACACCAGTCACGTTTTCCTTGATAGAGTCGATACATCCCGTCGATTTGGAAACGATGACGGGGATGCCCATAGCACAGGCTTCAAGCACCACCGTGGGGAAACCCTCACGATAGGATGGCAGGACAAGCACATCCATCAGTAAGTAATACTTTTGGATATCGGAATAAGGTATCCTTCCGGTAAATACCACCTCGGGGTTGTCGAGCAGTGTGTCCAATACCTCCTGTGGAACGGCATCACGTTTCTCCGGCTCACCGATGATAAACAGTTTGATGGATTTATCAGGATGTTTCTCTTTCAGAATGCGGAAAGCCTGGCTCAATTCCACCACACCCTTGTCGCGTACCAACCGTCCGCTAAAGCCGATGATGAAATCGTCTTTGCTAATACCATATTTTTCTTTCAGGGTGGCAATTTCTTCTACCGATACTTTTTCCGGATTGAATTTCTCCAAAGCATCCACGCCGTTGCACGACCCTTTGCCAAGTACCACCTGTTTCTCCGGCTTGTCGATTTTGTCTTCCAACCTGCGTTTGGCCACAGACGGACTCACGCACACCACTTTTTTGGCGAAGGCCACGTCAAATTTCTGTTCCCAGATGACCAGTTTCCTGACAAGACCGCTCATCGTGTCATGGAGTACCCCGTGAGCCACCATCACCTTTGTCCTCCTTCCACTGATAAGGCTGGCGCAAGTTGTGATTAACGATGCTTTCGGAAAATAATGGGCTACGATGATGTCAATTTTGTTCTTCCTGATATATCGGGCAATCTTGAACACCGCTTTCAGGTCTTTTACTGGTGCCAGTTGGCGACTGATTTCAACAGCGTGGTATTTAATACCCTGTTTTTTTGCGAAAGTTTCCAGATTGTCACCTTCGGAGCATATGAGATGCATCTCATAGTCCCCTTTTTCTTGGAAAAAGGAAAACTGATCGCCGATGAAAGCTTCAGCCGACCCTGCGAGTGTGATGATTTCGAGAACTCGTTTCATTACTCTGATTCACCAAAATATGCTTTTCTCAAAGCTTCTTTATATACCTTTATGTCGTTAACTTTCTGCGACTTGGTTATGCAGTTGGCCGACAGCTTGGCTCTGAGTGCAGAGTCATTTGCCACCAGATTGATTTTCTTGGCCAACTCATCGTCGTCATTGCTCAGGAACCCTGTCACGCCATCGTCAATCAGGTCAACCAACCCGTCTGTCGGTGTGGTCACGATGGGTGTTCCCAATGCCATGGATTCAAGGGCACACATTGGCGTACCTTCCCAGCGTGAAGTCATAAGCATCAGTTTGGCATCTTTCAGAATCTTTAGCGGATTTGACTGGAATCCCAAGAGATCGACATACTTTTGAAGACCGAGTTCTTTCCACGTCTCTTCCACTTCCTTGTCCAATTCTCCCGTTCCCACAACAGCCACCTTCAGTGATGGGTTGTCCTTGACAGCCATTTTTATGACACTTAACAATCTGCCAGGATCTTTTTGATAAGTCAGTCTGCCTAAGTAAATCACGTCATAATCATATGTTGAGGCATCGTTGTTCACTTTCGCTTGCAATTCGTCCAAATTGATAACATTGTACAAGACCGAACTTTTCTTTCTGAACCATTTATGGAAACGATATCCTTCGTATGCACTATTCGACACATAGAAGATATGGCTTGCTTTGTATGCTGGTAACAAGAAACCTACAGATTTTTTGCTGATTTTCCGGTTGGCATATTCATTGTTATGCAGGTGGAGAACCAGCCTTGTCTTGCCACACGCCAGTGCCGTGGTCATGCTGGCTTTCATGTCATGAGCGTGTATCACATCCGGTTTCTCTTTCTCAAACACAGCTTTTAACTCGTTTTTATCCATGTGTTTGATGGGGATAAAACGAATACCTCTTTCCTTCAATGCTTCACGTATCTGTCCGTCAGGGCTGACGTATGCCATTTCCACATTCTCGTCATTTCTGAACATGGCAATAATCTGGCAGATGACATTTTCTCCTCCCGAAAAATGGTCAGTATTAGCTATATGTAATAATTTCATGTTGATTTGTTTGTATTCGGTATTTTGATTCCCTTCCTTCTGAGGGGGGTGGACCCTTACTTATCCCTCTTGTGCATCAACCATCCCAATGGCATGAAAACATTCCAATACCAACGCAATTTGGGTTTCTCGCTGTCTTTCTTCGCACATAGTCGGAAACGCCAGTAGTTGATGGCCGCCTTTATTTTCTCCTTGGGTGGAATGGGGTAGGTAGTCATTTCCTGATAACATAGCATAGAGGCCACAGGACTCTGCATACGTATACGCACAATGCTCGAAGTGAGACCATCGGGCTGGTATTCTGCTATGTAAATGGGTCGGTTGATAAAACGCAATTGGTATTTTGCTGCAATGCGGTTCCATGTCAATGCCTCTGGTGAGAAACGCTCCCCCTCAATCTCTGGCATGGGAATCTCCTTTAAAACTCGAGTTAGGAAAACTTCTTTCAAATCACCCGTCACATGGTATTTAAAACGTATGTCCAAAGAATTGCAATCTAAATAGTCTTGTGTAAGTCCCGACCCAATGATGGTTCCGTCTTTCTGACAGTCAAGTCCGCAGACACCACCTATGATTGTATTGTCACGTACCCCTTCGTATGTTTCTGCCACTACCTGCAATGCATCGTTTGTCAGTTGGTCATCGCTATCTGCGATGAAAAACAATTCTCCTTTCGCCTCTTTTACACCACGGTTCACAGCACGATGTTTGCCCCCATTGGGCGTCTTGATGTAACGGATGGAGAATGGATGCTCATCTTCCATGAATCCCTCCATCACCTGCTGCGTATTGTCCGTACTACCGTCATCCACCACAATCCATTCAAAGTCTTTGAATGTCTGTCTACAGATACTCTCATAGAGTGTGGGTAGCAGATGCCCCCGGTTATATGTCGGTGTAAAGACGGTAATCAACATTGCTGAAGGGTAAAAAAGTAAAAGAGTAAAAAGGTAATGGTTGTAAGGGTGAGGAGTAAAGTACTCCCTCCCTTTGGGAGGGTCGGGGTGGGTATTTATAACTTTCTAACTATTCTGGCGGGGTTGCCTACGGCGAGAACACCATCGGGCAGGTCGTGGATTACTACAGAGCCGGCACCTACAACACACCATTTCCCGATTTTCACACACTGGATAACGGTGCTCCCTGCGCCAATCCATGTTCCTTCGCCCACCTGTGAGTCACCGCAGACGGTGGCGTTCGGCGAGATATGCACGTAGTCGCCTATACGACATTCATGGTCAATGGTAGCCCCCGTATTGATAATGCTGTGCCGCCCTATGTTCACCTCTGTTTGGATGATGGCTCCCTGCATCACCACTGTTCCTTTGCCGATGGTGGCTGTGGGTGAGATGATGGCTGAGGGGTGTATTGCCGTGGCATAGTCTGCCTGCCACTTCTCGTCGAGCATCTTGCGTACCTTGTTGCTACCGATGCTGAAAATGACAGGTCCTTCGCCCTGATAATCATGTCTGATGATTTTTCCCGACAATGAGTTAATAGCTTTATTGTCATCGAACAGACATTCTACATCCAACCCGTTGGCCTTGAGAATATCG
Organism: Prevotella sp.; assembly: GCA_017548605.1. GTDB lineage: Bacteria > Bacteroidota > Bacteroidia > Bacteroidales > Bacteroidaceae > Prevotella. The sequence continues at coordinate 131,817 of JAFYZT010000020.1, read as the reverse complement.
ATAATCACCTTCGCGTGACCACTTGCTCCGTATAGATACATGGTTTAAAGGTAAAAAAGTAAAAGGGTAAAAAGGTAAAATGGTGTAGGTAGTAATGAGTGACTAATTACGAGTGATGAGTAAATGCTCCTTCCCTTTGGGAGGGTCGGGGTGGGTATTAGTCTTCAGTTCTTTCCGTTAAAGGGTTCCATGGTGGCGGAGCCTTCATGGGCGATGCCGCTGCGCTTGAGCACAGCTTTGATGGTGAGCCAGACAACCTTTAGGTCCGTCATGAACGACACATGGTCCACATACCACACATCGTATTCAAATTTCTCCGTCCACGAGATGGCATTGCGCCCATGGCACTGTGCCCACCCAGAGATGCCCGGTCGCACCTCATGCCGTCGTGCTTGACGCTCTGAATAGAGTGGGAGGTACTGCACGAGTAGTGGCCTGGGTCCAATGAGCGACATGTTGCCTTTCAGTACGTTGAAGAACTGAGGTAACTCGTCAATGGATGTGGAACGTACGAACCGCCCCACCTTTGTCAGCCGTTGCTCATCTGGCAACAGTTCCCCATTCTCGTCACGCTCATCCGTCATTGTCTTGAACTTCACCACGCGGAAGATTTTGGCGTTTTTGCCCGGTCGCGGTTGCAGGAAGAATGCCCCCGCCCCCTTGTTGGCAAAGTGCAACCACACGGTCACCACCAATAACAGTGGCGACAGGCAAATCAAAGCCAGCAGTGCCACCGTGAAGTCAATAACACGTTTAAAGAAATGCCGATACAAGTTTGAAAGGTGAAAGTGTAAATGATTAAAAAGATATAGGTTGTTATAGGCGAGGAGTGAAGTATACCCTCCCATGGGAGGGTATGGGTGGGTTAGATTAGTCCGAACAGTTCAGCTGACACCTTTTCTCGGTTATGTTCCTTGAGTGCTGCCTGTCGACCCTGCTCTGCCATCTGTTCGTAATGTTCACGGTTGAGTGGAATGTCAGACAGTATGGCTAGCAATTCCTTTTGGGTGTTATATTCCAAGCATGATAAGCCATCCTTCACAGCAATGTTCTCCAGAGCGTAATTCGTTCCGATAACTAGAAGTCCGTTGACGATGGCGTCTAACACCTTCCCTTTCGTTCCTGTTCCAATGGCGATGGGTGTTATCTGTATGTCATGCTTGCGCACCTCTTCCACATAGTCAGGTGCGAATGTGATGTGTTCCACTTCGTAGCCCGCATCTTTCAGCGTTTTAATGTGTCCTTCCCAACCCTTTCCCAAGAACGTAAGGATGTAATTCTCCCGAAGGGTGAACTGCTGTGCTTTCGCCAAGGCATCCACCATCTCGTCCGCCTTCTCCTTCATGTAGAAATCGTTTCGTCCGGCGATGAGCAGTTTTATCTTTGGCTGTCCGAACGTGATGGTCTTTTGTGGCTCTGCTATCTCATAGCGGGGATGTCGTATGAAATGCGCATTGAGGCTGGGGTTGATATTCAGGAGGAAACCCCTGTCCGCTTCACCCACTAGGTGATAAACGATATTGTTGGAGGAGTCATACTCCTGCTCCATGCGGTAGTGCTTACGGTAGTTTGTAAGTATTTTCCAATATTCCATCTTGCTCGCCATTGTTGACCGTAAGGCCAAACGGCGGTAGAAATGCAGACTGTAGCAGTCTGGAACGGTATGTAGCCGGTTGTACTCTTTCAGTTGTTTCAGAATACCCGAATATTCCTGGCTGTAAACCCAGACAAGATCAGGATGAATATTGTTTATCTCCTCTATGGTTTGTGTGGATAGTCGGTGATAATAATTGATGGGGTATTTCATGAAGAGTCGGAGAAACGACAGATGCAGCTTGAACAAACATGTCATCCATTTCGGCTTTGCCAACAGCTGGATTTTCACGTTCAATTCCTTTTCCACCTCGGCAATGGTTTCCGCCGACAGACCGTTCTGGTTGTAGCTGTAGACGGTGATGTCCATGTCTTTAGGTCGTTCCACCATCAAGTGGTACGGATGGCCGGAAGGCCCACCCATATTTTCTTTGTAAGGTGTTACGGGCGTTATAAAAACAACTTTCATGAATTTTCGAAGAAGTTATGTTGTTAAGTAGTATAAGGTGGTTAAGCCAGAACCAAACTACTATTGATTGATTGGTAAGTGATTGATTGCTTGAAGTAAAGCCTCGGGCTTGTCAGCTTCAATGCAGATACTATCTTTGCATCCTGCGGCTTGTCCCGCCTCCACATCACGCCATCCGTCGCCAATCATATAGGATTGTGTCAGGTCGATGTTAAAGTCTTCTGCTGCCTTCAACAGCATCCCCGGTTTCGGCTTCCGGCATAAGCAGTCACACTTATATTCGGGTCGTTCACCTTCAAACCCCTTGTCTGTATGATGAGGACAATAATAGATGGCATCCACAAAAGCACCATGAAGACCAAGTTCTGTCTCCATCTTTTCGTGGATTCGTTGCAGTTCTTCGAACGTACATTCCCCCCGTGCTATCTGCGGCTGGTTTGTCACCACAATGGCCAAATATTCCGACAGGTTAATCTGGTGTATGGCTTCCGCCACACCCTCTATCAACTCAAAGTCTTCGGCGTTCAGCAAGAACCCTTTGCTTACGTTGATAGTTCCGTCTCGGTCGAGGAAGATTGCCTTCTGCCTGTTCCGCAGGTTTCGTGCCGCCGGTTTGCCATTAATGATGTCTTTTTCGGTTTCATGGAACCGTTCAGGTGTACCCATGTCCTTGATATATTCCGGGGTGGGGTAGGCGAAAATCTTTCCTGAGGAGATATAAGGTTTCAGCACATCACGGTCGAGGTCAATCTTGTCGGGTGTCTCTGGATGGCGCGGCACATGATGTTGTCGCACCTCATCCAATAGTTTCGGCGAGATAATCTCAATGCCCGCATTCACACAGTTGCGGTAATATGTCCGCTCGTCCTCTTTGTTCATCCACCGCAGCACGCGGTGTGTTTCTATTGGTAAACCGCCTTTTTCTTGTGGTGGAAGAATCTCCGTCACCAACAGCGAACTGTCGAAGGGGTGGCCGTTGGGATGTGCCACCAGTGAAGCCCACGCTTGGTGTTCATGGTGGAAACGTATGAACTTCTCAAAGTCCACGTCCAGCATCACGTCGCCGCAGAGCAGCAGGAAGTCGTCTGTCAGCTTTGGCATTTGGAAGATTGCACCAGCTGTGCCAAGGGGATGGTCTTCCTCGAAATAGGAGATGTTCACCCCGAAACGCTGCCCATCACCGAAATAATCTTTGATGACATGTCCCAGATGACCTATAACCAGCGTGATATCCGTCAGACCACATTGGCGCAGGTTGTCTATCTGGTATTCCAGGATGGGTTTCCCACAGATTTCAATCATTGGCTTGGGCACATCGTTTTTGATGGAAGCGATGCGTGTCCCCTTGCCGCCGGCCATGATTACTGTTTTCATTGTTATAGTTGACAAGTTATTCGCAGGGTTTTCTCTTATCTCTTACCTCTCACCCCTCACTCCTTTTCCCTTCGTTTCCAAAGAAATGGTCTTCAAGCATCAGGCACAGACAGTGATAGACGGGCAGGTGCAGTTCCTGTATTTTATATGTCTCTGTTTCCGGCACTTGAATACAAACGTCGGCCAGAGCGGAAAGCTTGCTCTCGCGTTGGCCAGTCAGTCCAATTACCTTCAGCCCTTTTGCCTTGGCCGTCACAGCCGCAAAGAGCACATTGCGACTGTTGCCCGACGTCGAGATGCCCAAATATACATCTCCCTCTTTGCCATAGCCATTCACCTGCTGGGCGAAAATCAGTTCCGGTTCACTGTCGTTCATGAAGGCAGTGGTCAGTGACGAGTGACCAGTCAGTGAGATGGCTGGCAGCGCTCCTTGGAGGTTCTCGGCGAGTATCGCCCCCAGTTCGGGATGAATCTTTTTCATCGTCTCCGCCTGGTCGGCATACACTTTCCGCTTGAGTTTGAATTCCTTCATCAGTTCGCCGACAATATGCTCCGAGTCAGAGGCCGAACCCCCGTTACCCGACACCAGCAACTTACGTTTTTGGGCAAATGCTGTTTCTAAGATGTCGTATGCCTGACTTATTTGCTGTTCGCATACTCCCAACATAGGATATCGATTCAGCAATGTTTCAATATGTGTTTTTATTTTTTCGTCCATGGTTTCTTGTCTATGAATTTCCTTTCAGATGCGTTACGGAATCAGTGGGGTATATCTTCCATCCGTGAGCACCACCCTCTGTGAATTGGAATGGCATGATGAAACCACCCAGTTTGGCCAACGCCTCTTTGACAGCCACCTTCTTTGTCGGTTCCACCACAAACATGATGAAACCACCGCCGCCGGCACCCGAAACCTTGCCGGCCTTCGCCCCGGCTGCCAATGCCACCTCCATGGCCTCTTGTATCACGGGGTTTGTTATACCCTTTGCCATACGTTTTTTATTTTCCCATCCTTGATGGAGTATTTCCGCGAAAGAATCGATGTCACCCTTGAGCACCGCCAGTTTCATGTCGATGGCACTCTGTTTGATAAGGTGCATAGCCTCCACGGCATCATTGTTCCCTTTGGATGTATTCGACCGTTGCTCATCGATGATTTTTGCACTCGACCGCGAAGCCCCGGTGAAATAGAGAAGGATGGAGGCCTCCAGCTCATCAAGTATCCACCGTTTAATCTTCAGCGGATTCACGATGACGAGGTCGTCCTTCAGAAACTCCATGAAATTAAAACCTCCGAATGCTGCCGCATACTGGTCTTGCTTACCCCCGCTGAGTGCCAGGTCCTTACGCTCTATCTCGTAAGCCAGACGTGATATCTCATAGTCGCCCAGGGGTAGTGACAGCCATTCCACGAAAGCCTTGAGGATACACACCACCATCGACGATGATGTTCCCAGACCTGAACCTATTGGTGCATCGTTGTGTGTTGTGATATGGAAGCTGAGAGGACCCGTATGGAAATCCTTCACCACACGGTTATACACCCCTTTGATGAGGATGGCTTTACCATCTATTTCTAACCGCTCCATGGCAGGAAGCGATTGATGACAGTTGGCATCATAAGAGTCTATGGTAATCAACCCGTCCGTAGTCTCCTCAATGGTACAGTAGGTATACAAGTTTATGGTGGCGTTAAGAATTAAACCACCATATATGTCGCTGTAAGGGCTCACGTCAGAGCCACCACCGGCCAATCCCAGTCGCAAGGGTGCTTTACTACGTATAATCATAATTCTTTTATCTCCTTTTTCTTCTTTTTTCTTCTTCTATCTCCTATTTACTCCTTCAATCTCCCATAATAATTTACCTATAGAACTTGTCATCGTCATAATTCTCGTCGTATTCAAATTGTTCATAGATTCTATCACCATCTCTATGTCCATCTGTTAAGAATGTCTTGTATGGAGAAAGCAATCCTCCCCATAGTGTAAGGATTCTGAAGAACAACAGGAAACAGAGAATAACCAATACAGTACCCAATTCTGAAATCTGTTTCTTGCCGCGTGAACCTAAATAGCAGAGGGTAGAAATCATGCCAATCATATAGTACCACGACATACGTCCACCGTTTTGCGAACGCGTGAAGAAAAGCAGGATGGCACAGAATACCAACGACATATTCAAAAGAACTAACTTCTCTTTATTGTCTTCGGGGACTCTGTCATAATTTCGAATGATAATAAATAAGAAGAATACCGCCTCCACTACATAGTCAAGTCTGAAACTACCTTCCATTCTATATGTGGATAGCTTTGACTGCACATTATCCACACCACCGTATGCATCAAAGAGCATGTCTGGCAACGGTGTAATACCGAAAACAAACATGAAGAACATGAAGATGACAACAAAGTTGGCACTATATTTTCTTATGGGTATGAAATATAGTGGAAGGAATACGATAGCTGATTTATGGATGTTGTAAGCAATGAAAACTATCAACAAAAATCGCCATAATTTTCTGTCTAAAACATATTTTATACTAAGCCAGGCTATGGTCGCACCCAGTACTTGTCGCAAATATGTGAAAGTGAAGAAGAACCACAATCCAAGAAAAAGAACAACTGCCAAGGGATAGTTTTCTGTATATTTCTTGATGGATAAGAACAACAGGGTATAGATGGTAATGGTAATAATCAGGATAAAAATATATCTGTTACTCGTAATAAAAGATAATCCAATATTCAGGAAAGTCCATCCTTGTTCACCAGGGAAAAAGTCAAAACAACCTGCTACCGCATAATCTGCTCCTATCTCTGTTACATCGGCAATGTAGTCGAATACCTCACCATAAATATACCTGTCATAGCCTCCCAACATGTCGGCGATACCCACAAAGAGACACAATGAAACCATCATTCCAATCAGTAGTTTGACGGATTTGTCTACCACTCCATAGCCCACTCCGAAGATTACACCTACAACTATGAAGATAAGAATATATAATATCATTCTTTATTACTTAATAAAACTATATGAATGACGTAAAACACTGAATATGAAAAAGGTTATCCTAACAAGAATTCTCTGTTGAGTATAAAACTCATTGCCCATCTCTTGAAATTTTTCATAGGAAGGTGTAATGGATAAAAGCCATATTCCTTCAATTTGGTCAACACAGCTTCGTTCACGCCATTTTTCTTCCATACTTTCCTTTTTTTGTATAGGTTGTATACACAGCCGAATAAGGCACCATCGGCATGGTCGTGGATTTTTGTCGCTAATTCTTTGTCTGATGATTTGAAAGATTCTGCCAACTTATAGAACGAATCCACTATTTCCACTTTGTCGGATTGGTATTTAATCCACTTGGGTCCCGTTTTCGTGTGGCTGATGGACCCCTTGCGTATGACATAATTATAAATGATGTCGTTTTTGAATAGTACTTTTTCCGCTACAGCCATCATCCGGTAGGTGAACTCCACGTCCTGTTGAGTAAGGCCCTTTTTGAAACGCAAATTGTTCTTCAACAAGAATTCGCGACGCAACAGTAAAGCGCAAACCGACCCAGGTGAATATCCTTTTAGGATGGCATCACGGCCGGTAATAATGATGTCGTGAGGAACTGTTGTATGAGTCACACCAGTGCCCTCTATCTTTTTGGGGTTATAGCACCATTCAAAAACAAAATCGAAAACATCTATGTCTTTGTCATCTTTAAGGGCATTGACAACGGGCGTAAGGTCTGATGATACCAAGTCATCAGAATCGACAAACCAGATATATTTTGTCTCTGCATGGTCGATACCCGTATTCCGAGCCATACTCAATCCGCCATTTTCCCTATTGACCATTCGAAGGTTGTCATGGTCTTTCATTAGTCTTTCAACGATTTCCGGCCCTTTGTCTTTGGAGCCATCGTTTACTACGACTACATCAAACAACTCAATGGGCAGATTCGACCCGTAAATGGAGGCAACGATTCGCTCCATATAATTCTCCGAGTCGTACATCGGGATGACGATGGACAGCTTTTTCTCAATCATATTGTATTCCTTTTTCTTTCAGCACTTCTGCAAATGGCCTTCCTGTATCAAGCACTTTGAAGGTATGCATGGCAAAACCTGTTTTTACGGGTTCCATATAATTGCCGTATTTCATCTTCAGATATTCATCATAGTGTGGAGGAATGGGCATTTTCGTAAACTCAAAGTCCATCATCACCAAATGGTCATAATCCGTTTTCAGCGACCTGTCGTTCTTCTGAAGGAAACTCAGTTCACCGATATAGGGGATGTCATTCCTGTCGTTATATCGTTGGCAAACCTCCTCAAATTTGGCAAAGAGCTTCTTTTGGTATGCGCCTCCCACCTTTGTTCCCGTTAACTTGAATTTCAGATAATAGAGTAACCGCACCATCTTCCTGGGCAAAGAAGCACCCTTCTCCATGCAATAATCCATCCTGTTGCATGTCATCACCCTCTGGTATTGCGAGAACAGTTTCACGGCTTCGCTCCATTGCTGTTCAAACAACTGTTCATCGTCAATATACGCATCCAATGGGAAGATGTCGATAAAGATGCCATGCTTGGTGAGATATGGGTTTTCGTAACCTGTCGTGTCAAGGTTGAGCAACTTGGCGTCACCGTATACGAAATGTGGGTCAACATGGAAGTTTTCAAAGAAATATGGATGCTTGAATTCATCGGCCGCCACTTTGCAGAGCACCTCATAGTCCTCACGAGGCATCATGAAGTCCAGATCGTCATCCCAAGGGATGAATCCTTTGTGGCGGACAGCTCCCAGAATCGTTCCCGCGTTGGCCGCAAGTCGCAGTCCATGTTTGTCGCATACCCTTTTTAATTCTGCATACAAGTCCAATTCAATGGCCCACACCTCTTTCATCTGGCGGTCAATCTTGTGACCCCATCGTTCTTCTTCCTCGAAAAACTGTTTTGGAATGTCAATTTTTAAATCAACCATGTCAATTGCGACTTACAGTCTGCCATCGATTTGTGTTTTTTCCAGAATGCCCTTCACATCGAATACCACGCCACATTTGCTGTCCTTCAAAAATTCACGAACGTCAACATCCTTGAATTCGTTGTGCGCTACACAAAGGATAACGGCATCGAATTTTCCTTTCAGTTGCGACATGTCACCTTCGAACAGGTTGATGCCGTATTCTTTTTTCACGATAGCCGGCATGGCCCAGGGATCAAACACCTGCGCATTCACATGATACTCCTTGAGGGCTTGGTAGATGTTCACGACCTTGGTATTGCGCACATCGGGACAATTTTCCTTGAAAGTGAATCCCAGCATCAAAATATTGGAGTTAAGCACCTGAATGCCCTTTTTGAGCATCAGCTTGATGGTCTCGTTGGCTACATATTCGCCCATGCCATCGTTCATCCGTCGTCCTGCGAGAATAATCTCCGGGTTATACCCATGTCGCTGGGCACACTGTGCCAGATAATACGGGTCAACACCTATGCAATGGCCGCCCACTAGACCGGGCTTGAAAGGCAGGAAGTTCCATTTTGTGGAAGCCGCCTCCAGCACATCCTGTGTGTCAATACCCATCTTGTTGAATATTTTCGACAGCTCATTGACGAAAGCGATGTTGATGTCACGTTGTGAATTCTCGATTACCTTGGCGGCTTCGGCCACTTTTATCGAAGGAGCTTTGTGCGTGCCTGCGGTGATGACGCTGGCATAGACATTGTTGACGATGTCGGCGATTTCCGGAGTGGAGCCAGAGGTCACTTTCTTGATATGTTCCACCGTATGCTGCTTGTCACCTGGGTTGATGCGCTCAGGAGAGTAACCAGCAAAGAAGTCGGTGTTGAACTTCATTCCCGATACCTTTTCTACCACTGGAATGCACTCGTCTTCTGTCACACCGGGATAGACAGTGGATTCAAATACCACAATGTCATTTTTCCCTATCACCTTGCCTACCGTTTCACTTGCCTTATACAAAGGTGTGAGGTCGGGATTGTTGTTTTCGTCAACAGGCGTGGGAACCGCCACTACATAGAAATTGCAATCGCGTATTTTATCTAGTTCGGTAGTACACACGAATCCATGTTTGGAAATGGCTTCCTGTAACAGTTCATCGGCTACCTCCAATGTGGCATCATGTCCACCCATCAAAGCGTCGACACGACTTTGATTCATGTCAAAGCCCACGGTCGGATATTTCGTCGAGAACAAACGAGCCAATGGTAACCCCACGTAACCGAGGCCGATAACACAAATTTTTATATTTTCCATATTATAAATTGATTAAAGATTTTCCCAATACCATTTTGTAGCTTCTTTCAAGCCTTCACGCAAACTATATTTCGGGGCATATCCCAAGAGTGACTTCGCCTTGTCGATGCAAGCCAGAGAGTGAGGAATATCCCCCAGACGGTTTGGCCCGTGAACGGGTTCCACGTCAAGGATGCGGCTGTCGTATTCACCCATAAATTCCTTCATGTATCCCACGAGTTGGTTCAGTGTGGTACGTTCTCCGAAAGCCACATTGTATATCTGGTTCACTGCATCTGGATTATTAGTCTCAAGTGCCAGCATGTTCATTTGGATAACATTGTCCACGTAGGTGAAATCGCGGCTGTATTCCCCATCGCCATTAATGACTGGAGCCGTGAGCGATTTCAGTTGCTTGAAGAAAAGAGGAATCACCGCAGCATATGCCCCATGAGGATCTTGTCTGCGGCCGAACACATTGAAATACCTTAATCCAATAAATTCAATGCCGTATGTGCGGGCAAAGACATCAGCATAAAGCTCATCCACGTATTTGGTGATGGCGTATGGAGAAAGAGGTCTTCCTATCACATCCTCCACCTTGGGAAGCGTCTTACTGTCGCCATAGGTAGAACTGCTGGCAGCGAATACAAATCGTTTTATTCCTGCATCTCTTGCGGCCACCAACATGTTCAGAAATCCGCTGATGTTGACGGCATTTGTCGTGATAGGGTCTTTGATGGAACGGGGAACGGAGCCCAGAGCCGCCTCATGAAGGACGTACTCCATACCTTCTACTGCTTTCTTGCAGTCATCAAGTTTCCTGATGTCGCCTACCTGTAATTCAAAACGCTCTTTATAAGAATCAAAGAATGGTAGAAGATTCTCAATGTGCCCTGTGGCGAAATTGTCCAAAACCCTGACAAAATGACCTTCGGCCAAAAGATGCTCACATAGGTTGGAGCCGATAAATCCGGCACCGCCGGTTACTAATACTTTCATTATTTTATGCAATTGTATTATTGTTTCTTTCTCCTTATTTTAGATTTCACAAATTCTTTCACCTGATCTCTCACATTCTGGTCAAAAACGAAGTAATAGGCCACGGCGATCACGAAAGCAGTGCACAATGTAGCGATGAGTAAAAACGAGAACAGAGGGCTGCTGATTATTTTAGAAATAAGCCAAGCCAAAGCCAAACTACTGAAAGCCGTAGCGAAAAGAGGCAGATATGTCTTTTTTAAGAAAGCCCTTGCCGAGAATGCATTCATGATACGTTTCAAAAGCACCAAATAGACGACGGTTGACAGTGGGCAACTCACCAACGTGATTAAATACGCCCACGTATAGGAATGAGTGAATCTCAGTATAAGATAAGTGGCTATCAGCACCGCCACATAAAAGAAACTTAATGTAATGTTCAGATTCTTAATCTTTCCCGAAGCAACAATTGCAGTATTAATGAACGTATTGAAACTATTGAAGAAATTGGCGAACAAGAGTATCTGGCATATCACCACTGCACCCTGTGGTACTTCTTTCAACCAGATTCCCATCAGAAAGTCCATGTTAAAGATAAACGGAATTGTGGTCAGTATTGTCACCAATGCTGTAAATTTAGTGCCCAAGCCAATCAACTCATTGACACGACCAAAATTGGACATCGCATACGACTTGATGATTTGCGGATTAAAAGCCACCTTGATATTACCTGTGAAAGCATAAAGCATGCCTTGGACCTGGAGTGCCACACCCGCAGCGGCATTCAGCAGCGTGCCAAAAAAGCGGTTAATCAAGATACTTACCCCTTGGTTCTTAAAAGTCAGCATAATGCTGCCTAACATGTTCCAACTAGAGAATGCCACCATTTCCTTAAACAAAGGTTTGTCAAACTGTTTTGTAATATGGCATTCCTCGAAATGTTTCACACAGTAATAACGGTAATAGATACGGAACAGAATGGCCAATGCCATCAATAGGATGCTGTAAAGAATAAGATGATCGCCAGAATAGATAAGCACGAAAGCCGCTATCCCCAACTTGCACAGCGCATTGATGATGGCGATATAAGCAAACACCGTCATGTGTTCATGCGAAGTGATGGAAGCGTTATACGGAGTCTGGGTGATTCCCATGGCAAAGTTCACCACAGCCGCCTGATACACCCAGTTGGCCGCCGCCATCCTTCCTTCGGGAATAACCAGATGGTTATTGATGAACCACAATCCAAGTGTCTCGGCCACCACCACGAAAGCCGCAGCGAGTCCGATATGTACCCAAGCGGCAGTAGAGAACGTTTTTTTTAGATTCTCGGGGTCATTCTTGCCTAAAGCGAAGGTGAGGAAGCGAGAAGTTGCGCCACCAAGTGCCGCCACCAACACATCGATGATGACAATGGTACCGCCCACCACGTTGTAGATACCGTAGTCGGAAACGCCCAAGGCTTGGAGCACTATACGAGAGGTATAGAAACTGATAGCCATGGTGATGAACATGCGGATGTACAGCATCGTGGCGTTCTTGGCAATCAGTTTGTTACCTGTCAAACTATCACTCATTTTTGTCAACGAATGACCTTGTGCTTCTATATTTAATCGTCTGATAATTCAATCTTATAAATACCCGTTGCCCCACTGGCCATGAAAATTTCACCATCAATGACAAAAATATCCTCGGGCTCCCATTTAGCACCCAAGTCTGATGTAAGATCGATCAATTTATATCGATGGTTTTCCAAATCAATAATTCTCATTTTGATGTCACTCCTTCCCTCCAACGTGATGATGAAATCTCCAATCATCTTGGATCCCTGTCTGTAACGAGCAGGATTGTCAAAAATCGCCCATCTTGAGAGTATGTCTTCTTCTCGTAGTTGAACGACTTCACCTTCTTCTATTTTTGGCAATCGGAATTTGTATAAACAAAATTCGACAGACCTTCCTGCATAAACATATATGAACCTGTTCTCGTTGTCTAAAACAGCATCAGGATAATGCTGTAAAGGCTCTTCTTTGTCATAAGGTAAATATATTTTTTGTACAGTTTCCAAGTCGTAGTTACCGTCTCGTTTGACAATGCGGTCAACAATGATACATCTTGCATATCTATCTTGTTGACTCGAATAGAGAAGGGGAAATTCATCCTGTAAATCATAGAATGTATTGCTGAAATCAGCATTATTGCAATGATAATCGCTGTTATACTCAAGTTCCAAAGTAGTAATATGCTGTTTGTTGTTGATATCTAATATGTCAAGAATAGAATGCCCACCTTCGAACTGACAAAAAAGGCCGTTATATGCGTCGCCTCCTTGTTTTCCACGAATTCCTCTTGGCTGTTTCATCCAGTACTCCACTTTTTCGATATGGAAATCCAATGAACTGTCCTCTTTCAACACGATGAAGTCATTGGCAATGATAATGGTGTCTTTTTTGTCATTTTTATCAACAATAATAGTGTCTTGCTCGATAACATAGTCTATTGTCGTGTTATCCATTTCCTTATTGGAACAAGAAAACAGTACTAATAGGCACAAGAAAGAAAAGATTATCGAATGATGTTTCATGCTCTAAATATGAGGAATAATCTTACCAAAACAGATCTAGATAATTACGAAATAGCCATTTGAACGCCGTACCATAATAAAGGGTTTGCAATGTCTTGTTGCCACATAAGCGCATCCGCTTGTCTATTCTGCCAAGAATACCAAACTGCTTAATATCCTCTTTGAAATAGGTAAGAATCTTTTGATTTTCTGGATCTTTGGCATGGCATGAACGGAATTTGGAGTTGATGAAGAACTCGGCCCTTCTAAAACAAGGTTTGGCGTATTGGGGAAAATCCTTGGCGAATCCTTTCAGCATGTCCACTTGTCTTCTGAAAGCATCCAATTCTTTCTCAGAATAACTTTTTAACGCATCTTTCTTGCCAGACCAAGCCGAAGGGTTGTCCACACGATACACCGCCATGGGGGTGTCGAAATAATAAACCTTTCCTTTCATGGCAAGCCAGATTTGTGTCGGGTAATCACCGACTGGACTTTTCCGACCATATATAGGAAAATTATTCCTTCTTACATCAGTTCTATATATTACGCTGCATGTGGGAATGTAATAACCTCCTCTTCGTATTATCTCTTCAGGAGTTAAATCACCATCTCCATGTCTGCAATAATTGTCTTTTTTCCTAAAAGTTTTATGCTTTTCAGAATACATCCTCGCTCTACAACAAACCATTGAATATTCAGGACATGTGTCTAAAATATCAACTTGCTGCTGTAGTTTTTTGGGGTCTGTCCAATAGTCGTCGCCCTCGCACATCGCTCGGTATAGTGGCCTCTCGTACCAATCTTTCACCATAGGTGTCTTTCCTTTTTTGATATTATAAAAATTGTATTTGAGCAATACGACTAAAAAATGGCAATTCGGATTGTTTTTGTGTATAGCAAAAGTGATGAGGGCATCATCTGTATCTTCTTCTCTAAAAGAGTTCTTGTCGAAATTGTCTTGAAGAAAAGTGGTAATTATTCTATCTGCTCCATCCGTAGAGGCATCATCGATGATTAAAGCAACGAATGGGAAATTTGTTCTCTGTATGACAAATCCATTCATGGCATCCTCTATATATGGTGCATGGTTGTAGGTCATGCATGGAATGCAAACTTTATAATCTGTTAAGTATGGTAGGGACATAAAGGATGGACCTTATTTATTCGTAAAGAAGTGTTTGTCAAGAAAATGGAAAAAAGGCTTTTCCAGTAAACGGATACGGAGATAATCTATAAATGAACATACTAAAAAGACAGAAATCACAGCAAAAAGCGAATATAGGATATAGTGGGTGATAGTATAATGTCCAGCCACGTCAATAGTATCTTTCCAAAGCCATTGGCGCATTGTACTTGTGCGTGTATGAATAAGAAAGACGCCAAATGTGGTGGCACCTATAATGTTTATTAATGGAACATGTGGAATTTTTAGTTCTTTGAACCAGGAGAACGATGTAACGGCAACAAGAAGAGCAAATATCTTATTACAGTCGATGACAAAGAAATAAGCGTCATAATTCGTATTTTTAAAAGAACTCAGCCAACGCAAGGCCACAACACTACCAACAGCAAGGATAATGCTTACAATCATCAACCAAAAGCCTTTTCTACCATCCAGACAACGTATTTTATATTTTCGAAGGTACGAAGCGATAAAATAAAGAACACAAAACCATTCCACATAATTAAACGTAATACCTACTTTGGGCAAACTGCCAATGACTGTGTATATAACAATGGAAAGCAGCACCAATAATCCATGTTGACGTTGATTGAGATGGTTGACTAGAATGTTAAGGAATGGTATAAATAGCCAGAAGATAAGGAAACAATGGATAAAACTGTCGTGAACAGGCCTAAGAACAAACCATAAAAAAGTTTGTGTTAATCCTGAAATAGAAAAATCCAAATAACCTGTTAATACGAATATAAAATAGATAATTATATAATAAAACTCTATCTCTAAAAACAGTTTGAGGAATTTTCTGACAGTGATTTTTGAACGACACATGAAATATCCAGTAATGAGGACAAAACAATTAATGCCTATTTTGCCCCACATGCCAAATACATAATAAAAAAGGCTGCGAGAAGAGAATCCATCGACTTCCATCAATTTTATAACCCCACTGTTGACCACATAATGGTGGGCAACAATAAGTAACATAACTATTATCCGATAAAGTTCGAGGTT
Organism: Prevotella sp.; assembly: GCA_017548605.1. Lineage (GTDB taxonomy): Bacteria > Bacteroidota > Bacteroidia > Bacteroidales > Bacteroidaceae > Prevotella. The sequence continues at coordinate 116,382 of JAFYZT010000020.1, read as the reverse complement.
GGACTGCCGAGGCTTAGATGTATATTTTTCTGTCATCAAAAATATAGTAAATAGGCAAAAATTATTATAAATCGACTACAGCCCTTCTTGGTTCAAAACAGCAACATGGCCTTAACGCGACAATTCTAACGCCACTAGCTCTTTGAGGGCCAATTTTGGCGAACGTAGCCAACACGCTGCTTTTCCCTCCGAGACCTAATGCACCGATATTAGTCTCATTCACTCTTTTTGTGATAGCCTGTTCAAAGTCGGATTGCTCATCATAGTTCCCTTTTGCCATGGCTTCCATCATCAAACTTGTTGCCTCGAACTGGCTTCGTCCGATACCGATGGCCAATGTACATGGAGAACAACCCAACTGGCTGATAGCAGGAATTGCACGGTTGACGATTTCCTCAATCACAGTGTCAACGCTGTGCTTATGGAATATGCGTTGGGTGATGCCACGAATAGCAGGTCCGCCTCCCAACATTAAGATTGTCAGACGAAGAACATCTTCATTGACAGATTTAACAATTAAGGGCGATGGTAGCAAAGCACCTGGGTCTGGGTTTAGGCCACCTGATTGGTCGATACGCTGACAGTCATTTCCCGTAATAGCCATAGGGCGTCCAGGTAGTTTTCGCAAACCCTTCTCTACGCCTTTATGTATTTGGCTTATCAGTTCACCAGATAATTGTCTTTCGGGGCCAATCTCCAAGAATAGATGGGGAATGCCAGTGTCATCACACAATGGTCCATGATTTTTCTCTGCCATCAAAGCATTGTCGAGCATTTGTTGCATCACCCAACAACTGCTTGTTCCAGGTTCTTTGTCGATGGCACGAAGATATGCTCTTTTTTGGTCCTCTCGGAAAGTGGAGCCGGCCTGAACCAAACAATCCGCAACCTTATCGATAATATTATTAGTCATAAATACTCTTTCCTTTAGCGGCTGCAATAATGGCCTGATAGTGGTCAACCTTGATGCGATGGAATGCTTCCATTCCCAATTCGGGATAACATACGACCTCCCGTTCAGTAGTTTGGCTTTCCAGCAGTGCGGTGACAGGGGGCATAATTGCAAAAACAGCATTGTTCTCCGCAAGCATCCTTACTGTCTCTGGATTGATGGCACCTTTGCCAAGGTGGATCTTCACGCCGGCTTTTGATAGCGGCTCAAAACTGCTTTCTATTTCCAACTTGTTGCTTGAAGTGGGACCAACTCCAGCAGGACTAACAGCAGTATGGAATATTACACTACCCTTCAATTCGATTCTTAATTCGGTTAGTGTTCCTTCCTCTACATGTTTCACAATTTTTGGAAGCACAGCATCACGGCCTGTATATATATAACCAGTGATTGTTATCACATCACCCACTTCTAATTGGGCGATGGCTTCTTCACTGAGAGGAGTTGTCAGATCTTTCATTTACAGATAATGTTCATGATTGTTGCAAGGTTGAAATCGTTTTTGCCGATTTCTCTTATTACTTCATCACATTCCTTTTTGGTTAACCCTCCATACATAGCCAAGCCTCGGAACTTATCATTAAGCTCTTGCTTTGAAAGAGGATTTTCGGGCTCTCCTTTGGGATATTCAACACGTTTAATAAACTTCCCTGATTTGGTGTTAACTGTAACGATGGCAACTCGTTTCTGAGGACATAAAGATGTCAGTTCGTCGATATCACCCACGGAAACTTTTTTGGTGATAGATAGAATCTTCGGGTCGTTGATATATTTTGCTGTAAACTCATCCATGCCAGCCTTTCCCGTGAATAAAGCTGTTGCCAAACTATAGGGAATGCTCATCTTTGCTGAATTCGCACCTTTAATGTCGGTGTGGTCATGTCCAGCAACAGCCAATTTATATGTGTCAACATGAATGTCCTTTACCTCATCAAGTTTAAAGCCTTCCATCTTCTTGATGTTCAGAGCCGCCTCAATAGAAGGATGGCAATGACGACAAGCAGCGTATGGCTTCATGTAGATGGTCTCAATCATCATCTTATCGTCATCAAACTCGGTCAAGTATTTCATTTTTGGTTCGACTGTCATTACCTTTAAGAAGCCACGTTTTCCTCCTAACGCATCTTCTGGAGCCTTGAATCGAGCCTTACCGATAAAGGCGGCCATTACTCCATCCATCGCCGCTCGTCCAGCATTGAAAGGTTTTAATTCTGTGTCACCTTCAATCATCTCGAGAACACCTGCGGCACTGGTTATGGCGGCAGAGAAAGCCGATTTCATCTGTTCAAAGTCGAAATGAAGTGCAGTGGCTATAGCCATAGCTGCTCCAATAGTGCCACAGGTACCCGTAGCATGATAACCTTTTAATTTGTGTCCCGGTTGAATGGCGCAAGCCAAACGGATTGCCACTTCATAGCCTGCTACAATTCCATAAAGGAATTCTTTGGATAATAATTTCTCTTTCTCCGCCACAGCCAAGAGCGAAGAGATGACGGGTGCGCCTAAATGTAACATCCCTATGCGGTGCCCATCATCTAGTTCTATGACGTGCGAACTGATGCCGTTAAGTAACGCTGCCATATTTACGTCAACGGTTTTAGAAATGCCTATGACGTGACAACCGCCTCTGTCATCTGAATCGTTGATGACTCGTTGTTCCTTTTCTTTCAATGTTGTAGCTCCAGCCAAACTTACACCCAAATAATCTAATAGGCAATCTCTGGCTTTTGACAATACTTCATCAGAGAAACCTGCCGCAATCCTATTCCTTAAATTGGACAAGAAACTATCAGTAATCAATTTTTCCATTTTTGCTGGGTTTTCGTTATGTCATGTCAAACAATACTCATGAAAAACTTGTTCATCTCGTCGGCCTTTGTGTCCCAACCGTTGCCTTTAATTACATCTATTACACCCTGTGGAATGGCTATCTTATCGGATAGATATGCATTAACGATAGTTTCTGCCAGACAGTCCATGTTATTTACGGGGTAATAGAACAATGGATGGAACGCCTCAAGTTCATGATACTTAATCCATGAACCATGTACGATTTTCTTGTTACAAATAATGTACTCTTGTACAGAACCCGAAAAGGCATCGGTAGTCTGTACATGTACAAACATATCAGTGGCTTTTCGCAATTTGTATATATCTTCCACATTCAAATAATCCGTGACGAAAACGGCGGGAATCCCCCTCTTGCTGCATTCTTCTTTACATTCCGCAACGTAGTCGGTATTGGTACGCGGGTTGGCATAAGTCATTGGGAAAAGCAATGTAAGATTATCGGGTAATTGATCTCTCACCTTGTCGACGGCTGCAATGATTGCTTTGTGTCGTTGGGGCACTTTTCTGTTGTAACCGCAGGTAATCACATATCTTCCAGTTAATCCGAAATGTTCTTTTGACTCCTCTTGGGATATAGAATCCCCCTTTTCTATAGCAAAGTCCAACACTTCAGATCCCCAAAAACTGCCAACCATCTTCTTTGAGGCTCCTTGGAACTCGTCGATGATCTTTTTCCCTAAAGGAGTATTGGGAGATGTCGCGATATAATCTGCTTCATCGTATAATATCCTCAATTGCTTCAGTGATTCGCTATTTTGTCGCAGCACATCACTTCCCCAAGGTGTGATTACCATTTTGTTAGACATGGCTCGCAAATATCTGCATACATACGAAAGATACCGTTTAGGAAAATGGATATTGACAATGTCAAATTTTTTGTTTTTGGAGAAATTTGCGAAAAACTTGCGTTGCCGGTATCTAATAACCATGAATCTTAACCACCGCCATTTGATATTGCTTGGAGTAGTTACGTCATAATCTATGATTTTGACCGATTTGTTTTCCAATATTTGTTTTAGTTCATTTGGTTTGTCCGTAAGCAACGTCAAATCCACCAATGGGTTTTTAGCCTTTAGATGGTCTATGGCAGCCTTAACATGCCCTGAATAGCAATACAGAGCCACTACTAACAAACTATACTTTTTGTTTTCCATATCAAATAATATTCGCTACTTTTAAATACTCTCTCCAGTCTCCCATATCTTTCCATGCTTGTTCACTGACAGGGAAACAACCGATACGTCCTCCCTGTTTCTTAATCTTCTCCATTAGGTGGGTGATATGGAAAAACTCTCCTTCAGGTATCTCGTCAATGCATTCTGGATTAAGAATATAGACTCCTGTATTAATCATATAGGTAATTTCTGGCTTTTCTTGAAGACCTGTCATCAGTCCGTCTTTACCAGTTTCTATAACACCGTATGGTATTTTGAAACTTTTTACGGCAGTAACGATGGTTAGCTCGTTCTTGTTTTTAATATGGTAGTTGTATACATCACGATAATCCTGATCAATAAGAATGTCGCAGTTGCTCACAAAGAAAGGAGTGCTTATTTTCCCCTTTAACAATGAAACACTTCCTATTGTGCCCAGAGGCTTTGATTCTTCAAAGAACTCTATATCATAATGATGATTCAGTTGCTCAAGGTAGAAACGCATCATATCTGATTTGTAGTTGACAGACATATAGAATTTCTTGCAACCAATTCCCTCAAACTGGTCCATGATTTCTTCCAGAATAGTCTTATCGCCTATGGGAATCAGTGGCTTAGGGATGACATTTGTTATAGGTTTTAATCTTGTTCCTTTACCTCCTGCCATGATAACAACTGGCAAATTAATTTTTTCCCTATTGTTGTTTCGAGGTTCTTTAAATAATTCATCCCAAAAAATAACCTTGACCAGATTGCCGTCAGCATCCACGATAGGCATCATTTCTGCTCTTACGTCAAGCATCCATTTTTTTATAAGTCCTATGTCATCTGAAACAAGCGCATATTTCTTTTCAGAATTGTTGATAAGAGTTCCAATTTCCGTATCGAAAGGTTTATTGGCTATAATAGCTCTTTGCAAGTCTCCATTGGTAATCATGCCAAGAAACTGGTCGTTCTTAAACACCAACAAAGATTTAATAAAACCCTCGTCCATTAACTTCATCGTTTGGATGATGGACTTATTGAAATCTATAATCCTTTTCTGTATGCGTTCTGGGAACATAGTCATTTTATCTTTATTTTCAATATGGCAGGATTGCCGGAATAGATGCCTTTCTCGTGGATACTTTTCCTAATTGTAGAACCAGCACCAACAATAATGTTGTCACCGATAGCTATGCCATTGGCCAATACCGATTGGCTGCCAATGAAACAATTGTTTCCTATCTTACAGTCGCCGTTTACCATCACACCCGTGGAGATATGGCACTGATCGCCAATTACGGCATCATGTTCGATATTGGAAAATGTGTTCAGAATAACATTATTCCCCACTTTGGCTCCCGCATTAACAAAAGCATGATGCATAACCACCGTTCCTTCACCAATGGTGGCATATTTGGAAACATGTGCTGTTGAAGCAACTATTGTTGCCAATTTACCACCAGACTCTTTCACGAGATTGAACAATTTAATACGAATTGATGGGTCCTTTATAAAACCAATCGTGATGACAAATTCGGCTTTGTCCACAAAATTGGGGATTTCATCATCGGTTCCAATCACTTGGGTGGATAATACTTCCTTGCCCAACTCCTCAGGTATGTCCAATATCCCCTTAATCTGGTAACCTGCACTTTCCGCAGCCTCTATTACGGACTTGCAATGGCCTCCCCCACCTATGAGTATTAATGGTTTCATTTAATGCGAACACTACTGGGTATATTTACCACCCTATCAGCGAACCAAATGGTATTAGTCAGACCGTCATTTTCGCAGTTCTCGAACATCGGAAGCCGATTCATTAGTTCCCAAATAGGACGGGTCATAATACCATTGTCATTTGTGTATTGGAGAAAACTAAGCTGTGTTTGCTTGTCTTTCATAATAACGGCATTTAGCCAATAATTACTACGGGTGTTCTTAGGTTCAACAAAAAAAGTGACATCTGGAATTTCTTTGAAAAACTCCTCATAAGCCTTGGCAGTTTCTCGCTTGCTTGCAACATATCTTTCTATCTGTTCCAACTGGGCGCAACCTAAAGCTGCATTGATATTGGGCATGCGGTAGTTATATCCAATATGGTCGTGGCGGAATTCCCAACGATGAGGTATCTTTGCTTGTGTGGTCAGATGTTTCGCAAAAGCTCCTAATTCCTCATCATTAAAGAGCATCATGCCCCCACCACCTGTGGTGATAGTCTTATTGCCATTGAAACTCAAGGCACCAACTTTGCCAAATGTTCCCGTATGCTTGCCTTTGTATAGAGAACCAATACTTTCAGCAGCATCTTCCACCAATTCAATGTTATACTCATTGAGAACTTCCACCAGTTCGTCTAGATGGACAGGATGACCAAATGTGTGCATGGGTACACAGGCTTTCACCCGTCGCCCTGTGTTCTTGTTGTAACACTCGCCATTTCTCTGTTCGGAATTCTTGGCAAGCCATTCTCTTACTGCTACTGGTGAAAGTCCCATGGTATCTCTGTCAACATCAATAAAGACAGGGTGGGCTCCAATATAACTGAGAGCATTACATGTTGCAATGAATGTCAAGGCCTGAGTAAGAACTTCATCGTCACGTTCAACTCCGGCCAACATCAATGACATGTGGAGCGCATTGGTTCCGCTTACACAAACAACAGCACGTTTGCAGCCTGTATATTTCGCGGTATCTTCTTCAAAACGGTCAACGAATTTGCCGACACTAGATACAAAGGTGGTGTCAATACACTCGTTAAGATATTTCTTTTCGTTACCGATAAACACGGGAACAGCCAAAGGGATGAAATCATCACCTCCATATAATGAATGGATGAAATCTGTTATCTTCTTGTATTCCATATTTACATTTTTTGGTCGAGATTCTTACCTTTTTCTTCGTGTTCAAAGTTTGGGATGAACTCTTTGATGGCTTCCACTACTTGTGCTTTGGTGAAGTGGTTATTAGCAAAAATAGTTTCCAATTTATCAAAGAATGCATTCACTTCGTCCATATTATGGCGTGTCGTTTGCTCAACGACACCAAGAGCCTGGAAACGTTGCATGTCAATCTTCTCTCCTGGGACATAGAACTCTTCGTAGGCCTTTTCACCTGTGGTGTCGGAGCCAAAATATACGACCGGATAAGCCGCCTCTGTCTCTCCTCCTGTAGGGGAGGATTTTAATCGAGCAGCTTTGTGCTTGGCCTCTTCGTCAGAACCACAAAGGTCTTTTTCAAAACCATTGGCCTTGATAAAGTCGTCGCAGATAGAGGAGAAGGTTAGCATTTGGTCTTCGCCAAGTTTTGGAAAAAACACTTCTCCGCCCTTGCCTAAGATACATGCCAACATACAAATCTGTCCTGACTCCTCTGGTGATACGAAATAGCGTTTGACATCAGAGGGCGCAGCCAATGGTTGCTGCTTTTGAATACGATGTATCCAACCATCGGGTAGGGAACCGTTAGAGAATGCAACGTTGGCGAAACGGGCGGTGGTAACTTTAAAGAATTTATTGTAGGCCATCACCAAATCTTCCATGACACGCTTTGAGGCTCCCATGATATTAACGGGGTTGGCAGCCTTGTCGGTGCTCACGCAGAAGAAATGCTTAGGTGGATAAACCGTCAACAAATCCATTAACTTCTTAGCCTTGATGTCATTATTTTCAATCAGGGCCTGCACGGAATATTTGTCTTTTTCGGAGCGCACATGCTTGTGGGCAGAGAAATTTGCCACGATGTCAAAGCCCTTTTCCTCACGGAAAATTCGCTCAAAAATGGGGTCTGCAAAGTTGAGTGTATAACAACGGAATTCATCAGGCACAAAAAGGCCGTCTGTGCTTCGCATATCACGTACCAACTCTGCCAAACCATTCTCGTTGAGGTCAACCACGACGACACTCTTAGGCTCAAAACGCAGAACAGCCTTGATGAACGAAGAGCCAATAGACCCTGCACCGCCTATGACACAGATTTTCTTATCTCTAATTTCTTGGGTCAGTGTCTCTTTGTTTGCTTCAATATCAGCAGCAAACATACTTACAGAACGGAAGGTGACGTGGTCTTTGATAAATTGATCTAAATTTCTCATTGTACCTAAATCTTTTATAAAATTTAGTATTATATGTCAACGACTCTCTTTAATTCTGCATATTGTATTTTACCTGATGGTGTCTTTGGTATACATTCCATCACGTGTATGGAATAACAACTCTTGTCGAGTTGAAGTTTTTTTGCCATTAATAGTTTAATTTCTTCAACAAATGTGGAATTGTCAACTACCACATGGATTTTATTATCGTTCCCCACACACGCGCAGTTTGGTGTTATTGGCTTAACCAATTGTTCAATGGCATCCAAATTATAGCGGTTACCCCAAATTTTCACAAAACGTTTGATCCTACCTGTAATATAATAAAAACCATCAGCATCTTTATATGCAACATCTCCAGTCTTTAGGATTCCTTTGTTCTCGTCTCCTTTATCTAAATCTTCACGAGAGTCAGCATATCCCATACATACGTTGGCCCCTTTATAGATCAATTCCCCTTCAACGTTAGGTTGTTGGATGGTTTGCCCGTTCATGTCGTACAGCATGAATTCCCCACCAGGTATTGGAATACCTATACTTGAAGGCTTTTCTCCTGCATATTCAAAAGGAAGATAACTCATTCGTGGACTTGCTTCTGTCTGCCCGTACATCACAACAAAAATCTTATTCGTTTCCTGTGCAAATTTTACATAACGTTTCACAACATCTGCATTCAATTTGCCACCTGCTTGTATCATCGTTTTTACTGATGTAATATCCATTTGGAAAAAGCCCATTGTCACCAACATCTCATAGGTGAAAGGAACTCCTGCTATTGATGTTGGGGAAGTCTGTCCGAAAAAGTCCCAAAATGATTTTGAAAATACTGTATTGTCAGTTAAAAGGATTGTGGCTCCTTTGATCAAATGACTATTGATAACGGACAAACCGAAAGAATAATACATCGGTAATGTCGTTATCGGGCGCTCGTCTTCTGTGATATTCAAATAGGTTGCAATGGAATGGGCATTTGACTTAAGATTGTCTATGGTCAACCTGACTAATTTAGGTGACCCCGTGCTGCCGGAAGTCGTAAGGCAAAGAGCGAGTTTGTCATGAAGGTGGGAGTGTTCTCTTTCTAACTTGCTATCTATATGTACTAATAAATAACCATGTTTTTCATAGATGATGGAACCATTAAATTCAGAATATCTATCAGAAGGAGTCCAAATGTATTCAGGATAATATTTCTCAATGTATGAACCAACATAGTATCTATCACGTCCTCCATCAAGCAACACAAGGGGTATCCCTTTGCAAATGCACGAGATATATCCAATCAATGCGCCAATTTCGTTTTTGCAAAGGCAACAAACAAGTCCGCGTTTTCTTAAATGCAATCCAAATTGCTCTACCTCATCAGAAAGTTGAGCATAAGAGAATATTTCTCCCCGGTCTGAGATTACGGCTGTATTCTTGGCGTATTGAAAAAGGTTGAACATTTTATTTATTAACAATCTTAAATAGGTCTTCTATAGTATGGGCTTGTAATAGTTCTGGGAGTAACAGTTTTTTCCCGTATTCATTGCTAAAATACGAAATCATGGTAAATGCAGTCATTGAAGACCATTCCTCCAATTCCATATACACAGTTTCACTGCTTAACAATTCTTTCGGCGTGTCAGTAAAAACATTATCTGATAGGCCTTTGATAAATGATTCCATTTCCAACATAGTTGTTAAGTTATTAATAGTTTTTACTTCTAGAATAAAGATTTACACCCTCCAAACTTCCTATAACTTTGGCTGGATTACCTGCAACAATTGAATTATCTGGAATACGCTTGGAAACGACAGATCCTGCAGAAATAATGGAGCCTTTTCCAATGTAATGAACACCTGGCATAATAATGGCGTGAGCGCCTATCGTGACATTGTCGGCTATTTCCAATGGGGAGAGGAAAGCCCTTTTTGAATTGGGTAAAATGTCCTTTTCTTGTTTTATACCCAAATAATCATGACCGTGTGTCAATATTTTTACTCCTTCCAGGATGCCGACCCCATTTCCTACTTTTATGCCACCGGTATAGTCAATGTTCACATGTTCAGAAATTTGGCAATTCGTTCCCATGGATATTATTCCATCAGAAAAATGGTGCTTATGCAGGATGACATCATATCCAATAAAACAATTGTCTCCCAGCCCATACTGAGATTGATAAGCGATATGACGTTTTGCTTGCCTATCGGCACTTTTCTCGTATTTAAAACTGCTCCATTTGTTCAAAAACCGATAATTGTCGAAGAACTCCCTCACCCATTGGTCTCGCTTGGTATTCTTTTCTTGATATTTTAGGCATATTTCTTTACGTTGTTCTCTCTGAAGAGAATATAGTTTTTCTTTTTTATATTGATTGCTCCAGACATTGTACTTACAAAAGCAAAGGAATATGTCAAGGAAAATGCTTAACTTGTTCTTATCGACATTTTCGAAATTGCTTATTTCTCCAGCGTCTTTCCAACCATATTTAACAACTTGTCTAAGTCTTCGAAAATTCATTATATAATCAATTTTTTATTCTTTATTGTTTCTTTATCTCCTTTTTCAAAAGAGATAATATTATCGATTGCTCCTTTCATCATAGCGTGGAATGTCTCATATGAAAGACCAGCTATATGAGGGGTTAAAATAACATTGTCCATATTGGCAAATTTGGAAATCCCCTTAATCGGTTCTTCATAATGTACATCCAAAGCAACAGATTGTAAAACGCCTCTCTGTAGGGACTTATACAAGGCCTCTTCCTCTATCAATTTCCCACGAGCAGTATTGACAACAATGGCACCATGTTTCATCAATGAAAGAGTATGCTCATTCAACATTTCCTTGTTCTCAGAAGTAAGTGGACAATGAAAGCTCAATATATCAACCTGGGATAAGAGTTCTTCAAACATTGGAATGTAAGTAACTGACAATTCTTTTTCCTGTTTTTCGTCAATTCGATATACATCCGTGTATAACACTTTTGCCCCAAATGCTTTCAGTAAAGAAGCGACTTGTTTGCCGATGGCACCCATGCCGACCAAACCAACTGTTTTCCCAAAGAGCTCATGACATGTAACACCTGTTTGTTGTTTTTTCCAAATGCCATTCTTAACATTCTTGTCTATCTGTGGTATATTCTTTAAACAACAAAGTATTAATGTCAATGTATGTTCAGCCACGCTGCGGGCATTCACCCCTCGATTAACATAAACAGGGATGCCATGTTTCTTGATGGCTTCGATATCAAGCATCTCTGTACCCACACCGGTTCGCTGTATCATTTTTAGTCGCTTACAAGCGGAAAGGACCTCTTCGTCAATGGCAAGACGGCCACTAACCAATAAGTAATCCGCATCAACGACTTGGTGAAGGAGACATTCCCTACTTGGGTATTCCAATGTCTCTACAGAAAAGATTTCAGGAACAACACTCTTGAGAATATCCCAAGGTGTACCTGTATATCGGGCTGTATGAAGAATCTTAGGCATTATACACCGAACAATTTGATGTATTCGTTCTCGTTCTCAACTACACCATAAGCCTCTGAACGCATGATGATTTTTGTGGCCCAATTAGTATGTGGCTTAATCTCGTTCATGCCTTTTGAACCTTTGACAACACCGCCAGAAGAGTGAAGAATTTGGTACGCATCATTATATTCGTCTTTTGTAACAGCCAACATCCCATTGATAAAAGTAAGATGGGTGGGATGAATACATGTTTTACCCATGAATCCGTTGGCTTGGTCAAGAATGAGTTCGCGCATCAACCCATCAACAGCATCGTTCACGACGGGAGTCCTTTTTAATAAGGTGTCCTGTATGTTTATTTTGGGGAGGTCTTCAAATTTCATACGCTTGTTTACTCGAAAATATTCCCAAACAGGTCCAGAGACCGTATAGTCGTTGTTTCGGGTGAAAACATTCAAAATATCCATCAGGCAATTGCTAACAGTCATGATGTCGTATATAGTTGAATTTATTCCTCGACGGACACCGAAGCAACTTGAAAAGTCGGTACCACCAACTCGGATGTTCAGAATGAGGTTTTTGTGGCAGTCACAAATGTTTTTGATAGCCATCAATTCAAGGAGACGGGTTTCTTTATAAGCTACACGGGCATCTTCGATGATTGGCATGCCATAGATGATTTCGCCAAATCTATTGTTTAACTCTGCTAATAGACTCATGTACGATCCGCCATTTACACCATTGAATTTAGGAAAATTGAATCCTGTGATATAACGAATATGCTCGGGTCGAAGCATCGTTGAAAAGTGCTCAAACTGTTCGGGACTACGCACACGGAAAAAGAGCAAAGGGATATCCTCATATTGTAACTTTCCTGCATCCTCGGCTTCTTTCAGTGCTTCCAACACATGAATGCTGTTCTGTTCAGCTGCTGGTACATCCTCTTCGGGGCAGGCATCTTCAAAGCACATCACCATAGAGGTGAGGCCAGGATATTTTCTGTCAATAACAGCCTGGGCAAAGTCCTTGGTGCCAGGCATATACATGGTGGCTCCAAGGCAATATTGGAGCAAAGAACGGTCTGTGTACTTGTTAAAGTCCACGGGCTCTTTTACAAAATGGTATGAAGGATTATATTGATGGTGTTTCATTCAGTATTATTTGTTTGTGAAGGTTGAATTCCAAAGTAAATCAAGATTTAAATCTCTTCTAATAATGCTTCTCCCGTTAACATCATATGAATCTAATCTGGAAAATGCATCTGATATTCTTTTTCGAAGCCCCGATTCGGTTAGGTCACTTACAACCATAACACCGATACGGCTACTGCTGGCACGAGAGGAGTCTATCTCATCACCTTTATGTTTATAGAATGACAACACTTTGACAACCCCCTCGTGAAGTAATTTTTCACCGCCAACAGTCTTGTCATATACACCATTCGTTCCGTATATCTGGTTTACAGCATATTTCCCGTCAAACGGATGCCAGTTGTCTATATTGATAGTAATATTGAGATAGGAATCGAGAGCCGCGGAAATGATGTCAAAACCTGTGGCATCTTTGATAGTTTGGAAGCTGATACCACCTCCTACACGCGGAGCGAATTCTATCACACTGATATCATCCCCATTTACTATTCCCTGAAAGAATAAGGGGGTGTTGTCTAAATGAAAAGCCTTTGCAATCATTGTGAGAATCTGTTCTGCTTTATGTTCTGCTAAATCAGAAATGCGTGAAGGAGCCAATGATGCATAGCATTTAATCACGTTGTCTTCTCCGTCATATACACTCAAGCGTTCTTGATGCATCAATAGTTTGGCCGTCCCATTAACAACAACACCATAAGCACTGATTTCCTTCCCCTCGACAAATTCTTCTACTATTGCTTTGCCGTTTCGGCTGTATTTCAAAGCATCAGGAAGGTTCTTTTCTAATTCTTCCTGTGTGCTCACACGCTTCACTCCATTGGCAGAATTACTATCTGCTGGTTTAACCATGAGTGGAAAGTGCAAATCGTGCGTTTCAATTTCTTTCAATGATATAACTTGGATATACCTAGATGTCGGAATGTTATTCTCCCACATAATCCTTTTCATGCGCTGTTTGTCTGTAACATCCAAGGCTGTTTCGTATGAATAAGGCGAGTACAAACCCATCTTTTCTGAAACATAGCAGCATGTAACATTTGCTTGGTCAACATTGGTGCTGATAATTAATTGGGCGCTTCTCGCACGTGCTACATCTAAAACGGCATCTTTGTCAAGAGTACTTACCGACAAATGCTCATCAGCAAATTCTTTTGCAGGTGGATTCGGGGTGTAATCTAACAGAAGAGTGTAAAATCCCCTTTCTTTCAATAGTTCAATGAGATGAACATGAGGTATAGTTCCTCCCAACACAATGGCAACCGGCTTTCCTGTCATTTGGGTGATACGATGGCTTCAGGATAATATGTGTCAATCACTCTCTTAACTAATGCCACTTGTTTTGCACGTTTTTTGGCATCTGCTTCGGTGGTGTCCCAACTGTGTGTTGCAGCTACACTGCCACCAGTTTTTAGGTAGATAGGTGCTGCCACCCTGATGAATTCGGGTACTTCGTAATGACGTATGAACCCCCCCGTAGATTTGGGATTCTCTGTATGAATGTCGATAGGGATGTCAATAGCTGCACGTATGGCAGATAGCATCTGTAACTGGATGTCACGCACAGGATTGAAAGAGTTGGCTCCAATCTGTTCCAACATTTTTGCCGAGCAAGGGTTGCCATGTCCCGTATGGGCTGACACTTTGAATTTCACATCGTTTGGTAAAAAGCCGTCACGACGCATTTGGTTCATCAACCATAGTTGACCTTCATCGTAAACCATAAAAGAACGAACGCCCAATTTAACTGCACGACGAATGTCCTCGACAGCACGGACAATCTGCTCCTGACCTCTTAGACGGTAACCCATACGAACACCCTCGGGGGTATTGACACTTGCACTAGTATCGATAGTAGCACGAGGACCAGTTGCCAATAGCAGTTCCACATTCCACTTTTGGGCATATTCCAACATTTGCTCTATCTCAGAATCAAGAAGACGCATAATACCTTGTGTTTGGGTGACACGGTGAATCTGAATACCGTAATTGTCCAACTGTTCCAAAAGAGCCTTCATAGGACCCGGTCCCTGGATGCCAGGAACTTCAAAACGGTACTGTCCACCATCGTTAAATCGCTTGTCAGAGGTGGGAAGTGAATATAAATCTCCTTCAGGTAAGCCTAATGACTTTAAATAATTTCTTGTTTCTGTCATTTCTGTTATTTTTATCAAACCAAAATTGTAGTTTTATTCAAACCAATTAATGAGTTTACTTTGTATAACTCCGTAATCCGTAGAGAATAAAATTTTAAGATAAGGGTAGTCAGACATTGTCATGTTTTGTGGTATAATTGCGCTACCGGAAGCTAATTCTTCTGGTGTAAAAAGGTGATTGTACAGTTTTGTTGCGGGATTTTGTCGACTACCTGCGATGGTGCTAAAACAGACAGTTTCTGGCTTGGCATTTTTACTTGAGAAATAAACGCGATTATTTTTCCTGTCGGTCCTAATTTGAATGTCAACCACTTTCCAGTATGTGAAGTCGCTTAATGTGCCATTCAATGAAATACATGCTTTGTAATCACCGTAGGGTAGATTCTCTAAAGAAATGTCATTTATATTATCAGTAATACTACAATACAATTCATTGTCTTTGTAAACTTCTAAATAATCATATTCGTGCATAATGTTAACAATCACCTCCTCTCCTGTTTGATAACAGGATTTATCCCCTTTATCCACGCATAAATCATCGTTGTACGCAAATGGTATTGTTTCTTCATCCATTACAGCTACGAATTCTGGGCAGGGTGTATATGAAGTGTTCTTGAAAAGTTCTGTATATCTAAAAATATTTGTAAAAGATGTTCGCATAAAAGACGGGAACTGTAATTTCGATACTTCATGTCGACGGCATCCGTATTGAATGGCTTCACTGACTTCAATTGCTGAAACTGCCCCGTTGATGTCATATTCTATGCCTGTTATGATTCCCACATGACCTTTTTTCCATAATACATCGGCCACTTGAAGATTATCAATGGATGAATGATCAACCTTTTGCATCAACTCGGAGGTGGGAAAATCATGGGAGTAAAACGTTGGCCATAATCCTAATGCATAGGAAACAAAATCGCTGCAAACGGTGCCATAATATGCCTTACAGTTTAAGCCATGATATGGAGGTTGGTCTATTTGATCTGTGTATATCTTACTTCGTGGGTTGTGAATAGCAGTCATGAAAGTATGGAATGAAACATTGTTGCCCACATATGTGCCTATTTCTTTGACAGATGAATAAATAATTCCTTTAACTGATCTACCAGGTGAATATTCTCCCATATTGTATTTGATAGGATTGAGTGGAGAATATCTAATGTCTGTCATTTGTCGTGCTTTCTTAATAGCATTCATCTTTCCTACTTCTATCAAAGAATCGCGTTCGGGTGTATTCGAATAAGCTGGTAATTCTCGATCCGGATTATTGGTTATTACAAAATCATCGTGATTGTCTGGTGAACAAGCCAAACTACATAAGAAAAAGAACAAGAAAAAGGGGGATAATATGTAATTAGGAGACCTCATTCAATATGAATTACTTCTTGTTTTTTGCAATTTGTCCTTGGAAGTAAATATGTCGAAAAGTTTAAGAGCTTGAGAGTGCGGGAGGACGAGTTAATTGTTGCGGATGGCGGTGATAATGCGGTCGATATCGGAGTCGCTGAGGTTATGGTGCATTGGAAGGCAGATGACGCTGTTAGCCATGCGGTGGGCAACAGGAAGGTTGTCGGGACGGGCACTGTCGAGACCACGGTAGGTGCTGAACTCGCTGATGAGGGGGTAGAAATATCGGCGGCCATAGATGCCTTGCTGTCTCATGCGGAAATAGAGTTGGTCGCGCGTCTCTCCATATTCCTTCTCATGAACGAAGATGGGGAAATAGCTGTAGTTGTGGCGCACTCCGGGGAGATCGTCCCAGAGCTCAATGCCTTCGATGTCGCGTAGGGCGTCGCGGTAACGGATGGCGACTTGGTGGCGCGCCTCGATGGCTGCGTCAACCTGACGGAGGTTGAGCAGACCATAAGCAGAGCGCATCTCATCCATCTTGGAGTTGATGCCGGGGGCGACGACCTCAGTCTCACCGGCAAAGCCGAAATTCTTCAGGTAGTCAATGCGACGTTTGGTCTTCTCGTCGTGCATGACCATGGCACCGCCCTCGATGGTATTATAGACCTTGGTGGCATGGAAGGACAGGGTGGACATGTCGCCGGCATTGAGCAGCGAGACTCCGTCCTGTTCCACACCGAAGGCGTGGGCAGCATCGTAGATGACGCGGAGACCGTATTTGTCGGCGATATCTTGAATAGCTTTGGTGTCGCATGGCTTGCCATAGACATGCACAGGCATGATGGCAGTGGTGCGCGGGGTGATGGCGGCTTCAATTTTGTTGGGGTCGAGGCAGCCGGTGGCCCAGTCGATGTCGACGAAAACGGGTTTGATACCGTTCCACCACAACGCATGGGTGGTGGCCACGAAACTATATGGCGTGGTGATAACCTCGCCGCTGACATGGAGGGCCTGAAGGGCGGTGATGAGCGGCAGGGTGCCGTTGGTGAAGAGACTCACATAGGGCACCTTGAGGTATTCGGCGAGGGCTTGTTCCAACTGTTTGTGGAACGAGCCGTTATTGGTAATCCATTTCGAAGCCCAGATGTCTTTGAGCATCGATTGGAATTCGTCGAGGTCGGGTAGGAGGGGGGAAGTGACGAGGATGGGAGCCTCCCCCTGACCCCCTCCAGTAGAGGGGGAAATGGGGAGTTTGGGGAGAGTTGGTTGTGTCATTGTTTCGTGAGGTGGAACAGGATGTTGTGAAGGGTATGCGATGTATGATGAACGATGTAGAACAAGCGATAACGAAGAACTGATATCGCCAAATAACGTATTATTATTCTTTGAAAAGATCAGAATGGGTTCCTGTTTGAAGAAAAAGCAGGGTTAACTGATTGTCATTTTGCTCCCAAACCATGAGCCAGTCTGGTTGAATATGGCATTCCCATTGCCCTTTACGTTTGCCCTTAAGTCGATGAGGAAGATATTCCTTTGGTAAAGCCCCTGTCGCTTCTAGAATCTTTACAGCATTAAGAATCAGTTGGATTTCGAGTCCACGTTTTTCGCAAAGTCGCAAATCCTTTTTGAATTGATGGGTGTAACTGATACTATACATAAACAGTTATCCCAATATTTGTCGAAACATGTCTTCTGCATTCTCGGCATGGTAAACACGACCAGCCTCAATGTCAGTCATGGCTGATTGGTAACCAGTTGTTTTTGTAATGTCGGGTTTCTTAGGCTGGGACTTCTGAATCTCAACAGAAGTTACACCTTTCAACATCATGCAAGCCTTTTTTAATTGTGTAAGCATGCTTTCGTCTGGAACTGTTAATACTATTGAAGCCATAAAATATTCTTAAGTGATGGGTGAAGGTTCTTGAAAATTATACCCAGAACTTCTCGGTTTCTTTGTTAATTTGAATATCGTGAAGCTCCAAGTGAAGGCTGGCGAGTTCGTAGAGTTTGGCGGCGAAGACCACGTCGTGGAGACCGAGACCATAGTTGTAGTCAATGATACGTTGCTGGTCGTTGCGTCGGCCGGGGTCACGACCGGCGAGAACTTCGCCAATCTCGTTGTAGTCGTGGTATTGGGGGAAATACTTGAAACCACGCACATGGTCGGTGTCATCACCGAAGACACGGTCGAAGGTGGTGTCACAGTTCTGCAACCCACGCATGTGGACAGGGATGACGGTCACGCCGGACTGGAACGTCTGTTCGTCTTCAACGAGTAGGCCCTGGGCATTGGTGATGCAACTGATGAATATATCGGAACGATGCGCTACCTCGTTGATGTCGTCGACAATCTCGAATGATACGTTTTGATAGTTCTTGAAGCGCTCAACGAAACGCTCAGCTTGGTCCTTATAACGAACGAGGAGCACAGGGAAATGGCGTTCGGGCTCCTGCTCGAGGATGCAGAGCAGGGCGGCGCGGGCGGTATTGCCCAATCCTACTATGCCGTAGGTAGTGGCATCGCTCTTCCGGAGTGTCATCGACGATACAGCTGCCACGGCACCGGTGCGCATGGTGGTAATCCAGTCGGTGTCGACGAGGGCGAGGAGTTCGCCCGTTACGGCATCGTAGAGTAGCATGTCGCTGCCGAGGCTGGGTACGGACTGAAGCAAGCGGTGCACTACCTTGATGCCGAAATAACGGCGATGGAAACCGCTGTCGGGAATATCGTCGGGGTGGGGCAGCAGGCAAGGCATGGAAGTGAAAAACTCTCCTTCTTCGGGATGGACGCTAATTTTAGCGGGTAGGTCGGCCTGTTGTTTCATCGCGAAACTTTCCCGAATCCACTGGATACATGTTGTGGGCTGGATGCCGAGGTTGCGGATAGTATGTTCGGAGAGAAGTTTCAAGAATTTCGAATGTTGATTGTTGAATGTTGAGTGGTCGCTGCGCGATGAAGAATAATGAGTGGTGTTTTTTGAGTTGCGGGTTACAATTGACGATTAATGTCCGCTGTGCGATTAATGTTTGGTCTGTGCGCCCTCCCTTTGGGAGGGTAGGGGTGGGTGTGATTAGATTTCTTTCAGTGCGGCAATGAGCCGTGCATTGTCGGCATGGTTGCGGACAGCTATGCGCATATATTGTCGGCCGTCAAAGCCCGTCTTGTCGGAGCAGTCGCGCATGAGGATGTTGTGCCGCTTGAGCATTGTGATGACCAGTTGGCGCGCGTTCATGGGGGGCAGCACTTCGCAGAGGAAGTAGTTGGCCTGTGAGGGCATGACACGGAAGAACGGTATCTGGCGCAGTTGTTGTTCGAAGTCGTCGCGCTCGTCAATGAACCGTTGGCACGCACGATGGTATTCTTTCTCGTATTTGCTGAATATCTGCATGAAATATTCGGCGAAGGAGTTGATGTTCCAGATGCTCACCTTTTTCTTCATCTGGGCGATGAGGTTGGTGTCGGCGCTGCAGAGGATGCCCAGGCGGATGCCCGGCACACCATAACTCTTCGAGATACTTTTCATGACCACCATGGTGGGGTAGGCTTCGAGGATATGATCGTGGATGAGCGAGTTGTTCTCGTAACCGACGGAGAAGTCGACGAAACTTTCGTCTACCACCAGACGAATATTCCGTTCTTTGCACCATGCCGCCAATGTCATCACATCGGAGATGGGGATGAAGTTGCCCGACGGGTTATCAGGGTTGATGAGCAGCAAGTTGTCTGCGTGATGCTCTCCGAAATAGTCCATCAAATCCTGTGCACTGTAGCGGTAGTCGCCGTCTTGTGGTATGAACGTCACCAAACCGTCTTTGTCGCGGCGGTTGGGATATTCCTCGAAAGTGGGACGTACCACGCCCATGGTTCCCGGAAGCATCTCCATGAGCGCCTTGATGAGTTCGGCTGCACCATTGCCTGGGATGATGTATTCCTCTTTCACTCCCCAGCATTTGCTGGCCAGGAGCGTGTTTACCTTCATGCCCGACGGGTATTCGGCGATGAGCGTACGGAAATAGGCTTCCAACTCGTCGATGATACGGCTTTCGTTGAAATAGGGGTTCACGAGATAGCAGTAGTCGAGCATCTTGGGGAAGCGCCAGAAACCGCCGTAGCGACCGTAATACTTGGGCAGCACATCTTTCTCTTCGGCGAAGAGCGCCTCGGCGATGTCAAGGTCTTGTTTGTCGTCGATTTCATACCACCGTTTGTCGCCTACCGGCAGCGCTTTCAGGTCGTGGCTGTTAAGGAACGAGATGATACGTAGCACGTTCTCGTAGTATTCGTTGTTGCCTACCGCCTTGGTGTAGGCGTCGAGGAAGGGAAGGTATTTGTTTTGCGTGAACTGACGTGAGAACTTATAAATGTTCAACGTCTTGTAGTAACGTGCCGTGTCCTTGTAGTTGAAATCGGCTTTCGGTATGAAGTTGACGATGTTGCAGTCGCTGTCGATGCGCACCATCGTGCCGTCCATCCAACTCTCGTATTTGGCCACCAATGCCAGATTCGGCCTGGAATCGTCAATGAGGGACTGGAGGATGGACTTCTCAACAATGAGGTCCGACTCGAGCAGCAGTGTGTCGTCCTGAGCCATCTGCTTGCGTGCCAACCACAAGGAGTATATGTTGTTCGTCTTGTCGTAGTTGGGGTTGTTGACGTATTCGATGTCGAGTCGGTCGTCATAACGCTGTCCGATGTATTCGATGAGGTTCTGCGCCTGGTAGCCCACCACGATGACAACACGTTGGATGCCCAACTCAGCAAGCAGCGAGAGGGTGCGGTCGATGAGACGTATGCCATTCACTGGCAACATACATTTAGTGTTGTCGCGTGTGTATTCGCCGAGGCGTTTGCCCATGCCGGCTGCTAGGATGATGGCTTGCATTTAGGAATGTTGAGTGTAGAGTGTTGAATGTTGAATTGTCGCTTCGCGATTGATAGAGTGTTGAATGTTGAGTGTTGAGTGTTTAGTGTTTAGTGTTGAGGAGAGAGGCCACTTCTTTGCTTTTCACGTGGGTACATACTTTCACCTCTTCCTGTCGCTTTGTGGCAACGGGAATAACATGAGGAAGAAAAGATGCCCTCAGTGAAATGGCGAGTGGCCGCATAGGAGCGCATTTCGTTCCTGTTTTTGGCATTACAGGGAATGTGCGCTCGCAGTTTAGCGCAAATCGCTGAATCGCGCTGCAAAGATACTATTTTTTTTAAAGACATAGGGGGCAAAAGGGCATATTTTTTATTATCAAGGGGGTAAAAGTGCGTTTTTTTGATATATAACAACAAAATCGACACATAGACCAGGAAATTGACAGATGAACATAAGGATTTTTGACATAGGAACAAATGAACATATATTTTTGACACATGAACATAGGGGCATGTTTTTTCGACACATGAACATATATTTTCGACATATGAACATAGGGACATAAATGCTGACACATAAACGTTGACTGGATAATTATGTCCTTTTGTTCTTATGTCTAATTCAATTTGTCCTTTTGTCTAAACCGATTTGTTCTTGTGTCCATACTATTTGTTCTTATGTCGTATTAACTGATACACATCAAGTTTTTATTTTGCGTGAAAAAATCATCGTTACTTATTAATTATTTTGGTGAAAATTGCGTAACTTTGCAGTCCTATATCGTCATTGAAAAAGTAATAACCATATAACTGATTGATATTCAAATGGCTGACATAAAAGCAATAAAAAAGGCACTCGTTTCCGTCTATCATAAGGACGGATTGAATGATTTGCTCCGTAAACTCAACGAAGAAGGTGTGAAATTTCTTTCCACAGGAGGCACGCAGAAATTCATCGAATCACTGGGTTATGAATGCCAGACGGTGGAGAGCGTGACCACCTATCCGTCGATTCTCGGCGGCAGGGTGAAGACATTGCACCCGAAAGTTTTCGGTGGCATCCTCGGACGTCGTGAGGAAGAGGGCGACCGCGAGCAGATGGCACAGTACGACATTCCCGAGATTGACCTGGTGATTGTTGACCTCTATCCTTTCGAGGATACCGTGAAGAGCGGTGCCAGCGAGGCCGACATCATCGAGAAGATTGATATCGGTGGCATTTCGCTTATCCGTGCCGGAGCCAAGAACTTCCGCGACGTGGTGATTGTTCCGAGCAAGGCCGAATATGGCGTGCTGCTCGACATCTTGAACAAAAAAGGTGCCCAGACCGACATCGAAGACCGCAAGATGTTTGCCGAACGTGCTTTCGCCGTCAGTTCACACTACGACACCGCCATACATGAGTGGTTCGTGAAGAATTAAAAGATTACAAAATTAAAAGATTAAAAGATAAAATAAGTTGCTAAGAGTTAAGTAGTTAAGAGTTGCGAGAAAACTCCATGTAGGTGATTTCTCACCTCTCACCTCTTACCTCTCACTTCTAACACGAAAGATAAATGGGATTCTTTTCATTCATACAAGAGATAGCGATGGACCTTGGTACAGCCAATACCATCATTATCAGCGACGACAAAATAGTGGTCGACGAACCATCGGTGGTGGCGCTCGACCGTAGGACCGACAAGATGATTGCCGTGGGCGAGAAAGCCAAGCTCATGCACGAGAAGACGCATGAGAACATACGCACCATCCGTCCGTTGCGTGACGGCGTGATAGCCGACTTCACTGCCTGCGAGCAGATGATGCGCGGACTCATCAAGATGGTGCATACGGGCAGCAAACTCTTTTCTCCCTCACTCCGCATGGTCATCGGCGTGCCTAGCGGCTCTACTGAGGTGGAGCTGAGGGCTGTGCGCGACTCGGCGGAGCATGCCGACGGGCGCGACGTGTACCTCATCTTTGAACCGATGGCAGCTGCTATCGGTATCGGCATTGATGTGGAAGCCCCCGAAGGCAATATGATCGTTGATATCGGTGGTGGTTCGACGGAGATTGCCGTCATCTCGCTGGGTGGCATCGTGTCGAACAACTCCATCCGCGTGGCGGGTGACGAGCTGACCTCCGACATCCAGGAGTATATGAGCCGTCAGCACAACGTGAAAGTGAGTGAGCGTATGGCCGAGCGTATTAAGATACACGTGGGTTCAGCGCTTACCGACCTGGGCGATGAGGGACCGGAAGACTATATCGTGCACGGCCCGAATCGCATCACCGCACTGCCCATGGAGGTGGCGGTGTGTTACCAGGAGATTGCTCACTGCTTAGACAAGACGGTAGCGAAGATAGAGAACGCCGTGCTTTCGGCACTGGAGAAAACGCCGCCTGAGCTCTATGCCGACATCGTTCACAACGGTATCTACCTGACCGGTGGCGGTGCCTTGCTGCGCGGACTCGACAAACGGCTCTACGAGAAAATCAACATCCCATTCCACATTGCCGACGACCCGTTGCACAGCGTAGCTAAGGGAGCGGGCATCGCCTTGAAGAATGTCGATCGTTTCTCCTTCCTGATGAGATAGTTACGAGTGACAAGTTACGAGTAACAAGTGATGAGTAACGAGTGACGAATGGTCGCTTCGCGATTACGAATTACGAATGACGAATTCTTCATTCCACATTCTTCATCGCGAAGCGACCATTCCACATTCAACACTCAACATTCAACATTCAACACTCAACATTAAACCATGCGCAACCTGATCGCTTTTTTCAAGCAATACAGCCACTGGGTGGTGTTTCTACTGCTCGAGGTGGTGAGCGTGGTGCTGTTGTTCCAATACAACAGCTATCAGGGTAGCGTGTGGTTCTCGTCGGCCAATGCCGTGACGGGAAAGATTATGGAGATAGACGCATGGATAGGCACGTTCTTCAGCATGGGCGACGCCAACCAGGACCTCACTGCCCGCAACATACAGTTGGAGCAAGAGGTGGCTGCACTCCGAGAGCAGGTGGCCGAGTTGCAGCGTCGCGACAGTACGTGGCAACCGTCGTCGCAAGATAAGCTGCTCAGTGCCTTTAAGACTATCCCCGCCAAGGTGGTGGGTAACTCAGTGAGTCGTCCCGACAACCTGATTACCATCAACAAAGGTACCGCTGACGGCGTGCGTCCCGATATGGGAGTAGCCTGCGGCACTGGTGTGGTGGGCATCGTCTATATGGCGTCTGCTCATTATGCCGTGGTGTTGCCTGTGCTCAACGCCCGGTCGAACATCAGCTGTGCCATCCGAGGCCGTGGCTATTTCGGTTACTTGCATTGGAATGGCGGTCTGAGTGACCAGGCCTTCGTCGACGACATACCGCGTCATGCCAAGTTCGAGGAGGGCGACACCATAGAGACTAGCGGTTACAGCGATGTGTTCCCGCCGGGCATCCTCGTGGGACATATCATGAAGAGCCACGACTCAAAGGACGCCCTGTCGTACCGCTTGCAGGTGAAGTTATCGACCGACTATGCAAGGTTGCGTGACGTGAGTGTCATAGATAATGCGTCGCTCAAGGAGCGTGTTGAGATTCTCAGGGAGGCACAGGACTCCATCAAACCCCAACGTAAGCAATGAATTTCGAGCTGTTTAGACATATCGCCCTCTTCTGCGTGTTGGCACTTGTTCAGGTGCTGGTGCTCAACCACATCCATATCGCCGGTGTGGCCACGCCTCTGCTGTATGTCTATTTCATCGAGATTTTCCGTCGCAACTATTCGCGCCACGCCCTGCTTTGCTGGGGCTTCGCCCTCGGACTGCTCATGGACACTTTCCAGAACACCCCCGGAGCAGCGGCTGCATCGCTCACATTGCTTGCCTTCGTACAGCCCGAACTGCTCGACCTTTTCCTTACCCGTGAGCAGGCCGATGACGTGAGTCCCTCAAAGGCCAACCTGGGTAAGTTGCCCTTCTTCTATTTCACCACCTTGTGCACCTCACTGTTCTGTCTGGTGTTTTTCCTGCTTGAGTCGTTCTCGTTCTTCAACTGGGTGTCATGGCTGGAGCGCTCTGTGGGGAGTATTGCCCTGACGGAGGTGCTTATTATGGCTGTCGACACGTTGAGGAAGAAAAAGGAAAGGAAGGACTGATGAAGGATTATGAACTGGAGAAGCGGCGTTATGTAATCGGCGGCGTGGCCATAGTCATCGTCGTGGTGTTCATTATCCGCCTTTTCACGTTGCAGATTATGAGCGACGACTACAAGCGCAATGCCGACAGCAACGCCTTCCTGAAGAAGGTGGAGTTTCCCTCGCGTGGCAATATATCAGATCGCAACGGCAAACTGTTGGTGTACAACCAACCGTCGTACGACATTATGGTGGTGGTGAACGAGGCACGTAGTCGCATTGACACCATGGAGTTGTGCAACACGCTCAATATTACCAAGGATTATTTCATCAAGCGCATGCGCGACATTCAGGACCGCTCGAAGAATCCCGGATATTCGCGTTTCACCCAGCAGCTGTTCATGACGCAGCTCAGCGACCAGGAGTTCAGCGTGTTTCAGGAGAAAGCCTACCGTTTCCCGGGTTTTTACATCCAGAAACGTTCCATCCGGCAATATGAATACCCCAATGCTGCACTGATTCTTGGTGACGTGGCCGAGGTGTCGCCCGATGACATCAAGCGCGACGGCTACTACCAGCCCGGCGATTATATCGGCAAGCAAGGCATAGAAAGAAGTTACGAGGAAGAACTGCGTGGTACGAAAGGTGTGCAGGTGCTCCTGCGTGATGCTCACGGGCGCATACAGGGCAACTACCAAAACGGCGAGTTCGACACACAGCCGATTCCCGGTAAGGACCTCACCCTAAGTATTGACATTGAACTGCAGCGTCTCGGCGAGCGACTCATGGAGGGTAAGCTGGGCAGCATTGTGGCCATAGAGCCCAAGACCGGAGAGGTGTTGTGTCTGGTGAGTTCACCGAGCTACGATCCACGTCTGATGATTGGACGTCAGCGTGGCAAGAACCATGCTGAGTTGGCCCGTGACCCCTTGAAACCGTTGCTTAACCGCGCCATCATGGGTATGTATCCTCCGGGGTCGACGTTCAAGACCTCGCAGGCCCTCACCTTTCTTTCCGAGGGCATCATCGACCAAGACACCAAGTTCCCGTGTCACCGAGGCTTCGTCTATGGTGGTATGAGGGTAGGATGCCACGGCCATGGCTCACCGCTGAACCTCGTTCCTGCCATCGGCACCTCATGTAACGGCTTTTTCTGCTGGGGATTGTATCGCATGCTCACCAACGAGAAATACGGCTCGTTGCAGAATGCCATCAACACATGGCGTGATTACATGGTAAGCATGGGCTTCGGCTATAAGCTCGGCATCGACCTGCCCGGTGAGAAACGCGGCATGATTCCCAACGGCGATTTCTACGACGATGCCTTCAAGAAAGGATGGAACGCCCTGGGTGTCATCAGTATCGCCATCGGCCAAGGCGAGGTGACACTCACGCCGTTGCAGATAGCTAACCTGGGTGCTACCATTGCCAACCGTGGCTATTTCTGCACCCCTCATGTGGTGAAATCGGTGGGTGGCGAGCCTTTGGATGCCACGTTCACCACGCCGCGTTACACCAAGGCACCGCGTGAGGCCTATGAGTTGGTGGTTGAGGGCATGCGCAGGGCCGTCACCAGCGGTACCTGTCGGAGAGCCAACCGCAGCGACTATACCGTATGTGGCAAGACTGGAACGGCGCAGAACCGTGGGCGCGACCACAGTGCCTTCATGGGCTTTGCTCCCATGGAAGAGCCGCAGATTGCTATCGCCGTGTATGTGGAGAACGGTGGTTTCGGTGCTACTTTCGGCGTGCCTATCGGTGCGCTGATGATGGAACAATATATCAAGGGCAAGCTGTCGGCCAGCAGCGAGTCCCAGGCTTCGGCGATTCAAAAGAGACATATCTCCTATGGCAAAACGGACAGATAAACAGCCAAGCGTGTTAGGTTCACTCGACTGGTGGACTATCGCCATCTACATTGCACTCCTCTCCTTCGGGTGGGTGAGCGTGTGCGGTGCCAGCTACACCTATGGCGACACCGACATCTTCAGCCTGAGCACTCGTTCGGGTATGCAGATTGTGTGGATTGGCACGTCTATCGTGCTCGGACTGGTTATCCTACTGCTCGACGACCGTTATTACGACACCTTTGCCTATGTCATCTACGGGTTGATGATGCTACTGCTCTTCGCCACTATCTTCAATCCTCACGAAATCAAGGGGTCGCGCTCGTGGCTTGTCATGGGACCCGTGCGCTTGCAGCCGGCGGAGTTTGCCAAGTTTGCCACAGCCTTGGCTGTGAGCAAATACATGAGTACCTACGGCTTCAGCATGCAGCGAATGAAACAGTTCTTCGCCGCCTGCGGACTGGTCTTCCTGCCTATGTTACTCATTGTGGGACAAAAGGAAACGGGCTCGGCCTTGGTATATGTGGCATTTTTCCTCATGTTCTACCGTGAGGGAATGCCGGGCAGCATTCTCTTCACGGGAGTGGCCTTGGTGGTCTATTTTGTCCTGGGCATCCGCTATGAACAGGTGATGCTGTTGGGAACACCCACTTCGGTGGGCAAATTCGTAGTGCTTCTGCTGGTGCAGCTTTTCTCTGCGGGTATGGTGTACGTGTATTGCGATGACAAGAAGAAGAGTCTGAGTCTGCTGGGCTATATGCTGTTCATCACCGTTGGTTTCCTGTTGTTCTCACTCTATGTCATACCTTTCGACATCGTGTGGGTGCAGTTGGTGGTGTGTGCAGCGCTCATCGGCTATCTGCTATATCAGTGGATGAGCACGCGGAAGACCAATTTCCTTTTCATCGCCTTGTTTGCCGTGGGATCTATCATCTTTTTCTATAGTGCCAGTTATGTGCTTAACTCGGTGATGGAGCCTCACCAGCGCACACGTATTAACGTGCTTTTGGGCCTGGACGATGACCTGAGCGGTGCCGGATATAATGTCCACCAGAGTGAGATTGCCATTGGCTCCGGCGGATTGGAAGGGAAGGGCTTCCTCAATGGCACCCAGACGAAGTTGAAGTTCGTGCCAGAGCAGGATACTGACTTTATTTTCTGCACTGTGGGTGAAGAGGAAGGCTTTTTGGGTAGTGCGGGTGTGTTGTT
The DNA here is from genome assembly GCA_017548605.1 of Prevotella sp. Taxonomy (GTDB): domain Bacteria; phylum Bacteroidota; class Bacteroidia; order Bacteroidales; family Bacteroidaceae; genus Prevotella. The sequence continues at coordinate 88,209 of JAFYZT010000020.1, read as the reverse complement.
GCTTTTCCTGGCACTTATCTTACGGCTGATTCATCTGGCGGAAAGGCAACCGTTTAAGTTCGGGAGGGTGTATGGCTATTGCGTGCTGAGCATCTTCCTCTTCCATGTGTTTATCAATGTGGGCATGGTGCTCGGACTGACGCCTGTCATCGGCATCCCTTTGCCGTTTTTCAGCTATGGTGGCTCATCGTTGTGGGGTTTCACCATCCTGCTGTTTATTTTCCTGCGCATTGATGCCGGAAGGAATATAATAAGAACTTAAGGAAAGCCTAAGAAAACCTAGGATAACCTAGAATAGCCTAGGATAACTTAAGATAACCTAAGAATGCCTAGAATAACCTAGATGTTCCTAGGAATAACCTAAGTTAATAGCTACAATCATTCTCTTTTCAGAAGGTGGATGCCCACTTCCGTTACGCCGGGAAGAGAGCGACGGAGCATATTGTGATGGATTCTTATAGCGAGTGAATCGCCCTCGTTGAGACGCAGGAAACGGAAGGGCAGTTCCTGACGGTAAACAGAAAGTCCGCGCCCTACAGGGGTGCCTTCTTGGTCGTAGATGGGCAGGTTGAGCGTATCGGTGATATGTTTACCAGAGGGGAACAACTGTTGTTCAATAATTAAGGAGAGACGCATGAAAGGGTAGTTACTTTCCGTGCGCAACCCCAACTCTTCCACGTAGGGACCACCCTCGTCGAGGGGCGCAACACCGAAAAAGAGAACGCTGTCCTTTTCCCAGCCCTTAACATCGGTATGGCGATAATCCACATACCGTGTGTTGGGATAGCAGGCCACCAATATCAAGGTCAACAATCCCATCGTTACCAATGTCTGTAATACCTTGATATTCAAAATGCTCATTCTCTTTTTCTGGCCTTTCATTCTCTTTTTCTCCGGCCTTACTTTCTCTCTCCCTTATTATTCTCTCTCTCTGGCCTTTTGGCGGTGCGACTCACGTTGTGCGTTTCTGTCGTCCTGTCGTGCCTTGGCTCCTTGCCCCTGTCCTCTTGGTCCTTGGTTTCTCGCTCCTTGCTCCTTTCCTCTTGGCCCTTGCTCTTTGTTCCTTGCCTTTTTCTTACGCTTGTTTTTGTCGAAGCGGGTAATGCTTTCGTTCTCGAGCAAGTCGAGTGGTCGTTCGTCTTGCTGTACCTGTTCATCATCGAGCAGCGAGAGTGGTTTTTCACCGCGTTTGTTCATCTCGATGATGTCGTGTGCACGTGCGGCACTGATGGTGACAAGGTTAGCCGCTACCCGTTTGTCGGTGGAATAGGTGACCATGCCGGCCAGAATATCGCTCTTGAAGAGGTAATAGTCGCTGTCGGCTGTTTGCAGTACGCTGTCTCGGTTGGGCATCAGCTTGCCCGCCTCCATATAGTTGTCCACCTCGTAGTTGAGGCAGCATTTCAGCTTGGCGCACATTCCAGCCAGTTTCTGCGGATTGAGCGATATGTCTTGGAACCTCGCCGCTGCAGTGCTCACCGACACGAAGTTTTTCATCCATGTGGCACAGCACAGCTCACGTCCGCAAGGCCCTGTACCACCGATGCGGCCTGCCTCTTGCCGTGCGCCGATTTGTTTCATTTCGATGCGCACGTGGAATGTCTCGGCCAGCACCTTGATGAGTTGTCGGAAGTCGACTCGTTCGTCAGCGATGTAGTAGAAGATAGCTTTGTTGCCGTCGCCCTGGTATTCTACGTCGCCGATTTTCATTTGCAAGCCCAGGTCCTTGGCTATTTGCCGGCTCTGTATCATCGTTCCGTGTTCGCGGCTCTTCGCCTCGTGGTATTTGTCCATGTCGACGGGTTTTGCGATGCGGTAGATGCGCCTGATGTCCTCTTCCGACTTCAGGTTGGCCTTTTTTATTTGAAGACGCACCAGTTGACCGGTCAATGTCACCACACCGATGTCATGGCCGGGGTTGGCTTCCACGGCCACGATGTCGCCTTTTTTCAGGTCAAGGTGGTTCACATTGTGGTAATATCCTTTGCGTGTGTTCTTGAACTGCACCTCTACCAGGTCGGTGCTGGTGTCGTTGCCCGGGATGTCAGCCAGATAGTCGTAGGTGTTCAGCTGCTTGTCCTGGCGTCCACAGGCACGGCGGCACAGACCACGGTCGCAGCCGCTCACCATTTTTAAGTTCATATTTTTGAAATCCATGTAGGTGTTGTGTTTATTGTTTGATGACCACCGTGATATTCAATGCCAGGTCGTAGAACACGATTTTGGAGTTGGCGTTTTGTGAAATATCGCGAATGGCCAGTTGTAGTTTCTCGGTAATTGTCAGGACGTTGCGTTCGTTGACGAAACGTGCGAAGTTTTTGGCGAAGTTTTCTTCGGCCTCGGTCATGTAGTTCAGTTCCGGTCGTTGGAAATTGTACATGAAGTTTTCGCGTATGAGGCGTAGGAAATAGGTGAGCATGCGTTTTTGTTGCTCTCGTCCCATGGCCGCCGTTGTCTCTGCCCATTTTTTCATGGCGCGCACGTCACGTTGGTAAGCGATGCGCATAAATTGAATGAACAGGTCGAGGAACGTGCTGTTTTCATTGTTTGCGTCGAGTTCGTCGAGTGCGTGGAGCCAGTTGCCCGCTACGACATGGGCGATGCGATGTGCTGCTGCCTCGTCGATGCCCCGTTGGCTGACCAAGGCTTCTTCCACCTCTTGGTCGCTCAGTCTGTGCAGGGTGATGGGTTGTGTGCGGCTGCGTATGGTTTCGAGCAGTAGTTCGGGCTGTTCGCTCACCAGCATGAAGATGGTCTGCTTGGGTGGTTCTTCCAGCAGTTTAAGTATCTTGTTCGACGCTGCAGGGTTCATGCGTTCCGGCAGCCACATGATGTTGATTTTGTAGCCTCCTTGCGATGACATGAGGGAGAGTTTGCGTTGCAGTTCATCGCTTTCGCCGACGGAGATGATGCTTTGTTGGTTTTCCACGCCTATGGCGGAGAGCCATTGGTTAAGTGTGAAATAGGGACCTTGGCGCAGCAGTTGTTTCCATTCGCGGATGAAGTCGTCGCTGATGGGTTTGTAGTCCGACGGGCTGCCTTTTGGCTTGATGGTGGGGAAGGTGAAGTGCAGGTCGGGGTGTTCCCATTTTTCCAACATGGCACATTGTTGGCAATGTCCGCAGGCCTCTTCCCCGGGGGCGTGATTCTGGCAGAGTAGGGCAGAGGCGAAAGCCATGGCCATAGCCATCTTTCCGTCGCCTTGCGGTCCTTGGAACAGCATGGCATGCGGTACCTTGCCGCTGGCAGCCATGGCCAGCAGGTGGCGTTTGGTATCTTCCTGTCCTATTACTTCTGAGAAACGCATATAGTTGAAATTTATCAGGAGTTTAGGAGTATAGGAGTATAGACAATGGCCTGTGTGTGGTAATCTCTTGCTCCTTACTCCTTGCCCCTTGCTCCTATCGTCACATCAATCTTTGTACCACCTCTTTCACGCTTTCGATGGCCGATACCGTGTAGAAATGGATATTTTGCACACCATGTGCGTATAACTCGCGGCATTGGGCTGTACACCACTCGATGCCCAGTTCTCGTGCCGAATTGTCATCGTGGCATTTCAGCGCTTCTGCTGCCAGTGCTTGAGGGATGTCGCAGTGGAATGTCTTCGGCACCGTTGTTATCTGGCTCAGTTTAGCGAAAGGTTTAATGCCCGGGATGATGGGTATGGTGATGCCCATGGCACGTGCCTTTTCCACGAACTGAAAATATTTTTCGTTGTCGTAAAACAGTTGAGTCACGGCATATTGCGCGCCCAGGTCCTGTTTCATTTTCAGATACAGCATGTCTTGTTCGAGGTTGGGTGCCTCTTCATGCTTTTCCGGATAACATGCCACACCGAATGTGAACGGTTGGCCAGGGTTCTTCATCTTGCTTCCATCGGCGAAGAAGCCCTCGTTGAAACGTGTAACCTGTTGGATGAGGTCGGTGGTATGTCGGTGTCCGCCCGGTGTGGGTGTGAACATCTTGTCGTCCTGTGCCTTGTCGCCTCGGAGCAGGAGCAGGTGGCGTATGCCGAGGAACTGAAGGTCGAGCAGCTCGTATTCGATGTTTTCGATGGTCGTACCGCTACATATCACATGGGGCACGACGGGTATGCCGAACCGCTGTTGTATGGCAGCGGCAATGGCGATAGTGCCGGGACGGCGGCGTATGCGCTGCCGTTCGAGCAATCCGCCCTCCACTTCGCGGTATATGTATTCGCTGTGGTGGGTGGTGATATTGATGTATAGGGGATCCAGCTCTTTCAGGATGGCGATGGTACGGAACAGGCTTTCCGTTCCAGTCCCTTTCAGAGGTGGTAATACTTCGAATGAGAAGTGCTTCCCTGTAAGTTGATTGTCAAAGAGATTGTGCAGTAACATTGCAAATAGAAACTATTAATTTGCAAAAGTAAGAAAAAAAAACGAAATCTCACACAAGATACCTGAAAAACTAAAAAGAGAGCAGGTTGTGACAGCCTGCTCTCTTTTCAGTGTGATATGGTTAATAATTATTTCTCTTTTTTCCACAGACGGCTCATGTCTTCGAGCGTCTTGCCCTTGGTCTCGGGCACCAGTCGCCAGACGAACAGTGCTGCAAGTACGCAGATGACACCGTAGAGTCCGTAGGTGAACCAGTGACCGAAGTCGTCGCCCTCGCTCAGGTGCATGTTGAACATCGGCACGAAGGTGGAGCTGACGATGAAGTTGAATATCCACTGGAAGGCCACGGCGATAGCCACGGCAGCACCACGGATGGTGTTGGGGAAGATTTCGGCGATGAGCACCCAGGTGATGGGTCCCCATGACATCATGAACGATGCGGAATAGACCATGATACTTACGGCGGTCACCATCTCCATGCCGGCGTGTCCGAAGGTCACGGCAACGCCGAAGGCACCAATGGCCATGCCGATACTACCAGTGATGAGCAGCGGTTTGCGGCCCCATTTCTCGACGGTAAAGATAGCCACGAGGGTGAAGAGGATATTGATGACACCCATGACCACGGTCACCACCATCGGGTTCTCCATGCCCATGTCGCCGAAGATACGTGGTGCGTAGTAGAGCACGGCATTGATACCTACGGCCTGTTGGAACACGCTGAGCATGATACCCACGAAGATGACGAGGAATCCGTAAGTGAACAGTTTCTCGGTCTTCACGGTGATGGTTTCCTTGATATTTTTCAGGATGGTAGCGGCTTTCTCGCTGCCGTTGATACGTGCGAGGATGCCAAGGGCTTTCTCGTCCTTGCCCACTGATACGAGGTAACGCGGGGTCTCCGGCACGAAGCAGATGAGCAGTGCGAAGAGTCCGGCAGGTACGGCTTCAGAGCCGAACATGTAACGCCAACCAGTGGCGATGGTCCATGGGTCGCTGCCCGGAGCAATGGCGTTCACGCCTTGTCCAATCGACTCGATGATGGGGTTCGTGTGTTCACCGAGGATGAGGAAGTTGACGAAGTAAACTACCAACTGACCGAAGATGATGGCGAACTGGTTCCACGACACCAACATGCCTCGTATGTTCGAGGGAGCCACCTCGCCGATATACATCGGGCAGATGGCGGAGGCCAGACCCACGCCGATACCGCCGATGACACGGTAGATATTGAATGTAATGAGCAGGTTGAATGTAGGCTCACCATGTTTGAAGAACAGGAATTCGGGGTTCATCGATCCCAAGGCGGAGATGAAAAACAGGATACCTGCGATGATGAGTGAGCGTTTACGGCCCAGCCGTGTTGCTAAAAGTCCAGAGAGTGCCGATCCGATGATGCAGCCAATGAGTGCCGATGCCGAGGTAAATCCGTGCAAGCCATCGGTGTAGGTGAAGTCTTTTGCTCCCATGAAGAAGGCTTGCAGACCTTTCTCCGCACCGGAGATGACGGCTGTGTCGTAGCCGAAGAGCAGTCCGCCCAGAACGGCCACCAAAACGATGCTAAAGAGATAGGCTTTGCTGCCTGTTTGGTTTTCTTTCATTGTGAATAGGTTTTGGTTATTGATGTTGTAATTGTTCTTTCCCTGTTTAATCTTGCAAAAGTAAGCATTTTTTTCCGCTTTGCCAAAAATCACGGCACAAAAAAGAAAACCGCAGCCGGACATGTCCGGCTGCGGTGAGAGAAGCCTATTTTGATATAGGAGAGTGAGAGGTTGTTCTTACTTGTTGATTACCTTCTTGCCATCACGGATGACGATGCCCTTGTACGAGCTGGTCACCTCCTGTCCGTTGAGGTTGTAGATCTTGCTCTTGCCTTGTTTGTCGGCTTTCACTACAGTCACGTTCTCGATGCCAGTGGCAGAGGCAGCAAGTGCTTTGGCTTCTTCCATGGTGAGGTCGCCTTGTACCACGAGGATGGGTTCGGACTCTACCTCATAACCCTTCACGCGTGTGATAGCGTAACGGGCATTGCGCGTTTCACTGGCACTTCCGGTATTCACTTCCACGGTGGCGTCGGCGGGCAGCGGATCAGCATAGAATATGATGGCGGCGATGAGGTCGTCAATGGTAATCTCCATTTCAGCAGATACCAATTCAACTACTTCGACACCAAGCCATTCCTGAGCATCCTCGTCCATCACTACGTCATAGTTGGGCGAACCTTGGTCGTCATACCAACGGGTAGGTGTGGTGAAAGGAACGTAGTTGAAGCCGTAGCCGGCATCGTCCGAAGCTTCACCCGTTTCAGGATCGAGGCGCACCTCGGTGAGGTTCAGCGGTTCTTCCGTAGTCGGGTCAACGAAAATGTCGGTGTTGTATTTAACGTACATGCCGGTGATACCGACGTTCATGGCAATGTCGGCACTATATTGAACGTATTGTTCTTCGCCGTCATTCCAAACACCCCAGATTGTTCCGTTTTCTACAGTCTCATCTTCGATGGGAACGCGCAGACCGTAAATACCGAAGTCGACGAGGTTACTTTCGAAACCTGTGAAGGCAAGTACAAACTCTTCGTTAACCACGACGGGTTTTTCCACGACGTTGCCGAAGGCATCCACCTGTTTGTTGGAGAACAGCAATGTTCCTTCGTGGATCTCTATTTGATTACGTGTGTCAGTAGTGACGAAGTCGAGGGTGTCACCCGGCTCACAAACGAGTGTGGCGATGATGTTGTCCATGTCGGCCACCTTGATGGTACCCCAGCGAACCTCCTCGTCCTTGACACCGCAAATATGGCAGTACAATTTTCCTCCTGATTTGAAAGGATCTCTTGAGAACGAGCTACCTACGGCATACACGTTTTCAATGTAGATAGGAGCCTGCGGCTTGCCAAAATACTGCTCGGCACGATAGCTGGTAAAGGTGTACTCATCTTCCTCCATGATACCTGAACCATACATGTTGTCGCTCAACAAACCCCATGTGGCATAAGGACCATAGTATGTGCCGTTGTAAAGATAGGCAGCATGGTCGTCAGTAGCCTTGAATGTGGTTACGGAGTCGGTGAGGATACGGGTGGTGTAGTTGGCACTCACGCGTTGGTAATACACGCTGTTCTGGCTCAGGTCCCAAGAGTTGCTGCCGTCGCCGGTATAGAGCGTCGGACAATAGAACATACCCATTGGCGGGAGAGCGTAGGGCAGGTTGTAGTCCTCATCGGCCTCGTCTTGGAGCGATACCTTGCCGCTGGCACTTTCGAAGCCCCATTCTGTTCTTTTCGGGTCAGTGGCCCTGTTGATGAAGGGAGTTTCGTCCCAAGGAGCAACCAGCACCATATTGTTGTAGTAACCATACCCTTCGGGGGTGAAACCAAGCCAGAAACTTCCTACTGGACGGTTGTAGTACAGACCATCGGCGGCGGAGCGTGCCTGTGTGGACTGCTCTGTCTTCATAGTCATCTTTTGTTCAAGACGGGGAAGGAAATCACGCTGGCTGAGCGTACGCTCTCCTTTCTTCTCCTGGGCAAAGCCCGATGCTGCGATAAAGCAAGCAGCTGCTAACAGTAAAACTTTTTTCATATTTTCTGCGTTTAAGTTGTTAATGGTTATTCAATGTTATAAATCCAGTTAGTATTTTAATGTTAATGTTCAATGTTCAACGTTCAATGTTCAACGTAATTAGTTCCACCTTGCTATGAACCACATGTCGGGGTCGCTGGTAAGGGCAACTTTCACATAGCGCAGGTTAAACGCTGTGGTGGCGGCAGTGATGGTCAGGTGTTGTCCCATCATCTCGATAATCTGCTTCAGTGCGGGTATCTTGTCGAGAGTGTTCTGTCCTGAGGTTTCTGCCGGACCTGTGTATTGCAGTGTCACACCAGTGTCGTCTTTCTGCATGTTGTAGAAGTAGTCGGGTCTCGATGTTCCTCCCATGTTGTAGGTTACACGGATGCGCGGCTGTCCACCATCCTGTCGGAGCACCATATTGGTGAGGCTGCCGCCGAAACCTTTGAACTGTTGGTTGGCCTCGTTCCACAATGCCTTGAATTTGTCCGACATCTCTGAACTTGTCTGCCATTGCCAACGGTGGTGTTCTTCAAAGATTTCTCCATAGAAGAACGTGGCGGGGTCTTCACCCATGATATACACTGAACTGTTCTCTGTGCTGATGAAACGGTCGAGTGTGGGGTCGTAACGGAAGTCCTGTGCTTCGGGCTCGTTTTCATCAACATAGATGGTCTCGCGGAAGCGCAGGTAATAGTCGTCATACCGTTTGGTGATGAGGAAATGGTAGTGATAACCAGTTGTCACAGGGTCGTTACCATCAAGATACACCAAGGGGATGGTGGTGCTGGCTTCGTCGAAACCGTATTTCGAATCCTTCACCATCATATAGATGCGGTTAGGTACCGTAGAGGCAAACATTGTCGAGGTGAAACTGTTCACGTCGTTGAAGTAAGTCTCATAGTCCGTTCCCTCTTCCAATGGGGTGAGCAGGGAGTAGGTGCCACGCTTTTTGCCCTTAAGCATCATGTATGAAGCGTCTTCGGGTGCGTCGACAATCACAAACTCATAGTCGCCGCCGATTCCCGTACCAGTCTCATTGTCATCCGTTGATGTCACGTCTTCAGGACTGGAGAAGATATGGAACAGACGGTTGTAGGAGTTGAACGACAGCACAGGTCCGTTGTCGGTAATCACGTCCCAAACCGATACGGCTTCATCGTATTTGTTGTCGGTGAAGGCATTGCGCATGGCCACCTTGACCGAGTGGTCGGGGTTAAAGTCACACAATATCAAATATCCGTTGCCGTAGGGCACTTCGTCGTCGTTGGTAGGGTAGTATTGCATGGCCCATCCAGCGGGTTGTGCTTCCAAACGTGCGGAATATACGTCTTTGATTTCGTTGAGTCGTTCTGCGGCGGTCTTGTCGAAGAGGTCATCCTCTTCGCTTACACAGGAGGTAGCCAGCAATCCACCCGCCAGCAGGAGCGACATGGCCAATATCTTGTTCATCATAGTGTTTCCTTTTTATTTGGTCTGTAATGCTTTGTATTGATTCACTTCGTCGAGCAGCACTTCCATCACGGAACGTGACGGGTCGGAAGCACTGGGTGATGTCAACGCATTGACGTAGCGTCCCCACTCGTCGAACTTGAAACTGCCGTCTTCATTGGTAGCATATTGACGACGTTGAATCTCTTCGCGCATGGCATCGATGTTGATGTTGAAGGCGCTCATCATCCAGTCGCGTACCATCTGCAGCTTGTCGAGAATCAGCTGACGGCCGTTGATTTTGTCGATACCACCATCAGACAGGTTTTCGTAAACCACTTTGCCATCTGAGTCGGTCATAGCTGAACCGTCGCCATTGCGACTGATTACCTTACGTACGATGTGATAATCACCGTTGCGTTGAGGGTTGAGATAGCCGATGCTGTCGAGGTTTACTCCCGACTTATTGGCGAAATGGTAGTAGAACACATTGTCGCCCATCTCATGATAGAGTTGGGAACCGAAGAAGGAGCCGCCGTTTTTCTTGATGTTGTTCAGCGTTTCGTTGTCGGAAATTACCTTACCGTCGTTGTCGAGGAATTTACCTTGGCGTCCGAGGAACCATGTCACGTCGGCCGGGGTGAAATAGAAGGCGACATCCTTCATTTCAAGGTCTTCCCAGTCATAATAGGCTGTTGCGAGCAGGTTGTCCCACGACTTTTGGTTGGCGGTGAGGTAAGTGGAAAGGATTTCCACCCAGTCCTCTCGTGCCTGTTCCGAGGCATACGGAGTAACGAAACCCCATGATGCGGTCAGCGAGTCGTGTTTGTTGCTCCAGTCCAGCGGGTCGTAATGACCGTTTGAGAGGAGGTCGAACGACAACGGACGTTGGCTTGTCTGGTCAAGGATATGTCCGAACTCGTGGTGCATGACGTGGAAGAAATATTCATTCATCAGGTCGATGTTGTTTTCATCCAGGTTGTTCACCTTATAGAGGGTGATTTTCAGACCTCCCTCAGCGGTACCCAGTGTTTCTGTTCCCGATGTGGGGTTATAGGATGCCGATCCGATGACGTGAATGATACGCGGGCTGTTCTGTTTGAGGAATTCCTCGCCACCGAACTGTTTGTACACGTCGTACCATAGGTATTTGGAGAGTACGGCCAGCTTCACGCTGTTTTCATAGCTGGCGGGTATCAGGTTCTTCTGTTTGTCGGAACCGATGTCCTCCATCTTGTAGATGAATTTCAGGTTGTAAGGCTCCAGGAAATTCTTTTTGATGAAGGTGTCGAGCGGGAAAGTGTATGCCGAGCGGTCCAACGGATAGTTGTTGGTGTCGAATATGGTGGGACCGAAGTCATCATCGCTGCATGCTGCGAAGGTTCCCGTGAGTGCGATAGCCGCACCCAATAGCCAATTGTTCAGTTTGCATTTCATATCGTGGTTCCTCCTTATTATTTGATGTAGATGAATTTCGACTGCGGCTCGATAGATGCGCGCTGCGAGTCATCGTAGCTGGTTGAATAGGTGCGCGAGGGTTCCATGCCGGCGGCGATAGCATCTTGAGGCACTTCCACGGCGCGGCGCTCGTCATTCCAAGTGAGTTTATACTCTACGTTGTCGGCACCCACGAAATGTGAGTATTCCATACCCCAACGTTTTAGGTCGAAGAAGCGCAGACCGTCCCAGTTCGTTTCAAAGCGACGGAAGTCGTTCAGGCAGTTCATGTAGCGTACGCCTTCTGCAGGCAGCACGGTAGAAGGACTCATGTTGGTTAGGAAATCCCAATTGTCCAAGCAGTTGGGGTTGCTGCTGTTGGTGTAGTAGCTGTCGATGATGTCCTGTGACAAGTCGGCCATACCGCCGTTGGCACCCCAGGAGATGAGGTTGGTAGGCGAGAACGACTGGTTCGACTTCTCATAGCTAATCAGGTCTTCCAAAGCACTGGCATAGTTGCCAAGCATGATGTATGCCTCAGCACGTTCGAGCAGCAGTTCGTTACAAGTGAACTCGCGCTTGATGGTGTGAACATAGCCGATGCCGGCAATCTTGTCGGTGTATTCAAACTCTTCGTACACCTTGCCCGAGCAGTAGCCGTAGTCTTCGCCCGTCCAGAATGTCATTCCCGATACGTATGCGGTGGGGTTGACCACCCAGCGGCTCCACATGGGGCTGTTGTGGTAGAACAGGTCCTTCACCACCTCGCCGTTCTGTGCGTAGCGGTTACCCAATCCGCGACGGAACATGAGTGAGTGGGTGTCGATGAGCATCAAGTTGTTGGGCGATGCGGGGTCTTGCCATACCTTGGCGTAGTCGCTGCCGTAGGTACATTCATCGAACTTCGAGAAGTCCATCAGTTTGGAGAGGATGCTCTCGTTGTCGGTTCCCAGCACGTAGTTGGCATGCTCGATTACCTTGTTCCAATCGCGTTTGTAGAGATAGAAACGTGCGGCGAAGGCGTGAGCGGCATTGAGGTTGAAACGCCATTTCGGCAACTTGTAGTTGTACTCGCTCAAGTTGGCCAAGCCCTCTTCCAGGTCGGCCTGAATCTTGGCATAGGTGTCGGTCACCGTGCCACGGTTGTATTCCACAATTACCTTCTCCTCAGGTTCGGTCATGTAGGGTATTCCCTTGTCAGCAAGACTCAACTCATCAGTCTTGTAGGCCTGTGAGAACACATTCACCAAGATGAAGTGGCAATAGGCGCGGATGAGAAGTGCTTCGGCCCGTGAGGCTGTAAGCGACGGTGTCATGTTTCTCCCGCCGTCGGAAATTTCATCAATGGCCTGTAGGGCATGGTTCACACTGGCGATGGCACCGTAGAACGTTTCCCAAAGGAAGCCCGGGGTGTCCTGTGAGGTGGACGACTTGGCGGGATCGAAACGGAACATTTCATCGTCGACACGGTCGTAGGATGACAGGTTGTAGTGGGTTAACACCTGTTCGGCGTTAGGGCTGGCAGGAAGGTGCGGTGCGTTGTTGTCCATCATGTTATCGCTGGAAATCTCGCTAACCCAGGCATAGCTGCCACTGGGATAGCACGAGATGAGCAACTGTGCCACTTTCTCTTCACTGTCGATTTCGATACGCTCATCGGGCAACTTGTCGAGGAAGCTCTCGCTGCACGAGGTGAGCGTGAGTGCCGCCAAGGCCATCGACATTATGATATATCTTGTAGTCTTCATATCTTTGTAAATTATTAAACACTAATCCCTAAACACTAAACCATTATATTCCAAGTCTGACAGTAAGTGTGAACTGTTTTGACAACGGCGAGGCCACACCACCCGAGTTGACGAATTCGGGGTCTTGGCCGTTGAGTTTCTTGTCGGAATAAATCAAGAAGAGGTTCGTGGCATCGAGCTTCAGCGAGGCACTGCTCAGACCGATGTGCTGCAGCAGTGTGGGCTTGAAGTCGTAGGTCAGCGAGATGTCTTTCATACGGATGAAACCACCGTCGGCCACACGTGCTGTTGAATAGTTGTAGGCATTGTAAGCCCAACCGAGATACATGTCGTTGTAGTACTGGCGTACGGAAGCGATGGCAGGGATGTTGGTCACTTTCTCGTCACCCGGGGTCACCCAACGGTTCTTGAATTCCTTAGGCATGGCGCTTTGGTCGGAATAGCCGGCGGAGAACACCGGATCGAGGCGCAGTTTGTTACCGAAGGAATAGGTGATGAACACGTTCAGACGCCAGTTCTTCCACTGAAGCATGTTGTTCAGACCACCAGTGATGGTCGGTTCCACGCTACCCTCATATTTCATGAAGTCGAGCTTCTCATACTCCTGGAAGTTGATGTCGGTAGTGGTAATCTCGCCATACTCGTTCATGATGGTTGGGATACCTTCGTCATTCAGACCCATGAAAGGAATGGAGAACAGCGCACGGTGCGGATAGCCAACGCGGGTGTAGCCGCTGGGCTGGACAAGGTCAATCACACGGGCCTGTGAGAGCAGGTCGGTGATGGTGGTCTTACAGTAGGAGAACGTAAGGTCGGTGTTCCATCGCCAGTCGTTGGTAACGATGTTCTGTGATGACAGGGTGGCCTCGATACCATGTGAGCGCATGGAGGCTACGTTGGCATATTTCTGTCCGAGCAACTGAGTGTGTACGTAACCCATCAGGTCGTAGTTGTCACGCCAGTAGAAGTCGGAGACGAGGTTCAGGCGGTTGCCCAGGAAACCGAGGTCAACACCGAGGTTGAACTCGTATTTCTTTTCGTAGGTCAGTTCCTTATTGGCATATTGTGTCAGCTCGATGGCTGTCTCCTGCTGGTCGCCTGTGGGACGCCAAAGGTTGGTGGAGCGGAAGATGGCACGTGCGTTCGATGCAGCGCTCTGCTCACCGGTCAGTGAGTAAGAGAGACGCAACGTGGCGTGCGACACGGCACCGCGTGTCTTCTCCATCCACTTCTGGAAGAATGGCTCCTCATGGGCGTTCCAAGCAGCCGATACGTTCCATGTGGGCAGCCAACGTGAACTGCGGGCCTTACCCAGACGGTTCGATCCGTCGTAACGCCATGTGAAGTTAAACACATAACGTCCTTTGTAGGAGTAGTTACCGTTGGCCACGTAAGCCAGGCGGCGGTTCCACGACTTAGCGAAGGAGATGAGTTCAGCACCCTCTTCCTTGGCCTGTTTGAAGAAATAGTAGTTGTTGGTCCACAGACGGGCGGCATTGTAGTCTACACCGTAGTCGTTGTGTTCCGAAGCATCGTAGTCGGCTTTGTTGGCTTCCATACCTGCGAAGAGATTGAGGATATGGGTGTCGTTCCATACATGATTGTAGGTGACGGTGCCACGGAAGTCAAGCTGCTTGACGCTGTTGCGGTTGATGGTATAGATACCTCCTGATTCCATCACCGACATAGGCAGCGAGTTGGGCTGGTCGGGGTCGGTGTAGAGGTATTTGTTGTTATACATGATGTTGGGGTTGTTCACACCGGCACGGTAGGCTTCGGCCTGGTTCGAGGCGTTCAGCACGATGTGCTCACGGTCGGAGCGGTTGATGCGGTAGGCACCCAACAAGTTGATTTCCAATCCGAGGAACGGTTTCCAGTTCAGTTCGCCTTGGAACTTCATGTCCATCACGTTCACATCGATATAGTTGTTGTCTAACTCCTGGAAGATGTTGAACGGTGCATAGTTACGTGTGTACACATCGTTGGGGTCGAGGGTACGCGAAGTGTTCAGTGCGAAGCTGAACGGGTTGATGTCGAAGTTACGGCTCACGTTACCGCTTACCACGTCGACGCTCTGGTTCAGAGTACCCGGCGCTTTCTGGTCGCGGTACGACATGTTGGTACGCAATGTCACCATCACGTTCTTCGACAGGTTGTACGAGGCGTTCAGGTTACCTGTGTAACGCTCCACCTTACTGTCTTTCGACCATCCCGGGTCATACATCGCCGACACCGAAGCATAAAGGCTCGACCGTTCTGTACCGGCACTGACGCTCACGGAGTGGTCCATCATGATGTTGTTGTTGAACAGCAGGTCGAACCAGTCGGTGTTGCGGAACTCTGCCTGCTGCAGGAAGCCGTTCATGGCCGCCTCGGTATAAGGCAGTCCGTAGGTACCGTTGGTGGCATTGTACTGGTCGATGAGCGAGTACATACGTCCGTACAGACCGGCGGAGGCACTGTTGGCCACCTGTGAGAACTCGAGCCATCCCTTGGCTGCCATCTCCTTGTAGATACCCATCTGCTCCTGTGAGTTACTGATGTTGTACTCGCCATAACTGGGCTTCAAACGGTAGGTGAACTCGCCCGTGTAGTTAATGCTCGTGTGTCCGGCACGTCCTTTCTTCGTGGTGATGACCACCACACCTGCCATCGCACGCGCGCCATATATAGAGGTGGCACTACCGTCTTTGAGCACTTGGAAGCTCTCGATATCATCGGCGTTCAGTCCGGCGATGGCGTTGGAAATCAGCGTCTCGGCATCACCTGATGACAGGTCATCGGCCGACACGTTCACGGCATCTTCCATGATTACGCCGTCGACCACCCAGAGGGGTGATGAGCTACCGTAGATGGACGTGGCACCACGAACGCGAATCTTCGGTGCCGTACCGAAGGTGCTCGACACGTTCTGCACACTCACACCGGCCACGTGTCCTTCCAGTGAACGCGTGACGTCAGCCACACCGCTCAGGCGGGTCTTGTCCGCGTCCACTTTGGTCGTAGCACCGGTAAACATACGCTTGTCAAGTTTCTGCATACCAGTGACCACCACTTCACCATCGATGGTTTGGGATTCCGATTCCAACTTGATGGTCATGTTCTGACCACCTCGTAACACCTGTGTCTTGAAACCAATGTAGGTGACCTCAATCTGGGGATTCGCCTGACCGTAGTTCAACGAGAACTTACCGTCAATGTCGGTCACGGCAGCCACTTTCGTTCCTTTAATGGTGATAGTGGCACCGATAGCGGGATCGCCATTGTCTTCAAGAACAGTTCCAGAAATGGTATGCTGGGCATAGGCCATTCCCAAGGAAAGGAACAGGTATGCCAACATCAAGAATAGTCTTCTCTTCATAAAACCTCTCGTTATTTAATTATTAATTGATTACTTCACTTAGTAACAGCTTGCAAATATAATTTTTTTTTGCACAATAACCAAAAAATTAACTAAAAAATGGTTTTTTTGAAGATGAAAAATGTGAAATCCTGCTTTTTTAAGGTCAATATTTAGCAAAATTATTAAAGAGAGAACCACCTACTTGATTTAAATCAAATCCGCATAAATATCCACTTTTGAGGATATTTATGCGGATTAACTGTTGGGTTTTCTCTCACCCCTCACTACTTACCTCTTACCCCTTACTTCTCACCCCTTATTTCACCAGAATCACCAGGTATTTGCTGGTGCTCCAGAACTGTTGCGGGTTGGTGATACGCAGTATATACTGGCCGTTGGCATCAGTGTTTAGCGTATATGAACCGGCAGGATGTGAAGTCATTAACGATGCTTTCTTGGAGTAGAGCTTGATTTCCTTGTCGACGCGGATATCAATCTTCGTAAAGTAGTTCTTGTTGAAGTGGCTCTTGAGCACTTCGCCTTTCGACAGGATGCCTTGTTCCTTCAGCTCGCTCTTGGTGCCGAACACATAATAGGCGGTGTTCAGCTCGCGATCCTGCTCGGTAATGGTCTGTGTCTTCTGGCTGCTCTCGGTCTTCAATTCAGCCACGTCGTTGTTGAGCGTGCTGATGGTTTGGTCGAGCTCAGTGATATGGATGTCCTTGGCTTCGAGTTGCTGACGCAACTGTTGCAGTTGTTTGTCTTTCTCTTCCAGTTGTAGAACCAATCCGTCGAGTGTCTTTTTCAGTTCGTCGCCCTTGACGGTGCTCTCGCGTAACTGCTGGCGTAGCTTGTCGATGAGCGTCCGGTTTTCCTTCATTTTCTCTTGGATGAACTGCAGGTTCTCGCGAATCTGTTGGGGTTTGTTGGCTCCTTCGCCGTCCTTGGCCAGAGTGACGCGGTCTTCGGCCTCATTAATCTGGCGGAATCCCTCTTGTATCTCGTTGAGTGTGGCCATCATGTCATTGATCTCGTTGTCACGTTGGTCGAGAATCTTCTGCAACGAGTCGTTCATCTGAATTTGCGGATTGGCTACCGGGGCTTTTTTCTCTTCCTTGCAGGCAACGATGGCCAGCAGGCAGAGGCTGATAAATAATAGTTTTTTCATTATTTTGAGTTTATGATTTTTTTATAGGTTTTCCTAGGAGATACTAGGTTTTCCTGGGTGGTTCTAAGAACTTCTATGCTTTCCAGGGTATTCTCACACCCCTCACCTCTCACTTCTCCTTGCCTGCCACCACGACGACGATTTCTCCTTTAGGTGGGGTGGTGGTGAAGTGGGCTTCCAGTTCGGCAAGCGTTCCCCTGACCGTCTCTTCGTGAATCTTTGAAATCTCTCTCGATACCGATGCGCGGCGCTCGCGGCCGAACACCTCGCCCATCTGTGTGAGCAGTTTCACCAATCGGTAGGGTGATTCGTAGAACACCATGGTGCGCGTCTCCTCTGCAAGTGCTTGTATGCGACTTTGTCGTCCTTTCTTCTGGGGTAGAAACCCCTCGAAACAGAAACGGTCGCAGGGCAGGCCTGAGTTGACGAGTGCAGGTACGAAAGCAGTACATCCCGGCAGACATTGCACCTCGATGCCCGCTTCTACGGCTTCGCGCACCAGGAAGAATCCCGGGTCGCTGATGCCGGGTGTGCCAGCGTCGCTGATGAGGGCCACGTCCATTCCTCCCTTGAGTCGTTCGATGACCGATGTTGTGGTGCCGTGTTCATTGTATTTGTGATGTGACATGAGGTGGTTGCTGATGTCGAAATGCTTCAGCAAGACCGAAGATGTGCGAGTGTCCTCGGCCAGCACCAACCCCACCTCTTTCAACAGGCGAATGGCACGAAAGGTCATGTCCTCGAGATTGCCCACAGGAGTGGGTATGATATAGAGTATGCCCATAATCGGCGCAAATTTAGTCTAAATAATCTTTACAGACAAAAAAACGGGTCATTTCTTTGCAATTTTTAAAACGTCTTTGTATTTTTGCAAGAAATAAAGGGATTATTTTGACGTTATGACCGGAGAATCTAGACGACCAGGACGCATTGAGGTGATATGCGGTTCGATGTTTTCGGGCAAAACAGAGGAACTGATACGCCGCCTGAAAAGAGCAAAATTCGCCAAACAGCGGGTGGAGATTTTTAAGCCTACCATTGACACGCGCTATTCGGAAGAGGAAGTGGTGAGCCACGACCAGCATTCCATTATGAGTACTCCCGTGGACAGCAGTTCATCAATACTGCTGCTCTCTGCCGACATGGATGTGGTGGGTATCGACGAGGCGCAGTTTATGGATATGGGCATCATCGAAGTGTGTAACACGTTGGCCAACCGTGGTGTCCGTGTCATCGTGGCTGGTCTGGACATGGATTTTAAGGGTGTGCCCTTCGGCCCGATGCCTGGTTTGTGTGCCATTGCCGACGATGTGACGAAGGTGCATGCCATCTGCGTGAAATGCGGTAATCTGGCTTACGTCAGTCACCGAATCGTCAACAACGACAAACTGGTGCTTCTCGGTGAGGTAGGGGAGTATGAACCTCTTTGCCGCGAGTGCTACCAGCAAGTCATGGAGAGTGAAACAAGCGAATAGTTAACTCTTGCCCCTTGCCTCTGCCCCTTGCCCCCTAACACCTAAAGACATATGATTGAACAAAAGATAACATTCGACCGGTTTATAAGGTGGGCGCTCACCGCCCTTGTTGTGGTGGCTGTGCTTTACTTGATGAACAAGCTGAGCGGCGTGCTGTTGCCTTTCTTCGTGGCGTGGGTGCTGGCTTACTTGCTTTATCCCATCGTTAAGTTCGTACAGTATAAGTTGCATGTGCCCACACGTTTCCTCTCCATTATCGTCACGCTTATATTTGTAACGGCGGTCATCGGTGGGGTTATCTACCTCATTATACCACCTATGGTGGAGCAGTTTGAGAAGTTGGGGAAAATCATCATCAACTACATTCACCAGGCGGCGCATATCAATGATTTCCCCGAAATGGTGCGCAACTGGATGCTGGAGAACAATTCCATCATCGAGAAATTCTTCTCCAGTGGCGACTTTGCCGAGGCTCTGAAGACAGCCATGCCACAGTTGTTTAGCTTCATCGGTAAGACGGCCAATGTCATCATCAGTATCATTGCCTCGGCCATCACCTTATTATATATGTTCTTCATATTGCTCGACTATGAGTACTTGTCGGCTAACTGGATTAAGATTTTCCCGAAGAAGAACCGTCCTTTCTGGGCAGAACTGATGCAGGATGTGGAGCGAGAACTGAACAATTACATCCGTGGCCAAGGTATGGTGGCCCTGTGCATGGGCGTTATGTTCTGCATCGGATTCACCATCATCGATTTCCCCATGGCTATCGGTCTGGGTATTCTCATTGGTATCATGGATATGGTGCCTTACCTGCATACCCTGGCGTTAATACCGACGGCTTTCTTGGCGTTGCTTAAAGCCGCTGACACGGGACAGAATTTCTGGGTGATTTTCGGTGGTGCCGTGCTCGTTTTTTGCGTCGTGCAGCTAATCTCCGACCTTATTGTCACACCGAGGATTATGGGTAAGGCTATGCGCCTCAACCCTGCTGTGCTTCTGCTCTCTATCTCTGTATGGGGTTCGTTGCTCGGGTTTATTGGCCTGATTGTTGCGCTGCCGCTCACCACCTTGCTCATCGCCTATTACCAACGCTATGTGACGCGTGAAAATGAGGACGATCCGCCGGTAGAGACCACACCTGTTGAGGCTCCGCCAGAAGAAACACCGCCCGCAGTACCAGAGAAAAGGTAAAAGGGTAAAAAAGTAAAAGGGTAAAATGATATCTGGGTAATCTTAGGCAATCTTGGGTAATCCTAGAATAACCTAAGATAACCTAGAATTGCCTAGAATAACTTAGAATTGCCTAGGATTCCCTAAAAATTCTGGAAATTCACTGGGTTCTAGAAAAAAAACACCAAATCGTTTGGTGGTTTGCGGAAAAAGCAGTACTTTTGCACCGCTTTTCAGAAATGGAGAGCTTTTGATAATGGAGATCCGTTAGCTCAGTTGGTAGAGCACAACACTTTTAATGTTGGGGTCTTGGGTTCGAGCCCCAAACGGATCACTCCCTCTTACCCTCGGGGGGCTGTTGCTTCGGCGCAGCCCCCCACCTCTTTTTATACACCTAAATACCCACCCCGACCCTCCCCAAGGGAGGGAGCACCTATCCCTCATAACTTGTTCTTTGGCAGTGGTCTTCCTTCCTCATTCTTTATCAATAGTCCCTCATGACTCATTCTTTGTTCATCTTTTTTACTGTTCAATGCTATTGATTGTGAAAAAAATACTATATTTGTACGCCAGTTAATCAAAATGAGAATAATAAGGACAGTTTTTCGGAAATGGACAGCAACCAGTCTGGTGCTCCGCATTGTCATAGGTCTGGTTATAGGAGCGGCTCTAGGCTTGACTGTGCCAGGTTGGTCGGGCATAGGTGTTCTTGGAGAGGTGTTTGTGAACACCTTGAAAGCCATTGCCCCCGTGCTGGTCTTTGTATTGGTGGCTGCATCCATAGCTAAGGCGGGTGGTGGTCTGGGACCGCGTTTTCGGGTGCTTATCGCCTGTTACATAATGAGTACCTTTATAGCAGCGGTGTTGACAGTGATTGCCAGTTTTCTCTTTCCCGTCACACTTCAACTGGGTGAAGGAGCTGTCTTTGAAACACCGGGGGCATTAGCAGATGTGTTCACTAACCTGCTGACCAATATGGTGACCAACCCCCTTCAGTCGGTGTCTAACGCCAACTACATCGGCATATTGTTCTGGGCCATTATCATTGGCATCGCCCTGAAGAAGAAGGCGAGCGCCACAACCATCAATATGGTACACGACTTTGCAGAGGTCATCTCGCAGGTGGTGAAGTGGGTTATACAATTTGCTCCGTTCGGTATTCTCGGACTCGTATTCTCGTCGGTGTCAGAAAGTGGTATGGAGGTGTTCACCACCTATGGGCATCTGGTGTTACTGCTCGTTGGATGTATGTTGGTGAGTGCGCTCGTTTCCAACCCACTCATCTCATACCTTTTGATAAGGCGTAACCCTTACCCGTTGCTGTTCAAATGCTTGAAAGAGAGTGGCTTGAATGCTTTCTTTACCCGTTCGTCAGCTGCCAATATTCCCATTAACATGAATTTGTGTAAGCGTATGGGGCTCGATGAGGATTTCTATTCGGTGAGCATACCCCTCGGTGCCACTATCAACATGGACGGCGCAGCTGTGACCATCACTGTTATGTCGCTTGCAGTAGCACATACTGTAGGTGTGGAGGTGACCTTCTTCTCTGCCCTTTTCCTGAGCATCTTTGCTACCTTGGGAGCCTGTGGTGCTTCAGGTGTGGCTGGTGGTTCACTGTTGCTCATACCCATGGCATGTTCGTTCTTTGGTATCGGAAATGACGTGGCCATGCAAGCCGTGGCCATCGGTTTCATCATCGGTGTGGTGCAGGATTCCATGGAAACGGCCTTCAACTCCAGCGGCGACGTGTTCTTCACTGCCACCGCGGAGTATTATGATGAGGGGAGAAAGTAAGTGTCCTCTTTTTATAATTGCCAGCGTTTCAGACTGGGATAGTACTGGAGAAGCATTGCCTTATATTCTTCTCGGTTGAGGCTCTGGTCAGTGTTTTTGTTGTATTCATCTACAAATTGGGCGCAAAAATCGGCCATCTCCTCCATGGTGAAGTTGCCAGTGAAAGCCCCGTCTTTGTAGCAATACATACAGTATTCTTCGTTCTTGCTACCATCGGCATTGGTGCCGAGAATTTCTTGGGTGAGTGGCATACCGCAGCTCTGACAAAATTTCTGTTCCATTCTTTATTTGTGTTTATGAGTTTATGAGTTTTTGAGCTATTGAGGTCTTTAGTTTATATCTACAAAGGTACACAACTCCGTTTGTCTTTGCAAATTTTTGGGGAGAATTTGTAACTAAGATGTTGAGGATGATGTGTATAACGATATAGGATTGTCAACTTTTTTTAATTTAATCGGAAAGAATTGGCAAATCCTTTGTATCTTTGCAGCCAAGATGAAAAAACTATTCAGGATAATGATTGCCATTGTCGTTGGTATGATGATGGTCAGTGCATGTTCAGATGACGACAAACATGTTGAAGATTCTGAACATCCATTACTTGAACTCTTTCGCTCACTTGATTGGGGCAACGGCACCTGTTTCGTCTTTGGACACAAGACACCCGATGTGGATGCCGTTACTTCATCGATGGCCTATGCCAAACTGATGCGTAAGCTGGGTTATAACTGTGAGGCAAGAGTGTCGAGTTCCATGAACAAAGAAACACACTATATTGCTGAACGACTTGGTTTCCAACTGCCCGAGATGATGACTTCTGTAGCACCTGGCACTCGCCTTATCGTCACCGACCATGGCGAATATGAGCAGAGTGTTGAAGGGGCTCGTGAGGCTATTATTCTACAGTTGATAGACCACCATTCAGAGTGCGATATGCCTGAGGAAACCATTCCGTATATACGTCGTGAGTTATTGGGCTCTACTTGTACCATCATCTATAACATCTATCACGAATTGGGTATTGCTATTGAGGATGAGACAGCCCGACTTTTGCTCGCTGGCATCGTCTCTGACACTCGTAACCTCACCAAGCCTGCCACTACCGATGCCGACCGTGTAGCGCTGGATGCATGTGTGGCACAACTCCATCTGGAGGACGAGATAGCGGATATAGCAGCTCAGATGAAAGACATGTCCATGAACTATGACGAGATGACCGACGAAGCAATATTCCTCTTCGACTATAAAGACTATCAGATTGACATCTATAAGATTGGCATTGCCAGCCTAGACACTTTCGAGGATAAGATGGAGGATCTCATCAACCGTATGCTCGCTGTCATGCCAAGCATATTGACGAAGAAAAATAGGGATATGGTCTTCGCCAAGGTTGACAACCTCGTTGCCAACACCGATCCTGCTACGGCAGAAGAGATGCCTTCCTACAAAACGGGTTCCTATTTCCTCTATTATGGTGATGGAGCTAAAGAGATTGCCGAGTCTATCTTTGGGCCTTCCCTCCGCGAGGGAGTCACCTTCTCTGAGGAGAGCGTCGGCCGTAAGGTAATCGTAGAGCGCATGACGGAATTGTTATCTCAATGAAAAAGTAACCAAAACCTCATTTATGGCAAGCAACATCGATTTTGTACAGTATATCACTGACCAATGTGCCGGGGCAGGCATCATCACCTCAAAGAAAATGTTTGGTGACTACGGAATCTACTGCGATGGGAAGATATTCGGTCTTATCTGTGACGACCGTTTCTATCTGAAACCTACCGAGGCTGTACGCTCACTGTTGCGCACCATTGACATGCAACCGCCCTATGACGGTGCCAAGGACTATTTCTATATTGCCGATGTAGATGACCGCGATTACCTTTCCTTACTGGTTCGCGAAACGTGCAAGGCTTTACCAGAGCCGAAACCCAAAAAGAAAAAATAGTACATTATAGCTAAATGGGGGAAGCGTACCAACAGGTCGCTTCCCCCATTTAGCTATTTTTCAGTGATTTCTCCTCACTATTTCTTCGCTTCCTTCAAGAAAAAGTCAACCATCTTGCGGAAATTATCGTCGTTGAACGTTACGGGACCATGTCCGCCGCCGGGAACGCTCACGAAGGCTTCCAGTCGACCAGCCTTCTGCAGTTCATCAGAGAAATACACTCCTTGGCAGTGAGGTACCACATTGTCGGCATCGCCATGGAACACGAGGAAACGTGGTCCTTCGGGTTGGACATAAGTGATGGGGCTGATGAGTGCCACCATGTCGGGACGGTCGGCAGGTGCACCGCCAATGAGTGCTGCCTCGGGCGACTTGTCGTTGTTGACAGTTTCGCAGTTGTTCATGCGTGCCATGTCCACGGGTCCAAACCAATCAACGACAGCATCCACATTACTGCTCTGGCTCAAGTTGCCACCCACGGTACCCTCTATGTCCAGTGTTGTGTTACCCACCGTGCGGCGTTTCATGCCGTTGGTGACACCTGCCATTGAGGAGAGGTGACCGCCCGAGGAAAAGCCCGTGATGCCGATGAACGACGTGTCCAGCTTATATTCCGCAGCGTGGGCGCGGATGAAGCGGATGGCTCCTTTCACGTCATGAATCTGTGCAGGGAAGAGAGCGTCGCCACTTGAACGGTGGTTGATGCACACCACGGCGAATCCGGCATCGACCAGCGACTTGCCCATCGACATGAAAGTCATCCCTTTCATGTTGTTCGAGAACCATGCGCTGCCATAGATGGCAACAATCACCTTGTAACTGGCCTGACCTGTTGAGGGCAGATAGATGTCCATACGGTGTGCTTCCATGTCATCGCCGGCATAGTTCACATCTTTGTACGTCGGTTCAACACCCGGTTGGCCGAATCCAGGAAATCCTCCCTGGGGCTGTGCCTGCAGCGACAGTGCACCGCAGAGCATGCAGAAAATGAATAGTTTTTTCATTGTTTTTTAGTTATTATTTCGTTATCACGTTATTTCGTTCAATCGACAATTACAAATCCAGGCAAATCTCTTGCCCCTTGCCCCTTGCTCCTTGCCCCCTCTCTAAGCTCCTTGCTCCTTGCCCCTATCATTTAAACTTCCACCAATCCAGACGAATCTCTCCCTCTGCCTTGTCGAAGCAGATGTAGAGGTCGTGCTTGCCTGTGGCGTTCTTCACTTTGGCGGAGAACTCGCGGTATTTCTCCAACGAGCCTGTTGCTGAAATGTCGACAGAGCCTATCACCGTTCCGTCGATACCATCAAGACGTAGGGTGATGGTGCATTTACCTTGTGCTGCCGCAGTGATGGCAAATTGCTTGGCACCCTTGCTGCCGAAGTCCACTCCGCGCAGACGGATATATTCACCATTGTCAATGTGGGTTACATACATGTTCTTGTATCCAACAGAGGCGGGCATGTCGGCTACCACACCAGTGTTCGGGATGCCCATTTTGGCTGATTTCAGTCCGAAACCCCATGCCATGGTCTCTGCCTCTACGCGGGAGTAGGGGTTGAGGCTTCCTAACTGTTTAATGGGGTCTTGGTCGAGCCAGTAAGGCACCTCGGCAATGGTGCCGTCGGGTTGGTAGGCTATTTCAGCCACTGATACAGAGCGGCGCTCATGATGAATGAATGTCTCCAGGTGCATCAGGTCGTAGTTCTGGCCGAAGATGTATGAATGTCCTTTGTAGTCAGTGATGCCGGGATGGTTGCCACGGTCACGCTGTGTGGGCTTCATGATGTATCCCTTGCTTTGCCAAGGTCCCGTGGGACTGTCGCTCATGGCGTAACCCAGTGCTTCGGGACAGCAGGTGGTGGCATACCCCAGATAGTATTTGCCGTTGCGTTTGTAGAACCACGGCCCTTCCTGGTAGTGGTCGATATGGTAGTCGAGTTTCACGATGTCACCCTTTGTTGAAATCATGTCTTCGTTGAGCCGCACGTAATAGGTGTTGGGGTTACCCCAGTACATATATGCCTGTCCATCGTCATCCACGAACACTGTCGGGTCAATGTCCTCCCAATGCTCTTGTTGCCATACCAACGGCTTGCCCAGTGGGTCACGGAATGGTCCGTAGGGGCTGTCAGCCACCAATACGCCGATGCCATGGCCGTGGAGTGGGGCATAGAGGTAGTATTTACCGTTGCGTTCTACACATTGGATAGCCCATGCTCCATTTTCGCGACTACGCCAAGGGAAATCTTTCAGTGAAGCCACCGCGCCGTGCTCCGTCCAGTTCACCATGTCGGTAGTCGACCACAGCAGCCAGTCGTACATGAAGAATCCTGCCGAGCTCTTCTCATTGGGGTCAGGGATGTCCTCGGGCGATGAATCGTGCGAGGTGTATAGGAACAGTGTGTCGCCCACGACCAATGGTGAAGGGTCGGCCGTGAATTTGGTCTGGAACAATGGCATGTTGCATTGTTCCAATCCGCGCATCTCCCACCAGTCGAAGTTGAATAGTTTCGGACCTTTACGTCCCGTGAATACGAAATAGAGGTCATGGGTGCCTGTGGCGATAGCCGTCAGGTCGGCCGTCAGCGTCTGCCATGCTTCCCAACCGCCTGTGCCTGGCACTTCGAGACGCACTAGTTGTTGACCACCGAGACTGTCGATGCGTACTTCAATGGCACCGCCACGCAGACCAGAGGCCACCTTGGCGGTGAAGGTGCGTGGCACCTTATTGCCGAAATCTACGTTTTGCAGCTTGATATAATCGCCGTTGTGTATGTCGGTGACATACACGCCCGCCTCATTGTTCTGCTCCGTCTTGATACCTTTTGAGAAAGCCATCGTCTCCGCTTCCACATGACGGTAGGGTGAGAAGGTACCCACAGGTTTCACACCCTCATCCGTCGGCATGATGGTAGGGAAGGAGCCGTCGGCATTGTATTTGAACTCTTCCACCGCCACGCTGCGTCCGAAACCGCCGCCGCCAGGTAACTTACCTGTATGGTAGAAGAAATAGCTGTGCCCCTTAAAGTCCGCCACGCCACAGTGGTTGGTGAACGAGCCTGTCTCCACCTGTGGCATGATCTGACCAGCGTAGGTCCATGGACCGGTAGGTGACGGTGCCGTGCTGTAAGAGATATGCTCTGGGATGCCGCCTGCCGCATAGAGCAGTTGGTATTTGCCGTTACGTTTCGTTAGCCATGGCCCTTCCACGTAACTGTCCTTGTACTGTTTGCCTTGCACTCGCTCGTTCATTGCCGGCGAACCGAAAGCCTCCTCGGTCATGGGCAGCATACCCACCTCACCCTCGTAGGAAATCATGTCGCGGTTGAGCTTGAGGTAATAGACACGCGGGTTACCCCACATGAGCCATGCCTGTCCGTCGTCATCGATGAACACTGTCGGGTCGATATGGTCCCAACTGCCGTTCTCGAAAAGTGGTTTGCCCAGTGCATCACGGAAAGGACCTGTAGGACTGTCACCGACAGCCACGCCGATAGCCATACCGTTCGACAACTTCGAGTGAGCGCAGATATACCAGTAAAAATGGCCGTCGCGCTCAACACATTGGCTGGCCCATGCTCGGTCGTCAGCCCAAGAGAAACTCTCCAAAGCCAAGGGTGAACCGTGGTCGGTCCAGTTCACCATGTCCTGTGTAGAATATACGCGCCACTCTTGCATCCAGAAGAAGTCGGCACCATCTTCATCGTGTCCGGTGTATACATACATCGTTCCGTTGTGTACCATAGGTGCCGGGTCGCTTGTACACCATGTCTGAACGAAGGGGTTTTGAGCCTTTGCTTGGAACGCGGCAAAAAGTCCCAAAAGGGCCAAGGTCAGTATTTTTTTCATTTTTTTCAGGATAATTTATTATTATTTTGCAAAAGTAACAAAAAACAACGAGCAATCCTCTTTTTTTTGTTTCATCTTCTTTTGTTATTGTTACAACGGTGATGACGGAGGCATTATTGTAGAATATGTTTGTTTTCAAACACTTTGGTCTATGAAGACATCATGTCGACAATATCGAAAATTAGCATAAAACTTAAAAAAATGATAAAAAGATAGTTGCAAATCGTTTTTTATGCATATATTTGCAAAGGGGGAAGAATCTTTACGATATGGTCTTTTAATATCAATAAAAAAACTTGAATAAAGAAAAAATAATACTGTTTATACTCATTACTCTGATGAGTATGGCTTGGCAGATAAGCTATGCATATAGTTTCTCCGCTCAGAACAGCGATGGGATAACTTTATATTATAATTTAATCTCCAACAGTGAAGTCGAGGTTACCTATGGACCAACTACATATGGATTATACCCAGGTATTGTTAACATTCCTTCAACAGTGATTTATGAAGGTGAAGAACTGACAATAACAAGCATCGGCAATAGTGCGTTCTATTGCTGCTTAGATTTGAAGAGCGTAATCATTCCCTCGAGCGTGACGAACATCGGTGCAGGGGCGTTCATGTACTGCTCTAAGCTAACGAGCGTAATCATACCTATGAGCGTGACGAGTATTGGCGATAATGCATTTTATGACTGCTCTGCCTTAACGAGCGTGACAATCCCCTCTGCTGTGACGAGCATTGGCAATAATGCGTTCATAGGCTGTTCTAGTCTTACGAATGTGAGTGTCGCAAACGGCAATACGGTTTATGATTCAAGGAATGATTGTAATGCTATTATAGAAACAGCAACCAACACTTTGGTGCTGGGATGTAGTACGACAACTATTCCCGAAAGTGTGAGGAGCATTGGTCCTGTCGCGTTTTATAATTGCACAGGCTTAATGAATGTGGTCATCCCTTCAAGCGTGGTGAGCATTGACGATTGTGCATTCTATGGTTGTTCTGGTTTAACGAACATGCTCATACCCCCAAATGTAACGAGCCTTGGGATGGGTGCGTTCTTCGGCTGCACTGGCTTAAATAGTTTGACTATCTCTGAGGGGGTGACAATCATCAACGAAAAAGCTTTCTCTATTTGTCCCAGTTTGACGAGTGTGACCATCCCTGAAAGCGTGACTGTCATCGGCGATTATGCGTTTGAGAGTTGTTCCAACTTGACGAACGTTACCATTCCCTCAGGTTTGACGTACTTAGGTGGTTTTTCGTTCTCTCACTGTCCCAAACTGACGAACGTCTATTGTTATATGGAAACGCCATTAATAATTTCTAAAGCTAACACTTTCTCCAACCGAGCCAATGCAACACTTTACGTACCTTACGGCACAAAGACTGCATATGAGGCAGCATATGGTTGGAATGATTTCAAGGAGATTATAGAGATGAACCACACGGACATCAGTCTCACCCCCAGCATCTCTCCAGAGGGCGAGGGGAGTGGTTACTTCACGCTGGATGGACGGAAACTCTATGGCAAGCCCACTCAGAAAGGCGTGTATATAGTGAATGGAAAGAAAATAGTAATAAAATAATTAAGCAACCATTATGCGAAGAATAGGTATAATCATCGTTGGCTTGTGTTGGTGCCTTTTAGGTCTGGCGCAAGAGGTCAGTGTAAGTGAAGCCTACCAAAAGGCTCAGGCGTTTATGATAGAGAAAGGCAAACAAGTGTCATCGATGCCGCGTAAGGCTCCCGGTGCCCATGGTCAGGAGGCTGCTGCTTTCTATGTGTTCAATGCCACGGACAATGAGGGCTTCGTGCTTGTGTCGGGCGACAGCCGTTTGGGCGATATCCTTGGCTATTGCGACAGGGGCTCTTATGACGAGGGACAGATGCCCGACAATATGCGTGCTTGGCTGCAGGGATACACCGATCAGATAAAGGCATTGCGTCAGGGCAAGGCAGAGGTGCCCAAGAAGGTGCAGACACATGCCGCCATCCGACCGCTGCTGACCTCGAAATGGGATCAGGGCGTGGCCGATGCCAATGGTGATGCATACAACCGCCAGTGTCCTACGGTATGGGGGGCACACTGCGTAACGGGATGTGTAGCTACAGCCATGGCCCAGATTATGCGCTATCACAAATGGCCTGTGGCTTCCACGGCTATGATACCCTCGTACAAATCAAACGAGACAGTAGGCACCCTCAGTGCCTTGGCACCCAGACAATTCGATTGGGATAACATGCTCGACCAGTATCAGGGTGATGAGAACATCACATTGATGGATGCCGTGGCTTGGCTGATGCGCTATTGCGGCCAAGCCGTAGAAATGGATTATGGCACCAGTGCTTCGGGTGCATATAGCGAAGATGTGGCGAAGGCTCTGCGCACCTATTTTGACTATGACACGAATACACGACATGTGGTTAGAGCAGACTTTATGGCCGAAGGGTGGGATAATCTTATCTACGGCGAATTACAATCGCGACGCCCCGTGCTTTATTGTGGAGCATCGACAGGTGGCGGTCATGCCTTTGTGTGCGATGGCTGTGACAATCAAGGTTTTTATCATATCAACTGGGGATGGGATGGCTATTATGATGGTTATTTTAAACTAACCCTTCTCAATCCCAATGGCGGTGGCACGGGCGGCGGTGGTACGGAAGACGGCTACACGATAGACCAGGATGCTATCGTGGGAATACAGAAACCCACAGGCAACAATGACGATGAGCGTATGCTCAATCTGTACGATTTGACCTTCAGCGGTTCCACCATTGAGGCAACCTATTGGAACAGGACGGGCATGACCGGCACGTTCCAGTACGGGTTAGTCTATCAAGCGGTCAGTGTCGGAGGCAATACGTATAACTTTAGCTATGAGACGGATATTGTCGAACCGTTGGAAGCACCTACTTACAGCTTGGATGTGAACACGTTGAATCTGGCTGATGGCACCTATCGCTTCTATCCCTATAGCTGTCTAGATGGTGCCAGTTGGGACCATCCGCAGGGTGATGGCGGCACATATATTGAAGTCGTGATGCAAAATGGTCAGAAACAATCGATGACTTATCACCCTCAGGCTAACCTGCAAGTGGTGAGCGTAGATTGTGTGGGAAACAAGATTGTGAGGAGCCCGCAAGAGGTAAAAATCAAGATGAAGAATACAGGTGAGGAGTTTAATGATGTGTTTTACCTCTTTGCCTCGAAAACCAATACTAAAGGTAATCCTGTGAGCATGACATGCATGGCGATTGAGGCGGGAGCCACTGAGGAGACAAGTCTCTATTTCACGCCGTCATCCACTGGTACATGGAAACTGTGGGTAGGTCTTAATGAGACGGGTTCAGGTGCGATGGGTCCTTATACTGTGGAAATAGCCAATACTCCCTCTGGTACCAGCAATCTCTCTTTGACCAATTACACTGTCAACACCTCTGATGGGGTGGATATACATGTCAGCGTGAAAAATAACGCTTCACAGGGTTATTATCGGTCTGTAGCATGTGCCATCTTCTCGGAAGAGAGCAGCACCAGCATCAAACTCTACCAATCGGGCAACCTCAATCTGGCAGCTGGGGAAACGGCTGATCTGGTCTATCATTTTGAGGGACTGACCCCGGGTAAGCAGTATTATGCCAAATTGGCTAGATATGCCCAGTATGGATCGTCTAGTTTAACTCTCTTCGGCGACGCCATTTATTTCGTGCCTCAAGAGATGATTCCCAACGATGTGACACTTACCATTGGTAACGCAGGCGTGGGCACCTTCGCCAGTCCCTATGACCTGGACTTCACGGGCATCACGGGCATGAAGGTGTATATTGCTAGTGGCTTTGACCCCTCCACAGGCAGGCTGGTGCTTACAAAGGTGAATGAAGTGCCGGCAGGTACAGGCCTCTATGTCAAAGGTTCACAGGGCACATATACCATCCCCGTAACGGAGACGGCGATGTTCTATACGAGTTTGCTCGTAGGCGTGACGGAAGATACCGAGCTTTCACCTACCACCGGCAACAAGACCAACTTCATCCTGGCCAACGGTTCACACGGCATCGGTTTCTACAAACTGTCGGATACGCGGACCATCAACGCTGGCAAGGCGTACCTCTCACTGCCTACCAAGGCTATTCAGAACTTGGCTAACGGCATCGGCCTGGAGTTCGAAGATGAGGCAACGACGGGCATCAGCCTCACTCCCAGTCTCACTCCTGAGGCCGAGTGGAGTGGTTACTACACACTGGACGGCCGCAAGCTTGACGGCAAGCCGACACGGAAAGGCGTGTACATCATGAATGGAATGAAAATCGTGATTAAGTGAGTGCAATGAAAGCTTGCTTGGATTGCCGAACGTGAACGATTTATGAAAAATCGTGATAAGATAGAAACCCATCCCTACCCCTCCCGGGAGGGGTAGGAGTGCTGAATGTTGAATGGTTTCTTAAACAACGAATTTCACCAATTACACGAATGAGTGGCGTAACAAGTACGCCCTTACAACGACAGGCGGGGAGCACCATTTGGTAGCTCCCCGCCTGTCGTTAATATGTTCTTATGTTTCTTTATCGGAAAATTTGTTCCTTTGTTCTTATGTCGAAAAACTTGTGTTCCTTTGTCTGATCATTACCGGCGGCTGGTGATGTGAAAGCAGGGCTGTTGCTGTTCGTGCATCACATAGCAGCGGCCTTTGTCGCGCAGTTGGCTGAGCACCTCGCCCAAGAGGTATTTCAGTTGTTTCAGCGTGGCGCGTGTGCCACTGACATAGTCGAAGCGGCTATAGGTGATGTCGAAGGTAGTGGCGTATTGGTGTGTCGATTTCTTCACAGCATTGCGATTGCTTTTCATCAGTCGCCGCACATCCTCTTCCGTGCGCAGCACCGAAGTGACGATGATGCGGTAGGTGCCCAATTTGTGCTTCTTGAGCGACTTCTGGAAATCATGACCGATGGTTTCCAACAGTTCGCTGGCTCCTCTCGTGAGGTAGGGCACCGAATGTGTCAGACGGTCCACTCGGTAATAGTCGCAGTCAGTGATATGCACCAAACGACCTCTCACCCTGTCGAGCTGCTCGCGGCTCTTCAGGGTGCCTGGCAGTCCATGCTTCTGTGCTGCCTTCAGCTGCACACTGTTAACGTCGGCCAAGGAGAAAGGAAAGGTTTCGGGTACATTTTTGACATCATGGTGGCATGCACACACAAAGGCCATGATAAACATCATGGCCAAAAATGTCTGCAATATAAGTGAGAATCGTTTTCTCATTCTTTGGCAGGTGCCGTAGCAGTACTGTCGTTGGATATTTCGGTAGCTGCTGGCGTGGCGGTGATTTGTCCCGCGAGGATGTCGCTCAATTCATCCTTGCTCACTAGGATGTTCAGTGTCTCGCCAGTCTTGGCCCCTTTGATGCTGTAGGCCAACGAACGGTCGGTGTTGACAAGTATCTGGATGAGTTCGCGGAATGCCTCATTGTTCACGTTGCGTACGAGATTCTGCACCACACCGTTTTTAAGGTCCTCCTGATGTTCGCGCATGTAAGCGATGGAGTCTTGTTCCTCGCTCTGTACACATTCGTACACCATCTGCGTATCCGAGAGTGTCAGCTGTTGAATGGTCATTCCGCCGCCGGCGTCCTGCGGCATTTTGGCATTGTACTTGGCGATGGCCTTATCTAACTGCGCTTGCTCGCCGCAACTCGATAAATTGGCGGTGAGGAGCAACGCTCCCACCAATGAAAGGGTGATTGATAGGATTCTTTTCATAGGTTTATTAATTGTTTAGTGAATAGTACTTAGTGAACAATGTTTAGTGTTCTTTCAATACTCTCCATCGTGAATGTCAGGTATTGATTATTCTTGGAATAGAGTATTGAAGATTAAAACTTATTGTTGTCCAGGAAGAACTGTGCGCTCGCAGAACCTTTCTTAGCGGCTTCTTTCATCAGTTGCTTAGCCAGTTTGCGGTCTTTTCCAACACCTTTTCCTTCGTAGTACAGCGCAGCGATGTTGTATATGGCTTCCACGTTGCCACTCTCACGGGCTATGGTATAAAGCTCCAACGCTTTCTGATAGTCCACAGCCACGCCCTTGCCTTCAGCATACATGCGGCCGAGGTTATTGTATGCCGAGGTCTGTCCGAGAGCCGCCGCCTTGTTGTAGTAGTTCACGGCTTGCTCATAGTCTTGCTCCACACCATTTCCTTGTTCGTAGCAGTTGCCCAACATCAGCAGTGCCATGGGGTGGTCCTGTGCGGCGCATAACTGGTACATACGGAAGGCACGGGTGAAGTTTTGCTCCACGCCTTGACCGCGGTAATAGGCATTGGCCAGGTTCAGCGTACCGCTGAGGATGCCGTTTTCCGATGCTTTGGTGTACCAATAGGTGGCCTGTTCCATGTCCTGAGGCACTCCCTGACCATAGAAATAAGCATTGCCGAGATTCAGCATGGCATTGGGATAATCGAGTTCTGCGGCCTTGCGGAAATATTCAGCGGCCTTGGCGAAATCTTGCTTTACACCCTGTCCGTTCTGGTAGCAGATGCCCATATTGTACTGAGCATAGACCAACCCTTGCTCGGCTGCTCGTTCGTACCATTTCGCCGCCTCCTTATAACTCTGTTTCACACCGCTTCCGTCGTGGTAGCGGTTGCCGAGGTTGAACTGTGAGATGGCGTCGCCGGATTCAGCCTGTTGGCGCAACTGCTTGATTTCCATATCCTCAGGGTTGTCGCCTGTTTCTTGTGCCTGCAGGGGTGTTGCCAATACGAACATCACTATCAGTAAGATGAGTTGATTGATTTTTTTCATGATTAGTTCATTTTGATTTACTCGTTGCAAAAATAAGCAATTATTCCAAATAAACAAAGAAAAGGACAAAAAATAAGTGAGGCAGCCGGTCAGCTCGCTTGCCTACGGATGCCTCGTGCAATTGCTAAAGTTTCGCAATGCAAAGGTAATGCTTTTTGGCGAGCTGGCAAATTTTTGGAGTATTATTTTCTTTTCGTTAGTTCGTTATCACGGAATTACGATATTTATGAAATGACGGAATGACGTTATAACGGAATAACGACATCACTCGATTCTCTTTATTTTTAGGGAAGAAGGCTTTCCTTCAAATACTGTGCTGTATATCCCACGCCGCTGTTGACGAGTTCTTCGGGTGTACCTGCGAAAAGAACCTGACCGCCACCGCGTCCGCCGTCGGGTCCCATATCTATGATATGGTCAGCCAGTTTGATGACGTCAAGGTTATGCTCGATGATGATGACTGTATTGCCACGGTTCACCAAACGGTCGATGACCTCCATCAGGATACGTATATCCTCGAAATGCAGTCCTGTGGTAGGCTCGTCGAGGATATAGAGTGTTTTCCCCGTGTCGCGTTTCGACAGTTCCGTGGCCAGTTTTACCCGTTGGCTCTCGCCGCCGGAGAGGGTGGTGGAGGGCTGCCCCAGTTTGATGTAGCCCAGTCCAACATCCTGTATTGTCTTGATCTTCTGTAGGATAGACGGCACGTTCTCGAAAAACTCCACCGCTTGGTTGATGGTCATGTCGAGGATGTCAGCTATCGATTTTCCTTTATACCGCACCTCCAACGTCTCACGGTTGTAACGCTTACCGTGGCATACCTCGCAGGGCACCATCACATCGGGCAGAAAATTCATCTCGATGGTCTTGTATCCGTTGCCGCCACAAGTCTCGCAGCGTCCACCCTTCACGTTAAAGCTGAAACGCCCCGCCTTGTAACCTCGAATCTTTGCCTCTGGGAGACCGACGAATAGCGAGCGTATATCGCTGAACACGCCGGTGTAGGTGGCGGGGTTGCTTCGTGGAGTGCGTCCGATAGGACTCTGGTCCACGTTCACCACCTTATCAATAAACTCCAGACCCTCGATGCTGTCGTAGGCCATCGGCTTTTTCAACGAGCGGTAGAAATGCTGGCTCAGGATGGGCTGCAACGTCTCGTTGACGAGTGTCGATTTGCCGCTGCCGCTGACTCCTGTGACAACAATGAGCATGCCTAAGGGGATGTTTACGTCGATGTGTCGGAGATTGTTACCGCTGGCCCCATGCAGCGTGAGCATGTGTCCGTTGCCCTGGCGTCGTGTAGTAGGCACAGGTATGCTACGTATGCCGTTCAGGTATTCACTCGTGATGGTGTGTTGGTGCAACATGTCGGAAGGTGTACCTTGGAACACCACCTCGCCTCCTTTTCGTCCTGCTTTGGGTCCGATGTCGACGATATAGTCGGCGGCAAGCATCATCTCCTTGTCGTGCTCCACCACGATAATGGTGTTGCCCAAGTCACGCAGCCGTTTCAGGCTGTTCACCAACCGGTTGTTATCACGTTGGTGCAGACCGATGCTCGGTTCGTCGAGTATATAGAGCACATTCACCAGTTGACTGCCTATCTGCGTTGCCAGACGTATGCGTTGGCTCTCGCCGCCCGACAGGCTGGCTGACGGCCGGTCCAAACTGAGGTAGTCGAGTCCCACCTCAAGCAGGAAACGGGTGCGTGTGCGTATTTCCTTGAGTATCTCCTCTGCAATGGTACGTTCCTTAGTACCGAGGTGCGGAAGACAGTCGGTGGTCCACTGCTCCAGATCACCCAGGTCGAGGTGCGCTACCTCGGCGATGTTCTTATCCCAAATACGGTAGGAAAGCGACTCGCGGTTCAGCCGTTGTCCTTGGCATTCCGGACAGGTGCAGGTGTCGAGAAATTGGTCAGCCCATTTCTGTCCGCTGGCACTGTCGTCGTTCTCCATCACTGTGCGCAGGTACTTAATCACACCGTCGTAGGCGATGAAATAGTCGCTTGATGTGTGTACCAGGTCCTTGGAGATGCGTACGTTACCGATGGTGCCGTAGAGAATCTCGTTCAGCGCATCGTCGGGGATGTCGGCGATAGGTGTCTGCAGTGTCAGTTCGTACTTCTCCAGGATGGCACCTATCTGCCAGAAAATCATTTGGTTCTTGTAACGTCCCAGGGGTACGATGCCTCCGTCATGTATTGAAACGTTACGGTTGGGTATCACTTTATTCAGGTCGATCTCGTTGATGATGCCCAGTCCTTTGCAGCGCGGGCATGCTCCTTCGGGCGAGTTGAACGAAAAACGGTTGGGCGCAGGGTCCCCGTAAGACATGCCTGTGGTGGGACACATCAATCGTTTGGAGTAATTCTTCACCGCACCGTTCTCCTTATCGAGAATCATCAGCACGCCGTCGCCCTGGCGCATGGCCGTGTCAACGCTCTTGCGCAACCGTTCCTCATCTTTCAGGTTCACCCCGAGTTTGTCGATGACCACCTCGATATTGTGGTTTTTATATCGGTCCACCTTCATGCCACGCTCTATCTCGAGCATCTCACCATCGACACGTACCCACAGGTAGCCCTTGCGGCGCATGCTCTCGAACAGTTCGCGGTAGTGACCTTTGCGCTGTCGCACCAGTGGAGCAAGCAGGTAGATGCGGTGTCCCGCGTACTCGCGCATAATCATCTCGAGCACCTGTTCCTCTGTATATTTCACCATACGTTCGCCCGTGGCATAACTGTAGGCTGTGCCGGCGCGTGCAAAGAGCAGACGAAGGTAGTCGTATATCTCCGTCGTTGTACCCACTGTGCTTCGCGGGTTCTTGTTCGTTGTCTTCTGTTCAATGCTGATGACGGGACTCAGACCGGTTATCTTGTCCACGTCGGGCCGTTCCATGCCGCCGAGGAAATTGCGGGCATAGGCAGAGAACGTCTCAATGTAGCGACGTTGACCTTCGGCGAAAATGGTGTCGAAGGCCAATGACGATTTGCCGCTGCCAGACAGTCCGGTAATGACTGTCAGACTATTACGGGGAATCTGCACGTCCACATTCTTCAAGTTGTGGACACGTGCTCCCCATACGCACAGCTTATCGTCTTCTCGTTGCACTCGTCACCCTCCTCCTCCAGTCCTTGTGCCTTCAGTATATCCGCGCAACAAGTTGACATCTCGGCGGATATGGTAGATATGTCCGTCGGCCCCTTTGGCTCTCACCTCCACAAAATACACGCCCTCTTTCACGTCGTTGCCGTGGAATGTTCCGTCCCATCCGTCAGCCGCCGGGTCGTCCCACTCATATAATTTCTGACCCCAACGGTTGTAGATGGTGGCATGGAATTCCACCAGACTCTGGTATTCCTTCACTTTGTAGGTATTGTTGCTGGAGTCATGGTTGGGCGAGAAGGCATTGGGCATGATGAGTTTGCTCTCACTAATGGTCACTTGCAGCGGTTCCGCCTCAGTGGCCCAGTATTCTTCGGTGTACTCAATGGTCTCGCTGCCTCGTGTAAAAGTGGCATAAAGACGGATATAGTGCGTGCCCGCCTCGGCAAACACATATTCTGTGTTTTCCTCATAGCGGATAAGGTAAGGATCTGTTGCATTTTCCTTGTTGAAACGCCATTCATAATAGGTGTTCCATCCTTCGGTATTCTGGGCATTGGCTTCGAAACGGCCCGTTAGCGGAGCATTGCCGCTGTAATTGGTACTTGTCTCTGACTCTCCTGAATAGGTGGTGTAAGTGGCCGTGGGGTTGATAACAGGGTAGTCGTCGCTTTGCGCCAACATATTGTGGCACAAAGAAATGGACAATAACAATAGGGGAATTAATTTTTTCGTCATTATGCAAAAGTACTATTTTCTCTTCATTCAACGAAAAAATGATGGATTTATTTTTGTTTACCAACCATTTTTGCATTATCTTTGCAGCAACTTAGGGGCATGGAGCAAGGGGCAAGGTGCATGCGAATACTTTGCAGGTAATTGCCTAAACTCCCAAACAACAAACTCCCAAACGATCAGGATTTATGAAAAGAATGTTGAAGTACTCATTATTTGTCGTGGCGTTGCTGATAGGCATTCAGTCAATGGCACAGACCGTGAAAATACAGGCCCAACATAAGGTGAAGAAGAGCGAAACCATCTATGGCATCGCCAAGCAATACGGCATCACCCAGGACCAGCTCATCGCAGCCAATCCCGAGATGAAGATGCCGGGCTACGAACTGAAGAAGGGCGATTATATCAATATTCCTGAGAGTACTCAGAGTGCCGAGGGCTCTCCGAGTACACCGACTGCTCAGGGTGCTCCAAGTACTCAGGGTGCTGCTGTCGCCCAGACCTCCAAGACCAAACTTGTGAAGGTGGGTGTGATGCTGCCATTACACAACAACGACGGCGACGGACAACGCATGGTGGAATATTACCGTGGCCTGCTGTTGGCTTTCGACCGTGTAGCGAAGGACAGTATCAAGGTGAATGTGCATGCTTGGAATGTGCCTAAGGGCGCAGATATCCAGAACACGCTCAAGGAAAAGGGTGCTGCCGAATGCGACCTCATCATCGGCCCGCTCTATACCGAGATGGTGAAGCCGTTGGCAGAGTTTTGCAAGGCCAATGGCATCAAGATGGTCATTCCATTCTCTATCGAAGGTGAGCCGACGAAGAAATATGAGAATGTGTTCCAGGTGTACCAGTCGAACGAAGAGATGGACAACATGGCCATTGAGAAGTTCGCGGAGCGTTTCGTATCGCACCACCCTGTGATTATCGATGCCCAGGACCCCGCGTCAACCAAGGGTAAATTTACGTCGCAGCTGCGTAAGATGCTGGAGAAGAAAGGTATTAAATATTCACTTACCAGCCTGGCTACCAGCGAGAACGACTTTGCTAAGGCTTTCGACCTGTCGAGACCGAACATCGTCATTCTCAATACCGAACGTTCACCGAAGCTCAACGAAGCCTTCGCCAAGTTGAACATTCTGACTGCGGCGAACAAAAACATCAACGTGTCGATGCTCGGATACACAGAATGGCTGATGTATACCCAGGCTTATCAATCGCTATATTGCAAATACGACGTGTATATTCCCACCTATTTCTTCTATAACGCTACCTCACGAGATACCAAATGGGTGGAGCAGTCGTACACGAAGAAGTTCAACCTTGACATGGATGTCAACGGATTGCCTCGTTTCGCCCTTACGGGCTTTGATCACGGCTGTTTCTTCGTTGGTGGCCTGGCGCAATATGGCAATGCTTTTACTGGCAGCAAGGGACAGGTAGCCTATAAGTCGGTACAGACTCCGCTGCATTTCAAACAAGTAGGCAAGGGCTACAAGAACGCCAATTTCA
Source organism: Prevotella sp. (assembly GCA_017548605.1). Classification (GTDB taxonomy): domain Bacteria; phylum Bacteroidota; class Bacteroidia; order Bacteroidales; family Bacteroidaceae; genus Prevotella. Next base: position 48,743 of record JAFYZT010000020.1, on the reverse strand, counting down.
TGTTCGTGCATTACCTCACCACCGGTAATATCGAGGCGATAAACTATTGAGTCGTGAATGGTAGAGGTAAGGGGGCGTAATGACGTTATAATGTTATTTCGATTTTCAATGTTCTATATAAAACGCTTAACCATTGCTATCCTGATTCTCATGGTGTCGTCGCTGCAGGCCAGTGCGCAGGTTGGCGAACACCGCAGCAATTTTGCCATTGGTGGGAATGCTGGCTTTGTACTGAGCAACATAGGTTTCAACCCCACCGTGTCACAGTCGATGCATGGTGGATTCACGGCCGGTTTCTCCGCCCGTTATGTGTGCGAGAAATACTACAGCAGCATCTGCTCCATCATGGCCGAGGTGAATTTCACTACGACAGGTTGGAAAGAGAAAATACTGGACCAATACGACCAACCGGTAATTAATGCCACCACGGGTGTGGCCGAGGCGTATAGTCGTACCATCAACTATGTGCAGATACCTATCTTCGCACACTTGGGATGGGGCCGTGAGGAAAAGGGAGCGCAGTTCTTCTTCCAAGCGGGTCCTCAGTTCGGCTTTTACCTGAGCGAGTCAACATCAGCCAATTTTGATACGTCGTCGCCCAACATCGACGACCGTGCAAATAAGATTTACGAACAATACTCACTGCCTGTGGAACATAAGTTCGACTATGGCATCGCCGCCGGACTGGGCATGGAATATTCCGTTCCCAGACTGGGGCATTTCATGTTGGAGGGTCGCTACTACTATGGTCTGGGAAACATATATGGTGACTCCAAGAAAGACTACTTCGGCAAGTCGAACTTGGGCAACATCGTCATCAAATTGTCCTATCTCGTTGACATCGTAAAGACAAAGTAGGAGAAGGACTGTTATATTCCACTTGAAACCCATAACTTGAAAAATCTAAAAACCTAAAAATAAGTATCATTATGTTCGAAGGACAACCTAAAGGACTATTTGCGTTGGCATTGGCCAACACTGGTGAGCGATTCGGTTACTATACGATGTTGGCCGTGTTCGCGTTGTTTCTCAGGGCTAACTATGGACTGTCACCAGCCGTGGCAGGCACCATCTACAGCTCTTTTCTCATGTTTGTGTATTTCTTCCCGCTCATAGGTGGTATCCTGGCCGACAAATTCGGCTTCGGAAAAATGGTTACGACAGGTATCGTGATCATGTTCATGGGCTATCTGTTGCTCAGTGTGCCATTAGGAGGCGATAAGGTGGCCTTGATGGTGATGCTCGCCGCCCTGTTGCTCATCGGCTTCGGAACAGGACTGTTCAAAGGTAACTTGCAGGTGATGGTGGGCAATCTGTACGACGATCCGAAGTATGCCGACAAACGTGATGCAGGATTCTCCATCTTCTACATGGCCATCAACATCGGTGCGCTTTTCGCTCCTACTGCAGCCATCAAGATTAAGGAATATGCCGAGACCTCGTTGGGCTATTCATCCAATGATGCCTATCACTTCTCGTTTGCTGTGGCTTGTGCATCGCTCATCTTGTCTATTGCCATCTATTATGTCTTCAGAAAAACGTTCCGGCATACGGAAGGTGGCAAGAAAAAGGACACCGTGGCTGATAAGGCCAGTGCCGCTGAACCCGAACTGTCGAAAGAAGAGACTAAACAGCGCATCGTCGCCCTGTGTCTGGTCTTCGCAGTGGTTATTTTCTTCTGGATGGCTTTCCACCAGAATGGCCTGTCGCTAACCTATTTCGCCGATGAGTTTACCAGTCAGACGTCTTCCGGGGTACAGAGTATGGCATTTGACGTGTGGAATCTGGTGTTGATTATCTTTATCGTCTATGCCGGATTCTCCCTCTTCCAGAGCAAGACGGCGAAGGGACGTTATATTTCTGCCGCAGTCATCATCGTTGCCGTGGCACTGCTGGTTTACAAATACTCGCTTATCCAAGGCGAGATAAGCATCTCTGCTCCCATTTTCCAACAGTTCAACCCCTTCTATGTGGTGGCTCTGACACCTGTGTCAATGGCAATCTTTGGCGCACTGTCGGCAAAAGGGAAAGAACCGTCAGCACCGCGAAAGATAGCTTACGGTATGATTGTAGCTGCCGCTGCATATGCCCTCATGGCATTGTCCTCTTTTGGTCTGCCCACGCCCGAAACAGTGATGGGACCGGATGGAGAACCCGTTGGCAAGCACGTGGCTGATGTCACTCCTAATCTTCTCATTGGTGTCTATCTCATCCTGACCTTCGGTGAGTTGCTGCTTTCGCCTATGGGTATCTCGTTTGTCTCCAAGGTAGCTCCTCCCAAATATAAGGGTATGATGATGGGTGGCTGGTTCGTTGCCACGGCTATTGGTAACCAGTTGGTCGTCGTGGGTGGCCTGTTGTGGGGTGCTGTTCCCCTGTGGGTATGCTGGAGTGTCTTCCTCGGCGTATGTCTCGTGGCAGCCATCTTCATGTTTGCCATGATGAAACGTTTGGAAAAGGTGGCGAAATAAATAATTCAGCCCCATTTTGGGGCAGCGATAAATACTCTTCTGAATGAGAAAAACCGTTCTTTCCATCTGCCTGTTGCTTTCCATGCTCACCGCCAGTGCGCAGAGTGAGTGGGACAACTATAAGCCGACGAACAATCAACATGTGCAACTCACGCAGACCAACCTGCCCATTGTGTTCATCAACCTGCAGGGACAACGGCTGGCCAGCCGTTGGGAAGACCGCTATATCGCTGCCCGCATGAAAATCATCCATAACGGCGAAGGTGCACTGAACTACGGCGACACCCTTGCTCATCCTGACCAGACGGTGGACTACGAGGGATGGATAGCCATCAAATACCGCGGCAATTCATCGTTCAGCAGCTCTGACAAGAAACCCTATGCCTTCCGCACCCTGGAGAGCAATGTATTGCCCGACGATGGGGGCAAGAAAGAGAAGGTGAAGATACTGGGTATGGGCAAGGACAACAAATGGGCGGTCATCGCTCCTTTTTCCGATAAGGTGATGTTCCGCGATATCCTCTCCTTCGACTTGGCGCGCCCGTGGATGGATTTCGTGCCGAAGGCCCGTCTGTGTGAGTTTATCATTGACGGCACTTATTACGGTGTCTATGTCATCGCTGAAAGGGTGTCATCAGGTAAACAAAGGCTTAACTTGCATGACCCCGGCGATGACGGTGGTGACCTGACGGGTGACTACCTGGTGGAGATAGACCGCCCCGACGACCCCTATTACGCCTCGCAATACCGCCCGTGGACAGACTTCAACGGCACGCAGAACTACGGCAAGACGATACATTACCAATACAAAAGTCCTGAGCAAGAGGACTTTGCCGACCTGCCAGCTGGAACGCAGGCTGCCTTGAATGCCGAAATCCACACGATGGAGACCGTGTTCGCTAGCGCTGGTTATGCCGATCCTGAATCGGGCTACAGTCAGTATATCGATGTCACCTCGTTCATCGATTATATGCTTGCCACTGAAGTGAGCATGAATATCGACGGCTACCGCCTGTCCACCAATATGTACAAATACAGTAAGACCAGGGCGCAGAACGAGGGACTTGACTCCCGTTGGAAGATGTCGTTGTGGGACTTCAACATCGCCTGGGGCAATGCCGACTATTATGATGGTGAGAAAACCAACCGTTGGCAATATGCTTTCAACACCCGTGTGTCGTGGGACGATAATCAGGTGCCTTTCTATTGGCATCGTCTGGTGAAAGACCCCACATTCATGGAACAGGTGAAACAGCGGTGGGCAGCATACCGTCAGGGTAACTATTCCGATGAGCGTATCATGGCTACCGTCGACTCATTGGCCAATATGCTTACTACTGAGGGTGCCGTCAACCGCAACCAGCAAGCATGGGGCATCATCGGCCGAGAGGTTTGGCCCAATTATTACGTAGGCAATACCTATCAGGATGAAATCAACTATTTAAAGAACTGGATAACGAACCGTCTGGCGTTTATGGATCAGTATTTGCTTCCCAAGGAACCCATTATTACCGAACCTTTGGAAGTGAGCAGCGGTTGGAACGGGGATGTCATCGCTGAGAAGTTGCCTGTAAGCACCTCTACCACAAGAGCCATCGACGGCTCTTTCCGCGTGTTCTACGCTGCCGCCTTGAAAGCCAGCGGCGGAATGCCAGAGGACAGAACAATCATCTCCGATGCACTGGGAACAACGTATCAGTTGCAGCCATATAACCAGAACAATTGCCTTACGCTCGACCAAAATGGTCAATCGGCGACGGTGACGTTTGCCTCTCCGTTTTCAACGACCGGCATCTATATGCTGATGACCAGCGGCAACGGTGCGTCACGGTGGTTGGTGACCGTTCATTATGCCGATGGCACCGAGGAGAGCCCGCAGACGGTGGACATCCGCGACTGGTCGGTGAATGCCGCATATGTCGACGGCACCGAGGCAAAGTGGGGGCTTGGTAACGTGGTGCGCACGTCGGGCTCTTTCAGTTCAGACAATCATTATGCGCTGTTCGAGGCAAAGGTGAATACCAATGCCGACAAACAGGTGAGTTCGCTCACCATCAAGTCGAACAACAATGCCATCGGCTCGGTGTTTGCCTTTTCGCGTATGGCGGATACATCGACGGGCATCACGACGGTGAGCGGCACTGCATCGCCACAGGGTGGGGTAGTAGGCATCTATTCTGCTAACGGTGTTCAACAGGAATGCCTGCAACAAGGTTTGAACATCATTCGCTATGCCGACGGCACCACAAGGAAGGTAATCATTCGATAATATTATTGAAAACAACCCTCTACACCGAGGGCTATGACGAAAATGAAATGCCCATTTTCAAGTCAATATGGAATTGACATACGACCTATAGTGAAAGAGGGTGTGGATCCGCACCCTCTTTCGGCATATTCATTTCAGTAAGAAGGCAGGTCAACCAACCTGCCTTCAAGTTTATTTCAGTCGAGCTTCCACTACGTTGATGATATAGTCGCCCAGTTTCTCACATTCACTGATGAGGTCGGTGTAGAGCGTGCCAAGTGAGTAGTCGTACAGATGTTCGTTCACGGCATGGATATTGTCCGCCTTTATCTTCGTACGCAAGTCGTTGATTTCTTTCTCCAGACGGAACGACTCGTCCAAACTATGTTCCTCACGGCGTCCAGCCACCACCTCGTTCATCTGGGTGAGTGCCTCTTCCACGAGCGTGAGCATCTTTTCTATTTCTGTCTTTTGTCCCTCAGTGAACTCCATCTTGCCATCGTACTTGCGCTTGAGGATACGTCCTAAGTTGAAGCAGGCATCGCCGATACTTTCCAGTTCACTCACAGTACGCAGCAACTGTCGTATTTTCTCCTTCGTGTCATCGGAGAGGTGGGCATCACTCACCTTCTCCAAGAACTTCGCGATTTCTATTTCCATGTTGTCAGAGATACCCTCGTATTTCTGAATCCGCTCGAAGGTCTTGTTAAAGTTGTCTTCGTCTTTTTCGTCAATGAGAGAACGTGTTATGTCGAACATCCGCTGCATCCTGGTGCCGAAGAGAATCGTCTCTTTCTGTGCCTGGAACACAGACAACTCAGGTGTACGCACAAGTGGACTGTCGATGTAGCGCAGGCGAGTAACTTCCTCGTCATCTTCTTCTTCGCCTTTCTTTTTCTTGTCTTTGATGACCTTACAAACAATCTTCTCAATCTGCGGGATGAACCAAATAAGCACGAAGGTGTTGACGATGTTGAAACAGGTGTGGAAGGCTGCAAGCACTACGCTCAGTTTGGCGGCATTGGCAAGGAACGTAGCCTGTTCAACAGTCTCCTTGGTCATAGAGGTGTCGTAACCAACGAATCCGCAAACCATGTCGATGAAAGGACGGAGCGCAATAAGCATCCAGCATACACCGAACAGGTTGAAGAACATGTGTGCGAAGGCCGCTCGCCGTGCCTGTGTCGAAGCCGTGAGTGCCGCCAGATTCGAGGTCACGGTGGTACCGATGTTCTCACCCATCACCAATGCTATACCTTGGTAAATGGGCAGCGCACCGCTTGAACAGAGTATCATCGTGATGGCCATCACCGCTGCCGACGACTGTACGCACATCGTTAATATGCCGCCGATGAGTAGGAAGAGCAGGGTGGTGGTGAAACTTTGTGGATCGAAGGAAGCAAAGAATTTCAACAGCGTATCATTCTCGCCCAAGTTCATGTCCATGCCCGTCTGACGCAGTGTTCCCAAACCGAGGAACATAAAGGCGATACCGAAGAGGAAGTCGCCCACGTTGCGGTGACTCTTGCGGTAAATAAGGAGCAAGGCGATGATGAACGCCGGCCACACGAAGTCAGTAATGTTGAACGAGAAGCCCATCGACATAATCCACGCCGTGAGCGTTGTACCGATGTTGGCACCCATGATGACGCTGATAGCCTGTGCCAATGTGAGCAGTCCGGCATTGACGAACGACACCGTCATCACAGTGGTGGCTGTCGACGACTGAACGGTAGCTGTCACAAGCACGCCGGTTAACATGCCGGTGAAACGGTTGGTGGTCATACGTGCCAATACGTGACGCAGTTGCGGGCCGGCCATCTTCTGCAATGTCTCACTCATCAGCTTCATGCCGAAGATCAAAAGGGCCAATGACCCGAGTAGCTTTAACGCTACCATAAAATAACTTTGTGATGCTTCCATATCAAGTGAAATGGTTCATAATATATGACGATGCAAATATAAGCAATAAAAATGAAAAAACCGCCAATAGGAAGAAGAAATATCACCTCAAAACCAGACAGCTTAACAACCTGAAAACCTCATCACCCTCTTACCCTTATTACCCTTTTCCCCTTTCAAATCTATTGTCCTGCACGAAGTGCATAACTTCCTTCTATAACTTCCCCCTTTTACCCTTTTACTTCTTCTCCTTCACCCTTTTCCCCCTCCCTTCGGGAGGGCCGGGGTGGGTTTTCCCCTTTCTACCCTTCACCCTTTTCCCCCTCCCTTCGGGAGGGCCGGGGTGGGTTTCACTTTTTTACCCTTTTACCTTTAAAAGCCTCTTGCATGAGTGTGCGGCATTCCTCTTCGAGCACGCCGCCGATAGCTTCGGCTTTGGGGTGGAGTACATTCGGGGCATAGGTGCGGAAACCCCGTTTTTCGTCGGAGGCCCCGTAAACGATGCGTGGAATCTGCGCCCAGCCGATGGCACCTGCGCACATCGGACAAGGTTCCACGGTCACATAGAGTGTGCAGTCAGTGAGGTATTTGCCGCCCAGCTTGTTGGCGGCGGCAGTAATGGCCAGCATCTCAGCATGAGCCGTCACATCGTGCAGCACCTCCGTCTGGTTGTGTGCCCGTGCTATGATACGTCCCCGGCAGACGATGATAGCTCCGATGGGTATCTCACCCTCGTCGGCAGCCATCTTGGCTTCGTCTAATGCACGTCGCATAAAGCGTTCATCGCTCTCCTGTTGTTGTTTTTTTTCCATAGATGTCTGCAAATATAACCATTTTTCCCCAAAAATGATTCTTTTATTCAGTTGATTTTGCTAACTTTGTAGGCATATGTAAAATTGACTTGAAATACTCCATCAATACCATGGCAACATATACAACCTACGACCCTGAGGCAGCGACAAACCTGTTCGACGAACTGCAAGAGATAGCGGTCGGGGCAGCTAATGAATACCGGCAGGCATACTCGGCCTTGCGCCGTGTGTTCATGAAATGTCTGGACCAGCATGCGCGCTTCGCGGGCATCCGCTTTGCCGGTGCCTTTGCTAAGACCGACTACCTGCTGAAAGAACACAGGGCATCGCGCCGGCTCCGTGCCATCGTAAACAATGCCCGAGTGCGGTTCCGTAAGATGGGCGAGCTGGAAGACCAAGTATTGGCAGAGAATTTTCGCTACGATTTCATGGCGGTATGTCAGTTCGTGGAACTAGTAGGGCGTATGCCCGTACCCACGGTCTTAGAGGCACTGTTTCCCCGTGGCAGGGAGGTGCGACGTGGTAAACTGACTGCTGAATGTCTGCGTGTCATCGTCAACCGTTGGGATGACACGTACCTCTTTGCAGAGGCTGATGAAGAGGGGATGGATGAGGTGAAAGTATTCTACGGTGGCACTTCGGAAGACATGGTGTATAAAGAGTGGGATTGGAGTTATCTGCGCTCCTTGCTCAAGGAGAACTGCCAATTGAACCTGGTCAGACCTCGTGAGAAAGAGGGAGTGCTCTATCCCGAGATAATCATTTTCGAGCCCGACTACCTCGTCGATATCTCTGCCATCGCTGCCTGTTTCGAGAGCTATTCGCGATCATACCTTGTCCACCTGATAAATAAGATAACGACATTGCCGCCAAAAGACTATTTCGTGCTCGGTAACCTGGCCAGCCAGTTCTTGGACGAAGCATTGTCGTTGAACCCAGAAGAGGACTCCTACAACCAGAGCATACAGCGTTTTTTTGAGAAGAACGCCATGGCACTGCTCACTACATCTCTGGGACACAACTTCCATGAACAGGCCAGACTGCAGAAACAGAACATACAGAACATGATTCGAAACGTATTACCTGAAGTGGTCCGTAATGCCGGCATACAGCACTTTGATGCATCGGAGATTATCGTTGAGCCGTCGTTCTTCTCTGAGATGTTGGGCATACAAGGACGTATGGACTTCCTGCAACTCGACCAGAAATTCCTCATCGAGCAGAAATCGGGCAAGGCGGCTTTCCCAGAGAGCGACCCGCCGAGGCAGTTGGAAAAACACTATGTGCAGCTGTTGCTCTACATGATGCTCCTCCGCTATAACTACCGCACGCAGTACGAGGCGAACAGCCGCAACGTTCACTCTATGTTGCTCTATTCCAAATACCGCAACGGATTGGTGAACCTGGGTTTCGCGCCGCCTTTGATGTTCGAGGCCATGAAAGTCAGGAACGAGATAGTTGCCCATGAATATGATTATTCCCACGGTGGTATCAATATTCTGTCAAAGCTCACGGTCGACGACTTGAACACGGAAGGATTGAGTGGCAGGTTTTGGGAACAAATAAAACGTCCAGAGTTGAATGCCATATTGCAGCCCATCCATGCCGCCTCGGAGTTGGAACTAGCCTATTACCTGCGCTTCCTCACTTTCCTCGAGACGGAGCACCTGTTGTCGAAGGTGGGCAACCAGACGAAAGAAAATTCTGGCTTTGCTGACAAATGGCACAGTTCACTGGAGGAGAAGCTGCTGGCAGGAAACATCTATTACGACTTAGAATTGGTCAGTCCGTCGGAGGTGGACGGCGGTAGGGTGGACGAGGTGAAGCTGCGTTTCGCTGACAAGCCCGACAGTGGTATTTCCAACTTCCGCACGGGCGACATCGTGGTGCTCTATCCTTACGTTGAGGGCACGGAACCCGATGCCCGCGCCACGATGGTGTTCCGTGCCACTATAGCGACGATAGGCGATGAGCAGATAGTGCTGCGCCTGCGCTCTCAACAGGCCAATGCCAATGTGTTCTGGTACCGTGGCGTGATGAAATGGGCCGTCGAACACGATTTCTATGAGTCATCGTTCTCTTCACTCTATGGGGGCATGCACGTCTTCCTCGCTGCACCTCAGGAACGACGCGACCTGTTGTTGTTGCAGCGGCCGCCACAAACAGACAAGACTGTCTCCCACCAAGGTGACTACGGAGCGTTCAACGGGCTGTCGTTAAAAGTGAAGCAGGCTCGAGACCTGTTCCTCATCATCGGACCGCCGGGAACGGGAAAGACATCGTATGGCCTGCTGAACACGCTCGAGGAGGAACTGCTCTCACCACAGGCAAACGTGTTGCTATTGTCGTATACCAACCGTGCCGTGGATGAGATTTGCGGCAAATTGGAAGAACGGGGTATCAGCTATATTCGCATAGGTAATAATATCTCCTGTGAGCCGGCCTATCGCCATGCACTGTTCAATGAACGGGCAAAGGCATGTGGGAGCCTCAATGCGCTGAAAGCACTGGTCAGCAGGACACGGGTGTTCGTGGGAACTACCACCACGTTCAGTTCCAACATTGCCTTCTTCTTGGTGAAACAGTTCTCTTTGGCCATCATCGACGAGGCATCGCAGATATTGGAGCCTCACCTGCTGGGGCTGCTCAGTGCCACCGACGGCCACGGACGGTGTGCCATCCGAAAGATTGTGCTCATCGGCGACCACAAACAGTTGCCTGCCGTTGTGCAGCAGAGTGAAGAGGAGTCGAGGGTGGAGGATAAGCATCTCAACGCCATCTGTCTGACCGACTGCCGTTTGTCGCTTTTCGAAAGACTGCTGAAACGCTATCGTGGCAATGACGATGTGGTGGGCATGTTGACGAAGCAGGGACGTATGCACCCCGACATCGCCCGATTCCCCAACTATGCCTTCTATGGCAACAAGCTGCAGGTAGTGCCGCTACCGCACCAGGAGGTGGCATTACCCTCCCAGGGCGGGGGAGGAAATGGCATCGACGATATCCTCGCCACACGGCGTATAGCGTTCATCTCCATACCGTCACCCCGGCACAGCGTGTCGGACAAGGTGAATAGTAATGAGGCGCGAGCCATCGCTGCCACGGTGCTGAGGATATATGAGCGTGAGAAAGCCTCTTTCTCACCCACACAGACGGTAGGTGTCATCGTTCCTTACCGCAACCAGATAGCAGAGGTGAGGAAGGAATTGGAGAAGGGTGGGGTCGCCCAGTTACGCGACATCACCATCGATACCGTGGAGCGTTACCAAGGCAGTCAGCGCGACTATATTGTCTATGGCTTCACGATACAGCAATACTACCAACTTGACTTTTTAACGGGTAATGTTTTCGAGGAAGATGGATGCATCATCGACCGCAAGTTGAACGTGGCCATGACGCGGGCCAGGGAACATCTCATTCTCATCGGCAATTCCGGACTGCTGGCCAACAATTTCACCTTCTACAAACTGATGGAATATGTGCGGAGCCGTCATGGCTTCTTCGATGTGCCTCTTGACGATTATGTGAGCGGTAGTTTCACTGTTCCAGAATTGGAGGAAAAGGTCATGGACCTGAGTCAAGCCACTTTCCTACTTAACGAACCTTTCCGCATGGCTTTCCAACAGTTGGTGGACAATCCTATCCAAAAAGACAGTCGAACGCACGGGCCCGACATCATCCTCGGCAGGGATATGTCAGCCAACATGGAGGCCATCGGCTACGGAAGGATTGATTTCAGAGCTCCGCGTCCTGCTTATGGTGCGGTGATGACACCGGAGGAGCAAGTCTTGGTGTATTGCCATTATTACATGCGCACGCACTATGTCAGTGCTAAGAACCTGTTTGTTGGTTTCAACGATTGGATGCAATCCTTCATCCGTGCCTTCAGTGGCAGGGTCCAGTTTTTCGATTTCGGTTGTGGCCCTGCCACGTCGGGATTGGCTTTCGCTGAACAATTTCTTGCCGAGGCTCCTGATATGTTATACACAGGCATTGACATCTCTGCCGACATGCGGACGATGGCAGAAAAGTTCCTTCATGCTGTCTTCGTCGATCATCTGCGCTACAAACTCCTTTCTTCGATGAACGAGGTGACCGATGACTATTGGCAGACAGTATCTGTAATCCCCACGCTTGTGGTGTTTAATTTCGCTCATGTCTTCAGCAACATTTCAGCCCATCAGGCTGAACAGCTTGCGTTGACAATACTTGATGTCATGAAGAGACATCCGCTGAATAAATACCTGTTCTTCGTTCAGCATAGTCAGATTGACAGCCAGGTCAATGCGTATAAGGTGTTTAAGACAATTCTCGCGCCAGCCGTGGATATCGTCAAGACAGGGCGAACAGCAAATGCTACCGAAATAGTGAGTTTTTCGGTATTTTCTGCAAAGTAAATGGTGAGTTTTTCGATGCACTTATTCCCCCGTATTGATTCTGATGTCGCTGTCGATGCGTTGACCCATGGTGCGGGCATCGATGTTGATGGGACGTGAGGCAAAATCAGGGGTGTTGTACGAGTCAAGCAGTCGGGCGTAATACCGTTTGGGGTTACGCTGAGGCAGCAGGAACGGCTTGGTGGCCTTGCCATCGTCGCCCATCGAGGAGAAATAGACGCGGGTGTAAAGCCCGTCGTCACGCCGTGAGGTGAAGAGGAACCACCGGCTGTTTACGTTCCAGTTGTGGAAACTCTCCGGCTCATCACTGTTCACCTCAGCCATGCGCCTTGTCTCTCCCGTCTGCAGGTCGAGCAGCCAAAGGTCACTCTCCACATGCCACACCGAGAAATAGCCATAGTCAATCTGCGTGTACATGATATACCGCCCATCGTAGGATGGCCGGGGCCAGGTGACGCTCTTTCCCGTGGTGCTGGCCTTGACCAAGGTGTCCACCTCATGACCGAAGGCACCTTTCTCCGCATCGAAAGCGATACGGCACAGGCTGTAGCGTTGCTTGTCGAAGTCTTTCGGATAATCCTGTCCAAGGGCCGTGATGTAATAGAGCCATTTGCCATCGGGTGAGAACACAGGGACATTTTCCGACCATTCCTTTTTAGACAATAGGGAATCTTGAATAATCCTACGTGTCTCGGTGTCATATACGAACACGTCGGACTGGGTGTCGTACACCTCAATGCGGTTACTGTCGGACATGTGGAACTGCTGCGCAGTCTTGTTGGTGGAGAAGGCACAGTGGCGTCCGTCGGGATGCCAATAGGGATAGACCATCGAGCCACCCAACAGCTCGTTACGCGCCTTCAATATCTCGTCTTCACCCTTGCGGTGGATGACTGTGGCACCATGCGGTCCCCTGACATGGAACACATATTGGTCGGGGTTGGTGCGGTTGGGCGTGTGGCAGTTGATGCATGCACCGTCGGACTGGCTGTTGAGCAGCAGGGCTTCCTCGTCGAACGATGACAAGTCGCGCTGGTAGATTCCCATGTCACTGTATAGACTGTATCCCGGTGCTATGCGGCGGTAGGTGATACCCCATTCTTCAAGGGCATGGTTACTCACATAAATGGAAAAGTCGCGGTATTTCACCCATTGTCCTTCTTTCTCAGCACATACGCTGACGGTCAGTTTGCTTCCTTTGTTGGCCTCGACAAGCTGATGCCAGTCGTCGATGTCGAAATCGGCATATTCACCGTTGGCATGGATAGAACCTCCCTTCTCGCCCGTTACCTCCACGTCGATGGTAGTGACGCTGTCGTCGGCCATGGCGAAGTCCAGCGGGGCGATGCCCACGGGGATGGTCACTCCCACATAGTCGGGGAAGATGACAGGCTGTTCGTCGATGTCTCTCACGTTCTCGGGATGGGAGGCACAGCCGATGAACAGGGCGGTAAGCAACAGGTAGGGCCAAATGATGTAATAGCTTATTCCTATGATGGTAGAATGGCGGTTCATGTCCATGGTTTGTTCGCTGATATTACGGTTTTTCAATAGGAAATGGGTTAGTAGAACAACTCGTCTTCGGACTGTAAATAGGCCAGGCGCAACGGGCCGTAGGTGGGGTGGTCGTCGATACGTTCAGGATGCTCGGCCAGGGTTCTCATCTTTTTTGCCCAGGAACGGTAGAAGAGCGTTTCCTCCAACAACGAGATGTATTTGAGTGCCACCTTGTAATGCCCGGTGACGAGATTGGTCTCGACAAGCCGGCGGAGAGCCCTGGCACTCTTGGAATAGAAGCCCGACTGCATGGCCTCGAAGGCAGCATATTGCGATTTGTTCACCATGTTGTTCATGAAATACAGTTCGCTCATGATGAATGCCGATGCTTGGCTGTTCATCACGCCGTTGGTCGTCAGTGCGTTCATCATCTCGCTTCTGCTTGCCTCACCTTTGCGGCACAATGCCTCGCCAAAGATCAGCCGACAGGCCATGGTGCTTGGGATGTTGGCTTTTCCTTTCGCATAGATGGTTTGCCACAAGTCACAACGCAGGAGGGCATCGTATTCCACTTCTTCATAGTCGGAATCGTGGAAACCACGGGGGGCGAGCAGCAGTCCCAGCAGGAAACATGTTACACCCACGAACCAACACGCCTTGTCGCCAAGTTTGTTGCCAATCTTGCCACAAAGGAAAGGAATGGCAACGATGGCTAAAAGCAGTAGCAACTCCCCAACGGCCGAGGATGTAGAGTCCCAGAAACAATAATGGATACCTTGCACCAACTGGTTGAGCGGATAGGGCACAAACCACCAGCTACCCACCACACACAGGATGGCGAGTAGCATCAATGCCACGAAGGTAATGATGGCGGAACGGCAAGTATGGCCGCTTTGCAAAAAGACGCAGAAGGGAAGCATCACCGCCACTGGGCCCAAAAACCAATAGGTCAGAGGAATGGCAATGACGATTATGATGGTGCCCGCCTTGTTGTTCATAGGCATGATGGTTATCAACGCCGTGGCAAGCACCACCGCCACGATGTAGGTCATCTGCACATTCAGGTCGCCCGTGAGGAACCACAGAATAAACGAAGGGATGAATGAGAGGAGATACACCCCGGTGGCTTTTGTCTCTTGTTCATGACCTTCAGCGTGTTTTTTCTTCCACCTCTTGCATAACCTCCATACCATCCATTGCAGCACCATGAACAAAAGGGCAAAAACCAGCGCACCCAGTCGGATGTCGTAGAAAAACTGGGTAAGGAAATCACCGATGTAATGTGCCAAGCCGCCAGGGGCAGCGAGTCGCTCCCGCAAAAACTCCTTGTCCCAAAGGAAGAGGGTCACCTCTTCTTTTCCCAACAGGAGGAAAGGATAGCGCAGCATCCAGAAGAGGAATAACAAACCCCCAAATCCCAGCGTGAGCAATGGTTTCCAACATCGTTTTAGTATGGACGGTATTTTCATGGTCCTTATTTTGTTAAAGAAGTATGGTGGTGCAAAGGTAGTTCAAATCGGGTAAAAAACAAAAAGAATTGTCTTATTTCCAAGACACAAAAAAGAATACTGGCCTTCGGTCTCATGAGTGAAGTGAGACGAAGGCCAGTTGTTTGTTCTTACTGTTTAGGAACGAAACAGATGATTATCTGTGTCCCGAGGCATGAGGACTCCTGCTGCTTGAGCTACTGCCCGAAGTACGTGGACGACTGGAGCCTGAAGTGCTGCCAGATGTTCTTGGTCTGTTGCTCGAACTGCTGCTCGAAGTGCGTGGACGACTGCTGCCTGGGTTGTTACCCTGTGTACGTGGACGACTGCTGCCTGGGTTGTTGCCTTGGGTGCGTGGACGATTGGTACCAGGATTGTTGCCTTGGGTGCGCGGTCTGTTGGTGCCCGGGTGATTGCCTTGGGTGTGCGTACGGCCATGGTCGAATGACTGGTGTGTGCTCGGTCGGGTGGCCGGTGCGTTGAACGTACGCCCTCTGTAGCGGCTGGCTCCACGATTGTAGCCGCCTCGATAGGAGGAATAGCGGGCTGGACGTGGGCGGAAGAAATGATTGCGGTTGGTGTAACGACTATAGATGGTAAACGTGAAGGCACCACGATACCAGTATACGGGATGGTAGAAGTAGGTGGCGGCAGCGTATAACTCATACTGCCACGGACTCAGCACAAAACGCAGGTCGCTGTCACGACGACTCCAATAATTGCCATAGATGTCGCGCCGATGGCTCACACTGTAGAAATAGTCGAAGTTGATTTCGTAAACGGCTTCAAATTGCTCGGGACTCAAGTCCAGTTCATACGCCATCTTGTCTGTCAGGTACAGGGCTTCACGTTGTGCATCCGTGTAAGACATGGCATGGGCAGAGACGGCTATCACCATCAGTACTGCCAAGGTAAATAGTTTTTTCATAAGCTCGTTATTTATGTGAATAATAGTTTCTTCTGATTGCAAATATACGACTTTTCTACGCAAAAACAATGGGGATTGTCCTATTTCACGATGGAATTATCCCTATTCTTTGTCGGGAAGGGCTTGCAATATGGGATTTTTTTAATAAATTTGCAAACAAATAACAATATCATGGCGCAGCACAATGAATTTGGCAAGTGGGGTGAGGAGATGGCGGCTCAATATCTCCTAAACAAGGGATATGCCATTCGCCACCGTGATTGGAAAGTAGGGAGGCGTGACCTCGACATCGTGGCGGTGACACCCGATGGCAAGACGCTGGCCTTTGTCGAGGTAAAGACGCGCAAAAACATCAGTTTCGCCGCGCCGGAAGCTGCCGTCGATTGGCGTAAGATTCGTTCGCTAACCATGGCAGCCTCGTCCTACGTGTCACGCTACGGTCTAGATTTGGAACTGCGCTTCGATATCATTACAGTTGTGGGCGAAGGAATGAACACACACATAAACCACATAGAAGGGGCTTTCCTTCCACCACGATTTTGATTGCTATGGACATAACACACCGCATCATACACCTCGACACGGTGGATTCCACCAACCGATACCTGCGTGAACTCGACTCAGCCGAGGATGTCGATATGTTGGTGTGTGTGGCCGACTACCAGACGGCAGGTCGTGGACAGGGCACCAACACTTGGGAGAGCGAACAGGATAAGAATCTGCTATTCAGTACGAAGATTCATCCCGCTGGGGTACAGCCCACGAAACAGTTCATCCTTTCCGAGGCTTGTGCCCTTGCCCTGAAAGATGTGCTCGACATGATGGTCAACGACATCACCCTGAAATGGCCCAACGATGTGTATTGGCGGGACTACAAACTCAGTGGCACACTCATCGAGACGACCCTCGCCGCAGGTGGCTTAAAAGATTGCGTTTTCGGCGTGGGACTGAACGTCAACCAACGTTCGTTCCATAGTGATGCACCCAATCCCGTGTCGTTATGGCAGATATTAGGTCATGAGTTGGACAGGAACGATTTGCTTGCGCAGATAATAGAATGCATGAAACGTCGCCTGCAGCAGGTGTATGAGGGACAATATGACGAGATACAGCAGACGTATCATGCTGCCTTGTACCGTCGGGAGGGATGGTTTCCTTACCGAGACGCCCAAGGCTCCTTTTTGGCACGGATTGAGGGCGTAAGGCCAGATGGCCATCTGCTGTTATGCGATGAAGAGGGTAGGGAACGGGAATATGCCTTCAAGGAGGTGGAATTTTTAGGGGCGAGAAGCAAGTGGCAAGGAGCTATTGTCTAAACTCCCAAACTCCTACATTCCTAAACTCCCAAACTCCTAAACTTTTAAAATAAACAACCAAACAACCAATTCATAATTATGGCAAGATTTAAACGAATATTGTTGAAACTCAGTGGCGAGAGCCTCATGGGTAAGAAAGGGTACGGCATCGACCCGGAGCATCTGGCGGAATATGCCCAGCAGATTAAGGAAGTGTACGACATGGGTGTGCAGATAGGCATCGTCATCGGTGGCGGTAACATCTTCCGCGGCTTGAGCGGCGCCACACAGGGCTTTGATCGTGTGAAGGGCGACCAGATGGGTATGTTGGCTACAGTTATCAATTCACTGGCACTGTCGTCGGCACTCACTGCCGAGGGTGTGCCCAACAAGGTACTGACTGCTATCCGCATGGAGCCTATCGGTGAATTCTACTCGAAGTGGAAGGCCATCGAGGCTATGGAGGAGGGCAAGGTATGTATCTTCTCTGCAGGAACGGGCTCTCCCTATTTCACCACCGACACCGGCTCGTCTTTGCGTGGCGTGGAGATAGAGGCCGACGTGATGCTCAAGGGCACCCGTGTGGACGGTATCTACACCGCCGACCCGGAGAAAGACCCTACGGCCACGAAATTCACCGACATCACCTACGACGAGGTGCTGGCACGCGGCCTGAAAGTGATGGACCTCTCCGCCGTTGTCATGTGTAACGACAACGACCTGCCCATCTACGTCTTCAACATGGACGTAAAGGGTAACCTGAAGAAGGTGATGGCCGGTGAAGAAATCGGCACCCTCGTGCATCATTGATTGTTCAATGATTTTTAAAACAAATCAGGGAAGGCCGTAAACCTTCCCTGATTTGTTTTATAATAATATGGAAACGTGCTGATGAATATGGATTATTCCTCCTCTTCGAAATCGACATATTCGCCTTCATCGTCGGCGAAGATTTTCTGATTGTGGCTTTTCTTTTGGCTGTTGCCTTCCATGCGCACACCATCGGTTTGTCCCTGTTGTCTGCGGCGTTCGCGCTCAAAGCGTTGACCTGCCTCATCTATCTGCTGCTTCGTCTTTCGGACCATCCACACGAAATAGAGGATGCCCGCTACGCAGAGGAACAAGACAATGGCAATAATGGAGAAAAAGAACTTGAAAATCATTCAACAGGCGTTTGGGATGATGTGATGGCCGAGAGGATGATGTACCACGCGATGATGATGGCGATACCTGCCACACCAAAGATGGCCAACATCGGGATGCACGTCAGCACGAAGATATATTTCACTTGGTTAGTATGCCATCCCCACTGCTTGAACTTCAATGCGAACATGTGGATGCTTGACACCAAGAGCCAGCAACTTACACATACCAACAACAATAGGAGGGGCAAAGAGTGGTTCATAATCAATATCCATTGCTCGGCCCCGACGATGAGTGAGCCCCAGAACAGGGCATTGGCAGGTGTGGGCAGTCCGATGAACGAGGAGTGCTGACGCTCGTCGATATTGAATTTTGCCAATCGGAGTGCGGAAAAGGCTGCCATTAAAAAAGCAAAATAAGGGATGATATGCCTGAAGGATTCCAGGAATGGGGGATAGTCGACCACGTGGAGCAGGGTGAACACCATCGTAGATGGTGCTACGCCAAACGTGATGACATCGGCCAGTGAGTCAAGTTCCTTGCCGATGGGCGACTGCACATGGAGTATGCGTGCCGTCATTCCGTCGAAGAAATCGAATAGGGCGCCAAGGATGATGAACGACAGTGCTCCTTGATAGTTGGCACCAAACGCATATACCGTGGCGATACATCCGGAGATGAGGTTGCAACAGGTTATGGCATTGGGGATGTTTCTGGTGATGATGTTTGCCATGTCATTTTAGTTTGGCGATGACTGTCTGGTCACCGGTGGTGGATTGTCCCATCTTGACACAGATTTCTGTGCCCAACGGGAGATAAACGTCAACGCGCGAGCCGAACTTGATGAAACCCAGGTGGTCGTCGATATTGCATTCGTCGCCTTCCTTGGCATAGGTGACAATGCGGCGAGCCACGGCTCCGGCTATCTGGCGGCAGAGAATGGTAATGCCTTTGGGTGTCTCGATGAGTATGTCGGCACGCTCGTTTTCCTCGCTGGCTTTCGGCAACCATGCCTTGTGGAAATTGCCATCGTGGTGTTTCACCAGTTTGACGGTGCCATCGACGGGAAACCAGTTGGCGTGAACATTGAACAGACTCATAAAAATAGACACCATCAGGCGGCGCTCATGGAAATAGTCGGTCTCTTCCACTTCCTCTACCACCACCACATGACCGTCTGCGGGAGCCACGACGATACCGTCGGTATCATCGGCATCGAAATAGCGGATGGGACAGCGGAAGAAATTCAACACGATGGCATAGACCACACCAAAGATGCCCAAGAAACACCAAAAAGGAATCTTGGTGTCGAAGAGATGCCACAGCAAAGCCGATACAACAACGATAAAAAACAAACCGCCCAATAGCGTTTCGTTACCTTCACTGTGTATCCTTTGCTTCTTTAGTTTCTTGATTCTTCTACCCATCAATATGTTGAAAAGAAATCGCGTACAAAGGTAACACTTTTTTGTTGATGTAACAAATTTTAGTGTCTTTCTTTTGGATATGTCGGGATTTAGGCGTAACTTTGAGCCTCAAAATCCCATTATGCAAGATTTCGTTCATCTCCACGTACATACCTATTATTCTCTGCTCGACGGACAGGCATCAATAGAACGTTTGGTCGACAAAGCGGTGGCCGACGGCATGCGCGGCATGGCCGTCACAGACCACGGCAATATGTTCGGCATCAAGTTCTTCTCCGACTACTGCGCCAAGGTCAATAAGAAAAGGGCCAAGGAGGGAAAAGAACCGTTCAAGCCTATTCTGGGCTGCGAGATGTACGTGGCAGCCAGACATAAGGAAGACAAGGATAAACAGAAGGGTGATGACCAACGTTATCACCTTATCGTGCTGGCAAAGAACTACATCGGCTATAAGAACCTTATCAAGCTGGTATCGCGCTCGTGGGTCGACGGCTTCTATACCAAGGCACGTACCGATCACGATGATTTGGAACGCTATCACGAGGGCCTGATTGTCTGCTCTGCTTGTCTGGCGGGTGAGGTGCCCCGGAAAATCAACAATGGCGATATTCAGGGAGCTCGCGAGGCCATAGAATGGTACCGGCGAGTGTTTGGCGATGACTATTATCTGGAGATTCAACGCCATGAGGTGACCGACCCACATGTGGTAGCTAATCGTGAGACGTTCCCCGAACAGCAGCGGGCCAATAAGGTGATTCTCGAACTGGCAAAGGAATATGGCATCAAGGTGGTGTGTACTAACGATGTTCACTTCGTTGATAAGGATAATGCCGAGGCCCATGACCATTTGCTCTGCCTATCCACGGCGAGCGACCTTGACGACCCTAACCGCATGCGTTACACCAAACAGGAGTGGTTCAAGACAAAGGCTGAGATGAATGAGGTGTTTGCCGATGTGCCTGAATCATTGGCCAATACGCTCGAGATTCTCGACAAGGTGGAGGTGTACAGCATCAATCACGATCCCATCATGCCGTTCTTCCCCATTCCTGAGAGCTTCGGCACCGAGGAAGATATCCGTCGTAAATATTCCGAGGAAGATTTGTATAAGGAGTTTACGACTGACGAAAATGGTGAGAACCAACTGTCGCCTGAGGAAGGTGCGAAGAAAATAGCCCACTTGGGTGGTTATGAAAAACTCTACCGCATTAAGTTCGAGGCGGAATATCTGGCCAAACTCGCCTATGACGGTGCCCATCGCTTATATGGCGAACCGCTTTCCGATGAACTGAATGAGCGCATTAAGTTTGAGTTGCATGTCATGAAGACCATGGGTTTCCCAGGTTACTTCCTTATTGTTCAGGACTTCATCAATGCCGCACAGGACCAACTCGATGTGATGGTGGGTCCCGGTCGTGGCTCTGCCGCCGGCTCAGTGGTAGCCTACTGCTTGGGTATCACGAAGATAGACCCCATGAAATACGACCTGCTGTTTGAGCGTTTCCTGAACCCTGACCGTATTTCATTGCCGGATATCGATACCGACTTCGACGACGACGGTCGTGGCAGGGTGCTTAAATGGGTGGAGGATAAGTATGGGCACGACAAGGTGGCACATATTATCACCTACAGTACCATGGCCACCAAGAACTCCATCAAGGATGTGGCTCGCGTGGAGAAATTGCCTCTGGAAATCAGCAACCGCTTGTGCAAAGAGATTCCCGACAGGTTGCCCGAAGGAGCGAAGATGAACCTTGCCAATGCCATCAAATATGTGCCGGCGCTGCGCGAAGCCGAGGTGTCACCTGACCCGAAACTAAGCAACACCATACGCTACGCCCGCATGCTTGAGGGCACGGTGCGTGGCACGGGTATCCACGCTTGCGGCACCATCATCTGCCGCGATGCCATCAGCGACTGGGTACCTGTATCCACGGCCGACGACCCCGACAACAAAGGCGAAAAGGTGCTCTGCACACAGTACGACGGTCATGTGATAGAGGAGACGGGACTCATCAAGATGGACTTCCTCGGGTTGAAGACACTTTCCGAGTTGAAGGAGGCGGTGGAGAATATTCGCCTGAGTACAGGCGACATCATCGACCTCGATAATATCCCCATCGATGATGCCAAGACCTATGAGCTGTACCAAAAAGGACAAACCATCGGCACTTTCCAGTTTGAGTCGCCGGGTATGCAGAAATACCTGCGCGAGCTTCATCCCACGGTGTTCGAGGACCTCATAGCTATGAATGCCCTCTACCGACCGGGACCGATGGATTATATCCCTGACTTTATCCGTCGCAAGCATGATCCCTCACTCGTCACCTACGACATTCCTTGCATGGAGGAATATCTGAAAGACACCTATGGTATTACGGTGTATCAGGAGCAGGTGATGCTCCTGTCGAGGAAACTGGCTGATTTCACCCGTGGCGAGAGCGACGCGCTGCGTAAGGCTATGGGAAAGAAAAAGGAGGATATCGTTAACGCCATGGAGCCGAAGTTCCTCGAGGGAGGTAAGAAAAATGGTCACGACCCCGAGGTGTTGAAGAAAATTTGGGGTGACTGGAAGAAATTCGCTTCCTATGCCTTCAATAAGAGTCATGCCACGTGCTATTCATGGGTAGCTTACCAGACCGCTTATCTCAAAGCACATTACCCCTCGCAGTTCATGGCGGCTATTATGAGCCGACGGAAGAACGACATCAAGGAAATTACCAAACTCATGGACGAGTGCAAATCCATGGGCATACCCACCCTTGGACCTGATGTGAACGAGAGTTATATGAAGTTCGGTTCCAATAAAGCGGGACAGATACGTTTCGGTCTGGCAGCCATCAAGGGTATGGGAGAGGGTGCAGCCAATGCCATCATCGAAGAGCGTGAAAAGAACGGACCTTACAAGGATATCTTCGATTTTGCCAACAGGGTGAACCTGTCCGCCGTGAACCGTAAGGCGTTTGAGAGTTTGGCGCTCAGCGGCGGTTTCGATAGCTTCGGCATCGCCCGCGAACGCTATTTCGCCCTCAATAATAGGGGAGAGATGTTCCTCGACACACTCATACGCTACGGCCAACTGTATCAGACGGAGAAACAAGAGGCCAGTAATACCCTCTTCGGCGATATCGAGGCCATGGAGATACCGACGCCACCAATTCCCGAGGCAGAGTCCTGGAGTGCCATTGAACGGCTCAATAAGGAACGCGACCTTGTGGGCATATACCTTTCAGCCCATCCCCTCGACGAATACCGTATCGTGCTTAAGCACATGTGCAATACCCATTGCGCGGAACTCGATGATAAGGAAAAACTCACGAAGAAAGAAGAGATATTGCTCGGTGGCATTGTTACCGCCGTGAAGTCGAAATTAACCAAGCGCGGCGACCCCTGTGGCTTTGTCACCATTGAAGATTTCGAGTCGTCGGGCGAATTGGCTCTTTTCAATAAGGACTGGGCCGATTGGCAAGCTATGTTACAAGAGGGCTGCTGTGTGTTCATCAAAGCTAAGTGCCAGAAGAAATTCGAGACAAGCAACTTCGTTGATTTTCATATCGACGATGTGCAGTATCTGAGTGCCGTGAAGCAAAAACGTATCGATCGTCTCATCATCACCATCGATACGTCGTCGCTTTCCGACACGGTGGTCTCCGACCTGGCTACGATGCTCAAGGACACCCCTGGTGATACATCCCTGTTCATTCAACTGCACCAGGCTGGCGAGAACAGCCAGGTGATGCTCCGTAGCAAGAGCGTGGGCGTGAAGGTGACCGGCGACCTGTTGAACTTCATTGAGCAGTGCGAAGGGGTGACCTATCATATTAACTGACAAGAAATGTCAGGTCTTATGACAAGGGTGATTTGGCACGCTTATTGCTGAAAGGTAAAAAAGTAAAAGGGTAAAAAGGTAAAATAGTTATTGTCCTTTAACCTAAAAAAGAAATCAAATATTAACAAATAAAACAGAATTACAATGGAAGTAACAATCACAACTGAGAATTTAGAGCAGTACAAGAATGGCAACCTGCCATTGGTGGTCGACCTGTGGGCCACATGGTGTGGTCCTTGCCGCATGTTGGGTCCGGTCATCTCCGAACTGGCCGAGGATTACGATGGGAAAATTGTCGTAGGCAAGTGTGATGTGGAGGAGAACGATGATGTGGCCATGGAATATGGCGTGCGTAATATTCCTACCATCCTCTTCTTCAAGAACGGTGAACTGGTGGACCGTTTCGTGGGAGCTGCTAACAAGGCTACCCTCGATGCTAAGTTTAAGGCATTGCTGTAAGAAACTGCATAGTTAAAACAAGAGTGGCAGAACCCTGATTTACGGTTCTGCCACTCTTGTTGTTTGACGGGGTGTTATTCTATCGTGATGGTTCTGCTACCGTCGTCATGCTCTTCGATACTTACACGTACGGCATCCTCTGGCAGCAGTTCCTCAATGAGTTCAGGCCATTCGATGAAGCATAACGCGCCACTGAAGAAATAATCTTCATACCCCATATCGTATACCTCTTCAATGTGTTTGATGCGGTAGAAATCGAAGTGGTAGACCAGTTCACCAGATGTGGTGCGGTATTCATTGACGATGGCGAAGGTAGGCGATGTGATGACATCGTCGACACCCAGTTCTTCGCACAAAGCTTTGATAAACGTAGTCTTTCCCGCTCCCATCTTGCCGTAGAAAGCGAAGACGGTGTTGTCGCCCATCTGTTCGATGAAGGCGCGTGCTGCGGCATGCAGCTCGTTGACGTTGGGTATTTGAATGCTCTTGCTCATGCGTTCGTATCGTATTATCCGCGTTTTCTGCCTGTGAGCGTTATCAATGGGATAATCATCTCTTCCATTGATATGCCACCATGCTGGAAGGTGTCGCGGTAGTAGGAAACATAATAATTGTAGTTGTTGGGATAAGCAAAGAAGTCTTCTCCCGTAGCGAACACGTATGTGGTGCTGAGGTTGGGCGAAGGCAGCTGTGCCTGTCGTGGGTCTTTGATGGTGAACACCTCCTTGGGGTTGTAACTGAGGTTTTTACCCAGTTTGTAACGCAGGTTGGTGTTGGTATTGCGGTCGCCGATGATTTTGATGGGTCGTGCCGCGCGTATGCTGCCGTGGTCGGTAGTCACTATCACCTTATAGTCGGTGTTGGCCAATGCCTTGAACAAATCTGCCACCACGCTGTGTCGGAACCAACTGAGTGTGATGCTGCGGTAGGCCGACTCGTTGTTGGCGAGTTCGCGTACCATCTTTGATTCGGTACGTGCGTGTGAGAGCATATCGATGAAATTGAGCACTACCACGTTGAGGTCATTCTTTTCCAGTTGGTGCAACTGTCCCATGAATTGTTCTGCGGCAGCAGAGTCGTTCACTTTGTGATAGGAGAATGTATTCTTACGGCGGAAACGTTCCAACTGAGTCTGGATGAGTGGTCCTTCATTGAGGTTTTTGCCTTCCTCCTCGTCTTCATCGACCCACAGGTCAGGGAACATCGATGCTATGCGTGTGGGCATCAGACCGCTGAAAATGGCATTTCGGGCATATTGTGTGGCCGTGGGCAGAATACTCAGATACAAGTCCTCGTCGATATCGAAAATGTCAGAAATCTCATGCGCGATGGTGCGCCATTGGTCATAGCGGAAGTTATCAATGACCACGAGGAACACCTTCTCCCCTTGGTCGAGCAAGGGAAAGACCTTGTTCTTGAAGATGTCGGGACTCATCATGGGACGCTTGTCCAACCCGGGCATCAGTCCGCCGTTCTGGCTGGGGCGTACCCATTCGAGGTAATGGCTTTTCACGTATTTGGCGAAACCGTTATTCGCCTCTTCCTTCTGCATCTTCAGTATATCTGTCATGTTCGTCTCGGTGCTGCTCAGCTCCAGCTCCCAATGTACCAGACGGCGATACACCTCCATCCAGTCGTGGTGGTCTTGACAGTTGGCTATCTGCTGACTGATGTCCATAAAATTCTGTTGATAGCCGCTTTGTGTCACCTCTGCCACAATCTCCTTGCGGTGGATGTTTTTCTTCAGCGTGAGCAGTATCTGGTTGGGATTGACTGGTTTGATGAGATAGTCGGCTATCTTCGAACCGATAGCCTGGTTCATGATGTTCTCTTCTTCGCTCTTCGTCACCATCACCACGGGGATGGTAGGTGCCATCTCCTTGATGTGCTGAAGTGTTTCCAGTCCCGTCAGACCAGGCATCATCTCATCAAGCAGGATGAGGTCGAAGGTATGCTGGCGGCACTGCTCTATGGCATCAGTACCGTTGCTTACAGTAATTACTTCGTATCCTTTTTTCTCAAGGAAGAGGATATGGGCCTTGAGCAATTCTATCTCATCATCGACCCAGAGTAACAATCCGTTGGTCATATCTTATTAGGCGTAGCTTAATATCAGTAGTTACTAAAATTAGAATCCGTCCAGCTCGTAATATTCGTCTTCAATGTTCACGTCATCATTTTGACTGGGCTTTTGCGGAGGTCTGTTCGATGGTTCGTCCGATGGCGTGTCGCCGAAGTCGTCGAAGTATATCTCCGTGTCGTCGTCATCGGGCTCGTCAATGTCAATCTCTATGGCATTGGGATCCTCTGTCGGCTCAGTCTGCTGTGGCTCAGTCTGCTGTGGCTCAGTCTGCTGTGGCTCGGGCTGTTGGGGTTCAGGTTGCGTGGGTTTCTGCGGTTCCTGTGGCTCGGGTTTCTGTGGCTCAGGTTGCTGTGGTTTCTGCGCCTCAGGCTGTTGCGTCTCGGGCCGCTTGGGCTTCTGCTGTTCAGGTTGCTGTGGTTTCAGTGGCTCTGGTATTACTGGATTCTCCAGATTTTCCTGATTCTCCTGCGGCCTTTCTTCGGGTTCGTCAATATCTAAGCCGGTAGGTACGTTGTTGCCATTGATAGCAGGCTCATCGATGTCGAAGCCCGTGGGTTCGTTGTTGCCATTGATAGCAGGTTCATCGATGTCGAAGCCCGTGGGTTCGTTGTTGCCATTGATAGCAGGTTCATCGATGTCGAAGCCTGTAGGTTCGTTGTTGCCGTTGCCGTCAGGTCCTCCGATATCACCGTTGTCGTCAGGTTTTTTGGTGGGTTCCGGTTTCGTGGGCACTACGTCGCCGATGGGGAAGCGCAGGTCGGGTTCCGGCTGTTGTCCCACGCCGTCGGGCTCGGTGAGCAGGTAACGTCGCGTCACCTTCAACGGCACGAAGTTCTTGGCATAGAACTCATCGTAGTCTTCATAGCTGAACTGATTGCCCAACAGTTCGAGATTTTGCAAGCTGATAATGATGGCACGTGCTTGTTGTGCCCGCTGTACCACCGCCTCGTTGGCATACAGCTGTTCGGCATATTGGTGTGCTTCGTCGAAGTTGCGGAATCCTGTGATGGTCATGAGGTGCAGCCCATCGACATCTTCGATGTTCAGGTCGAAATTGCGAACGATGAAATTGGTGAAGTTGAACCGTGCCATCTCGAAGAGCAGCTGGTTCTCATTGAGTGAGTCAGGGTGGTAGGCGAGAATAAAGGCGAAGTCAGCATTGCGGTCTGCTATGAACTGTCTTGACTGTATGGAGTCGCTGTCGTTCAGTACGGCAGCCCTTCGGCTCCACACATCGCCCAGGTCGAATTTCCCACCATGCAAACGGCGTCCTTCGCCCACGCCTTTCACTATCATGCCCGCCATTTCGCTGATACGGCTCTTCGGGTAGTCTTTCACTACCGTGCGCATATCTTCGAGACATCCGTTGGCATCGCCTTGGTTCAGTTTACTCAGTCCGTTGATGAAGATGAACTTATCGCGGTTAGCTCCTAATGGGAAGCGGCTCTGCGATATACGTGCGTTGCCCGCCACCTCGTTGTAACGGTCCGCCTTGAACGCCTCATAGGTGGCCGTATATAGCGAGTCCTCCATGTGTACGCCGAACTGGGAGTTTTCGCGGAAGTGCGGGTCGGTGAGCAGGGTGGTCCACTGGCTGTCGGGGTATTTCTGCTTGAGCAGTTGTACATATTCTTCGGCCACAGCCGTTTCTCCCTTTCGTGAATAGAGCAGGAAGAGGTGGTAATACACATCGTCCATATTCTCGTAGTCGGGATAGAAATCGGTCAGTCGGCGAAGTTGCTTCTCGCTCAGACGTAGGTTGTCGAGACGGTCCTTGAAGATGACACCCGAGTGGTGCAGTCCGTCTTTGATGATGTTGTTGCTGGCTGCCACCTGTTCCTCGGTGAACGGTATCTGTGCCAGGTAATACTCGCGCTTGTGCGGGTCGTTCTGTGCACTGTCGGCCACATTCGACAGCGAGTCCTCCAAAGCCTCGGCACGTGCTATGGAGTCACGCATCTCCTCGGTCAGTTCCATCTCTTCGCTGCCGATGTTTCCCACCACAGTCTTGTTCGAGCGTTGCCAGTCGTCGGCATTCTCACGCTTGCCCCATTGCCGTTCAAAAGTGGCCTTTCCCTGGTTTACCGCCATCTGGTTGTAGAAATACCACAGTCCGCCTTGTTCGCCACTGTTCAGTGCCTGCGGTTTCTGCTGTCCTTGGTTGGCACCGCCGGCATTTTGTGATTGCACCTGTGCGGCATCGGCCTCCTGTTGTTTGCGCTTCTCCTCCTTCTCCTTTTTCTTCAGTGCCTCTATCACCCGGTCAATGGCTGCATTGCGGTCGGCTTCGCTCATGTTGGCCAGTATCTGCAGTGAGTCTTGGAGGTGTATGGCTTCGGTGTAGGGCACCAGCTCGTCGAGGATTACCGAACGGTTTGACAGCTGCTTATAGTCCTTGCGGTCGCGGTCGAGCAGTCCGATGGCTTGTCCGTAGCACCGTCGTGCATCGCTGTATTTCTCCTTATCCCAATACAAATCGCCCAGTTTGAGCAGGAGCACACCCTTCTCGATGCCCGAGCGTGTGGCTTTCTCCGCCCCTTTCTCATAGGCACTGATGGCGTTGGTGGTGTCGCGTTCGGAGAGGTAGATATTGCCTATGGCATAATATACCTGGTCGAGGTAATCTTTGTTCTTGTCCGACGCCGCCATGCGTTTCAGACGACTGATGGTCTGCTTGGTCTTCCCTCCGGCAGCCATCACCTCGGTCATGGCAATACGTGCGTTGAACTCTACCTCGTACGGTGGGTTCAGCCGTACTACGTGGCGGTAAGCCTTGAAGGCCTCATCGCGGTGTCCGAGCGTGCTCTCCAGTTGTCCGAGCAGATAGTATTCGCGTGCTTTCTGTTTCCGGCGCATCTCATGTTTGATAACCTTGCGCAGGTAGGGAATAGCTTTCTCGTATTCGCCTGTGTGGATGTAATAGTCTGCGTAGGTGTAGTCCCATTCTTTTTGTGCCCGCCAGTCGATGGAGTCGCGTTGCATATTGCGTATCACGTCCTCGGCATCATAGAGCCATTCTTGTTCGATGTAGCATTTGGCTAGCCATGCCCGTGCCTTGCCGTAGATGGCGGGCTGAGTCTGGTACAACCGGCTCATGTATGAGAAGGTGGCTGCCGCCTCATCGAAGGCTCCTTTGTGGAATTGGGCGCGTCCCATGAGCATCCATGCTTTCCACAGGAAGGGATTGTATTCACGTCGGCTGAGCCATTCGATGTCTCGTTCTGTCTTCTTGCGACTTTTGTTCCATTCCGGCCGTTTCTTGATGCTGTGGCGTTTGATGGCTTTCTGTGCTTTCTCGATGGCCGTGTTGAATTGTCCCTCTCCCAGTGTGCGGCTGCTTTTATTGCCAACGGTGTAGAGGGGGATGATTTCCGTAAAGTTGTCTTTGTTACCTTTTTCCTTGGCCAGTGAACCGTCAATATATGCCTGAGCTCCGTTGTAATAAGTGTTGTAACGGGCATGGAAAGAGTGCCACCACCGGCTCTTGGCCGTATTTTTCTGCGTGGAACAAGCGCTGGCCACCAATAGGGCGGTCACTACGAAAAAAGGAATGATATGGTGCCACTTGCGCATGTTCATTGTTATAATAACCGAAAAACCACCCGATTTATTGCATCAGAAAGGAAGAATGTTGAATGTGGAATGATGAATGAAATATGTCACTCGTCATTCATCATTAAAAAGAGTTCGTCTTTCAGTTGGTCGGGCACCTCGATATGGCGGAGGGCCAGACTGTTAGCCCAGTCCCTGACCTCTTCCTGGCGCATGGTATAGAGTACCTCCCTGAACTGCTCCGCCTCATCGTCGGTATAATGGTCCGACTGTCGGTCACGAAACATGTCCAGTTCTTCATCGTCGAAATATTCGATGTCTTTGATGGCTGCTTCCATGGCACATTCCTGCATGCAGCGGCTGTCATGTCCGTCACATGTGGCGCATGACGGTTGCGACTCCACAGGAGTTGTGGTGTGATGCCGTCCCCAACGAAACAGCATGAGGAGGAACAAGAGTGTAATGGCGCAGATGATGAAAACGGTCATGGCATTTCATTGATGGTGAATCCGGCTTGTTGCAGGTCGTCCCAGAACAGGGGGTACGACTTCGTCACCACTTCGGGGTGTGAGATATGTAGGAATGGAACCACACATGCTGCCGGAGCGAAAGCCAGGGCCATGCGGTGGTCGTTGTAGGTGTTGATTACCGGATGACTCTGCGGTTCGCATCGCTCGCCGTTCCAGTACAATTCTTTGCCGTCAATGTCATGTATGACGAAACCCAGTTTGCGCATCTCCTTCTTTAAAGCTTCAATGCGGTCGGTCTCTTTGATTTTCAATGTTGACAGTCCCTTGAAATGGAAGGGGACACCCATCAGTGGACAGGTCACTACGAAGGTCTGCGCTAAGTCGGGCTGGTTGATGAAGTCGTATTCCATCCGTGGGACATGCATGGGCTGTCGTTTCAGGTGTACTGTGGTCGCTACGCCCGGAATCACCTCGTCGAAGGTTGTCTTTACACCCAACAGACTGAACAGGTAACGTGCTGTGGAATCGCCTTGTCTCGACCCGTCGGTCAGACCGTTAAGGCTTATCTCGTTGTCTTCATCCGGGTGCAATGCCGCCATCTCATACCAATAGGAGGCGGCGCTCCAGTCGTTCTCAATGAAATACTCTCGCGATACATACGGCTTGGCCGCCACGGTGATGGTGTCGGGTCCGGTCCAGTCCACTTCGGCGCCGAAGTCGCGCATGGTACAGAGGGTGAGGTCAATATATGGTCGTGAGATGATTTCGCCTGCCAATCGCATCTCCAGCCCGTTGTGCAGTATAGGACCTATCATCAGCAGTGCAGAGATATATTGCGAGCTGATGCTGCCATCAATGGTGATGGCGCCTCCTTCGAGCCGTTGTCCCCGGATATGGAGAGGCGGAAAGCCTTCCTCTTCAGTATATTCGATGTCGGCTCCAAGATAGCGCAGTGCTTCCACTAGTATGCCGATGGGCCGTTCCTTCATCCGTTCTGTTCCGGTCAGAGTGTGCTCACCCGGTGTTACGGCAAGATAGGCCGTCATGAAACGCATGGCAGTACCTGCCGCCTTGATATCGATGGTGTCAGGCATTTCTGCTAGTGCGCGAACTATCACTTCGGTGTCGTCGCAGTCGGAAAGGTTGTGGGGTAGGGTGTTGCTGCCCGAAAGTGCATGGATAATCAATGCTCGGTTGCTGATGCTTTTCGATGCGGGCAGGTTAATGGTTGTATTTATGTGTTCAGGAGTCCACAGTTGGTATGTCATATCGTTTTTTGTTTTCCGAGTTGCATTTATCTTATGGAAAGATGTCTTTTCTTACTGCAAAGATAGTAAAAAAATACACAAGGGGAGCAAAATAGCAATTATTTTTACTTTTTTTGTTTTACCGAAAAAAACTTCTTAAAAATTTGGCTATGTCAACAAATCTGTTTACCTTTGCACCGCATTTGCAAAAATGTGTTCGGGATTTAGCGCAGTTGGTAGCGCACACGTCTGGGGGGCGCGAGGTCGCTGGTTCGAGTCCAGTAATCCCGACGAAAACGAAGATAAGGGACTGGTATTCAGTCCCTTACGCTTTGTCGGGGGTGTTTTGGTCGGCGAAATTTCGGCGATGACTTTTCCCCGTGTTTTATTTTTCACCGGAGGCTGTCTCAAAAATTTAATCGAGATGGCTAAAAAAAATTTTGTTTTGGGGCGAGCGTCCACCTCTAATATATTAGAGTGGAAATCGCCGGTGTTCCACCAGAAAAAGGAGTGCTACGTTTCTTTCTCCGCCTTCGACCCGACCGTAGGGAGGCTGCGGATGAAAAAGGTTATGCTTGGCCACGTGAAGGGGCGCAAGGCTCAGCGTGTCTTCGGCGAACACCTGATGCGTCAGCTGAATGAAAAGCTGATGCAGGGGTGGAACCCGTGGATCGAGGCCATGCAGCCCACGGAGTATACGCTCTTCGAGGAAGTGTGCGACCGTTACCGCGACTACCTGGTGAAGATGGTGAACGAGGGTCACATGAGGGAGGAGACGCTGGCATCGTACCTCTCGAGGATGAAGATGCTCCGGGAGTGGAACCAGGGCCTGAAGGTGGGGAAGATGTTCTATTCCTACCAGTTCAACCGTGTGGTGGTGGGTAAGTTCCTGGACTATATCTTCATCGACCGGAACAACACCCTGCAGACTCGCAACAACTACCTGGGATGGCTGAAGGTGTTTTCGAAATACCTGTTGGACAGGGGCTACGTGTCGGTGGACCCTACGCAGGGAATGGCTCATGTGAAGGCGAAGAACAAGGCGAAGAACCGCGACGTGATACCCGACGAGTTGCTCAGGGAAATACGTGGCTGGCTGCTTGGCCACCATCGTCATTTCCTGCTGGCCTGCCATATCCTTCATTATTGCCTGGTGCGTCCGCGAGAGATGAGTTTCCTGAAGGTGGGCGATTTCTCGGTGGAGCGGCAGACGCTTTTCCTGCATGGGGACCACACCAAGAACCACGACGACGCGGTAATCACCGTGCCGCTCCATGTTATGGAGCTGATGGTGGAACTGGGCGTATTCAACGCGCCCGGCCATTACTACCTCTTCAGCGACGACTTCATGCCGGGAGAGAAACACAAATCGGAGAAGATGTTCCGCGACTACTGGCTGCATTACGTTCGCAAGGAACTGGGCTTCTCGGACCGGTACAAATTCTATTCGCTCAAGGATACGGGCATCACCAACATGCTGCGCTGCGGTACCGACATCCTCTCGGTGCGCGACCAGGCACGGCACTCCTCGGTGCTTATTACCGACATCTATACGCCGAAGAACATCAAGGAGGCGAACAAACTGCTGCTGAATTACAAAGGAGTGCTGTGAAATGTTAAAAATAACACCAATCTACAAAATAAACAGAAATTTATTTGCACAATAAACAAAAATTTATTATCTTTGCAATGTGATAAGAGTTAAATAACATGTCAAACCTAAAAACCAAGAACAATGCCGACAAGGAAAGAAGTTGAAGAGTACAAGAAACGGATGGAACGCATTATGATGGCCATCGAGAACTCAACAATCCCCGACGAGTTGAAAGACAAGTTGTTGAACGAATATCTTGAAAAGTGGAAGACCGCCTACGAAACCCTCCTCGGATTAGGGGTGCCACTGGAAGATGAAGAGGAGGAAGAAAAGTAATAACCTGGGGTGCCCCGAAAGGGGCTGCCCTC
This sequence comes from Prevotella sp., assembly GCA_017548605.1. Classification (GTDB taxonomy): domain Bacteria; phylum Bacteroidota; class Bacteroidia; order Bacteroidales; family Bacteroidaceae; genus Prevotella. The sequence continues at coordinate 15,534 of JAFYZT010000020.1, read as the reverse complement.
AAACAATACAACAGCAATGAGGAACTTAACAGAATTAATAGAGGATACCACGTTACGGGAAATTCTCAGACGTTATGAAAACGCGGAGACACCAGAGGAACTGGAGGCCGCGAAGCGTTACCAGCAGGAAGTGCAGGCTGCCATGTCGAAGGAGGAACAGGACGCTTATAACGAGAAGTCGTTGTCGGATTACCGCCGTATGTTGTCCGCCATGGAAGAGGACGTCGATGAGCTGAAAGCCGAATCCATGCGCCGCAAGTTGGGAGATGTGCCAAAGGCCGTATCGCTTACATACATTGCCTCAAAATGCGGAAAGAGCAAATCATGGCTCTCGCAGCGCATGAACGGACACAAGGTGAACGGCAAGGAGGCACATTTCACCAGCAGCGAGGCCAAGATGGTGGAAGACGCGCTTCACGACTTGGGAAACATGCTCTTGAAGGTGGCATTGATTTGACATGCACTCTTATCACAACAAGAGCAGCCCTGCCGGCAACCCGGCGGGGCTTTCTTATGGCTTACTTCTTTCCCCTCATGTCGAGCCATCTGAGGAAAGCCACGAACAGTCCGACAAAGGCTAAGGTAATAATGTTGTCGATGACGCGCTTCCACCGCTCCCACCATGTGGGTTGTTTGGTCACTTCTTTTGTTGACAATCTGTCGACAATGGCCTGCAGGCTGTCCACCTTCGACTGGTAGCGGTTGGTGCTGTCCACTACGACCGTCTTCGCCACCTCGTGGTAGTGGTGCACCTCTCGGATGGTGTCGCCGAACTGGTTGACGGTGAAGTAGTGCGTCTCCAGCTGCCGTAGGGTGTCGGTCTTGACGACCACGTGTACGTCGCGCACGGTGTCGGTCTGTACGGTACGCAGTGTGTCGTGAACATGGACGAGCTCGGTGACCATCTTCGTGCGGCACCCCATCAGGCAAAAGCACAACAGTATTACTCCCCATACCACGGCGAGCCACAACAGGCCGTTGTTCCAGGTTCTCTTCGTCATCCCTCCCTCCTTTCGAAATAGGGACAGGTCTTCGGGTTCCCCGTAGGCTTGGGTTTGCACGAACATATCCGGCAGAAACCATATGGCAATCTTGGAAAAGATAGGCGGCTCAACTTGGGTTTGCACGAACATATCCGGCAGAAACCATAGTCATTTGCCCAATTCTTACATCTGTACTTACAGTCCATATATGTTACTTTTTCATGTATTAGTTAACATAACGGGGACGTTATATTACTTTTTTCGGATTTTCTTAACATGACGGCTGTGATGGTCATCATTTTATTTGGATATAGATTTTGTGGCCTTGTGCCTTGTAGCTTTGGAGAAGGCGATATACCTTCTCGAAAGCGGCCTGTGAGTTAGTGACCGTTCCTTTCACTGTGTTGTATCCGACTATGATACAACCAGCAGAGGACTTTTCGGAGATACCTTTGTGTATGAGGATGCCGTCGAATCCGGGCACGTCGAGCAGCCTGGGCACCTTGCCTGAGCAGAAAGCTTTGTAATAGGGTTTGAGTGAGAATTTCGGCGATACCACGTCGAGGGTGACGCGATAGCGTCCCCGAGGGATGGCCGTTTTCGACTTCACTTTTACTTTGAGGATGTCTGCCAGGTTCATGTCGCTGGTCAGTCCCCGGTCAGTGTCCTCTATGGTGTCGCAGAGATAGTTGCCCTCGGCATCGTAGAGGTGGCCGATAGAGTACAGCCCGTGCGCCGGGCGGTAGCGGCGGTCAAGTGTTATTGTTTTCATTGTTGGTCGTTTGGGGTGTTAGTCGTTTGGTCGTTTGGGGGGGTGGTTGTTTGGGGGTGGGTATTGTCGATGTATTCCTGCAGATCTTTCCTGGTCTTGCTCTCGAACTCGCCTAGTTTCGACTTGAAGTAGATTGATACTCCGAAGATGGCTCCGGCATAGGTTAGGGCCTGTGCGATGTACCAGAGCACGCCCTCTGCGATGTCATAGCCGTTCAAAAAGAAGGAGAGGAAGGCGAGTATGATTCCGGAAACTACCATAGCGATAGCGCTGCCGTATTGGATGATTTCTTTGCTGTTTGTTGTCATGGGAGAGGAGTTTGAATGTTGAGTGTTGAATTGTTGCTTTGTGATGATGAATGTTCAATGACGAATTAGGGCGGCGGCAGAACCGCCGCATACGGAGAAGGATTTTGTTATGTGATGTCGGGGCCTAGTGTAAAGGCTCCGGCTTGGGGGGCGATTAATTGCTGTGATACGTCATCGTAGAAATACCCGACATTGCCGGCACGGACAGCGGTATAGTCGAAGTAGTTGGTACCTTTAACGGAGAATCGGCATTTCTGGAGCCTTAATGTGGTTAGCACGCTGTTCGGGTTCTTTGTGCCACTATCGTTAGCGGCGGCAAAGAGGAAGAAGGCTGGCAGGGTGAAACTGGCCATGGTCTGGTTCGCCCATATTGAGGAGCCGTTGACGGTGGCGTTCAATTTGCCGTTGATGCAGGTGATGTTGACTTCGACCAATCCGCTTGTGCTGTACCTTTTGTTTGTGGTGTTTATCTTAATGTGCCTGGCTTGTTGGTATGAAAAGCCACAGAACAATGCCTTGGAGTCGTAATAACCGTGTCCTTTTATGGACGAGCTTGCTACCGTTATACCTTTTCCGATGTCTGTAATGATATACAGGTTCCAGTTTTCGCTGTCCAATAACAGGTCACGGATGCCAGTGTCTATCCATGTGGCTGTGGTGCCTTGCAGGTATTGCACCTCTGCGTCAAAGAGGCTGCTCTTGTAGACGGGAGTGGTGCCGAGGAAGGCTTTTTGCACTTCCTCGTTGCCGAGGGCGAGTTTGATGTCGGAGGAACCTAATATCATGATGTGATGACGTAAAGGGTGGTGGGTGATTTTGTCTGCAGGGCGTCGTAGTCGGCCTGTGAGATTTTGACGATGTTGGTGATGTCGGCGGTAGCTGGGATGGCACCTATCTCTTGTGGGGTGTAGGTGGGCTTGTCCGGCTGGAGCGACCATGCGGGGACGGAGGGTATCTCCGGCTCGTGCAGCACTTTGCCCGTTGTGTAGTCAATGGCGCATTGGTCAATCTTCCGCATCTGCGCATCCACATCGTTGCCAACACGGAGCAGCTTGACGATATGATTGGCCGTGTCAATGCCCACGAGGTTGAAACAATCCTGCCCCTTTCCGGATATGTCACGCGCAGCAACCGACAGTGCCATGCTGTCGATGGCGATGGACAGCTGTCCGTAGGTGTCATACCATACCACCACGTCCTTGTGCTGGTGGCCGCACAGCCAGCAGGCGAATTTCCCTGCCGTTGTCTGACCCGGCAATTCATTGTTGACGAAATCCGTCACCAGCTGCGCCGCCGCAGGCCAGTTGTATGCCCCCACACCTCCGGCTGTCATGTGCGAGAATGGACACACCACCTTGGCGTATCCGCTTGATAAGGGGTGCGAATGGTAAGCGATGACCACGGTCAGACCATTGCCGGAAGCGTCGATGAGCACGTTTTCGAGCCACGACAGCTGAGCGGCCACCTGTGCTGACGTGCCTGTGGCCTTGACCATACAGTCTAAGGCAACCAGCCTCACGTTTTTCTCCGCGTAATCCTTATACCAGTAACAAGCCTTGTATTCCTCACTTGAGCTGTCGTCAACATTCGTTGGCTGGACGATACCCCAGCTATCGGAATAAGGAGCAATGTATTGGTCGTAACATTCCGCTTGTGTCTTCCCACCGTTGCCGTCGGATGATGTGGATGCGTCGTGGTTGCCGATGATGTTGAGAACACTTTCGGCCCCGGCACCGTTCCAGAACGACATGCCGTCGCTGAACATTGACTCCACGGTGTCGCCCGTATGTAGTATATCGTCGATGAAATTGCCATAATGTGCGCACCACGCCAACATCCGTGACAAGGCGTTGCCATTGCCGTGGATGTCGGAAAAATGCGCCAACACCAAAGGCTTCACTCCTGCACCGTGCGCGAGGTTTTTTACCTTCAAGGTAAACGAACTGACAGGGTTGTATTCCTTCACGCCCTCGGGGTTGGCGAGGCCATCAAGTTCCCTTATCTTGCCACCAAGCGGGGTGACGATGTTTTCCGCGCTCACGGCATTGTTGCTGTAATTGACCAGGGCAAGCCACTTGTCGCCAGGCTGTACGACAACGCTGTCGGTGTACCTGCCTGCGGCGGAAGTCGCGTCCGACATCACGCGAACGTCGGTGTTCTGCGTCAATCCTGTGAAACTCCAAGTGGTGCCGCCCTTCAAGACAGACCAGGAATAAGTATTCGCGTAGTTGTTGAATGAAGAGAAATCTATTTTCTGTCCTACCAGTTGCGACACGTCGAAGACAACAACCAGCCTGTTGCCATTGCCCGATGACGGCTGCACGCTCGCGCCGCTGCTGTCGATGATGCGGTTGGCGTATGTCGCGACAGGATTGTACGACCGCGTGAAGGTGTTGATGTCTGTGATGTCCTCTTTGTTTTGCTTAATATCCTCTTCGTTCTTCAGCACGACCTCTTTCACGGACAACGAGGCTGTGGCGGAAAAGCTTTTATTGCTGTAACAAACAAGAGCGAGGTATTTGTCGCCTTCAAGAATCGTTACAGAGCCGGAAAAGGAACCGGAATTGGAAGTCGCGTCTGACATCACGCGAACGTCGGTGTTCTGCGACAGTCCCGTGGATGACACCTTCGTGTTTCCTTTCCAGACAGACCAGGAATAAGCATTCGCGTAGTTGTTGAATGAAGAGAAATCTATTTTCTGTCCTACCAGTTGCGACACGTCGAAGACAACAACCAGCCTGTTGCCGTTGCCCGATGACGGCTGCACGCTCGCGCCGCTGCTGTTGATGATGCGGTTGGTGAATGACGTGCCAGTTAGTGTAGTATAGATGTTAGCCAGGGTGTCCACCATATTCCCATCCGGCACCATCGCCTCCTTCTGATCTGTTGTCTTCCCCTCCAGCGACGACAAAGCACTGAACACCGCGAAGTTGTCGCCTATGCTGATGCCGTTGTCACCTTTTGGTCCTTGCAGGGCGCCGCAGTCCTGGTACAGACCGGAGAGGGTGTCGCCACCGGAACCCACCCAAACGTAAAAACGTCCGGAAACAATCCAAGCACATTTACGTTCAGTGGCAGAAGGTTCGGTAGGTAATTCTTCCAGGTTTTCGCAATAGATGTATCCTGCCACCGGGCCATATTCCCTTTTTTGCAGATGTTCAATTGCTCCCTTGATTGTGTCTCCCACCAAACCGGCTGTATTTGAGTTTGGTAATACGTTCTCTTCTATCTGTTCAGCCTGCGTATGTAATTGCTCTAATGTTTTCATATAAGCTATTGTCTATTTGTATTAATACATATTGCTTCCGGAAAATACAACTCAGCCAGAACGCCATACAGCGCATCGCTCTTGTTCTCTATAGGTATTACCTCAATGCCTTCGAACGTCAGCCCGGCCATCCACCTGGGCAGTCTGTTGCGTTTGTCTATTAGCATCTGGGCAAGGAAATCTGTCAAGATACCGTCACAATCTGACAACGCCTTTTCTATTTCGGCGTAGTCCCCGGTATCGATGACATGCGTTACCACTTGAAGGTGACATTGGTGACGCTTTGTCAATGTATCGCCTGTGGCTCTGACAATATATCCTGATGTCTCAAACATCACAGCCGGATAGCGCAGCGTGTCGGCCATGAACGTCTGTTTTTTGTCGTCGTTCAGGTTGACATAATGACATTCCTTATCCGAATGGGCCACACCAGGATGGTTCCGGCTGAGCCCCTCGAAATAGTCGCTTATGAACTTTCCTGTAATCATCGTTTTTGGGCATTTCTAATTCTTCGGTTCATGATTCTGAAAGCATCGGTGGCTGCCATCATTTGGTATTTTCGCATGTCGGCCACGTCGTCGCCGATAAAAGCATCGAACACGGCTAGCCAGTCTGTTGGTTTGGTAGCCTTGGCTCCATGCTCTTTGTCGTCTGAAGGAGGGAAGAGGGAAGGATAAGCTTTGGACAGCCAGCAACGTATCAGCACGAAGTTCAGATAGACGGCGAACCTTACGTTCAAGGCCGAGCATGCCACACTTTCCACATTGCGCTCCACGTCCACTTTTACCGCCTTTTTCCGTAATGACGGAACCTCACATTCGTCAACATTGAAGTATTCGCCGCGATGGAGATAGAGGGCAGCCACAAACAGATTGAGCCACCGTTCTTGGTTTGGATGGAGGGTGAACAGTTGGAAATAGGTGTCGGCGGTCATGAATTGCTGCAGACTGCATCCCTTCAACTTACCACCGGGAGCGTACAGCGAGGTGCCAGGCAGGTAGTCGATAACAAAACCGTCGTGTGGGCTGTCAAGATCCATCACCCAGTCCAACTCCTTACGCAATACATAGCGGTGATATGTGTCCATCATGGCCACTTTGTCAGGGTGTAGTCCGCACAACACGGCGAGAACTTGGTCTGCATCGGCTCCGCAAAGGTGCAGGTCTGCCACAAAAGCCATCTGGCGTGATGACAGGTCTCTCCAGTGCTCAGGGATATGAGAATGTATGCTTCTCGACATTCCCCATCGGCGGTATCTTATCTCCAGGTCTTTCATGTCTTACATTGCAAAAAAGGCTTGTTTGCCGTCGTTGTCACGGATGATATGGTGAGGTGTATGGTTGTCAAAAAAAGCATCCATACGGCGAGACAGAAAACGCCGGAGATTATCTTCGGCCACCGAAGCGTCGCTCTTGTATAGAGAGAGGCGGTCGCCGATGGCCATGTCTGACGCAGGCTGAGAGCTGTTGTCATTGCCGCCCGTCGCAACTGTCGCGCCGAAATACAACCCCCTGTCTGTTAGCGACCCGGTTTGCTGTATGACGCGAACCACAGCATGGCGTACCACCACGGTGGCACATCGCTCGCGTAAGTCTTCAAGCGTACAGTTACATTTCTCTGAAGGAAATGTGTTAGGTGTTGACAACCAGCCACGGAAAAGGTCATACAGAGTTCGTCCCATTACAGCCACCAGACGGTTTTCTTCGATGGTTGGGAACTCTGTGCGCAGCCGAAGGAACACCAATGTACTGCCACCTATATAGACCAGCTGCTCCACGTCTTTCTTTGAACGCACTACGGCACCGCGCTTATCCGTGTATGCTGTACTTTGCTTAAATGCCGGATAAGTGTCCGCGTTGTCATATAGATAGTCGAGCAATCCGTCAAGGGCATTGAAACCGCGAAGCTTGAATCCTTCCCTGATTCTGTCTTCCTGGTACTTATAGGGCTGCTGCCAGTCTTCACTTCCCTGACGGTGAAATCCTTGGTCGGTGACACGCATCTGTAATAGGTCGAAATAATACCACAGTGTCAGGTTAACCACGGCGTTCTGGCTCATCTTCAACAGTGTGGTCATCGCTGCGCCTGGATTTTCCTGGGTATAGGCAGATTCCAGCTCTGCAACCAACTCCGAGCCTAACAAAGGATTGAGAAACATGTCCTGGGCATTGGCCAGGGAGGGTGCCACCTTGGTGAACGACAGGGATGCGCTCAACGGGATGTTGGCATCCTGTTCATTCCCTTTTTTCCATTTTTCTTCTGAAAATATCATATCCAAGTATTTATTCTGTTCAACTAAGCCGTCGGGCTGTTCCCGCTCCTGTGTCTAAAGTGGTGAGGATGGTGTTACGGAACCGCAGGTGACATTCCGGCATTCCGTTCATCTTGATAAACAATTCCAAGGGGTCGAGGAGGTTCTGCCGGTCAATCCAGGCATTGGCGATATTCACGAGGAAAGCTTCCCGGATATTTGAGCCACCTTGGTTGCCGGCATAGGTGCCACCGGGCATACCTGCCCCCAGCACATTGGGATTGACCATCAGCGAAAAGAGTATCTCGCTGTTGGCTGCTGCCGATGTCACCAGGTTCTCCTGGCCTGCATTGTATTTATTCGATAGCGGCGCAATCTTCCATTCCTCTTCTATCCTGCCGTTCATCTCGTTCACGGCATAGTTTGAGAAGATTGGTTTTTCTGCATTTTCAGCCCCCAGCAGATTCTTCTCTATCTGGTCCATGTATAGGTTGATATCCGCCTCGCGGGCTTTATAGTCCCCGTCATAGTTCTCCTCCGGAAATTTCTTGTCCCAGAAGGAGTAGGGAATCTGAACGTGCCATTTCCATGTGGTCTGGTTCTTGTATGCCCGCTTCAGGAACTGAGGAACAGAATGGGCTATCTCAACCCATCCGGCCACCCATGCCGGCCACCAGATAGGCTCTCCGTAAATATCATCGTTGCTCCAGGAGTCTCGCACAGCATAGACGAAACCCTTGCGCAGCTTACCGCGATCCTTCAACAACATAGCTTGGATTGTCGGGTCGTATTCATTAAGCACGGGAAGGGTGATGTAGTCTGTCGATGGGGCAATATCCCAGCTCCCAGCTACCACACAATCGCTGTAGCCATGATTGTCGGGTTCAGTAAAACGGAACTGGGTGCAGTTGAGTGGCTGCAGGCCAACCACTTCTGTACCCATGATGTTGGGCACGAACTGAACAGCACCGCATCCGGTCTTCAGATAGTCGCGCAGCACCTTCTCCATGTACCGACGGGCATTCCTGCTTTGGATGAAACGGTTCACCCTGTCATCACCCAACGGCTGAAGAATCTCGTCACCGTTGTCGTCGTAACCTTCCACCTTACAGGCAAACAACCCTTGACCGAGTGTCAGGTTGCGCAGGTATTTCAAACCCGTATTCAGCACGGTGGTGTCTCTCACAAGTTTGATGGCAGTGGTCGGCCATTGATTGTCATCACCCCAGGCTACTACGCGGAAGTCATCCACATACACATAGTCCCTTCGGTTGTTGTCGTTGGGGAACAATGCCCTTCGTCGGCTGTCCGAAGTCTGACGGTCGGTAACGGTGTCTGCAAACATATTCCTGCTGAACATGAGCAATGGCACGCCTCTGTTGTTGTATTGTATCTCCATCTTTATGTCGTTAGGTTGTTATTCTTCCCCATATCCGTTACTCCAGTCCACGATGCGCCCATTGTATTCCATGATGTTGGTAATCTTCACAGGGATAACATGCCCTTCGGGATGACCCTTGCAGTCGCATGGCTGTATGCCACGGTACCGCATTTTTTTCATATCCATACCCTTGCAGCCTGTGGCGTATGCCTGGGGCACGAAGTAGAGCTTGCCGTCAAGCGTGCAGAACTTCATTGAGAACATGCGCAGGTTGCCGAACCTGTCTTGGCGGATATCAAGGTCGGCAAGCATCGTATTGGCATATATGGTTTCTTTTTTGTTGTTCATTGTATGATTGTTAATGGGTTATTCGAAAGATTCGTCAAACGGCGGCCGTTCAAAAACAAACAGTTTTTTCGTGTCAGGTGCCAGTTCCACCCGGTCTTTGTATCTCCAAGTGAAGGTGACGGCCTCAGGCTCATTGGATGGATTCACACGTTTCACCTCGGCACCTGTGATAACGAGGTCGGTGATATCGTTGCCTGTCCTTATTCCTGTGGCAGGACTCTCTGACAAATCACACAGCATCTCCCATTCACCTGGGGCAAGCCATCCGCTGTTGGTCTTGCGCTCATACGTCAGTTGTGTGTCGAATTTACGGTATATGGTTCCGGCATATCCGTAGGACGCCTCATGCTTGACTTCATCTTCCTCGTTGCCGCGCATGATAACGCTTTCCTGCACCCCGAACAGGTTGATAAATATCCACTCCGCCTTTCTCGCATAATAGGTTGTATCTATCTCACAATGCACGCGGTCACACAGCTCATTGTCATAATACAGTTCAACGTCGTAATAAATCAACGTGGAACCGGATGGGGCCACGGCGGACAGCTCCAGCTCCGGACTGCAATCTATGCAAATATATGTATTCTGCCCCGTTACCGGTTCTTCGGTATCAGACACATAATATACCTGTTCATTATACAGATAGGCCACCTTATGCTGAATGGTCAATCCTTGTTGGTTGGGAACATATAAGATCACATGTTGTCCCGGTACCACGCGGCGGTTACGGCAACCAGTCATGAAGAGGATGTCCGTCGCAGACAAGCCCACACGCTTGCGGCAATACAGGACCTCTGCCGTTTCCTCTATTTCCTCATCGGGAATGCCGACGGTCAGGGTGCAGGAAGCATAGCGTCTCTGTTCGCTCGCCAGACTGTGGAACGAGTTGGAAATCTCAATGCACCGGTTGACCAGTTCACCGAGTTCCCCAAGCTTGACGATGCCGTTCACAGGCTGATAGTTGGCCGCATTTTCGTACACCAAGCCTATACCTGCCACGGAAACAATCACGTTCACTGTCACCTCATCCGAACATTGGATGGTGATGTCGTCCGCTTCCATGGCAAACATACGTTGGGCCATTCCTGTTATAGTACTCATACCGCAAAAGTAATAATTCGCATAAAATTTCTATAGGACAGAATAAAACCGATATTTTAACTCTAATATCTGTTAATTGTCATTCCTTTTCAATACTTTACAATCAATTCGCGCCCATTTTCCGCTCGAAATTCACACTGTTGCTCGCCGCGCCCTACGGAACCGGTCGCCGATTGAATCGCTTTTGGCAGGAAATATGAGGGTCAGGAGAAAAATATACCCGTCAAACCCTCGCAGGCGCGAATGTGTTGTGCAGTTTACGCAGTCGCTCGCCGTATTTCGTCCAGATGTGTTTGTCCAAGGTGTCTCCGAAATGCGTTGCCTCTTCCGGAACCACGCTTTTTCGTCTTTCACTCGATTTGTCCTTCTCAAACTTGCCATTGCTTTCCACCACTCTTGTGTTGTTCATGCTGATGAGTGTATGACGGCAGCGCGTGGCATTGATGCGCAACACAGGAAACCGTTCGTCGGTCTCCGTCAGAATCAGTGTCATGAGCAGGTATTTGTCATGTTGTGGCGGCTCCATCCCGGCATGTACTCGCTGTTGTACTTGCCATCCATAGCGTTGAAGCCGTTCGATGAACAGTTCATTGTAACTCTTTTTGCTGTTGGCTCTCCTGGCATCACCATACCTGTCACGGTCCAGGATGACACGCTTGGTGGGGTGGTGACTGTAATAGGCGATGAATTTGTCTGCCAAGGCGTTGACCTCGGTATCCGTCTCATCGTCACGCCTGACGAAAAACTCATTAATCATACATTCCACAGGTCGCGCCGTGGACTTCTTCGACGCGAAGTCATAGTGCCGCTCTTGGTAGACGGTGAGGAAAGAAGCGCGGCTGCCCCAGTCCGGGCATATCTCCAACCCTCTCGATGGGTCGCAGTCCATGTCGGCCCGACTATCCTGTATCTTGCGCAAAGCTTCCCAGTTGAAATGGGTGTCTTCCGCCACATCACGGATAAATGTGTCGTTGAAAGCGTTGGCATATTGGTGCCGTTCCGGATTGAGCTTATAGTAACAATGGTCCACGGCATCCAAGCGCATATTCAGTATCTCCACCATGAAAGAGAGTTTGTCCATCACGTTGTATTGGTTGATGACGTATTGCATGCCGAGGTTCTCTATATTGTCGAACACGCTGCCCAGGATAAACAGAGTCTGGTCTTTGCTTACAAAAGGGGTCATTTCCCTGCGCATACGAACACACTCATTCCACAGATCCGTAAAGAGGTGGGTGTCTTTGGTAATGGCCGCTTCTATCATGCTCATCTGCACATTGACCATCTTGTTCCATTTGGCAAAGAGGTCGATGCCGCGCTCTCGTTCGTAATATTCAGCCGGATCCAGGAGCCAGTTCTGCTCCGATGTGTATGGCATTGACGATAGAAAACAGTTACCATGGTGCTTTAATACAGGATGTGCCGACCGCTTGCCGAACAGGTATTCGTTACCCCGGTTGGTTGGTGCTACCTCCTGGTCGAATTTCGACTTGCTGATGGTGAGTGCTTCATCGGTGATGTTGAAGTCGGCATTGGGTCCACGGCTGTTGCCTTCCTGGGTGAGGATATACAGGCAATGGCCGTTACTGAAGGATATCACATGGTCGTATTGCATGATTCGTTCGTATGGCCGGTACCATCCGTCGGGAGGGGTGCGGCACACAACATAGTCTCCCGTGTGTGTATTGTAGTCGTAGGGCTTATAGCCCAGCATCTCCAGCATCTTGAACGTCGACGGCAGGGTCTTTGTGAGAGCTTGGCCGATAGTGGCCTGTGCGATGGTGGTCACGCCGCGAGGCATCAGGCGGATGTTTTCGTCCACCTCGGCACCAACGATGAACGATTTTCCGGTGCCACGGCTCATAATGGCATATTTCGTTTTAGCACGCAGCACCATGTAGGCATATTGTATGCGGTTCACCTGCAGCGTCTCTCTCCAGTACTCCTCTTTCATGACTCCATGATTTGTTCTGCCTCCGTCACGTCAATGGGTGTGGAGAGATTGTCGATAAGTGCCTTTACTTGTCCTGGTTTCCAGTCTCGCACCTCACCCAATGACAGTTCTTTCCTTTCTCCGTTCTGGTTCACCACCTGTATCAGGAACAGGTTCTTCTCCATCCGGCGCGGGTCTTCCACACCCTCCGGCTTCTCGCCTATGATGCGCCGCAGCGTCTCTTTGGCTGCGTTCCATGCCTTAAAGTCTTTCTTTGCCCGGCATTTTTCTATAAGCTCCACCTGGTCGCGTATCATCCATACCCGCCAGAAGTCCCAGTCGAACGTGTGCTGTGTCTTATAGAGTTGACGTGCCAGTGCAATGTCGCGGCGGCAGGTGGTCGTGCTCACCGCGTATTTTTCCATGAGCAGCAGCGACACCTGCCCGTCATCTGGATGCGAATCCATCAGACGGGCGGCAGTCATCACCCTGTGGAACTGTTCCTCGCACCGTTCGGGCAAGGGGTTGTTTTCAGGATCGAGGATATGCGCCTCTATTTCGTCGCTGGTAAGTTTTTGTAATGATTTGTAAGGTCTCATGTTATTTAATCGGGTAAAAAACACCTTCGCATATATCAGACACGCGGCAGTCAGATGTAGAGTATTTCAGTTCCTTGCAAATGAACTTCTTGTTGTGGATGATGAAAACAGACCGGGGGTCGGGACGATTTACACAATGGAAACGGATGGTGTATTCATTGTTTATGTCATACAGGGCATTCTTGCTGTAGTTGTTGGCATACAGTCCATCGGCTCCTTGAAGCTCAAGTGTCATGTGCTGCTCCCTGTTGTCAGCTATAACCACTTCTGCAGTATTGCAGTCTGGCAGTCCTGTTTCGTTCCTATATACCACCATTCGGTTGGTTGGAGCTACTACGGGAAACATCTGTATGGCATGGTCTCCGAAAGTGCCAAAATATAAGCCGACGAATATATTTTCAGGGATTGTTTTGTCGGCAATGCCGTTGAGTATCTCGTTGTTGATGGTATTCTCACCATTCGGGTTATCTTCGCCGAATATATAAAATTCCACATTGTCGATATCTTCTTTGTTGCGAAGGCAGGGTAACGGACGTTCACTTAATGAGAGAGGTGTAATAGACTTGTACGTATTCCTGACAGCCATCTCGCACGGCACGATTTTCATTTCCATTGCATCGGCTTCCTTGTCGTTGATCACTCCCCTGAAACTGTTGATGTGTTGAAGATAGTAGGAATCTTCGTACTCTATCGTCTGCAACAATACCTTTTGACCATACGGAACAACAGGGTCGTTGTATATTTCTATTTCCTTCTCTTCCTGAAATTTCAGAACAAATTGCATGTCCAGCGCAGGGTCATAGAAAATGTGGTTGCCGTTCCTGTATTCATTTTCCGCTTCGGCCGACTTGATGTCTGTCTCGAAATTCCAATTGCCTTTGATTTCCCGCCAAACATTGAACACACGCATACGCTTCGCTGCGTCGGAGGTAAGATCCTGGCATTCCTTAATATCGGCAACGGCCATCACTCCATCATCCACGCACAGGTATTTGTATTGGTTGGTTGACGGAAAAGCGTATCTTACGTTGTCGTATAGTGTGACGATATCGCTCCTGTCCGCATCATTGTCTGTTTTTTTCCCAATCTTCCCTATAATATTATCCCCGGCAATAACCACATTGTTGGCATCTCTGTCATAATAGTCTGGGATGGACACGATTTCCACACTATGGCCGTCGGTTCCTGGCACGATAATCACATTACAGAATTTCTCCACCTCCGTGATGAAGGTCGATACGTCCCAGTCGGGAAGGGAGTAAAGAATATTGGTGCCGATATTCAAGTTCCTCTGCACCACGACGACACGTTGCAAGGTACTGTCTTCTTTGATGTGGTTGTAAGTCACGTCGAAACCCAATGCATCCAATACAGCCTCCGTAACATACCACAGCCATGGGAGCAGACAAAATGCTTCTGCCCGTGACACGCTGTAAGCCGTCCCTTCACTCATCCCATAATCATGGGACTGCGGCTGTGCCCCGGTATTGTGTTTGTCGATAGGGACGCAGAATGATGATTCCTCCTCCAATGCTTCCGTGTTGAATATACATGGCACGTGGACGGCAGCGTAGTTGGTGAAACCACTGGCTATTATTGTCGTGGCCACGTTATGGTATTCCACGTCGTCTATATAGTATTTTGTGTTGTCTGGAGTAAGGTCATGCAATGTGAGCCCGCTGTTCAACATATTGTTCAACTCTGACACACCTCCAATAACCTGTACTTTCACATGTTCTTCGGCCACTTCCAAAACAATCTCCTTGCCGGTAATGATGATTCCTCGTTCGTCGAACAGTGTGGCATGTCGGTTGGAAGGGATATCATCTTTGTCCAGTCGGTAGCAATACCCGTAAATAGAAGCATTCTGCGAATCTCGCATATCGATGTCAATATCCAACGTATATTGACCTTCTTTGGTGAGCAGAGGATTCCTGAAATAGAAATCCACGCTGGTGTCGGCACTCAGCCGCACCTCCTTGCCGTCAACTATGTAATGCAACATGGTCAGCTCCTCCTTCTAACATTGTTCTTCATCCTGTCATACAGCGACTGGGCATTTTCTATCCCTCCCTTGCCGGTGATGTAGGTCTCGGCATATATGGGCTTTTCCAACCGCCCGTTCAACTTGTCAACGGTGGCATTTACCTTCGAGAGAATGGCCATCATGACATTGTCATCGTCACGGCCTCTTACCATACCGGCCCTTCTTGCCCCATTCGTGTTTCTGGTCTCTGTGGAGTAGGGTAGTACAGCAGCCACGTCGGCACTCGTCAGGCGTGACACCGAACCGCTCCTTTGTGCTGCGTCAATCAGACTGAGCACTGGTTGCACATGCTTGTTGGCGGTGGCGAATCGGTTTGCCACAAACTCATTGGCATGGACGATACCCTTCGGCTCGTTCCATGCGCCGCGACCCGTGAAACCACCGCTGTCGAAACTTTGTGCCAAGGCTTTTGCTGTCTCAAAAGCAGCGGTGATGAGAGCCATCTGTCCAGCTGCCGACGGAACGCCTAACCACCCTTTCGATGCAATTTCCTTACCAAGGATGGCAGCATAGTAAGCCAATACCATTTTTTCCAGATAATCG
>JAFYZT010000019.1 GCA_017548605.1 Prevotella sp. | reverse complement strand
GAACAGGTACCTGTCAATGCGCCCGTTCTTCATCGTAAGCGTACCCCCGAGCAGGTAGTCGGTGGAGTCGGTGCTCAGTATCTCCGACGGTGCCAGTTCCCTGGCCGTGCCGATGGGGACGGTGATGTTCGGCACCGCCGTGAGGTGCGTCACGCGCAGCTTCTCACCCGCCGCGCTGTATATGTACCTGGTCACGCTGCCGTCGGTGAACTGTATGCGCACGGGGTTGCCGCAGAGGTCGTAGTCTATCCTCGCCATCCCGCGCCCCGCGTCGCTCGTGAGCGCGCCCGAGGCATCGTATGTCAGGGGGTTCTCCCCCGTCATCCCGTCGAAGTCAGTGGCCCCCGCATAGTACAGGTGCGAGGCGTTGTCGCGCACGCTCGTGAGCCTGTTGCCCGTGTATGTCATGTAGAGGTTGTCCACCAGTCCGAATGCGCCGTGCATGTTGTCCGTCAGCCCGCTGCGCCGCAGGCGGGTGACGTTGCCGTTGCAGTCATACTCCACGTTCTCGCTGTAGTAGTCCGGATAGCCCGTGAGGTCGTCGCCCGTGCCGAAGACCGCGCCGTACAGCCGTCCCGTGCCGTCGTACTTCAGGTTGTATCCCTTGAAGGTGTTGTCGCCGCCCGACTTCCACTTCACGGTGCTGATGTTGCCGTTCCAGCATCCTCCGTCCAGGCCGTCGGCATAGTACAGCCGTTCCTGGAACGTCCCGTTGTCGATGGCCGTCGGCCAGCCGTGTACGTCGTAGGAGTACGAGCATGCCGACCTGCCCGTGCCGGTGAGCTGCCTCTGCCTGCCGGTCAGCCTGCCCACGGCGTCGTATGCGTATTCCGTCAGGCGCGACACCGCCGGACGGCCGTGGCTGACAGACACCGTCATCTTCGTCTTCCTGCCCTTGTCGTAGGTATAGACAGTGTTCGCGGTGAAGTCGCTCCCGTACCCGACGCCGACGACGGCCCTGACGGTGTCCACGGCATCGGTGAACGAATAGGCCGTGCTCACGTCCTCGGTGCGTCCGCCGAGCCCCTTGCGCACGGAACGGACGACCCGTCCCTTCCGGTCGTACACGCTGACCGTGCCGACGGTCCCGCCGGCAGGGCCGCCGGTGGTATATGCCACCTGTCCCGTCAGGGAGCCGACGGCATACCGTTGCTGGTCGGTATTGATGCTCACCACAGGCATGATATTCGTGAGGCTGTTGTTACTTGTGAAGCCGTAGTTGTCGTAGTAGTTGACGATCTCGAGTTGCGGGTCGCTGATGGTGTAGGGAGCCGTGTAGCCCGTGTTGCAGACACCCCCGCTGCCGCCCGTGCAGGCCGTCACGGCGAAGATGGTGTCGCTCCGGTTTCCTCCGCTGCATGTCCCCTGCACGCAGAGCCTGCCGAGGCGGTCGTACAGGAAGAACCTGTAGCGGCTGCCGAGCGCGGCATCCTGCACGTAGGCCGTGCGGTCGGCCCTGTCGTACCAGTACTGGACGGTGATGCCTGCCGGGGCGTCGCCGGGCAGTATCTTCTCAATGACTCGCCCCCTATGGTCATAACGGTATTCATAGGCAAACATTGCCTTTGAGCGTGAGATTATTTCAAATGCCGGGGTGAGGACGAAGCGGAGTTGCCCGAGGTGGTTATAGACATAGTACGTGTCCCCCGCCGCGGTGCGCTCGAGCACCTTCCTGCCGGTGAGGTCGGTGAAGACCGTGACGCACACGCTGTCGGCGTCTCGGGACACCGTCTTGACAAGCGAGCCCGCCGGGTAGTACTGGAAGGAAGTGTTCTCCGGCAGTGTCAGGTTGAAGGTCCCGTCCTCGGGAGCCTCGTAGTGGAGTACCCCGTCGGCGAGGGTGTTGGCGAGGTATGCCGTCCCGTCCCGCCTGCCCGCCTGCCGCCATGCGTCGCCGGCGAGGTCAACGGCGGTCACCCTGTCGAGGGCGTCGTAGTGGTTCTCGGTGAAGCCCCCGCCGTCCGTGTAGAAGCCGTAGGAAGCCGCCTGGATGTCGCTTTCGCCCATATAGCCGAGTCCGCTGCCCGGCACGGGGACGTACCTGCGCCTCTCGCGTCCCGAGCCGTCGTAGGTCGTCAGGGTGCATGCCGTCTGGCTCTGCGTGCCTGCGGTGGCGACGGCGACGGTCGGCCTGCCCAGCCCGTCGCAGTACTGCACGGCCTCGAGGGAGTCCGTCCCTTGGGCGTTGAGCATCGTCACGGACTTGACGAAGTTCCGCGAGGTGTCCTGCGCCCGGGCGGGGCAGGGCAGTGCCGTGAGTGCAACCAGCACCGTCACGGCCATCACCGCCGTGACTGTCATATGTCTCTCCTTCCTGTCCATCGTCATTGTCTTTGTCAAGCTCATCATCCCGTTCATGGCCTCCTGTAGTTATAACTGTTGGTGGAGACGACGTTACCGTCGTGGTCAACGATCCTGGAAAGCCGTCCTAATCCGTCATACTCGTAATAGACCGTACAGCCGTTGGGCAGCGTCGCGGAGTCGATGCCGACGAGGAGCCTGTAGGTATAGGTGGTCACATGTCCTCCGGCCGTCTCGACGGCATTGCGCATGGAACTGAGTTCCGTCGCGCCCGGTGCGGCCGCCTGCAGCAGATGGGAGATGGCCGCGGCTCCCACGGCAGCCTCCACCGCGGCGTATGTCAGCCCTTCGATTTTGGCGACCGGATACTGGCCTTTGTACGACCAGAGATAGACCGTCTCGATGCTGTCGGCCGTGACGGCACGGACGTTTCTCATCCCGTCATAGGAATATGTCACGCGTATCTCGGGTGTCTCGCTGCCTGTTGACGTGGCATACGAGACGGGCAGGTAATAAATAGTGTCGTTGATCGTAACGGCCGCATAGTTGGTATGCTGCGTGCACATGCGCCTCTCCTGACCGCCTTCCACGAAGATGTCCCTGGTCTCCACCACGTCGTTCAGCCTGTGGGCGTTCCTCATGGCAATGCTGACGGCATCCGTCCCGTCCGCCGTGTAGGTGATGCTCGTCCGCTGGACACGGCCTGGCAGGCCCGTGCTCTCGTCAATCCGCGACACCTGGTGGTTGGTACCGTTATACTGATACTCCCTTGTCCTGATGACGGCGGTACTGTCCGGGCAGTACTCCGTACTCACGGTGGCGGTCAGTTCGGTCCTTGAGAGGATGAACGGGTAGCGCAGTACGTCGGCGACGCCCTCCGTACCGGGGTCGCCCATGTCCGTGGTGCTCGTGGGAGTGGTGCTCGGCGGGTCGTACACCACCAGCGTCAGGGTGGCGGGAGGGGAGGAAGGCCCGTGGTTGAGGCATTTGTATTTCGCCACCATGTTGACCGTATAGCGGTCGTCCATGTTGTTCTCGTATGTGTTCACCGTCCTTGCGACGACGGCATCCGACGCGTCACGGATCTCCTGCCTCTCTGTCTGGCCGTTGTCAAAAGAAGCATAATAGTCGATGCCGTACATATTCTGGGGCTCGTTGTTCCTGTAGGACGTGACCACGCGCTTCTCGAGGTTGCCCGCCGCGTCGTACCTGCTCCTCGTCACCTTGGAATAGCCGACGGTGCCGGGGTTGCAGGACGCGAAGAACGCGGGCAGGCGGGAATGTCCCGTGCCTATTGTATACACTTCCACGTCATGCGTTCCCGGAGCGCCGCCCACGGGATCCATGTTGTAGCAGTGCGCGAGATCTATCGTCTCTATCCTGTCCAGCAGTCTTCCGGAGGTCATCCCGTTGCTGTCGTAGTCGTAGGTGGTGTAGTTGACACTTTCGCCGTCATGGTCGAAATGGCTGATTTTCCTTATCCGCAGGCCTCCGCACGGGAGCGTATAGTATGCCTGCGAAAGGGTCTCCTGATACCAGCCGTCCAGATAGCAGTTGATGTTAAAGGGAAGGTTGTTGTTGTCGCTGATCGGTACTACCAGGAGGAAGTAATTCCCTGCCGGGAGCGTCAGGCTCCGTATGTGGGAGGGTGCCTGGGAACTGGGGATGAACGTCAGCGTGTCGGATTCAACCAGGGTGTATGTCTGGCCTGACTGCCGGTATATCTGGGTCTTCAGTTCCTTCCCTGACAGTTGGTCGCTTCCGCTGCACAGCAGGGAGAGGTCCAGCGAGGCCTCCTGCGTGAGCGTGAAATCCTTACTCTGCTCGCTCTGGTCCACCACCAGCCCGTACGGGGAGGTGGAGACGGTGAACCTTGCGAGGACCGAGACATCGTACTGCTTTTCCCTGTACTGCTCCGTCAGGGTGTAATCATTCGTCGGGACGGTGTTCGGCTCATATTCATAGGTGGTCCAGCCTCCCGTGGGATAGTCCACCCTGTTGAGCACGGCGGCCTGCATGTAGGTGCCGCGGCTGAACCTGTCGGCACCATTCAGTGAATAGTTGCCCAGCGCCTGGGTGTAGTGTGACGACATGAATCCCTGCGGTGCCGGTATCAGCGAATGGCCCCGTCCCGGCACGTTGTTCTCCCGCCCGTTGTAATACCCCCAGAAATCCTGCGCGCACGACTTTCTCGACGGCAGGTCCGTCGGGTCGTAGGAAAAGCCGGTCGTAAGCGTGTCCCGGGAGGCAATCTCCCTGACGCTCTCCAGTTTCAGCCTGTATTCGGAGAGGGTCAGCGTGTCCGCCGGGGCGTAGTTCCCCCCGACGGTGGAACAGCCGAACCTGCCGTAGGAGAAAGCGAAGGTCCTGACCGTGGCGCTGTCATTGGACAGGACCGTCACGGCATCCAGTTTCCTCCCGCTGCATTCATTGCTCTCCGACGTGGCGAACCTCACCGTCTGGTTGCCCGTCCTTATCTCCCTGAGGTAATGGGATGTCACGTACGTACTTGAGCCCTGACTCTGCAGCGAACTGCTGTACGATGCCTGTGAGACGTTCGCGCAGCACGCCAGCCCTCCTCCGTGAGGGACGGGCAGCCTGAAGGACTCGAACCTTACCCTGCGGCTCGGCCTGGTGAGCGTGCTGTAGCAGAGTTCGGCCACCTCACCCGTGGGAGACTGTATCTTCGTGAGATACCAGCATGACGTGTATGTCGCGGCTGTCTGGGGGTCGTACTGGAACTTGTCTCCCTCCTCAAAGGTATAGACGAACCCGTCGGAATCCGTTATCGTCCATTTATATATGTCCGGCTGGTTGCCGACACCCCTTTCAGGGTCAGACGGATAATCCGGCTCAACGATGAAGTCCTCCCCGGCCTTGCCTATGGTGAACACCTTCAGGGTGAACGGGTCGATGAAGAACATGAACGACTTGCCCATGACGTTGACGGAATAGAAGTCGCGCTCGCCGAAGCCCCAGTCCACGTATTCCTTCATTCCCTGTCCCCCGCCGATGTTGTCGGTGTATGAAAGGATGAAGTCCTGCGGAGTGTACGGCAGGCTTGACATCCAGTTGGAATTTTCATTGGGGTTGCAGACGTAATACCTGGTCTGGGTCTTGTACTCATGGTTCCCGTAGGTAGAGATACTGAACTTGGACGACAGGTATTCCGTCCACACCGCATTGGGGATGTCCGGCGCGTTATACAGGTCGTGGCCGCCGGCACACACGTAGTTGATGCAGCCTCCTACCGTCAGGTTCCATCCGAGCCCCACCCAGGACGCCTCCTGATCCACCTTGATGCCAGAGGCGTCGTAGCGCAGGACGATGGGAATCTCTATATCCTTGCACTTTACCGTGTGCAGGGGGACGGAGATGTCGGCCGTCCCGGTATATTCATTGACGGACTCCTCACCGTATTTCTTGAAGGCCGACGCCTCCGGCGTCCTGAAATGGTCGAGGTTGACAGCCTCCGGACTCCCGCTCTGGGCACAGACTTGAAGGCCGGACAGCAGCAATGCCGCCAGCAAGGTTGCCTTCCTTGTTGAACCTACCGTATCCTTCATTGTTCTTTTCATCATGTTTTTCATAGCGTCACTTTCTCACTGTAAACCTTTCCGTTGACGTTGATGTAGAGGATGTACACGCCCGGACGCAGGCCGTTGCAGTCCATCTCCACGGAATATCCCTGTCCGGCCTCCTGCGTCCACTGCCTGCTCATGCAGAGGAACCCCATGTGGTTGGCGACAATCGTGGTGATGACGGCATCCCCGTCAAGGTCGTAGGATATGTGGATGGTCTTCCCCACGGTCTCTACGGTGTAATGGATGATGTCGGGAACCTGCCCGTCATCATCAGGGAAGCCTTCCTGCTCGTCCGACTCTTCCTCGTCATCGGGCGTGACGTAGCAGGCCGCCAGGTCCTCGGGAAGGTTGCAGCACGCTCGCCGGGTGGTGCCTATGGCATCCATGTTGAAATAAGTGGTGCTTGTCACGTCCTCGATAATCGGATACTGGGAACCGGGCAGGTACCACTCGTAGCGTTCGTCGATGACCTGGGTGAGCCTCGCGGTGTCGAGGGCGGCGGTGTCGATGTCCATGCAGACGAAGTAGGCATCGATGGTTTGTACCCTCAGTACGTTCTTGATTGTGTCGTTTTCGCCAAGCACGATGGAGCCGCAGGCATCCACCCTGACCGTCGTCGTGCCGACCTCACGGAACGGATGGTCGCCGCAATACATCCCCTCGCACCGGAAGGGCATGGCGAGGGAGTCGCCATATGCAAGGGGGAATTTCTTGGAGACCTTCTCCACGGCATAATCCCTCTTCTCCAAAGTCGACTCGCGGCCGGAGAGGATGAGCGTGTCGGGTGTCGTGCGGTAATGGCTGATCCTGCCCGGTTCCATGACGGACACCACGCCCAAACTGTCCTTCATGAACATCACCTGCGACGAACCCCTGGAACCGAATTTCTCGGAGAAGTCCCACACCTTGTCCCTTCCTCCCGAGCCTGGGGAGAAATAGCGTATCCTGCTCTTCACCAGGCTGTCGGCGGACATCGGTTCCATCCCGGACAGGTTCACCTGCCCGAAGACCGGTGCCGCGCATAGCATGGCCAGGGCTGAAAGCATTATGAATGTAATGAGATGGACAGTTCTTTTCATAGGCTACGGTTTTACTTCTTTACCCTCTTACCTTTTCCTTTTTTGATTATGAAGGTTTTGAAGAAATGTTAATCATTGGAAAAAACCATAGAAACGTTGTTCAGTGGATTCTACTTCTATATAATATTTTGAATTGGTTGAAGTATCTGGCACCAAAAGTATGGTAGAAGAAGGTGAAAGAGTTTCATTACTATGATGAAGAATACTTCCGGACTCATCAGTAATGGTTATTTCTACATTGTAGACAAGACTGTCACATATAATCTCTACTGAATTGTCATCATATTGGACTTTCGGGACAGGTATCTCTGTTCGACCACCTTTATTCTTTGCCCCTTCATCCACATCATACATTTGCACAACTTGTGCATTGGTACCTACTGCAATAAGCAAAAAAGCAAAAATTAATAATTTTTTATTATTCATAACTTTACCACGGTTGATTGTTTAGAAATACTATCGTGGCAAAAATATGAATGATAAAAGCAGACGCCATGATTTGTCGTCTACACTTTGTCTACATTTTGTGGTCAAATAGTAAATATATGTTCACTATTATTTGATAATCAACGAGTTATGTTTCTTAAGTTTATAATAATCGACAATAACGAAAATGAGTATAGTTGTTAAATAGCAAATAGAAGTTGGTCCCAATCTGTTGGAACGGCTTTTTTGATATTAAATGCTTTTTCGTATAACCTACGTCTTATGGCGGAAACATTTTGCTTACTGGTAGCCACCAAAATACCAATCTCACCAATCTTAACGTCTAACTTTATGAGCATACTGATCTTGGTTTCCAAATCATTCATCTTCACGATTTCCATAAGTGTGATAAAAAAGGCAGGGGATAGGGATGTAATCAGTTCTCTTATATTCTCCCAATCATTACCACTAAGAATTTCGTTTCTTGATACTCTTCTGCGGATGGTGTCAAAAATGCCCGCTTTGGTGGCTAATTCTTTGACTTTTTTGTGTTTTATGTCGGCATTTTCTGATGCCAAAAACAATACTTCTATTTTCCTTTTTTGCTCCAGCAATTCTCTTTTCATCTGGGCGTTATTTTCTGATAAAGAATTTATTCTATTCTCGAGCATCTTTATCTCTTCTATTCTCTTTTCACGTTTTATTTCGTTTTCAAGTTCTTTTTTCTTGATTAATATGTCCAACAATTCATGTTTTTTGCGCATTTTCTCCATTTTTTCAAGATAGCGTCGCCTGACGAGGGCGGCAATTACGGAAATGAGCAAAAATGCCACCACCACAACAGCAATCGTGTAATTCTTTTTTATGTTATCCATTTGCAATTGGTGGATTCTCTTTTCGTTGAGTCGCTGATTGAAGAGCATTTCAGATGTAGCTACCTCTTCTGCCGCTTGCCGTTGTCTGGTTGAATCAAGATATTGTAAATAATGCCCAAGGTATTTCTGGGCGGAGTCAGTCAGGAAAGAGCCATAATATATAGTTGTCAATTCACGCGAAGCCTCTTCTTTGGAGTATATATTTTTCAAATAGAGTTTTTTGCGGTTATAATAGATGGCCGAATCTGTTTTTCCTTTCTTCGTGTAATACATTGCTGCAGCACTATAGTTGGCTGTGATGTCCTCGGAATCAGGATGAGTTATGAGTTGGCTAAGATATAAATGAGCAGAATCCAATTGGTTTTGGACACAATAGAAACGTACAAGTTGGGTTGATATGTCTGTTTTCATTGTTTCATCATCCATTTTGTCTGCCAGTTGGTATGCCGCATGATATAAGTAGGCACTGCTGTCAGGTCTCTTCCAGTCTTCGTAAACACCTGCTAGTGATATCAAATCAAACAACACATTTGTACTATCTTTTAATATCAAATGGTTCTGTAAAGAAAACCGATAGTGCAAAATGGCTTTTTCAATGATATGTTGATTCCAATAAAGTCTTGCTAATTGGTGGTGAATGATTCCCTGAAGATAACTGTCTATGTTACTATCATGTAAAGCTTTTTGATACCATTCCATGGCTTGCGGCGCGTCGCCCAAGTCCATGTTGACACGTCCGCCGTAGTAATAGGCTATGGGAAGTAGTTTTGGGTCACCACCGTGTTCGTAATAGTCGAGGACGGTACGTATGAGGCTGTCGGAGGTGTGGGGTATGTATGCTTTGTCGGCAGCTTTGATGTGAAGGAGACGGTAATACATCTGGTCGGGTTCGGAGGCTTGTGCCATCAGTTTCTCCAAACTGTCGAGGGTGTCGATGGCTGCCTTAGGGTTCACATCGCAAAGGCTGTCGGCCATGAGCAGAACCGTGGGATAATGATGTTTGTCACCACAGCCCATAAGCAGGAAGAACAATAACGGGAGTATGAGTAGTTTGCGCATGGTGATCTTTTTTACCTTCCTTCAATCTATAAAAACAAATGCTCTTAAAAATCCCACCTACTTTCTCGCGCAAAAACCACTTCGGGGGTGATGGCGGCAGCTTCTTTCTTGCTCAGTGTACGACTCCATGACACACGCTGTCCATTGGCTCCGGGACCGCTGTTGTTGTATTCCAGATAACGGGCGGTGCGCTCGTTGTCGGCATTGTTCCAGTTGTGCCAACCGGCGGCCACGATGTGGCGACCCAATTCACAGTTCATGAAAAGGGTGTAGGCATAAGGGCGCCACGGACGACCCAGATACACTTTGTCTATTCCCTCATCGGCAGTCAGACGGCAGTGGTTGAACACATAGCCATAACGCTGGTCCTGCGGTGTGGAGGCGGCGGTGACGTATGAATTGGCCTTGCTGTGTATCTCGCAGTTCTCGAACCAAGCCGTCGAAGGACCGAAGATAAAGTCGGTGGTACCTTCGATGTAACAGTCCTTGAAATATAGACGGGCGCCCGCCTTGCCGGTATATACCGTGTCCTGATGACCGAGGAAGCGGCAACCGATGAACAACAGCCGATCGCCCTCGGTATGGAGTGCCACGGCCTGTCCCAGACGGGCGGAGTTGTTCTCGACGGTGATATTCTTCAGCGTGATGTCATTGCCCTCAATCTTCAGGGTGTAGGTGCGGAAAGTGCCCATCGCCTGCTCGGTTCCTGCCATGCGTATGTTCGCATGGTCGTCGAAAGTGATGATGGTCTGGTTCACATCCTCGCCCAAAATCTCAATATGGTCGAGCCATGAGGGAATGATGAGCTTCTCTTTGTAAGTGCCTTTCTTCACGAATATCACCTTGTGGTAGTCCATGAAGGCGCGGCATACCTCAATTGCCTCGCCTACACTGCGGAACTGGCCCGTGCCGTCTCTCGCCACCACGATGGTGTCGGGGTTGTCATACGGATTAGCGGCATCTGCACTCAGCGACACTAAACAAAACAAAGTCAGGAATAAAACTTTCATCATTCGATAGTTTTTAAGTATGTCCTCCCTCACCTCTCACCCCTCACTACTCACCTCTCACTACTCACCTCTCACTACTTATTTAATCTGCGAAATTTCCGTCAGTCCGTCAACGGTCTTCAGCTTGTCGATAATCATCTCCATGTCGTCGCGGTCGTGGATGCGGAGGAGGATAGTACCCTCGAAAATGTTGTCTTCACAGGAGATGGAGATTTTGCGCATATTCACATTCAACTGTCCTGACAACAACTGGGCCAGGTCCATGAGCAGACCGATGCGGTCAATACCTCTGACCTGGATGGTGGCATCGAAGAACAGCTGCTTGTGCATATCCCACTTGGCATCGAGGATGCGGTTGCCGAAGCTGGTCTTCAATTTCGCGGCTACGGGACACGAACGCTGGTGTATCTCGATATGTTGCTTGTTGTCGATGAATCCCAAAGCATCGTCGCCGGGGATGGCATGGCAACAGGAAGGGAAGACATAACGATGGATGTTGTTCTCGTTGATGAAAACGGGTTTCTTGCGGTTGAAATCCTTGGTAACCACAATCAGCGTCTTGGCATTATCGTCGCTGTCATTCTCGTCATTCCTTTCCTTGTCGTCTTTCTTGCTGTCACTGCCAAGGAAAGGAACGTATTTACGCCAACCAGAGCTGCTACCGTTCTTCTTTGACAGTAATACGTCAATGTCCTTGTCGCCGAGAATAATCTTTTTCTGACCGAGACTTTGGAACAGTTTCTCATGCTTGCTCACATCATGGAAAGAACAGAGCTTATCTACCACACTCGTGGTGAGTTCCAACCCTTTACTCTCAAGGAAGGCACGGAGTATCTCCTCACCCTTTTTCTGCAACTCTCTACCGTCACGTCGCAGGATGGCCTGAATCTTGCCCTTGGCCTTGGCCGTCGAGGCGAAATGAATCCATTCGGGTTGTACATGCTGGGTCTTAGAGGTCAGAATTTCCACCTGATCGCCACTCTGCAACTTATGACTTAGGGGCACCAGTTTGTGATTCACCTTGGCACCGATGCAGTGGCTGCCTAAAAAAGTGTGAATCTGGAAGGCGAAATCCAAGGCGGTGCAACCCGTGGGCATGGTCATAATCTCACCCTTAGGGGTGAACACGAAAATCTCCGATGCAAAGAGGTTCAGTTTGATGGCATCGAGAAAATCCATGGCATCCGGTTGCGGGTCGTCCAAAATCTCTTTGATGGTGCGCAGCCAGTCGTTCAACTCACCTTCGTCATCGGTGACCACGGAGCCTTCCTTGTATTTCCAATGGGCGGCAAATCCTTGCTCGGCTATCTCGTTCATGCGGTCGGAGCGGATTTGCACCTCTATCCACCGACCTTGCTTCGACATCTGTGTCAGGTGGATGGCCTGATAGCCGTTGGCCTTGGGGTTGTTCACCCAGTCACGCATGCGGTCGGGGTGCGACTTGTAAATCTTGTTGATAGCAACATAAATCTGGAAACATTCGTTGATTTCCTCTTCACGGTTCTTGGGCGTGAAGATGATACGGACGGCCAGGATGTCGTAAATCTCATCGAAGGTGATATGCTTGTTCTGCATCTTCGACCAGATGGAGTAGGGTGACTTCACACGGGCCTTCAACACATATTGGAAGCCCATCTTGTCCAAGGCAGCACGTATAGGCTCGGTGAATTGGTCGAACTGCTCGTTCAGTGACTCTTCGTTCGACTTGAGTTTGTTCTTGATGCTTTGGTATTCCTCGGGATGCTCGTAGCGGAAGCTGAGGTCTTCCAACTCGTTCTTAATCTTGTTCAGTCCCAAGCGGTTAGCCAACGGAGCGTAGATATAAAGGGTTTCGCCGGCTATCTTGTATTGTTTGTTGGCGGGTTGGCTCGCCAACGTGCGCATGTTGTGCAGACGGTCGCAAATCTTAATCAGGATGACGCGGATGTCATCACTCATGGTGAGCAGAAGTTTTTTGAAGTTTTCTGCCTGAGCCGAGGCTTGTTCACCGAAAATACCACCGCTGATCTTTGTCAGACCGTCAACAATCTGTGCTATCTTACTGCCAAAGATGTTTTCAATGTCTTCCACCGTATAGTCGGTATCCTCCACCACGTCGTGCAATAAGGCGGCGCAGATACTCGTGCTGCCCAGGCCCATCTCGTTCGACGCTATCATGGCCACGGCAATGGGGTGCATGATATAAGGCTCACCGGACAGACGGCGCACTCCTTTGTGTGCCTGTTTGGCGAAGTTGAAGGCCTTGGTTATCTTGTCTATCTTCTTACGGTGGGGAGAAGATAGATAAGAATTCAGGAGCTCTTGGAAAGCGTTGTTCACCAACTCTTCTTCTTGAAGGGCTCTTTCTTCTTCGGTGAGTGAGTGTTTCTTATTCATGGTTGGATGGGGTAGGGGCGTGAAGGGGGATTATTTCTTTTTCCCTTTGCCGCCGGAAGATTTGGCTCCGCCCTTGGCTGCGGGGGCTGCTGCCTGCTGCTGCTTGCCTCCCTTGCCACCCTTCGATGATGCTGCGGGGGCTGCTGCCTGTTGCTGTTTGCCTCCCTTGCCACCTTTGGATGATGCTGCGGGGGCTGCTGCCTGTTGCTGTTTGCCTCCCTTGCCACTCTTCGATGATGCTGCGGGGGCTGCTGCCTGTTGTTGCTGTTTGCCTCCCTTGCCACCCTTCGATGATGTTGCGGGGGCTGCTGCCTGCTGCTGTTGTTTGCCTCCCTTTCCACCTTTGGGTGATGCTGCGGGGGCTGCTGCCTGCTGTTGCTGTTTACCTCCCTTTCCACCTTTGGGTGATGCTGCGGGGGCTGCTGCCTGCTGCTGTTGTTTACCTCCCTTGCCACCCTTCGATGATGTGGCGGGGGCTTCGGCATGATGACTGCCATGATGGGAAGAGGAGGTGCTCTGAGAACGGGAATGTCGGTCTGTGCTCTCACTGTGATAACGTCCATAGCGGCTGCTGGAACGGTCATGACTGCCATAGCGGCTGCTGCTGGAACCGGAGCCGTAGCGACTGCTGGAACTTGAACCAGAGCGGCTGCTGGAACTTGAACCAGAGCGGCTGCTGGAACCGGAGCTATAACTCCTGCTCGAACTGGAACCGTAATCGCTTGTTTGACGTTCACTACTACGTTCACTACTGCTTTCGCTGCTACTGCTACGCTGCTCCGTGCTCTCACTGCGGTAGGAACGTCGACTGCTCGAAGAACTGCCCGAACGGCTCTCGCTCACTTCCACCTCGGGACGGTGGGTGAGGTAGTCGGTGCGGCGATAATTGTATATGGCCTGCTCGTTCTCGGCGAACTTGTTGCAGGCGGCGAGGGGCATACGAAGAATGGCCGGCTCGCTCGCACCATTGACAATATCACGGCGGTATTGAGGATTCAGTTCGCGAAGAAGGTTGATGTCGATGTCGCAGAATTGGGTAATCTGACGCATGCTCACATCACGGGTCACCATGATGGTGTCGGTCTTCTCAGGCAGTACGGCACTCATCGGACAGATATTGTGGTCGCAATAATAGGTCATGATGTAGTTGGCTGCGATGAAGGCAGGCACATAACCACGGGTTTCTGCGGGCAGATAGGGATAAATGCGCCAGTAGTCACGGCTGCCGCCGCTGCGGCGGATGGCACGGTTCACATTCTCCGGACCGCAGTTATAGGCGGCCAGAGCCAACGTCCAGTCGCCAAAGATACGGTTCAAGTCGCGGAGGTATCGCGCAGCGGCATACGAGGCGCGGATGGGGTCGCGACGGTCGTCAACCAATGAGTTTACGCGCAGACCGTACTGCTTGCCCGTGGCCAGCATAAACTGCCACAAACCGGTGGCACCGGCACGTGACACGGCTTTGGGGTTCAGGGCCGACTCAATCACAGGCAGGTATTTCAGTTCCAAGGGAACACCATACGACTCAAGGGCTTCCTCGAAGATGGGCATGTAGAAATTGGCGGCGCCCAACATGGCACTCACCTGACGGCGCAAGCGAACGGCATAACGATCGATAAACCGACGGACAATGTCGTTATAAGGCATCTCAATTACCGTACTCATACGCTGCAGACGCTCGATATATACCTGACGGTCATAGGAGGGATTAGACGAGGCGGGTTCGCAGTCGTTGTTCATGCTCAGGTAGGTCATGGCGTGATAGGTAGCCAGCAGACTGTCCAGTTCGTTGTACATAGGGTTCATCGATGGAGGGTACTCTATCTTCTCATGACGGCCGCGGTCATCGGTGAACTCTATCTCAGAGTCGTCCTCATAAATCTGGGCGAAAGTGGAACATGTGCTACCTAAAAGGATGCTAAATAACAATGTGCGAATTCTCTTACTCATTACTTTACTGTTGTCTTTTTGGGGTTTGCTTTTTCGTTGTTCATGCCCTCGGGAAAAGGGCGCTTTAGAATGTAAGGGCGCAACGGACACCAACTCCCGTGGATTTGTAGGGAAGGTTGCGTTCCTTGGTGTTAATAACCGTCGGACCCACATGCATCGACAAATCGTCGGAGATGTCGAAATCGGAAAGAGAGGCATCGACATACGCGTCGATGATGGAGAGGGCATACACTCCTACCAGGATGAAGAAACTAAGGTCGCGATAGCGACGGTAATAGTCCTTGCGCTTACGGAACACTTCCTTGAAGCGCTTCACGTCATCTTCGGTAGTAATCTTCCTGCCCAGATGCAGGAACTGGTTGTAACTCTGCGTCGTAGGGTCATTGTCCATGATGTCGAGATAGGCCTGAGAATAGTCCTGATACATCATGTTGTTCCAACGCATGGCATAGATGCAGCCGACAAAACCACCGTACACGATGGGCAGTTTCCAATATTTGCGGTTGTAAATCTGTCCGGCACCGGGGAGCACCACAGCCAGCCACAAGGCGCGCTTGGGGTCGGGACGCCATGTTGACCAGTCACGCCCTTTCCCCGGCTCTTCAACAGATGCGCTGCGCATAGCCTCACGCAACGAACCGTTGCCAATGGTGTCGGTTGACTCCTGAAGGAGGGAATCCAACTCTTGTGCGTGCGAAGGCAGGCAGCAAAGAGTGAGACCGACAAGGGCGAACAGGACGGATATGTGATGACGGACACTCTTCACAATCCTCTTTATTTGAGTTTGTCGAACACATGCATGATGTGCTCCAGTTCTTCTTCGTTGTTGAAGGGGATGCTGATCTTACCCTTGCCCGTGGGAGAGACGGAGAGCGATACCTTGGTGTTCAGGAAAGCACTCAGACTGTCGCGCAACAGGCTGAACTCTTTCGACATGGGACTGCCGGCAAGTTTCTTCTTGCCCAGCTGCACCGACTCGCCGTTCTTCAGCTTCTTCACCACATCTTCCACCTGACGAACCGACCATCCGTGCTTCTGCAGTTCCTCAAACACCTCCAACTGCTGTGAAGGACTGTCTAATGAGAGTAATGCACGGGCATGACCCATGTCGATGGTACGTTTTTGCAGTGCCATCTGCACCTGGGCAGGTAACTTCAGCAAGCGGAGGTAATTGGCCACGGCCACACGGCTCTTGCCCACACGCTCCGACACTTTTTCCTGTGTCATACCCTCGCTCTCCAGCAGATGGGCGTAGGCCAACGCTATCTCGATGGCATTCAAGTCTTCGCGCTGGATATTCTCTATCAACGCCATCTCCATCACCTGCTCGTCGTCGATGGTGCGGATGTAGGCAGGAATGCTGTCGATACCGGCCATGCGTGCAGCACGCCAACGACGTTCACCAGCTACAATCTGATAGTGGTTCACACCTGTCTCGCGAAGTGTGATGGGCTGAATAATACCTATCTGACGAAGGCTGTTGGCCAACTCCTGCAACGAGGCATCGTCGAAGTCGCGACGTGGCTGGTTGGGATTGGCTTCTATCTGGTCAATGGGCACCTCGCTGATGGTACTGCTACCCTGGGTGCTCACGTCGTCAGTCGAGATGAGGGCATCCAGACCGCGCCCCAATGCGTTAAATTTCTTCTTTGCCATTTTCCTTTAGTTATGAATTAAGAGTTATGAGATAAGAGTTAAGAAAAACTCCCGGAGGACTATTGTCTAAACTCCCAAACTCCTATACTTCCATACTCCTAAACTCTCACCTCTCACTTCTCACCTCTTTATTGATAATCTCCTTGGCTAAGGCCAAGTGGTTCTTGCTGCCTGTGGAGTCTGCATCGTAGAGAATCACGGGTAAGCCGTGGCTTGGACTCTCGCTCAGCTTCACATTGCGCTGGATAACAGTCTTGAACACCAGCTCCTGGAAATGACGTTTCACCTCGTCATAAATCTGGTTGGCCAGACGCAGGCGACTGTCGTACATCGTCAGCAGGAACCCCTCTATCTCCAGACGGGGATTGAGCTTGCTCTTGATAATCTTGATGGTGTTGAGCAACTTGCTGATGCCTTCCAAGGCGAAATATTCGCACTGCACGGGGATAATCACCGAGTCGGCGGCAGTAAGGGCGTTGACGGTAATCAGACCGAGCGACGGCGAACAGTCGATAAGGATATAGTCGTAATCGTCCTTGATGGGCTGGAGCAGACGGCTGAGCACTTTCTCGCGCTCCTTCAGGTTGAGCATCTCTATCTCGGCACCCACCAGGTCAATATGGCTGGGGATAATGTCTAATGATTCAATGTCGGTCGTGTATATGGCATCATGCACATCCACATGATCGATGATGCACTCGTAGAGACTGCTGTCAACGTCTTGAACGTCAACACCCAATCCACTCGAGGCATTGGCCTGAGGGTCGCCGTCCACCACGAGTACTTTCTTCTCGAGGGTGGCCAGCGAGGCGGCCAGGTTGATGGTGGTGGTGGTTTTGCCAACGCCACCTTTTTGGTTGGCTAATGCTATGATTTTTCCCATAGGGTTATATGCTAAATAATGGTCGTGCCTGTCAGTGACTTGTATCGTTTGAAGGCCGCGTATATCGATGAATACGCATCTGAAAATGCGAAAATCGTTTGCAAAGTTACAAATTTTTGGCGAGATTTTAGAGGAGATGACGGGCGTTTAAACCTTTTTTCGTATTTTTGCACGGAATTTGACAGTATATGAAGAAAAGTAAAAAACCGTTAATTCTTATATCCAACGACGATGGCTTTCAAGCGAAAGGCATACGCGTTTTGGTGGATATGCTACGAGATATCGCCGACATCATGGTGTGTGCTCCCGACGGACCGCGCTCGGGCTATGCACTGGCATTCTCAGCGAATAAACCGTTGACACTTACATTACGGCAGAAAGAGCCGGGACTGGAGGTGTGGTCATCAAACGGCACGCCCGTTGACAGTCTCAAGCTGGCTCTCAACCAATTCTTTGCTGACAGCAGACCTGACATGATTGTGGCAGGTATCAACCATGGTGACAATGCCTCGGTTAACGTGCATTATTCGGGCACCATGGGTGTGGCCATGGAGGGATGTATGAAGTATATACCGTCGGTGGCGTTCTCCATCTGTGATTACAGTGCCGATGCCGACTTCTCACCTATGCGTCCCATCGTCAGGAAGGTGGTGGAAAAGGTGCTTCGTGAGGGATTACCCGAGGGGGTTTGTCTGAACGTGAACTGTCCAGCTACACCCACGTATAAGGGCGTTCGCATGTGTCGCATGGCCAAGGGCACGTGGTACAACGAATGTGTGAAACAACATCACCCGCGTGGATACGATTATTTCTGGATGGTGGGGGCGTACAAAAATGATGAGCCGGACCAGGAAGATACCGACAATTGGGCACTCAATCACGGCTACGTGGCCATTACCCCCACCCGCGTCGATGTCACCCACTATGAGTATTTGGAAGAATTACGAAAGATGAATTTTGATTTTTGACGAGTTGTTGAGACGTATGTCGAAAAATGGTCGCTTCGCGATGATGAATTGTTCAATGAAGAATTCAGTATTTCCCAATCTCCCTAACTCCCCAACAAACACCTCGCCAACAATTGTCCACACTCCTAAACTCCCAATCTCCCAAACTCCTAAACTCCCAAAACATGAAATACTACATCATTGCCGGTGAGGCCAGCGGCGACCTTCATGCCTCGCATCTGATGAGAGCATTGCAAGAGCACGACCCCGAAGCGGATTTCCGTTTCTTCGGGGGCGAGAAGATGCAGGCCGTGGGGGGTACGATGGTGCGCAATTACCGTGAACTGGCTTACATGGGTTTCATCCCCGTGCTGCTCCACCTGCCCACTATCCTACGTAACATGCGTCAGTGTAAGGACGATATCCGGCAGTGGCACCCCGACGCGGTCATCCTGGTTGACTATCCGGGCTTCAACCTCAAGATAGCCAAGTTTGCACATGAGCAGTTGCAGATACCCGTCTATTACTATATCTCGCCAAAGATTTGGGCTTGGAAAGAATACCGTATCAAGAATATC
Organism: Prevotella sp.; assembly: GCA_017548605.1. GTDB lineage: Bacteria > Bacteroidota > Bacteroidia > Bacteroidales > Bacteroidaceae > Prevotella. The sequence goes on along the minus strand of JAFYZT010000019.1, from coordinate 34,859 downwards.
AAGCGCGATGTGGACGAGTTGTTTTCCATCCTTCCTTTCGAGGTGGCTTTCTATGAAGGAAAACATCACTATCCCATCCATTATGTGGGCAACCCCACTGCCGATGAGGTTCGTTCTTTCCGTGAAGGATACAATGAGTCGCCCGAGGCGTTCCGCCAGCGTCATGGTCTTTCCGATAAACCCATCATCGCCCTGTTGGCAGGCAGTCGTCAGCAGGAAATCAAGGACAATTTGCCGACGATGATGGAGGCGGCGAAAGTTTTCTCCGACTACCAGTTGGTGTTGGCTGGTGCGCCGTCAATTGATGATGATTACTATCAGAAATTCATCACGGAACAACCTGTCACTTTGGTACATAACGATACTTATGCGTTACTTGCCAACGCCACTACGGCTCTCGTCACCAGTGGAACGGCAACGCTTGAAACAGCATTGTTCAACGTGCCGCAGGTGGTGTGCTACGAGACGAACTTCCATTGGTTCTTCAAAATGTTGCGCCGTCTTTTGCTCAAGGTGAAATACATCTCGCTGGTCAACCTCATCGCCGACCGTGAGGTGGTCACCGAACTGGTGGCTGACACTTTCAAAATGGAAAGCATACGTCATGAACTAGGAAAAATACTCCCCGGACAGCCTGAACGCGACACCATGCTCAAAGGCTATGCCGAGGTACGTCAGGCTCTCGGAGACAAAATAGCCCCCGAAGAGGCGGCCAGTATCATGGTCGGATTGTTGGCGAAAAGGGTGTAAACACAGGAAGGGGTGAGAGGTAAGTGCTTCTACACTGCTTTAAGGGCTTAGTTTATCTATGCCCTTTTCATGTTCCCTTTATCACCCTTTTATAACTCTATTCCAAAAAATCAATCGAAATTTTGGATTATATTCCAAAAAATCAGTATTTTTTTTGGAATAGTGGATGTTATGTCATATCTTTGCAAAGAATTATTGTAATAAGAAGCATTTATGATTATACGTGAACTGGAAAAAAGAATCGAGGATAAACTGTTCAGGGGAAAGACCATTATTATAGTAGGGGCAAGGCAAGTTGGCAAAACAACGTTGTTAAATGAAGTGCTCAACCGGAGAGCGGAAAAGACGCTTAGGTTGAACCTTGACGAGGCTGACGTACGTGAGATAATGAGTCATCCTACATTAGAAGAACTGAAGAGAATTGTTGCTGACAATAAAATTGTTTTGTTGGATGAAGCCCAACGGGCTGTTGACATTGGATTGACACTGAAACGAATTCATGATAATTTCAGCAATATTCAGGTGCTGGTTACAGGATCTTCTTCTCTTGATTTGAGGTCGATAATCAATGAGCCGATGACAGGCCGAAAGTGGGAATACACCATGTTCCCTATTGCCACCTCGGAATTAATGAATACATACGGATTGCTTGCCACCAAGCAGATGTTGGAAAACAGGTTGGTTTATGGCTCTTATCCAGATGTCCTCAACCATCAGTTTGATGCCAAGGAAACATTGATGAACCTAACAGGCAGTTATCTTTACAAGGATATTTTGGAGATGGATGGTATAAGAAAACCATCTGTCATAGAAAAACTGTTGGTGGCATTGGCGCTGCAAATAGGAGGTGAGATGTCATATAACGAGTTAGCACAGACGGTGGGGACTGACAGTAAAACGGTAGAGAAATATATTGACCTGTTGGAAAAATGCTTCGTGGTATTCAGGTTGAAGGCATTTAGCAGAAATCTACGTAACGAATTGCGCAAAAGCAAGAAAATTTATTTTTTTGACAATGGCGTGCGTAATGCTATACTTCAAAATTTCGCTCCTCTGGCTTTACGCAATGATGTGGGGGCACTATGGGAAAATTTCTTCATCAGCGAGCGCATCAAATATAACCATTACCATGGCAGATATGCTCAAAGCTATTTCTGGCGAACAAATACGCAGCAGGAAATCGACTATATCGAGGAATGTGATGGCTTTTTCATCGCTTTTGAAATGAAGTGGAATCCTAAAAAGGAGAAAGCAGCCATACCCGCAGCCTTCACAAATGCTTATCCTGTACAGTTCAAAGCCATCGTTACGCCCGACAACTATCTGGATTTCTTGGTGGACACGCAATGATAGAAACAAAAATGCCTCGAAAGCACTGCTTTCGAGGCATTTGGATTCATTTTCAGAAAATTTTGCAAGTAGGGTTATTCCCTTGCAAGTTTTTCTGCAAACCGCTTTCTCCCGCTACTCACCTTCACGATAATGATGTCTTTAGGAAGGGAGAAGTAAACCTTTTTACTCTTTTACTTTTTTACCCTTTTACCTTTCTACGGATTATACTTCCGCAGGTAATCCCTCAGCATCTTTCCTGATTTCTTGATGACATCTTCTTTCCACGGACCGGTAGAGGTGGCGCGTGGCAGGAGCATCGAGCAGGTCTCGTCTTTGTCAGAGAGCGACCATGTCACCCAGCTCACCTTGTGCTGCTCCATACAGTCAATCCATGCCTGCCATTCCACGGGGTCCAACGGACCGTTGCCCGAGGCTTCCATGCCGGCACTCTCACTCACGAACACGGGGATGCCGCGCTGGATGGCATCGACCATCCTGTCGCGTAGGTACTGATGATGGGTGGCGGCATAGAAATGCACCGTGTACATGATGTTGGTGAAGCCCTGCAACGGACTGTCAGCCACGAGGTTGATGTCCTGATCCCAGTGAGGACAGCCCATCAGGATGACATTGTCGGGGTCGTATTTGCGTATCTCGTTGATAATCTTGGTGGCATACACTTTCAGGTCGTCCCACGAGTCGTTTACGGGCTCATTGTACAACTCATAGATGACGTGAGGATATTTGCCGTATTTCTCGGCGATGTAACCGAAGAATTTCACTGCTTCGTCGGTGAGCATCTCATGCGAATGCCAGTCGACAATCACGTAGAGGTTGTTCTTGATGGCAGCCTTGATGACCGGCTCGATGCACTCCAAGGCAAATGTGGGGTTGTCCATGTAGTTGTCCTCCACCGTTGTCACACCCATGGCGGCACGTATCACTGTCGGGTGCCAGTCCTCTTTCAGCCATTTCACGGCTTTCTTGTTGTAGAATCGCGGCCAGATGTTGTGCCAGCCGAAACTTACCCCGCGCAGCACCACGGGCTCACCGTTCTGGGCGCACAGCTGTGTGCCTACTACTTGCAACTGTCCCCATTGTTTCACGGGGTCGAAGGCCTTGGCACCGATGCAGAGTGCCATGGCGAGAATGCTTGTTAGAATGAATCGTTTCATAGGTTTAATTAGTTATAGATTATACGAATATCCTTTTTTTGCTTTCATCAACCAAACAACAACGTAATCAAAGGGATAGTGAGTACGGAGAGTATGGTGGTGATAAAGGTGGTCTCGGTCATGAGCGTCACGTCGCGGTTGTATCGTAGGCAGAGGATGGTGCCGTAGGTGGCGACGGGCATGGCGATGATGACGGTGTTGATATTCACTACAAAGGGGTCGAAGCCCAGCAACGTAAACAACCCATACATGGCAAGGGGTACGGCACCCAGACGTAGTAAGGAGACGATATACACGCTTTTCCATCCAAGTATCTGACGGATGGACAGTCGTGACATCGACGAGCCGATGACCATCAGGGCGGCAGGAATGGTGATGGCACCGATGAGCGAGAGGGGCTGACTCACTACCTTGGGAATGCCTGTCCATCCGAAAGCCACGATGAGGATGGCAATATAGGCAGCCAGCATCGGCGTGGAATAGAGTATCTTCGGGTGAAACGCCTTGCTGTCATGGCCGCTGTTGATAAGATAGGAGCCATGGACAAAGACCGACAGCGTGTTGGGCACGTTCAGTAGCGCAGCGTAGAATACAGCCTCATGACCGAAGAGCGATGCCACGATGGGATAGCCGATAAACCCCACATTGCCGTAGGTGATGCAGAAGCCATGGATGCCCCATGTAGAGCGGTCGGTAGTGATGAGTCGGGGCAGCAGGAAGGAGAGAGGGATGAGCGTGAGATAGGTGAGTGTGCCCACGCAGAGTAAAGGTAGTATGAGTGCGCTGTCGGGCAGTCGGTCGCCCATCACCGAGGAGAGGATAAGTGCGGGACAGGTAATGTCGATAATGACCAACGAGAGACGTTTGTTGAAAGCCTCATCAAGATACCCTCGCTTACCCGCGACGTAACCCACGACGACGATAAGCAGTAGGATGACCATGATTTCGATATTCTCCAACATCACTCTCCGACTGTTACAACCACATATTCGGACTGGGTGCCAATGCGGAATTGGCCTCCCCAGAGTCCCAGACCGCTGCTCACGTAGTAACGGGTGTTGCCACGCTGCCACGGGCCGAATGAGCATTCGTAGATGGCATCGGTTATCCACGAGATGGGCCATATCTGACCACGGTGGGTATGACCGCTGAATTGGAAATCAATACCCTGCTCCTCAGCCTCTTCGAGATGATGGGGTTGGTGGTCGAGCACGATGGTATATTTGCTCTTGTCTATATTGCGCATGATGTCGGCCAGCGACTTACGGTGATGGTTTTGGCGGTCGTCACGTCCGATGATGCAGAGGTCGTCCACCACCACGGCGGTGTCGCGCAACAGGTGGATGCCTGCCTCTTTGTAGAACTGGCGGGCGCGGGGCTCACCACTGAAATACTCATGGTTGCCCAGACAGGCATAGACGGGGGCGTTCAGCTGGTGGAACACCTCGGCCATTTTCTCCTCCTCCAGCGGGCGCATACTCATATCGATGATGTCGCCGGCGATGAGCACGGCATCGGCTTTCTCGGCATTGAGCAGTTCCACCCATCGCTCTAAAGCGGCACGGCGGTTGTGGTACCCCAGGTGCAGATCGCTCACCATCACCAGTTTTTTCTTTCCATTCACCACCTTAGGGGAGGTCAAAGTCACCTCTTCGCGCTCCTTGTGCTGATAATGCAGGTAGCCATAAACAAACACACCCACCATCAATACGAGGATGCTGATGCTCGTGATGCCATTGTCGTGCAGCCATGCCTTGGGAACGAGGCGCACCAACCTGCCGAGGTCGAGCACCAGAAAGGTCATGAACAAGTAGAGTAGGATGATGAGCGAGGAGCAGCCGACATTATAGATAGTGCTGCCCAACCATAAGGGCACACGGTCGGGAATCCTTCCGAAGTTAAGGAACAGACAGGCGAAACAGACTGCCAACAGTCCGATAATACTCCACTTCATGCCTTTCGACAGAGGCAGCACATACCAGATGTGCCATCCTACATAGGTCAATGCAACTGACAGTAATATGAAGAAAAACATGAAGAACGGTTTCATTAAAGTGTAATTATTATCGCTTTGAGGCCTTCAGCCTTCATTGTTTCGTTATCGCACAGGACTGAAGGGTAATCTCTCACCCCTCACCCCCTCCCCTCAACCCCCTCCCTTTGGGAGGGCCGGGGTGGGTCTTATACAATCGTCAGTGTATACAGATACACCACGGCGGCGGGAATGGCCATCAGCGACGAGTCGAACCTGTCGAGCATACCTCCGTGGCCTGGTAATATATTGCCACTGTCCTTGATGCCGAGGGTACGCTTCATAAGCGACTCCACCAGGTCGCCGAGGGTTCCGAAGACCACGACGACGAGACCAAGACCCATCCATACCAAGATAGACAGTCCACCGCCCTCAGGGGCGAAGATACCACCGATGAGAGCCGCTGCAACCAATACGAATATGGCACCGCCGATGCTCCCTTCCCAACTCTTGCTCGGTGACACACGGGGAAACAGTTTGTGTTTGCCCAACAGAGAGCCGCAGCAGTAGGCCCCCGTGTCGTTCACCCAGAGGAAGATAAACACGCTCAAGGGTAACAGGTAGTTATAGGTCACCTGACCGTCGGGGGCTGTCTGGAAAGCCAGCATATTGATGGTGGCGAAGGGTAGGGCGATATACATCTGACTGAGCATGCTGTAGGCCCAGTCGTGGATGGGGTCGGGCTGTTGCAGGAACAGCTCAGAAACGATAAGGTAGATGATGGTGAGCATGTAGGGAATGAACACCGTGGCGGGTGTCATACCGGTGCAGTAGCCTGCTACGGCCAGGAAGAAATACACGCCGGCGGCAGTGCACAGGAAACGGTTGGTGTTCACATCTTCACGCTCGTTCACCAATCCCGTGAACTCCCACGTGGTGAGTCCCGTAATCAGTGCGAATAGGAATATCATCGCCGTGGGCTTAAGGAAACAGACGACGATGGCTGATACGAACAGTACACCCGTGATGGTCCTGACGATGAGGTTCTTCATTTTGCCGCTCATGCTTTTTCCTTGTCTGAGGTGGATACTAAGTCATCTCCTGTGGTCGTCGTGGTGTCGCTGTCTCCCTCTACGGGACCGTCGGTAGTATCAGGCTCATAGGCGGGGGGCTTGGGCCCTTCTGCCTCTTCCATGGCCATGATTTCCTGAGAACGACTCACCCAGGGGCGTTTGCCGAAGATTTTCTCCAGGTCGTCGGCGAAAATCACCTCGCGGCGTATGAGCATCTCGGCCAGGGCGTTGTGCCCTTCGTGGTGCTCCAGCAACAGTGCCTTGGCACGTTCGTACTGCTGATTAATCATCTCCAGCACCTCGTCGTCAATCACCTTGGCAGTGGTCTCGCTATAAGGACGCTGGAACTGGTATTCCTGGTTGTTGTAATAGCTGATGTTGGGCAGTTTCTCGCTCATGCCGGCATAGGCAATCATGCTGTAAGCACTCTTTGTGGCACGCTCCAGGTCGTTGATGGCTCCCGTGGAGATATGTCCGGTAAACAGCTCTTCGGCGGCACGTCCTCCCAGGAGTGAGCACATCTCGTCAAGCATCTCCTCCTTGGTGGTAATCTGTCGCTCCTCAGGCAGGTACCAGGCTGCACCGAGGGCACGGCCACGGGGCACGATGGTCACCTTCACCAACGGAGCGGCATGTTCGCAGAACCATGAGATGGTGGCATGTCCTGCTTCGTGCAGGGCGATGGCCCGTTTCTCCTGGGCGGTCATCACCTTCGTCTTCTTCTCCAAGCCGCCGATGATACGGTCCACGGCATCCAGGAAATCCTGCTTGCCCACAGCCTTGGCATCACGACGGGCAGCGATAAGTGCTGCCTCGTTGCAAACGTTGGCAATGTCGGCACCCGAGAAACCAGGTGTCTGACGAGCCAGCAGGTCGATGTCCACACTGTCGTCAATCTTCACGGGTTTCAGGTGAACCAGGAAGATATCCTTGCGCTCGTTCAGGTCGGGCAGGTCAACATTGATTTGTCGGTCGAAACGACCGGCGCGTAACAATGCTTTGTCGAGCATGTCGGCACGGTTCGTGGCGGCGAGGATGATCACACCGCTGTTGGTACCGAAACCGTCCATCTCGGTAAGCAGCGCATTGAGCGTGTTCTCACGCTCGTCGTTGCCGCCCATGGCGGGATTCTTTGAACGGGCACGGCCCACGGCATCAATCTCGTCGATGAAGATGATGCACGGCGATTTCTCCTTGGCCTGGCGGAACAGGTCGCGCACACGACTGGCACCCACGCCCACGAACATCTCCACGAAGTCGCTACCGCTCATTGAGAAGAAGGGCACGCCGGCCTCACCGGCCACAGCCTTTGCCAAGAGCGTCTTACCCGTTCCCGGAGGACCGACCAACAACGCTCCCTTGGGTATCTTGCCACCCAAGTCAGTATATTTCTTGGGGTTTTTCAGAAATTCTACTATCTCCTGTACCTCTTGTTTGGCACCTTCCTGACCGGCCACATCCTTGAACGTGATGCCCAGGTCGTTGCCTTTCTCATACATGCGGGCTTTGCTCTTGCCGACGCTGAACACGCCGCCACCGCCGCCACCGCCGCCGCCCATGCGACGCATGAGGAACAGCCAAATGAAGATAAAGAAGAGCAGGGGTGCCAGGTTGATGAGGAGGTTCACGAAGTCGTTGCCTTTCTTGTTCTCATAACTGAACTTTCCAGTGAACTTCCCGCTGTTACGTGCATTGTCAATAAACTCTTCCAACTTGTCAACGCTGCCGAATTCGACGTTCAGGTAGGGCTTGGTGCCCACCTGCTTGGTGTCGGCGTGGAACACGTCGCGGATATGCTCGGGGGCGACATACATCTTCAGGGTTTTCTCGTCGGTGTTGGCTACAATCTCCGTGGCCCATCCCTTGTCAACCCATGCCTTGAAGTCCGCATAGGTGGCATCGCGGCCTACGCCATCGGCAGAGGCCTCGTCGGAGGAGAAATAGAAAGCAAGCAAACCAAGTCCGAACAGGATATATATCCATGTCACGTTGAACTTCGGCATCTTGGGCTTGTTATTATTCTTGTTATTGTTGTTGTCCATATCTCTATTTGATTTTTTACCCTTTCACCCTTTCAATTTTTTACCTTTTTACCTTTTTACCTTTTTACCCTTTTACCCTTAATCAATGTCTTCCACTTTGGTCAGTTTGGCATCCTGCCACAGGTTTTCCAGGTTATAGTATTCGCGCATGTCGGGTACGAACACGTGAACCATCACGTCCACATAATCCATGGCCACCCACAGGGCATTCTCCTGACCCACCGTGCGCAGAGGTTTCTCGTTCAGTTTTTCTCGTACAGTGTCGCTCACTGACTCGGTAATAGCTTCCACCTGCATGGGTGAATTGCCTTGACAGATAACGAAATAGCGACAGATGGTGCCGTCTATCTTACTCAGGTCGGCTACGACGATGCCGCTACCTTTTTTCTCTTGTATTCCCTTGATGATGTAACGTACTAATTTCTTTGTTGGATCCATTCAATGATAATGTGTTTTTGAATTGCAAAGTTACTCATATTTATGGTATTTTCATGAAAACAACCGTAAAATAGTTCTGAATTACATTTTTTTTAGAAAAAAAAGGGAAATTGTTTGGAAGTTTCGGAAAAACGCCGTACCTTTGCAGTTGCAATTAGAGAATTGTATCTTTATTGGGATATGGTGTAATGGTAACACTACAGATTCTGGTCCTGTCATTCTTGGTTCGAGTCCGAGTATCCCAACACAGAAAATCACCAAGTCGCTGAATATCAGTGCTTGGCGATTTTTGCATGTCTATAATTCCCGACTTTTTCCCGACTTATATAGAACCTATCATTCCAATCTGAATTCGATGGGCATAGTCATTTTCGCTCTTATCGGTTTGTTATTCTGCTTTGCAGGAATCCACTTTGGCATGGCTTTTACTACACGGAGAGCCTCTTCGTCAAGCGTTGGGTCAACTTCTCGCACTAACTCAATTTCGCTTAAAGAGCCATCTGGTTCAACAAAGAAAGATATCACCACTCGCCCCTGAACACAAGCGCACCCTGATGGATAATGGATTTTTTGTGACAACCAATGAAGAAGAGCGCCGTTTCCCTCTGGGAAATGGGGATTTTCATCCAGTACGTCATAAACCTTGCCGATATATTCCCCTCCCGAATTAGAATCTCTTTCATTCGTTGATTGGAGAGACAACGGCTGGTCGTTGCTTCGTGTTATGTCTTCTGTTTGCGCTGCTGCTCCCATAGAGCAGAACAAAACAAGAAGCAAGATGTCCAATCGTAATCTCTTATTCCTGTAATAAATCCAATAAACCATACGTTATAAAAGAAAAACATGAATTTATGAATAAGATTTCAAAACCTTTTTTCGTTTTGGCAATTGTCCTTTTCTCTTTATCCGGATTTGCACAGGACAGACTCACACGTGTTGACAGCGCATCAATTGCATGGCGACAGAAAGATTTAACTTTGTCTCTCTACGACAAGGAATTGGCTCGGTTGCTTGTTCCGGAGCATACTCTGTTCGGCGTTATTCGTATACCTTCCTCCCATTCCGAATCACCTCTGACTCATGTACCTTATTTCTCTCCCGAATCATCATTGACATACGATTCCATCAGCCACACCCTCGTTTACACCAAAGTGTTGGGAAGCATCCATGATGCCACGAGGAAAGCTACCACCATATACAAGACAGTAGGCAAGAACAGAGGAAAGGTGGTACCACGGAAACGTATCCACAAATACGAGGCTCCTCGCTTGACAACCCGTTTGCTCTCTATCACCGACGAACAGTTACAGACACTGAAAAAGATGTGGACAGATGCAATCCAAAATGCAGAAGACAAGGAACACTCTGTATTGGATGGAACGAAATGGGTATTCTTCATCGGAAACCTACAGGCACAATCTTACGAACAGCAGAATGCCCTAGTCAAGTATGTCAACGAGTTGATGGATTCTGTCTATAATGGAGATTGGGATCATGAGGTTGTCCACGAATCATACAAGAGAGAGATTGAATGGAAAAGCAAAGATGAAATAGAACAAACCATTTGTGCTGATACGCTTCAAATGAAAAATGAATTATATTCGCAGTGTGGTGATATGGTAGATTATTATACAAAGAGTATGACAATTGGTCATTCATGCTTGTTTTTTAAGTTCATTCCTATTGGGTATGGAGTTCCTCGTTGGCTTATCGAAATATTCAAACAAGAAGATGGCCATTGGAGACTGGTTGCAAAAGGAGAAATTGTGATACCTGTCTTATCAATTACAGCGGATTATGATTGTTGTAACAATACAATAGTGTTTTCTACATTAAATGCAAAGTTTGACTCTCTTACAGGTCATATCAAATCTTTGAAAAAGATGGAGAAAATAGGTGAACTATCCTTGGCTGATTTGGATTAGATAGACGAATCTGATGAAGCAAATATGCAAATTGCGGAAATACGTGCTAGTTTCCCTGGCGGACAAGGGGAACTGATGTCATGGCTCGCACATAACATGCATTATCCTAAAGAAATGAAAGAAATTCAAGGAAATCACGCAGTTAATTGTTTTCGATTGCATACGATTTCGCACCCGATTATCCGAGTATCCCAACGACAAAAGAAGCGCTTCATGAGAAGCGCTTCTTTTGTTATCTTTAGCACCCTCCTTTTGAGAGGGTCGGGCACGCCGGGCTTGTAGCCCATAAGCACCTGGCGGCAGTATTCGCTGAAGTTCTTGTGGCATCGTCTGGCGTTTTCGGTAATGAGTTTTACCTCCTCCTCCGTGAGTCGGAGTGTACGGGTCTTTCTGGTTGGGGAGTTTTCGGTCGTTGACTTGCGAGGTCTTCCCCTTCTCCTCATGATTCTCTTGGGTGTGTCGTTATCCTTCATTTCAAAATCATTAAGTATTCAACATAGAGGTGCGAGCCTGCGAGTACTCCGTTTTCAACACCTGTCGCCAGGTGTTCAAGAGTTTTTCGTGTTACGAAAAAACCTCTTGCTATAAAAACTGCCAAACACAGTTGTCGGCACCTTCAAACACTGCAAAAGTATTCGAAAATGCCGACAGCACAAAACAATCAAAAACCTTTTTTAGGGGTTCAAAAATCTTTTGTTAAACTGATTTTCAGTAGGTTTTTATTCGGTTTAATTGGATTTACAAGAACTTGTTCCTATCTTCAATATTCAGTCGTCATATTAATCCGATTTTGAGCGTTGCTCTAAATCGTTCATGTTTGGAAGACCTCAAGTGAGCTTATTTTTACTCTCACTTTATTACGGTTTTTTTGCCGTTGAAGATGTAAACGCCTGAGGGAAGGTTGCCTATTTCTTTCGGGTTAGATGCAACTTTTATGCCATAGATGTTGTAAATGGCCTGGTTTGATATTTCGGAAGATGAATTTGGAAGATTGATGCCGTTGGTGTCTCCGATAATAGGGCGGACCGTGTGACCGCAGTAGCGGTAATTGCCGTAGCTCCAGTACGCGTTGTACCAATTGAAGTACAGGCGGTAGGCGCTGTACGAGTACGGCGGCTCCTGCGTGGACGACCAATTGTAGCCGCTGCTGCCGGCGTAGTAGAGGTCTCCAGCAGAGCGGTTGCCGGCCGCAGGCAAGAAGATAGTGCCACCGCTTGGGCCGGTGAATTGGGCTCCCATGACATCATTGACTATTATCCATTCATAGTTGCAGTTTTCTATCAGTTCCTGGTTTTGGTCTTTCGACGGCATCACCCAAGAGCCACCCCACTTCACGTGGGCAACATCGTACTGTGTGCCGGCGATGTCGCTGCCGAGATCGTGGTAGGTGCTTGAAGAGTCGTCGTAATGGATGTAGGTTGATAAACTGTAATAGTCCTTCTCTTCCGTCTCCCCCCAGGCGTAATAGCCACCATATCCCTCAGGGGTAGACGCGCCCACATTGCAGCACGCCCATTTCGTTCCTGAAGGCAGTCCGAGGTCGATGGCATGGGGATGGTTGTCATCGGGACAGGACAAGGTGATTTCATTCCCAGTGGCTTGCATTTCGAATTCTCCAACGAAAGATTCATTGCTATTCTCCACAGTTGCCGTATAACAACCTTTTGCATAGGTGGAGATGTCGATGTTGAGGCCGACAATACCAACTGTATTGATGGTTTTTTCATAGACGACCTCGTTTGATTCGTTTGTAATACATACCACGTAGGTTTCAATGAGCGGTTCGAGGTGAATGCTCAACTGTTGTTGGCTGTATTCACCATATATCGACTGCGTATCCGCTGACGCGACTCCTTTTGGCCTTTCTTTCCCTCCCATACCCGGTGCTTTGGGCTGTGTCTTGACGGTATGGGTGAAGTCGAAACGGTGCTTGTTGGCATTCATCTTCTCTGGTGTGGCTCCATCCTCATATCCGTCGTTGAAGTAGATGACTTCGTCATCAACGGTACATGACATGAGGAATCTTAAAGGGTCAACATACCCAGGATAGACGTTTACTGTCGGGCCATCAATACTTCCTACTCCTTCCAACCAAGATGGGCTGTAGATGGGGCCTTCTTCCGCCAAAAACCAAACATCTCTATAAACACCCTTGAAGCCTTTTATTCCTCCTATCTGCCATGGACCTATCCTATAATGTTCCTGATTGATCTGCAGGGTGTCATTGGCATCAACGGAGAAGTCGTACTTCAGTACAAATTGCTTGTTTGTCGTGTCGTAAGTGTAAACTTTCTTGTCCTCTTCATACCATGCTCCAACGTAACTCAATGATGAATGTTGTGAATCATCATCGTTGTAATACTGCTGGCACATCATCTGCTTGCAGGTTTTCCCGTCTATGACGGTGTCACCATCGAAGTAGAAATACTCGACATGCCGCACAGGATTGCCTGAGCCGTAGATTCCAGTCTTCCATACTTTGCCATCTTTTACCATCATACAGTAATCATCCATAGTCGGCAGTGCTACTATTTCCTTAAAGTCCTTCCATTGTTCTGCGTTTTTATATGCTTCAACAGATGAAGCAGGCACATGGAGTGTAGCATTTGTGTAATTTGAAGAGAGAAAAACATCCTTACCAGTCTCTGGCACTTGTTCTGCATAGCAATACACGTCTGTCAGGCTGGTACACATGTGAAATGCGCTATCATCAATGCATGTCAAATAGTTGGAAATGGTGACAGAAGTTAGTTTGTCACTCTCTGCGAAAGCGATATATGCTATCTTCTTGACATCTTCTCCCAAAACATACTCTTCAACCTGTTTGCCAAAACAGCTCGTTAATGTATAGAACTGATCATTGTCTCTTGCTACAACCTCATTGCTTTTTACGACAACTTTGGTTAATGCGTTACACCATTGGAATGCTAAAAAATCTATACACTTTACGCTTTCAGGTATGGTAACGGAAGGAAGTGGAAAGCAAGCTGCGAACGCCCATTTCCCGATGTATTCCAGATTATTTGAAAAATCTATGGAGGTTAACCTACATTGCCAAAAGGCATAGTTTCCGATACTTATCAGATTGTCGGACATCTTGATAGATTTCATACTACTCCCAGAGAATGCGTAATCGCCAACACTCGTCACTTCCTCTCCTAACACTATTTCTTCAACAGTAGCGTCCCAGAAAAGGCATGATACATTCTTCTCTTCGCTAGTGTAATTCTTAGATACCAACGCATTGCTGTTTATCTCAACCGTTTTCAGCTTATTGCATTCTTCAAAAATATATTCACCGATGTTCTCCAGGCCTGTTCCAATATAGACAGAGGTTAGTTCAGAACAACTTGCAAACGCTTCATCTTCTATGGTTGTCACACTATTGGGAATACTAAGAGTAGTAAAATTACGTTTTTCAAATGCAGCCACTCCAATGGTCGTAATACTATTGGGAATAAACGAGTTATTGGCTCCATACAGCAGTTTATTACTGGCAGTCTCAATAAGTGCATTACATCCTTCGCGAGAGTCATAGTTTGGGTTCCCTTCCTCAACAACTATTGAGGTCAGTTTATTGCAGTTATAGAAAAAATCTCTTCTTAATTTAATCGTGGTAACACTCTTTGGAATAGTTACAGAAGTCAGTTGGGGACTGTTGTAGAAAGCATTCGACGCAATACTTGTCACGGTATACTCAACATCATCTTTAGTTACCGTTGACGGTATCACAATAACTCCGGAATAACCTCCACGAGTCACTTCTGCTGTTTTGTCAACGGTATTCAACATATAATAAATATCGTCAATCTTCACGGAACTCTGTGCGCTCGCCATCATGGGCAGGAGCATCATCACAAGAAAACGAATTTGTTTTTTCATATTGTTTTTACTTTTGGTTGTTATTTGCTATTGATTACCTGTTCCAGCGTGATGTCTGGATTACTTTCTCCAAACACGTCCTTCTTCAACTTGAGTTTACGATGCTGGACGGCTGAGATGGTGATACAGTAGATGTTGCCAATGGTGCGGTTGCTGATATCGAGTCGGGTAAGGATGCACAGGCGTATGTCATCTTCCTGCATGTCAGGGTATTGCTCACGGATATGGGCAAAACGGTCGTTGTCGATGGCGTTGAGAGTGCGTTCTATCTCTTTCCATTCATGTGCTTTGAGGGTGATGAGCGAATCGCCTCTTTGGTTCTGTTGGTTCAGTTTCTTCATCACCTCCGAACGTTCGAGGATGAAGTTCTGAAGGAATGCCACCACTTCGTTAGCTTGGTGCAGTTGGGTCTTCTGATGTTCTGCCTCCTGCTGGAGTCGATGCTTCTCCTGTTCCTGCATAAACAGTTCGTTTTCCAATTTCGATTGCTCGTATTCCCGCTGACGATGAATCATGCGGATGCGATACCGGAGAGCCATAACAACCACGAGGATGATGATTGCTGCTGCAATGATGACAATCAGAAGGGTACGGGCATATAACTGGTTGCGGTATTCAAGTTGCTGATTCGCCTTTTCCTGTCTCAGCGTCTCCTGGTAGTACAAATCCTTCTGTTCTAATGCATTGTAATAGAAGTCTTCTATTTGCTCAAAGGCTTCCTCAATATCGTCTTCCACCTGTTTGGCATTCATCCGTCGAAGTGCAATCTTGGCAAGGCTGCTCTGGACGATGTATGCCATATGGACATCTTCTCCAGGCTCAATCTGTCGATAGACCGTTTCTGCCGAATCGAGCATGTTGAGGCTGAGATAACTGCGAGCGAGAACCTGTAACGTACCAGGTCGCAGGTGGTCTGTTGCCATGGTTTCCGCATGACGGGCATGGTCGACAGCTAGACGATAGTCTTCTTTTGCCCATGCTATGTTCGCAAGACTGGTGAGCGTCTGGCACATCAGGTCGGTCATCTGGTTTTTCTCAGCTATGGCGTATGCTTTGTTGATGAACCCGAGTGCTTCATCGAAGGTTCCCTCTTTAATGAAAGCCACTTGTGCTGCGTATGTACCGGCATAATCCATCAGAATGACATGGTTTCGCTCATCGTCAGGATGCTGCTCGTAAATGGTCAGGGCTTTCATCATTTGTCTCAATGCCTCCTCCGGATTGCTCTGCGACAATGATTCCGCCAACCGCTGGTATGCGATATAACAGGTGTGCCAATCCTCAGACGCTTCTGCCAGATGGATGGTTTTCCGAAGCAAGGTCTCACCCAAGCGGATGCTGTCGTTGTTCAAAGCTGTCTCTGCCTCCTCCAGACAACTTTTTGCCGTCTGTGAATCTGCCTCCTTATGAGACGGACCACAAGCAATCATCAGAATGCCTATAATAAATATGTATATTGACTTCGAATGCATAATGAATAATTCTCGGTTGCAAAGTTACGTTGTTTTTTCGATAGTTGTATCAGTTTCCTATGGAAAATAAGCAAATAAGGATAAACTGTAAATTTCTAAAAACCAAAGCATTATAAAAAGTAGAGCGTCATAGCCTATGGAAAATTACCCTTCATCAGGTGTGTTAGGCATTGGAAGTGGGCATGGATGCCAGCTCCCGTGTGAGCAGAAGAATCAAACCTGTCCCTGCGATTCTGAATTGCCTTACAGTTGAACAACAGCAAAAATAGAGTTTGAATTATGAGTTCTCATTCTTCATAGTTGTTTTTTAATCACGGGACGGAGTTGCAGGCTGCGAGGATGATAATGACGACGATGATATGAATCGCGGGGACGGAGATTTTAATATGGTTTATGGGGACGGACTGACCACCAGGGAAGAAACATGATTCGATATCGCTTTTCTAGCAACACCAATCCTAGGTTATCTGTTGGCATAGTAAAATACGAAACCACCCTCAGCAAAAAAATTATTTCGTATATTACCCCTGTGGCATTTATGGCATCTGTGGCAAAAACTATAATTGACTGAAAATCAGAGACAATAGATTTATCCTTCTCTTATAATCATAGATAGAATGACACAATCATGCCACAACAACTATGGGTAATCGGAAGAATGCCACACGATGCCACATTGTTGCCACAACGAATTTGTGCTCTATCTCGCTGATTATCAGCGATGCCACACGATGCCACAAATGCCACACGCCTTTTTCGGATTTTTGTTTTTTTGAAAGCAAAGAAAAAAGGACAGCCATTCATTGACGGCTGTCCTTCGCCATTGTTTCAGAACGGGAGTACTTCCGGCTCCTTCTGAGGCTTCTTGTCGTCAGTAGCCTCTTCCGTCACGGAATCAAGGTTGATGTCATACTTCTCACAGACCATCTCATAGTCGAAGCAAAGGGGGCGGTCCTTCTTCCAGAGGCTCTTGTATGTCATACTGCTGCCATTTCTTACTCGATGATTTCCCAATAGCCACCTTTAGCAGGGCCGACTCTTCGAAGAACACCCTGTTGCCTTAATCTTATAATAATTTTCTGAACACCACTCCGTGACAACCCAGTTATAGGACACATATCTGTTATGGAAAGTGTTGGGTTAGAGCGAATGGCAGAAATAATGGTCTTTTCATTTTTCGTGCTACTTTTCGTATTACTTTTCGTACTACTTTTCGTATTACTTTTAGGTAAGTGATATGTTATGGTGGAATACAAGATGCTTGTCTCGAAATCCACAGCTTGTTTTGTCAGTTTTTCCCATCGAAGAATCTTGTCTATACCATAGCCCGCACTTTCGGAAAGTTTGACATATCGGAACAGATTGATGATGGTCGGATTGCGAGGGAACGATGCGTTCTTGGTTTTCACCACATCGATACCAACAATGAAACTCCCAGGGTTCTGAAACTCAATACGGTCGTCGAATTTGCGTATCGTCGGATGCATGGGACTGAAATAATCGGCGTGGGCGCAAAAGTTGACAAGACCCTCACGAAGACAGTACAATTGCGAGTTGTCGTCAGGGGAAAATCCATCTGGCCCAGCAGTGAATGGATTGTCAACATACAATCTTAGTCTCTGATAAATGGCTTGATAGGATTCCCAAATGTTCTCCTGCTCTTGCATCCTGAATGTGTATCGCTCTTCTGCATCTGCGTATGATGTGCCCGGAATCTCAATATAGTCTATCCAAAAGTTGCGCACATGTTCCTTCACCACATCGCCCTTGCCAAACATGAGCAACCCGCCGTAGGTCAGACAACCGTTAGAGGTGATGCCAGTCTTTCTACAGAACATGTCATCTGGGAGTTCATTATAGGGAGAACTTTCATTGAACTGGCGCATTCTCCTTCTAAACGTATCAAGTGAACCTCTATTCAAGTCGTCCATGCTTGTTCTTGGGACTTCTATCTCAGAACGGCTGCCGAACGCCTGATCACGCTGTATGGCCGCAATCTCACCATCTGTTGCACGCTGGTCCCCACTTCCGCAACGGATGAATGTGTTTTGTATGTTGTTGTTGAAATAGACAGGCTTAATGCTCGAAGACGGAATCCAAAAGGCCAACACCTTGTGGCCGTCAATATCATACATCTGTACTTTGAAGAAGATGACGGTGTTGAATTTCGTCTTTGACCGGAGAGTGCTGATAAAGTCCTGTTCCATCTTCTCAGGATTGTTGACACCTGTTACAGTAAAGACACTACCTGTTTTCTTCTTTGTTTCCTTGATGCCAAGCACCACCCATCCACCTGCAGTATTACTGAAAGCACTTACAGAGTCCCAGACATTCTTTGGCAGTTCGTCAAGGGCTTCTTTGCATTCAAAGTCCTCCCACTCAACACCGCTTATACGCTTCAATAATTCTTCTTTCGTCATAGTCTGCAAAGTTACACAAAAAAAACCAATATTATCTATAACATTGTTTTTTATCCTATCATGTCAATCACATTCTTCAATGTTTCATCCTCGATTTTACGATATCGCTTGAAAGCCTTGGATCCATCAACATGACCAGACATTTTTCCAATCAGATTTGGATCACTAACTTTGAAATATGCATTTCCAACGAAAGTGCGACGTGCAAGATGACTTGAAGCGATTTCATTGATTGGGCGTATTTCATTTTCGCCAGTAAGAGGGTTGCGTACTTCTACGTTGCGCGTCACTCCTGCCATAGTAAAAATCGCCTTGATGGCATCATTGTATTTCTGAGCTGTAATAAATGGGAATAGTCTTCCCATCTTATCAACACCCTTGTATTTCTTTATTAGTTCTTGGGCTTTGGCATGTAATGGAACACGAGCTTGAATGGACTCATCTCCTTCGTCTTTGGTCTTGTGTGGTGTATATACAAGAATACCATTGTTTATGTGCTCTGGAGTGAGTTTTATCAAATCACTGACTCTACAACCTATCAAACATTGGAAAACGAAAATGTCCCTACATGTAATCAGCGTTTGAATAGGCATCTTGCATTTTTTCTTGAAATCCTCATCCATCGTCTTCCATTTTTCTTCAAGATTGGTTTCGGCTATTTTGTTGCGTTCATCTATTGTAATGTAATATGGTGTCCCCACCTTTGCCGTTCCAATCTTTACGCCATCAAATGGCCTGTTGGTGGTCAGCCCCTCTTCGTAGAAGAAAAGGAAGAGCGATTTCAACCTGGTGCGCATTTTGATAATCGTGTTCTCACCTCGCTCCTCAAGACGGTTGTGTCCTTTTTTGACAGCAGCAGGATAATCATTGATAAGTTTTTTAAATAACTTGGGATAATCCTCAGACAGTTTCTTTTCGTTTCGAAGATAAGATGTCAGTCTTTCTATGTCATCACGTGTTACTTTGTCAATGTCAAACTCATAATCGCTCTTGTCTTTATCTGTAGACCTGACAAATCCTTGGAATCTTGCAATTGCTCTTGACAATACCCGAAAAACACGAGCGTGGGAATCTGCCAACTGACGCTTTTCAATATATTCCTCCACAAGTTCAAAAAAGGAACCTTTGTTTTCTGGTTTAATCTCATATTTAGTGGGGTCATGGTATTTGTCAACAATCAACTGGAGCCAATCACTCGACATTATCTTATCTCTATTGGATTCGTAAGACTCTACAATCAACTTCTTCAATTCATTCAGTTTTGCCAATTGCTCTCTGTGATACTTGACATCGGGAGTTTCAAGTCGTTGTAAAACAACGACTGTTCCACTTTGGCGTAAAACATAGTGAAGCCTCTTTGCCTTTTCCGAGGTTGCTGTAGTAATATGTCCCGGAATCTTCACCCCCAATTTCTCTGTTTTATCTCTGTCAATGTAGTATTCAAAGAATTGTGGAGAGACAAAGATACCGCTTTTTGCTCTTGTATTAAACTTCGTACCTTGATAGAAACGGATGAGCACTTCACTCATTTCCGTTTCCTTTTGCATCTTGTTTGATAATCTCAGTTCTATTTGTGCCATAACGACCAATATCTAAAATGATGATGAAAATGATGAGAGACATCACTCCAAACTTGTTCTTTGTTGAGGTAATAATATTGTAAAAAACTTATTTGCAAAGGTAAATAAAAAAAAGGAATCGAACCAAACTTTTTGGCGTATTTTTGGCGTGATATTCTAAAAATTGGCGTGATTACATAAAATCGAACTAAAATTATATAGTTATATAATCGTCTATATATCTGATATTTATGATAATAATGGATTCATTAGAATTTCGTTCATTTTACCTATTTGTTGTCCGAGTATCCCAACGACAAAAGAAGCGCTTCACATGAAGCGCTTCTTTTGTTATCTTATGCACCCTTCTTTTGAGAGGGCCGGGGGTATTCTTTCAACTCATTATTTCTCGTCACAGTGGTACTTGAAATAATCTACATCGACATAGCCGCCGACCTTCTTCGTGGCATAGTTGAAGATGGCGAATTTCGAGCCCATGAAGAAACGACGATAGTCAAAAATCATGCGGTAGTCCTTCGTGCCAATTTGTGTCCACTGCTCACCATCGAGGCTGTAGAAGAAGTTGGCAGCGTCACGTCCACCACGCTCACCGGGACGGAAATCACCGTCGATACGCAGCCATATTTTCGGCTGTTTGGAGCTGAGCAGCTTGGTGAGGTCGACGGCTTCAACAACCTTCTCTTCCACTTTCGTCACGGCCTTCTCACGTTCGGTCAGGCTCACTTTCTGTTCGCTCATCTCCAGCGTGTATTTCTTGCCGTTCTTCTTGATGGTCAGTACTCCGCTGTCGCCGTTGAAAGCGCTGAATCCGGCACAGTCGCCATCATTCATCTTTGACAAGTCCATGCAGATGTAGCCGCTGCATGTTGGTCCTTCCGTGCGTTGTGTCAGCGTATTGGGTGCTAGGTAGAGGTTTGGCACCACGCGGCTTGTCTTCAGTCGCAGGAATCCTGGTCGCTCCGTCAGGCTCCATGCCTTGTCCACGGGGTTGTGGTTCCACTGCCAGTGCAGGCCCAGCTTCGGGCCGTCGAAATCATCGGGCAGGACAATGCCTTTGGCGGGTTGACCGCTCTTGTAGGGACGCATGATGTCGGGCACCTTATAGTTCTCGTCGCCCAGCATCGGCCAGCCGTCAATCCAACGGACGGGCGATAGTGTCAGCACGCGGCCCACACCGCCACGATCCTGGAACATGATGCCGTACCAGTCGCCTTCTTCGGTGTCGACGATGGTGCCCTGTGCCAGGTAGTAGAAACCGCCGAAGTCGCTCTCTAAGATGACATTCTTCTCCCATGTGCCGTTCAGGTCCTTCGTGCGGTAACACACCTCACGACGATGGAGACCGTTGCCATACGACTGGCTGATGAGCATGGCATAGTAGGTGCCGTGGTGCTTGATGACACGGGTACCTTCCAACAGGCCGCGCTCCTCATCCTCACGCTGGAAATAATGGCGCAGACTGCCCTCGACGACGTTCTTCAGGTCGCGTGTCAGTTGGCACATCTCACCCGTTCCGAAAAACACATAAGGCGTGCCATCATCGTCGAAGAACAGTGTGGCATCGTGGAAGTGGCGTAGGCGTGAGTGGATGGTCCACGGTCCCTCGGCCTTCGGTGCAGTGAAAATATAGGTGTCGCCCATGGCACTCATCTCATTGGGTGCCAACAGTGCCCAGAACTTACCGTCGTGGTACTTCAGCGACGTGGCCCACTGTCCGCGACCATAGACGGTGCCTACGCCCTCGCCCTGTTGCTGGTCGAGCGGCAATGAGAAAGCGAGGTCGTACTTCGGCGAGTCGGTCAGCTTGTCGAAGATATAGCCTACGGTCTCCCAGTTTTTCAGGTCCTTCGATGCCATGACGGGTGCACCTGGCATCAGGTGCATGGTGGTACTGACCAGATAAAACGTATCACCCACGCGGATGACATCAGGGTCGGGCACGTCAGCCCACAGCATCGGGTTTTTAATTGGTGTTTCCCTTACCGGCTGGGCAACGCCAATGGTGCACAGCATGCTCAATAGTAGAAAAGCAAATAAGTGTTTCATGTTATTCTCTCGTTCGTGATGATGTTCGGAATATAACAACAACACGGACTCGCCCTATAAGGCGATGTCCGTGTTGTTAAGGTAGATGGCGATAAGCATATTACGCCTCTTCTGTTTTCTCAACGTCCTTCTCGGCGTTCTCCTCGTCGATGGCCTTAATCTTGTCGTACACCAGCTTCAGGTCGTCCTTCAGCTTGTCCACTTTGCGGTTCATCTCGTCGATGAGGCTGTTGCCTTTCTTACTCGACACGCTCAGGAAACCGATGTTGTTCTCGTAGGTCTGTATCTCCTGCTTCAGCGTCTCGTAGCGGCGCATCAACCGGGCGCGCTCGCCGTCGAGGGCGTTAGCACCTTTCTCGGCCACGTTTTTCAGGTTATTGCGGAAATTCTCCAGGCGACGGCGGTTCACAATGACATTATGCTCTTTGTAAAGCACGTCGAGCACATCGTGGTACTCCTTGTACACCTTGTCCTTGTCGCGATAGGGTACATGACCCACGGCATTGTATTCTGCCACCAGTTCATGCACTTTGTCCTGCATATCGTCGCCACCCTCTTCGGCCAAGGCTTTCAGACGGGCAATGACATCACGTTTCTTCGCCAGGTTCTCACGCTCCTCGTTGCGTGTACCGGCATTTGCGGCGTTGCGGGCCTCGAAGAACTTGTTGCAAGCACCCAGGAACTCGTTCCACAGCTGGTCACCCAGTTTCTTGGGCACCATGCCGATGGTCTTCCATTCCTTCTGCAGGGCGATAAGTTTGTCGCTCGTTGACTTCCATTCAGTGCTGTCCTGCAGAGCTTTGGCCTGTTCCACAAGGGCGCGTTTCTTCTCTGCATTTTCAGCAAACTGCGACTTCATGTCGCGGAAGAATTGGGTCTTCCTACCGAAGAAATCGTCACATGCGGCACGGAAACGCTCGAAGATTTTCACGTTCATCTTCTGCGGGGCGAAACCGATGGTCTTCCACTCTGCCTGTAAGGCGATAATCTCACGGGTGTGACGCTCCCAGTCGGCAGCTCCCTTATTCTCTTCCTTGGCGATGGCTTCCACCTTCTCGCATAGCTCGGTCTTCTTGGCGAGGTTGTCCTCTTCCTTCGAACGTAACTCTTCGAAGTGCTGTTGGTGGCGTTTGTTCACCACTGTCGAGGCGGCCTTGAAACGGGTCCATACCTCTTCGCGGAGGTCCTTGCTCACAGGTCCCGTCTCACGGTACTGCTGGTGTAGCTCCTGCAGCTGATGGAAGGCACTGATGACATCGGGCTCGTCGGCCAGTCGTTCGGCGGCTTCGCACAGACGGGTCTTGATTTCCAGATTCTTCTTGAAATCGTATTCACGCGCCTCGCTGTTGAGCTTCAGCAAGTCATAGAACTGCTCTACATTATGTTGGTAGTTACGCCACAGCTCGTTGGCACGCTCCATGGGAACGGCCTTGATCTCTTTCCATTCCTGCTGCAGTTTCTTAAACTCTTGGAACGACTTGTTGGCTTCCTCAGGTGAGGTGGCCATGCTCTTGATGCGCTCGATGATGGCCAATTTCTTCTGAAGGTTCTCTTCTTTCTCTTTCTCCATCTCCTGGAAGGCCTTGTTGCGTTTCTCGCGGATGAGCACCATTTCGGCCTTGAAAGTCTCCTCTTCCGGGTCGGGATGAACGACATACTGTTCGACATCACCGCCATTGTCAAGGTATTCCTTCAACTGTGCATCGCGCTCTGCCTTATGCAGTTTGTAGAAAACGGTCTTCAACAGGTCCACTTCGTCTTTCGATGGGGTCTCGTCGCCGTGGGCAATCTCTTTCACACGTTCCAACACCTCAGCCTTGGTGGTATACACTTTACGCTGTGTTTCCTCGGCAGGTTCTTCAGCCGGAGCTTCCTCCACCGGAGCTTCCTCTGCGGGAGCAGGTTCCTCCACCGGAGCTTCCTCCACGGGTGCAGGTTCTTCCGCCGGGGCTTCCTCCACGGGTGCAGGTTCTTCCACCGGAGCTTCCTCCACGGGTGCAGGTTCTTCCGCCGGAGCTTCCTCCACGGGTGCAGGCTCTTCCACCGGGGCTTCCTCCACGGGTGCAGGCTCTTCCACCGGGGCTTCCTCCACGGGTGCAGGTTCTTCCGCCGGAGCTTCCTCCACGGGTGCAGGTTCTTCCGCCGGAGCTTCCTCCACGGGTGCAGGTTCTTCCGCCGGAGCTTCCTCCACGGGTGCAGGTTCTTCCACCGGGGCTTCCTCCACGGGTGCAGGTTCTTCCACCGGGGCTTCCTCCACGGGTGCTGCTTGTTGTTCCACCTGGGCGGTTTCTTCCACCTTTTTCAATTCTTCTGGGGTACCCTGAATCAGGGTGTTGTCTTGAGAGTCCATCGTTTGACGTTTTGGTTAGGGTTGCGTTTCAAGTCATTAGGTAAGAAAGGAAAGGATATTCACATCCTCCGCGCTTACACTTTCAAACTGCAAACATACGAAAAAAAAACGAAACAGCCTAAAAAACTACATTTTTTTTCAAAAAACAATAAAGAAACCTACTCTGGTCCTCTCAAAGGGATATGAAAAGACCCACCCCGTCCCTCCCAAAGGGAGGGTGCTGAGTGGGTTATTTGTATCCTTTTGGGGTATTACCAGAATTACCCAAATCGTTCGTAAGAATTCATGGGTATTGGTGGCAATTCGTGTAAAAGTTGTAAGGAATTATATCAGCCTTCTTCTTCTGAACACCCACCAGAATACGCCCGACACGACGACGGAAATGACCAAGGCGATGATGAAACCGAAGGGACTGGTCTCCATACCATTCACCAAGTTCATACCAAAGAGTGAGGCGATAAGTGTTGGGAACATCATGAGGATGGACACAGAGGTCAAGGTACGCATCACCGTGTTCATGTTATTGTTGATGATGCTCGAATAGGTGTCCATGGTCGACTCGAGAATGTCGCTGTAGATGTTGGCAGTTTCACGGGCCTGACTCATCTCGATGTTCACGTCCTCGATGAGGTCGGCATCCAACTCATCCACCTGCAACTTGAATTTCAGTTTGGCCAACAGGTTCTCGTTTCCACGGATGGAAGTAACGAAATAGGTCAGTGAGTCTTGCAGACGTGACAGGCCGATAAGTGACTCGTTGTTGATATCGTGGTCAAGGTTGCGCTTGGCACGGTCTATCAAGGCATTGATTTGCTTCAGACGCTTCAAGTACCATACGGCAGAGGAGAGGAAGAGGCGGAAAATCATATCGACATAGTCGGTAAATCCCTCACCGCGTTTCTGCTGGTAACTCACGAAATCAATCATCATGTTGGTCTCGTAATAACACACCGTGATGGTCACATCGCGCTTGTGGATGATACCTAGAGGCACGGTGGTGTAGGGTGTGCGCGAACGTATTTCCTTCACGTAGGGAATACGCAGGATGGTGAGCATCCAACCGTCGTCGTACTCATAACGCGCACGCTCGTCGGTATCGCTGATGTCAGACATGAAATAGTCGGGAATGGAGAAACGCTCCTCCAGTTCGTGCTGGTCTTCCTCGGTTGGACAGGTTACCTGTATCCAACAGTTGGGTTCCCACTCATTGAGCTTGGTGAGCCCGTTGTTCGTGTTCCAATAAGTCTTCATTTGCTTGACCTCCTAAAAAAGTCGTGTTGAGCCGGGGACAAGCAAATGTGTTGTCCGCGGATCTTTACATCTTCTGATTTTCCGGGTGATAATCGTCCATAGATTTGTAAAAATGGGTTTTCGGCTGCAAAAATAAAAAAAGAAAATGAAAAAACGCCGTCGGAGAGTATTTTTTTTCTTTCCGACGGCATTTTTTGCTATGATGTTAAGAAGTTATGAAGTAAAGCCTTACCTTCCCATTTGTAAACCAAACTGCTATTTGCTCCTCTGGCATTTGGCTTAACTCCTCCTAACTTCTTCTAACTCCTTAAATCCTACTTCTCAGGAATTTCCTCCAATGTCTTTACCAGGAAGTCCCAGTATTTGGGTACACTGGGGATATAAGCACGTTCATTGGCAGTATGCGGCGAACGGAGGGTGGGACCGAATGAGCAGATGTCCAAACCGGGGTATTTGCCCAGGATGATGCTGCACTCCAGTCCGGCGTGTACTACCTGCACTTTGGCATCTTGGTCGAAGAGGTCTTTGTATATCTTCGCCATCACCTTCACTATCTCACTATCGGTATTGGGGTTCCAACCGCCGTAGCCGCCGCTCAATGTCACCTTCATGCCAGCCATGTTGAAACAGCTCTCGATGGTCTCGGTAATGTAATCTTTCATGCTTTCCGAGGCACTGCGGGCAAGAATCTTCACCGTTGCCTTGCCGTCGCCGATGTTCACAATGGCGAGGTTCGACGAGGTCTCCACAATGTTGGGAATACTGGGGATATAACGGATAACGCCGTCGTGGCAGGCATAGATGGCATTGAGTAGGTTGTCCTGTATCTCTACGGGCACCTCTGTAGTAGGCGTTGCCACATCCTCGGCAAAGAATTCGATGCCGCTCTCGATACCTTTATAGTCGTCGGCAAACTGTTCTTTCCAGTCAGCTACCAAGTCTTTTAATGCTTCGACATTGTCTTTGGGCAACGTGACCACGGCCTCGCACTCGAAGGGGATGGCGTTACGCATGTTGCCACCGTTCCAGCTGGCCAGACGGGCGGAGCACTCACTGATGGCTGAGCGCAGGAAACGAGCCATGAGCTTGTTGGCGTTGGCACGACCTTCTCCAATTTCCAGACCGCTGTGACCGCCCTTCAACCCTTTCAACGTCACCTTCACGGCGGCATCCTCGGTGTCGGTTTCGGCTTCTTTGTATTCCAATGTCGCGGTGATGTCGATGCCACCGGCACTGCCAATAATCATCTCACCCTCATCCTCGGTGTCGAGGTTAAGCAGTATCTCACCCTTCAGTTCACCGGCGGGTAGGTCGTTGGCACCGAACATACCTGTCTCTTCATCGGCGGTACACAGACCTTCGATGGGACCGTGCTTCAGGTCTTTGGCTTCCATCACGGCCATGATAGCAGCGATACCCAGACCGTCGTCGGCTCCCAGCGTAGTGCCTTTAGCTTTCACCCAGTCGCCGTCAATCCATGTCTTTATGGGGTCGGTCTCGAAGTTATGCTTACTCTCCTTGGTCTTCTGGGGCACCATGTCCATGTGACCTTGTATTATCACGGGCTTGCGGTTCTCCATGCCCGGTGTGGCGGGCTTGCGCATCACGATGTTGCCTGCGGGGTCCTTGAAGGCTTCCACGCCGACTTTCTTGGCGAAATCGAGCAAGAACTGCTGTACTTGCTCAAGATGTCCGGAGGGACGGGGCACTTGTGTCAGCGCATAGAAATTACGCCACACTCGTTCAGGTTTCAGATTTCTAATGTCATTCATAGTTTATGAGTTTGTAAGTTAATGAGTTTATGCTTTCTCCTCGGGGAGGGATGGGGTGGGGGCTTTCATTGCCAGTGCTGCACTGGCCCAGATGCCCAGCAAGATGACGAGCACAGTCTGTATCGTATGCACGATGAGAACGAAGAATAGGGCGGCATTGCTCTCCACGCCATAGAGAATGAGCATGGTCTTCACAGCAAAATGCCACGGACCGGCTCCGTTGGGCGTGGGCACAATCACGGCGATGCTACCCACCACAAACGATACCAGGGCGCAGTCGATACTCAGATGTGCTGTCTGCTCGAAACAGAAGAAGGTGAGGTAGAAATGGATGAAGTAGCTCAGCCAGATGCCCAAGGTATAGACGATATATAGCCATCCGTTGTCCACGTGACGCAGCGATACCACGCCCTGCCAGAGGTGGCGAAACACATCTTTTACCTTATTATATATGGTGAACTTGCGCAACAGTATCCATATCAGCAACACGGCGGCGGTTCCGCAGATAAAGGTCACTACATAACCGGCGGTGGTGAACTGTCCGAAGAACTGGTCGAGACGAGTGCCGGTGCGACTGAAGAAATCGACGAACACGGGCATCTGCGACAGTACGGCGATAGCGGTTGCCAGCAACATTACCAACGTATCGACGGCACGTTCGGTGACCACGGTGCCCAAGGCTTTGGGGAACGACACACCGTCGTAGCGCTTCAGCACACCGCAACGCAGGAACTCGCCCACACGTGGTATCACCAGGCTGGAAGCATAGCTCAGGAAGATGGCATTGATGCTCACCGAGGTGCGGGGATGCTCACCCATGGGCTCCAGCGTCTGCTTCCAACGCAGACCGCGGAACACCTGTGCCAGGATACCGAAAGGCAATGACAGCAGCATCCACGTCCAGTCCATCTCATGCCAGAGCACATGCTGCAAACGGCGGAAGTCGAAGTCACGATACATCCAATAGAGGATGGCACCGCCCAACAACAAGGGCAGCGCAATCTTCAACAGATTGATAATTGGTGAACGTTTCTTTTCTTCCATCGACTGCAAAATTATGGAAAATCATCCATACACCAAAGAAAAAAACTCTTTTTCTCAATATCCATTATCTTGTCTGTAATTGATGGATTCCCGAAAATTCCCACATTCTGCCAAAAAAGCGATTATAAAAATGGCAGAATCTCGTCAAAACGTAGATTCTGCCATTTCTGCTCCCTCCCTTTGGGAGGGTATGGGTGGGTGTTATTTCATCCTCCCTCCCTTTGGGAGGGTATGGGGTGGGTATTGCTTTGGGAGGGTAGGGGTGGGTATTACTTATGCCTCTTTGCCCGTTGAGTGCGGTATTTGGCTTTCTGCCGTGCGCTGCCGCTGCCATGGGCACCCGTAATATATTTCTTTTTCTTGGCTTTGGTCTTCACCTTGCCACTGCCGGTGTCTTCGCGCGGTGCGCCGCGGAACACCATACCGCCGCCACTGATAATCTCGTCGATGTCCATGGGATGGGGTATTAGTGATGGAACAGACGCACACCGGTGAAGGTCATGGCAATATCATACTTATCGCAGGTGGCGATGACATGGTCGTCGCGTACGCTGCCGCCAGCCTGTGCTATATAACGCACACCACTCTTGTGGGCACGCTCGATGTTGTCGCCGAAGGGGAAGAAAGCATCGCTGCCCAGGGCCACGTCGCTGTTCTTTGCTATCCACGCGCGTTTCTCCTCAGCTGTGAGAGGCTCGGGACGCTCGGTGAAGAACTGCTGCCATGCACCCTCGGCCAGCACGTCGTCGCACTCGTCACCGATATAGATGTCGATGGTGTTGTCACGGTCGGCACGGCGAATCTTGTCAATGAAAGGAAGGTTCATTACCTTGGGATGTTGGCGCAGCCACCAGATGTCGGCCTTGTTACCTGCCAGACGGGTGCAGTGGATGCGGCTCTGCTGTCCGGCACCGATGCCGATAGCCTGACCGTCCTTCACATAGCACACCGAATTACTCTGTGTATATTTCAACGTGATGAGCGCAATCATCAGGTCGCGCTTGGCAGCATCGCTGAACGTCTTGTTTTTCGTGGGGATGTTTTCGAAGAGGGATGGGTCGTCAAGGGCTATTTCGTTGCGCCCCTGCTCGAAGGTGATACCGAACACCTGCTTACGCTCGATGGGTGCGGGACGGTAAGTGGGGTCAATGCGGATGACGTTATACGTACCCTTGCGCTTCTCGCGAAGGATGGTCAGGGCCTCCTCGCTGAACGCCGGGGCTATTACGCCGTCGCTCACCTCAGGCTTGAGCAGCAGGGCCGTTGTGGCATCGCACTCATCGCTCAGTGCCACAAAGTCGCCGTAAGAACTCATGCGGTCGGCACCACGGGCACGGGCGTAGGCACAAGCCAGCGGCGAGGCGTTCACATCGATGTCACCGGTGAAATAGATGTGTTTGAGCGTGTCGTCGAGGGGCAGGCCTACTGCGGCACCAGCGGGCGACACATGCTTGAACGAGGCGGCGGCGGGAAGACCTGTGGCACGCTTTAGTTCGCTCACCAGCTGCCAGCTGTTCAGCGCGTCGAGCAGGTTGATATAGCCGGGACGGCCATTCAGCACTTCGATGGGTAACTCGCCCTCTTCCATATACACACGCGAGGGCTTCTGGTTCGGATTGCATCCGTATTTGAGTGTCAGTTCTTTCATAATTCTGATTGAATGTTGAGTGTTGAATGTTGAGTGTTGAATGTTGAGTGTTCACTTGGTGTCTTTTAGCACCCTCCCTTCGGGAGGGCCGGGGTGGGTATTAGGTGTGTTAACAAAAAAGAGACCCATGCGCATGAGCCTCTCTTTTGAATCTCTTTATTTGTCGGTCTTGACAGCGGTTCTCTTCTCCTTGATACGAGCTTTCTTACCGGTGAGCTTGCGCAGGTAGTACAACTTGGCGCGACGCACCTTACCTACCTTGTTCACCTCGATGGAGTCGATGTTCGGCGACTCGATGGGGAAAATACGCTCAACACCCACGGTGCCCGACATCTTGCGCACGGTGAAACGTCTCTTCTCACCATGACCGCTGATGCGAATCACCACACCACGGTAGAGCTGGATACGCTCTTTCGAACCTTCGATAATTTTGTAAGCGACAGTTACAGTATCGCCGGACTTGAACTCCGGGAACTTCTTGCCGGTTGCAAATGCTTCTTCAGCAACTTTAATTAAATCCATTGTGCTTATAATTAAATTTGTTATTATCGTCCAGCGCAACATAACAAGGCTACTCGTCTTCCTGTCAGCGATTACGCCGAAAGCGGGTGCAAAGGTACTCCTTTTTTCCGAACCTGCAAAAAAAATCCTCTTTTTTCTTCTCTTTTTACTCTTTTTTCCATATCTTTGCATCATCTTCGTAAGAGATAAAAACTCAATGACATACGGCATATCTTAATTATCTTCATTCTATCTATGAGAAAACAATCTTTATATTTCAGTGTGGTAGCGGCGGTATGCTGCCTCTTGTCGTGTACCACACATTATCAGGTGTCTTCCATCAGCCGCTCACGTACGATGGTTGACAGCCGTTACGATGCTGCCGTGACAGCCAACAGCGAAGTGGCAACGTTCATGGCTCCCTTCAAGGCGCAGGTTGACGAGCAGATGAGTCCCGTAGTAGGACGTACAGCCGACTATTTTGATGTATTCCGGCCGGAGAGTCCCCTGTCCAACCTTCTGCCCGACATCCTCGTATGGGCGGGACAATACTACGGTGAGCGACCCGACTTTGCTGTGTATAACATCGGGGGTATCAGGGCGGCACTGCCTGCCGGCAATGTCACCATCGGCGACGTGGTTGACGTGGCACCATTCGAGAACAGAATAGCTTTCCTCACACTCACAGGTGATAAGGTGACAGAACTGATGCAGCAGATAGCGGCACGCGGTGGTGAGGGACTGAGCCGAGAGGTACGAATGGTTATCACGGCCGATAACAAACTGCGCTCCGTCACCGTCAAGGGCGAACCGGTGGACCCACAGCGCTCCTACCGTATCGCCACCATCGACTACCTGTCGCATGGCAACGACAAAATGACGGCATTCAAGGCGGGAACTGACGTCAAGTTGCCAGAAGAGCAGAAAGACCTCACGCGTGAACTCATCATGCGCTACTTCCAGGAAATGCAAGCACAAGGCAAGGCGGTGGAAGCTGCCACCGATGGACGTATCACCATAGAACAATGATGCCATGAAAAAGATAATATTCCTTTTCGCGCTCCTCACACTGAATGCTGGAGCGTTCGCACAGGACAAACAACTGGTTATCCTGCACACCAGCGACACGCATAGCTGTGTCTATCCACTGAACCCCAACCTCAAGGATACCACCGTGGCAGGACGGGGTGGCTTCCTCCGACGGATAGAGATGTTGCGGCAACAGCGTCAGCAGAACCCCGACTTGTTGCTCTTCGACTGCGGCGACTTCTCACAAGGGTCGTCCTATTATACCGTGTTCCAGGGCGATGTGGAGGTGGGACTCATGAACCGCATGGGCTATGACGCAGCCACCATCGGCAATCATGAGTTCGACTATGGCCTCGACAACATGGCGCGGCTCTTCCGCATGGCCAATTTCCCCATCGTCTGCTCAAATTACGATGTCAAGGGAACAGTGCTCGAAGGACTGGTCAAACCATACCTCATCATCAAACGCAACGGGGTGAAAATTGGGGTGTTCGCCCTCTCGCCTATGATGGACGGACTAGTGGAGAAAGCTAACTGTCAGGGTCTTACCTACCTCGACCCTGTGGCAAAGACACAGGAGATGGTGTCGCTCCTCAAAGGGAAGATGAAATGCGACATGGTCATCTGCCTCTCCCACATCGGATGGGACAGCACTAATGGCCCCAACGATCAGGAGGTGTTTGCGAAGACACGAGGTGTCGACCTCGTTTTAGGGGGACATTCCCATACCTACGCCGACAAAGTGTACTACGTGACCAACCTCGACGGACAGCAGGTGCCCGTTGACCATCAGGGAAAGCACGGCATCTGGATAGGTCGCTTGGTGGTTGACCTGAAAAAGAAATGAGATCTTTATTTCAAGTTTTTGAAGTTATGAAGTTATTGCGGCTTTGGCCGTTCTGAAGTTAAAAGCTAATACCCTAGTCCGATGGTAATTGTCGGATAGGAGCCATCAAGAGAATAAGGTGAGGTATGCTTCTAGCACACCTCACCTTTCATATAGTTGTAATGACGGAGCATGCTTCTGCTCACCTCATTTTCCTGAAATAGATGTCCACGTAGTCGCAGGCCTCATCACAGGGGTTGTCCATCTGTTGGAGGCGCCAGTATTGGCGGCCTTGGGTGGAGAGGAATTCGAATGTGCCTTCGCGAACACAAGGCTGACCATTGTTGATGTGGTAGACTTTGGTGATGATAGTTCCGGTGAAATAGAATTTCAGGTTGCTCTCCATCTTGATGTAGCCGTCGACGGTCACATAGTCATCGTTCTCGCGACTGCGTTGTGCTCCCACGCAGTGCAACCGTCCGTCGCGTTCCTTCTTCACCTCTACGGTGCCGAAATAATCCCAGGAGATCCACTGCAACGAGATGGGGTGCTTACCCAGGATCTTGCTTTCTGGGGTGCTTGCGGTTGTTGTCGTACGACGGGTTGTGCGACGCTTGCTCTGTGCAAGTGCGTCAGTGCTGATGCTCAGTGCGAGCAATAACAGCAATAGGGTGGCTATTCTTTTCATGATGTAAATGGTTTGATGTTTTTTCTTTGCAAAGATAATGATTCCATCCTCGATAAGCAAGAAAGGCTCGGGATAATCCGCGAAAACGGGGAAATAAAGGATGAAAGGGGGTGTTTTGGAAACCAATTCAGAAGATTATCTGTTGCGCAAAAAACGGTATGCAAAAGAAAAACGAGTTACATCTCTGTAACTCGTTGTGATTCCGTGTAGCGGGACCCAGGATTGAACTGGGCCCTCGGTAATTCTGTTCGCCCCGTCACAAGTGTAACCGATAGCGTTTGTCTTCCAGAATCATCTTTAGACAAATCCAGCCAAGCCGTTTACAACGTCTTCAGCGTCAAGATCACAGACAAACTGGAAAATGCGAGAGCCCTCACTCCCGGCATCTACATTATCAATGACGTGACCTGAAAAAGAAATAAAAATGAACGAAGGCGCCGACGTGTTACCGTCGACGCCTTCTTCACTACCCCAGTAGCGGGACCCAGGATTGAACTGGGGACCTCATGATTATGAATCATGCGCTCTAACCAGCTGAGCTATCCCGCCATCGCTCTTAAGCGGGTGCAAAGGTAATGCTTATTTCTGAATAGCCAAAAATATTTGCCTATTTTTTTGCAAAACATCTTTTTTTTTGCTATTTTTGCGCCAAACAAAATAACTAAACGTCTTTTGGCATGAATAAGGAACGTATATATATTGAGAAGAATCTGCATTCCAAATCGGCGAACATTATCTGGAAGGTTATCAGTACAGAAGGGGGGCTGTCGAAATGGATAGCCGACGAGGTTAACGAAACACCGGAAGGGTTCCGTTTCATGTGGGGAGACCCCAATGGCAGTCATGAGATACGCGAGGCACATATCATCGATATGGTGAAGGGCGAGGCTATCCGCCTGATGTGGGAGGATGAGGTGAACCCCGAGGCCATCCTCGAACTGCGCATGACGAAAAACGAGATTACGGGCGACTTCGTGCTACATGTCACCGATTGGGCTGAACCCGACGATGTGGACAGCCTTCTCGACATCTGGGAACAGAACTTTGAACAACTGCACCGCACCTGCGGACTGTAGAAACCCACCAGCACGATCAAACGACCAGCACCCCAACATGACAAGGTAACCCTTTTGGCTTTATCGCATACCTATGCATATCCTTCTTGAATCCTTCACTTTTTATTAGTTGGACGATTGCGAAACTTTTATAAAATGATAAAGATGAAGAGCAGAAAAACAATTGTTATCCTCATATTTGGGAGTATATGTTTTCCCTTAAAGTCTTTTACTCAGGTTCTCACCTCTCCGGCCAACGCGCCGCGAGAGGGCGACTTGCTACATATGGTGCTCGTCGCGCCACCCGACGTAGGGGAGGCAGGACGAGGACGCTTGTGGGATTTCTCCGACCTGCGCGACCTGGGCAGCAAACTGAAAGTGGAGCATCTGCTGCCCTCCGACACCACCGACACGCTCATGGCTGTGGCGCGGCGCACACGCCGCTACACCCTGCTGCGCGGCGACACCCTCCTCTCCCCCGGTACGGAGAACAACCAGTGGCTCATACGATACACCATGCCCGAGACACTGCTGCGCTACCCCTTCGCCTACGGTGACAGCCTCGCTGCACCCTTCCACGGCACATCG
>JAFYZT010000018.1 GCA_017548605.1 Prevotella sp. | reverse complement strand
CTCGCGACGTGTCCCCCATACCGGGTGGTTATCGCGGCGGGGTCCCACCTCTTCCCATCCCGAACAGAGAAGTTAAGCCCGCTTGCGCCGATGGTACTGCAATGCAATGCGGGAGAGTAGGTAGCCGCCCCCTTTTTCATAGAGGAAGCGCATCCTTCACGGGTGCGCTTCCTTCGTTTTTGGGGTTTTTCCTGGCTGAAGCCGCTATAGTCTCTATAGCATCTATAGCATCTATAGTCACTATAGCCGCTATAGTTACTATAACCTCTATACCTCCACTATTCCCTTTGAGGGCAGGGGTGGGTATTAGTCACAATATTTCCTCTTCTTTTACGTTATTGCTGTATGCAATGGACCGATAGAATACGGCAGGTAAAGATTCTGCTCGTCTTGGCGGCCATCATCATAGCGGTGGCGTCGCTGGTGGTGTCGCAATATTTGGTGCGTGACCTCTCCGAAGAGGAACGTAACAAGATGGGTGTGTGGGCAGAAGCGATGCACACACTTAACCAAGCTGACGAAAATACTGACCTTGGACTGGTGCTCAAGGTGATAGATGAAAACAATACCATTCCTGTAGTGGTGCTCGACAATGAAAACAATGCCTTGATATTCAGAAATGTGAAGGTAGAAGGGGCTAACTATGAGGATAGTATGGCCTATCTGTCTGTCCTGGGAAAGAGGATGAAAGCAAACGAACAGTTCATTACTATTACTGGTGACACGCCTGAGGGAACACAATATGTGTGTTACGATGATTCGGTGATGATTAAACGGCTGAGCATGTGGCCTTATGTGCAGCTGGGTATCGTGATGATATTCGTGGTTATCGCTATCTTCGCTCTGCTCACGTCGAAAAGGGCGGAACAGAACAAGGTTTGGGTGGGTTTGTCAAAAGAGACTGCTCACCAATTGGGAACACCTATATCCAGTCTGATGGCGTGGACAGAGGTGCTCAAGGAAACATATCCTGACGATGAGTTACTGCCGGAGATGGACAAAGACGTGAAACGACTACAACTAATCGCTGACCGTTTCAGCAAGATTGGGTCGCTGCCGGAGCCGGTCCCGTCGAGCCTCAACGAGGTGATGGATCATGTAATCGACTATATGGACCGACGTACATCAAAGAAGGTCGAGATGGTGAAGGACTTTCCCGATGAGGACATCATTGTTCCTATCAATGCTTCGCTGTTCGAGTGGGTGATTGAAAACCTGTCGAAAAACGCTGTCGATGCCATGGGGGCTGAGGGAGGACGCATCACTCTTCATGTGGAGGAGAATGCGCAAAAAGCTATCATTGAGGTTAGTGACACGGGCAAAGGCATTCGTAAAAAAGACGTCTCCAACGTATTCAGACCAGGTTTTACGACCAAGAAACGAGGATGGGGTCTGGGCTTGTCGTTGGCCAAACGTATCGTTGAGGAATACCACCATGGCAAGATATTCGTGAAAAACTCGGAACTCGGCAAGGGTACTACTTTCCGCATCGAACTGGAGAAGTAATTTTTGCAAAAAAAACGGGATAAATTGCGCTATCTCGGAAAAAAGTTGTAATTTTGCAGCCCGTATGTGTGGTTTGCAAATCATACAGGTAGATCTCGAGGGGTTGAACGAGAAAGTTCACCGCTTTTCTTTTGAGGTGGGAGACGTTTTCTTTACGGCTATGGCAGCACAGGGAGAACGTCCTGCACACAAGGGAAATATGGTGGCAACCATCGAGGCGACCAAAGGCTCGGGCTGTTATGATTTCAATATACATGTGGAGGGAACGGTAACACTGCCGTGTGACCGCTGCCTTGATGATATGTTGCAACCTGTCACGACAGACAGCCACTTGGTGGTGAAAAGGGGAGAACCAACCAACGATAGCGACGATGTGCTGGTGGTCGATGAGACACTGCGCATGGTCGATTTATCATGGTTCATCTACGAAATGGTGGAACTGGCTATACCCATACAACATGTTCATCCTGAGGGGGAATGTAACCCGGCGATGCTCGAGGTGTTGGCTAGCCACGAAAAAAACTCAGAAGACAGTGATGTCGATCCCCGCTGGAAAGATTTGGAAAAATTAAGAACAACAATAAACGATTAACAAAAAATGGCACATCCTAAAAGAAGACAGTCTAAGACTCGTACACTTAAGAGAAGAACACACGACAAGGCCGTGGCTCCCACACTCGCAGTATGCCCCAACTGTGGCGCTTACTATGTATATCATACAGTATGCCCGACATGTGGTTATTATCGCGGCAAGGTGGCTATCGTTAAGGCCGAAGTGGAATAATGGGTAAGCGAAGAGCGGTCATCACAGGCGTAGGAGGCTATGTGCCCGACTATGTTCTCAACAATGAGGAATTGTCGCGCATGGTAGAAACCAACGACGAGTGGATAATGACTCGCGTGGGCATCAAGGAACGTCGCATCCTTACAGAAGAGGGACTGGGCACATCCTATATGGCACGCAAGGCCGCCAAGCAACTGCTCAAGAAAACAGGCGTCGACCCCGACAGCATCGACGCGCTGATAGTGACCACCTCATCAGCAGACTACCAGTTCCCGTCCACGGCATCCATCGTGCTGGGAAAACTGGGACTGAAAAATGCTCATGCCTTCGACCTCTGGGCTGCATGCTGCGGATTCATCTATACGCTCGACACTGTGTCGTGTATGATTGAATCGGGACGATACAACCGTGTCATCATCATCGGCGCCGATAAAATGTCGTCGATGGTTGATTACAAGGACAGGGCTACATGCCCACTCTTCGGTGATGGAGCCGGAGCAGTGCTCGTCGAAGCAACGGAAGAAGAGGTGGGACTCATGGATTCCCATTTCCGAACTGATGGAAAAGGATTACCGTTCCTACATCTGAAGGCTGGTGGGTCGGTATGCCCAGCATCGCACTTCACCGTGGATCATCGTTTGCATTACCTTTATCAGGAGGGAAGAACGGTGTTCCGCTATGCGGTGACAAACATGAGCGACGACAGCGTGTTGATAGCCGAACGTAACGGGCTGAACAAGGACAATATCGATTGGGTAGTACCTCACCAGGCCAATATGCGCATCATCGAGGCGGTGGCTAAACGACTGGAGATACCCATGGAGAAGGTCATTGTCAATATCGAGCATTATGGTAACACGAGTGCGGGAACCATTCCTTTGGCGTTGTGGGACTATGAGAGCAGGTTGCGCAAAGGCGATAACATGATTTTCACTGCTTTTGGAGCTGGATTCGTACATGGCGCGTTATACCTGAAATGGGGATACGATGGTCAGACGGTAACGGCTCAAGCAAAATAAAGCAACAACGAACAAAAACGCATCCTTACTCATCGCAAGAATGCGTTTTTTTACTATAAGGGGCAAGGAGCAAGAGGCAAGAGAAGTACCGAACTATTGTCCAAACTCCTAAACTCCTAAACTTCCGAACTCCTAAATACTATGCACAAAGCAGGATTCGTTAATATAGTGGGTAATCCCAACGTGGGAAAATCAACGCTCATGAATCAACTGGTGGGCGAACGTATATCCATTGCCACCTTCAAGGCACAGACCACACGCCACCGCATCATGGGTATCGTTAACACTCCCGATATGCAGATAGTGTTCTCCGATACGCCGGGCGTGCTCAAGCCTAACTATAAACTGCAAGAGTCGATGAGGGCATTCTCGGAATCGGCCTTGGCTGATGCCGACGTTCTGCTTTATGTTACTGACGTGGTGGAGAGCCCCGACAAAAATGTGGACTTTCTGGAGAAGGTGCGAAAGATGAGTATTCCCGTACTGCTGCTCATCAATAAAATAGACCAGACAAATCAGGAAAAACTGGGACAGCTGGTTGAGACGTGGCATGGGCTGTTGCCGGCAGCGGAGATACTGCCCATATCGGCGAAAAACAAGTTCGGCATCGACATGCTCCTCAAACGTATCCATGAGCTGCTGCCCGATTCACCGCCTTATTTCGACAAGGAACAGTGGACAGATAAACCGGCACGCTTCTTCGTGAGCGAAATCATACGCGAAAAAATACTTCTTTACTACGACAAGGAGATACCATATTCGGTAGAGGTGAAAGTGGAGGAGTTCAAGGAAGATGACAAACACATCCGAATACGGGCCATCATCTTTGTGGAACGCGATTCGCAGAAGGGTATCATCATTGGACATCAGGGCGTGGCTCTGAAGAAGGTAAGCACCGAGGCGCGCAAGTCGCTGGAACGCTTTTTCGGAAAGAAAATATTCCTCGAGGCGTATGTGAAGGTGGACAAGGACTGGCGCAGTTCACAACGAGAACTCGACCAGTTCGGATATAATGATGTTTGAGGTTAGATAAAGAAACAACATGGGAAATTTAGTAGCTATAGTAGGACGCCCCAATGTGGGCAAATCGACACTCTTCAACAGACTCACGAAGACTCGTAGGGCCATTGTGAGCGACGAGGCGGGCACCACGCGTGATCGCCAGTATGGCAAGTGTGAGTGGAACGGACGTGAATTCTCCGTGGTCGATACTGGCGGATGGGTGGTTAACTCCGATGATGTCTTTGAGGAGGAGATACGCAAACAAGTAATCATTGCTACTGAAGAGGCTGACTTGGTGCTGTTCCTCGTCGATGTCATGTCGGGACTGACCGATTTGGATGCTGACGTGGCACAGATCTTACGTAAAACAAAACTGCCGGTCATGCTGGTGGTGAACAAGGTTGACAATAACGAACAGCAATATGAGGCGGCAGAGTTCTATAAATTGGGATTGGGTGATCCTTGGTGCATCAGCTCAGCCACTGGCAGCGGCACGGGTGACCTCCTTGATGAAATTCTTAAAAAACTCAAGCCCGGCACCAATGAGATGCTGGAAGAGGGTATACCGCGTTTTGCCGTCGTGGGCAGACCCAATGCCGGCAAATCGAGCATCATCAATGCTTTCATCGGTGAAGACCGCAACATCGTGACTGAGATAGCAGGTACCACACGTGACAGCATCTATACCCGCTATGATAAGTTCGGTTTCGACTTCTACCTGGTCGATACGGCGGGCATAAGGCGCAAAAATAAGGTGACGGAAGACCTGGAGTTCTATTCGGTAATGCGCAGCATCAGGGCGATTGAGAATTCTGACGTGTGCATCCTCATGCTCGATGCCACACGTGGCATCGAAGCGCAGGATATGAATATCTTCCAGGTGATACAGCGTAACAATAAATCGTTAGTGGTGGTCGTCAACAAATGGGATTTGGTGGAAGATAAATCGCAGGTGGCCATCCAGACATTTGAACAAGCCATACGCAAAAGGATGGCTCCCTTTGTCGACTTCCCCATTATCTTTGCCTCGGCTTTGACCAAACAGCGTATCTTCAAAGTGCTGGAAACGGCCAAGCAGGTGTATATAAACCGTAAAGCCAAGGTGGGCACGGCGAAACTCAACGAGGTGATGCTCCCGCTGATAGAGGCTTACCCTCCACCATCCATAAAGGGAAAGTACATCAAAATCAAGTATTGTGCGCAGTTGCCCGATACGCAGATTCCTTCATTTGTATTTTATGCCAACCTGCCCCAATATGTGAAAGAGCCATATCGGCGTTTCCTCGAAAACAAAATTAGAGAGAACTGGAACATGACGGGTTGTCCTATCAATGTCTTTGTACGTCAGAAATAAAATGTTCCGGTCGTATCGTATAGTCATGGCCGCCCTTGTTTTGGCTTGCGCGGTTGTTTCCTGCTCGGAAAAGCAGGAAAAGACGGACTTGGCTGCACGAACGGCGGAACTTTATTTTGGCTATCTGCTCTCTGGCGACGTGACTTCGTTTGTAGAAGGCATGGACGGCTATGCACAGTTGCCAGATGCCTACAAGGCGGAATTGCGGGGGAACGCAGCCATGTTTGCTGAACGACAGCACAAGGAGCATGGTGGTCTGCGATCAGTGTCCGCTCAGCGAAGCGAAGCTGACAGCACGGTGGCTGAGGTGTTCATGTCGTTTGAATATGGCGATGGAACAAAAGAACAGGTACTCGTGCCCATGGTTCGTCGCCGTGGACTGTGGTATATGAGATAAATTGTAAGTGTTAGATTAGTAGGGTGTAAGTAGAAAGCAGGTAACCCTGCAGGCTATTGCCTGAACTCCTATACTCCCAAATTTCCGAATTCCCGAACTCCCGAACCTTCCACTTCCTTCACTTTCTTGAATAGGTCGGAAGCGAAGACAAGGTCGTTAAGCCGTTTATTGTTCGACGATATGACGTCGTCTTTGTTCCCTTCCCATTCTTTATGCCCTTTATAGATGAAGATGATGTTTTCACCAATGCCCATGACGGAATTCATATCATGTGTATTGATGATGGTAGTGGTATTGTATTCCTTGGTGATACTGCTTAGCAATTCGTCGATGACCAACGAGGTCTTAGGGTCAAGTCCCGAATTGGGCTCGTCACAGAACAGGTATTGGGGGTTAAGGGCAATGGCACGGGCGATGGCCACACGTTTCTGCATACCGCCGGAAATCTCACCGGGATATTTCTGTTGGGCCTCAATAAGATTGACGCGATCGAGACATTCCCGTGCTCTCTTTACTCTCTCGCGGTAGTTCATGGTCGAGAACATGTCAAGGGGAAACATCACGTTCTCCAAAACCGTAAGCGAGTCGAAAAGTGCTGCACCCTGGAAAATCATACCCATCTCACGACGTAGCTTGATTTTCTCACGCTTGCTCATGTTCACGAAATTCCTGTTGTCGTAAAGCACTTCGCCACTGGTGGGGTCAAGCAGACCTACGATGTTCTTCATCAGCACGGTCTTGCCCGAACCACTTTGACCAATAATCAGATTGGTCTTGCCGTTTTCGAAACGGGCGCAGATGTCATGCAACACCTCTTTGTCGTCGAATGACTTGTATAGATGATTAACTTCTATCATGGTGCTGAAAATGCTGTTTAGCGTTTATGGATGAGTATTTAGTGTTCTCTATGCTGTTTTCTTGCTCTTTATTGCTTGCCTCTTTTCACGACAGCAATTGTGTGAGGAACACGTCGCTGAAGAGAATGAGCACACTGCTCGATACCACGGCATTGGTGCTGGCCTTACCCACTTCTACTGAGCCGCCTTCCACACGGTAACCGTGAAACGATGATACGCTGGAGATGATGAACGCGAAGAATATGCTCTTGATGATACTCATCCAAACAAACCAGGGATTGAAATCGTGTTGTAAACCGATGGTCAGGTCGTCGGCACTTAGCACATGTCCCACATAAGCGGTGGCATAGGCTCCAATAATACCCATGGCAGCACTAAAAATAACAAGGAAGGGCATGATGGTGACCATACCGAGAATTTTGGGCAATATCAGGTAACTGGCAGAGTTCACACCCATGATTTCCAAAGCATCGATTTGCTGGGTCACACGCATGGTACCCAGCTCCGAGGCGATGTTCGAACCTACTTTTCCGGCAAGAATCAGACACATGATGGAGGAAGAAAACTCCAAAAGCATGATCTCACGAGTGGTGTACCCGGTGACGAACTTCGGCATCCACGGACTCTGGATGTTCAGTTTCATCTGTATGCATATCACAGCACCGATGAAAAAGGAGATAAGCAGCACGATGCCGATGGAGTCAACTCCTAACGATGCCATCTCCTTCACATATTTCTTGAGAAACATGCGCAAACGCTCCGGACGGGAAAAGGTCTTGCCCATCAGAATGATGTATTGTCCTAAGGAACGTAGATGCCTTATCATCTGTATGACTCTTTATTAGTGTTGCAAAAGTAATGAAAAAAGAGAAAAAACACGATGACATGCATGGTTTTTCTCAACCTTTGACGTTAATTGCGCCATTTTCACTCATTTATCGGCTTTCAGCCATGAAGATAGGTTACGGCTCGATAGTAAAATCAAAAACATCGTTATTTGTTTTGTACTTCTCTCAACTTGCACTATCTTTGCGGAAAAATTGGCAAGATGAACGAAACGAACGAAAAGGTTATAGTCGCGGACGAACACATGGTGAGTGAAGAACAAGTGTTAAGGACGGAAGGTCTGGTGAAACGCTATGGAAAGCGTACCGTTGTCAATGATGTGTCCATCCATGTACGACAAGGGGAGATCGTCGGACTGCTCGGTCCAAACGGGGCGGGAAAGACTACATCGTTCTATATGACCACGGGCCTGATTGTGCCCAATGCAGGACATATATACATTAACGGCAACGACATTACCGACTATCCTGTATATAAACGGGCTAGAGCGGGCATCGGCTACCTGCCGCAGGAGGCCAGCGTGTTCCGGAAAATGAGCGTTGAGGACAATATCATGGCGGTACTTGAGATGACCGACCTGAACAGGAAACAACGCAACGATAAACTGGAGAGTCTGTTGGCGGAGTTCCGACTGAACAAAGTGCGCAAGAACAAGGGTGACCAGTTGTCGGGCGGTGAGCGGCGACGCACGGAGATAGCACGCTGTCTGGCTATTGATCCGAAGTTCATTATGCTTGATGAACCATTTGCCGGCGTTGACCCCATCGCTGTCGAGGATATTCAGTATATCGTATGGAAACTGAAATACCGTAATATCGGCATTCTCATCACAGACCATAATGTGCAGGAGACTTTGACCATCACCGACCGTTCCTATCTGCTCTTTGAGGGTCGCATCCTCTTTCAAGGCAAGCCCGAAGAACTGGCAGAGAACAACATCGTCCGCGAGAAATACCTTGGTACCAGTTTTGTGTTCCGCAAGAAAGACTTCAGCCGCATTGACGAGGAACGACGCGCCCGCGAAGCCGCAGAGGAAGAGGGTTAAAAAAACAAATTTTTCGACGTATATATTAGGTGATTACGCCAATTATTCGTAATTTTGCACCCCCAAACGAATACATACAACAAAACAGTTAAGAAGATAAGATGAAAATTTCATTTGAGAATCCCGACAAAATCAATGGTCTGCTGACCATGACCGTCGAAGAATCCGACTACAAGGAACAAGTAGAGAAAAAACTCAAGGAATATCGCAAAAGAGCCAACGTGCCCGGTTTCCGTCCAGGACAAGTGCCTATGGGCATGATA
Organism: Prevotella sp.; assembly: GCA_017548605.1. Lineage (GTDB taxonomy): Bacteria > Bacteroidota > Bacteroidia > Bacteroidales > Bacteroidaceae > Prevotella. The sequence goes on along the minus strand of JAFYZT010000018.1, from coordinate 60,356 downwards.
CGTAAACAGGCGGGTACCTCGGTGAAGGTTGATGAAATCAATCGACTGCTCGGCGAGGAGATGTATAAATATATTCGTGAGAACAATATACAGATGCTTGGCGAACCGATGCCTTCTGACAAACAGGTTCCGGTGGACATGGAGAAAGAAACTCCCTATACGTTCATGTTCGACATCGCCGTGGCTCCAGAATTCTCCATCGAACTGACCAATAAAGACAAGGTGGACTATATTTCCGTCAAGGTGGACGATGAACTTATCGACCGTCAAGTGGACATGTATGCCTCGCAGCATGGACACTATGACAAGGTGGAAGAGTTCGATGCTGATCAGCGCGACATGCTCAAGGGTGACCTGCGTCAGCTTGATGCCGACGGCAATACGTTGGAGGGTGGTATCACCGTCGACAGTGCCTCACTGCTGCCACAGTATATTAAGGTGGAAGGACAGAAAACGCTGTTCGATGGTGCTCGTTTGGGCGACATCATCACTTTCAATCCCAAAAAGGCATATCCCGACAATGATGCAGAGATTGCCGCACTGCTGAAACTCAAGAAAGAGGAGGTGGCCGAACTGACCTCTGATTTCAGTTTCCAAATCACAGAAATCAGCCGTTATGTGAAGGCTTCCGTCAACAAGGAATTGTTTGACCGAGTATTTGGTGAAGGTGCTGTCAAAGACGAGAAGGAATTTCGTCAGAAAGTGGCGGAGGGTATTCAGGCACAGTTGCAAGGCGAGACGGACTACCAGTTCCTGCTTAACGTACGCAAGTACGCTGAGGAGAAAGTAGGCGAGCTTACCTTCCCCGAGGAACTGCTCAAGCGCGTGATGAAAACCAATAACAAGGACAAGGGTGACGACTACGTGGAGAAAAATTTTGCAGGCAGCATCCGCGAACTGAAGTGGCACCTCATTAAGGAACAATTGGTGGCACAGAGCGGCATCAAGGTGGCTGACGAGGACGTGAAAGAAACAGCCAAGGAGGCTGCCCGCCAGCAATTCGCTCAATATGGCATGAACAATATACCCGATGAGTATATAGAGAATTATGCTGACGACATGCTCAAGAAACGGGAGAACGTCGACGGATTGCTTGACCGTACTATCGACCGCAAACTCACCCAAGCCCTCAAAGACATGGTGAAGATGAACATCAAAGAGGTGTCGCTCGACGAATTCAATAAGATGATTAGGGAACAAAACGCTCAATAAACCTTTTTTTTCCAAAAAAAAGTAAATTTCTATTTGGTTGTCGACTTTTTTGTGTATCTTTGTACTATCAAGGACTGCAAAAGAGGCGACAACCTCTTTTTTATTCATGTTTTAAAACTATGAACGATTTCAGAAAATATGCAACCAGGCACCTTGGTATCAATGGAATGGTGCTCGATGATGTGATAAGCGCACAGGCGCAGTATCTGAACCCATATATTCTGGAGGAACGTCAGCTGAACGTGACGCAGATGGATGTGTTCTCCCGACTGATGATGGACCGCATCATATTCCTCGGTACTCAAATCGATGATTATACGGCCAACACCCTTCAGGCGCAGCTGCTATACCTCGACAGCGTGGATAGCGGAAAAGATATATCTATTTATATCAACTCTCCAGGTGGAAGCGTGACGGCGGGACTGGGTATCTATGACACCATGCAGTTCATCTCCAGCGATGTGGCTACGATATGTACGGGCATGGCGGCATCAATGGCGGCTGTACTGCTCGTGGCGGGAACGGAAGGTAAACGGTCGGCTCTCACACACAGTCGTGTGATGATTCACCAACCACTCGGTGGCGTGCAAGGACAGGCTTCCGATATCGAAATAGAGGCTAAGGAGATACAGAAATATAAAAAAGAACTCTATACCATCATCTCCGACCACTCGCACACGCCCTACGACAAGGTATGGCAGGACTCCGACCGTAACTATTGGATGACAGCTCAGGAGGCGAAGGAATATGGAATGGTTGATGAGGTGCTCATCCGCAAGAAAGAGAAATGAAGAAGGTATGTAATTTCTGCGGACGGGGCGAACGCGAGGTGAAACTCATCATCTCGGGTATCAATGGCTTTATCTGCGAAGACTGCGTTCAACGGGCATACGACATTGTCAAGACGTCGGGTGTGCTCGGACAGGGCGACAATTTCAAGGATGAAGACTTCGCTGTGAAAAACTTGCTCAAGCCGAAGGAAATAAAGGCCCATCTCGATCAATATGTCATAGGACAGGAAGATGCAAAACGTCACCTATCGGTGGCGGTGTATAATCACTATAAACGCCTCGGCCAGAAGGTGGACAATGACGGGGTGGAGATAGAAAAGAGCAATATCATCATGGTGGGTAGTACGGGAACGGGGAAGACGCTTCTCGCACGTACTATCGCTAAACTGCTGAAGGTGCCGTTCACCATCGTTGACGCCACAGTGTTCACTGAAGCGGGTTATGTAGGCGAGGATGTGGAGAGTATTCTCTCACGCCTACTCCAAGTAGCCGACTACAACGTTAAGGCTGCAGAACGAGGCATTGTGTTCATCGATGAGATAGATAAGATAGCACGCAAGAGCGACAACCCGTCAATTACTCGTGATGTGAGTGGCGAGGGTGTGCAGCAGGGGCTGCTCAAACTGCTCGAGGGCACCATGGTCAATGTGCCGCCACAAGGTGGTAGGAAACATCCTGACCAGGAATATATCCATGTTGACACACGTAACATCTTGTTCATCTGCGGTGGTGCTTTTGACGGCATAGAACGCAAAATAGCACAGCGTCTCAACACGCATGTAGTGGGATACAATTCGGTGCAGAACGTGAGGAATATCGACAAGGAGGATATGATGAAATATATCCTGCCACAAGACTTGAAATCTTTCGGACTCATACCGGAAATCATCGGACGACTGCCGGTGCTCACTCACCTGAACCCGTTAGACCGCGATGCACTGCAGCGTATCCTCATAGAACCGAAGAACTCCATTATCAAACAATACCAGAAACTGTTCGAGATGGATGGTATCACGCTGAAATTCGATGATGACGCTCTCGACTATATCGTCGACAAGGCCATGGAATATAAACTGGGAGCACGTGGACTGCGTTCCATCGTCGAAAGGGTGATGCTCGATGCGATGTTTGAAAAGCCATCGCAAAAAGTGAAAAAATTCTCGGTCAGTGCTGATTATGTGCGCGAACAGCTGCAAGATGCTCACTTCGCGTAATAATGAAATGGGGCCATAAGGTGCCCCTTTCAAATCTAATTACCACGGATAACCCCATTCTGAATATGACAACCGATGTTAATCTAACCGAACAACTAAAACGCCATTTTGGCTTTGATAAGTTCAAGGGTGACCAAGAGGCTATCATCCGCAATGTGCTCGCAGGGAATGACACATTCGTGCTCATGCCTACGGGCGGAGGTAAGTCGTTGTGTTATCAGTTGCCATCGCTTATCATGGACGGGACGGCAATCGTCATCTCGCCGCTCATCGCCTTGATGAAAAACCAAGTGGATGTTATTAACGGCATGAGCGAGGAGGAGGGCATGGCACATTATCTCAATTCTTCTCTTAATAAGGCTGCTATCGATCAGGTGAAAGCTGACATCATGGCAGGAAAGACCAAACTGCTTTATGTTGCTCCGGAATCACTGAACAAAGACGATAACGTGGAGTTCCTGAAAAGCGTGAAGATATCGTTCTATGCCGTTGACGAAGCCCATTGCATCTCGGAATGGGGACATGACTTCCGACCTGAATACCGGAATATACGACCTACCATACAACGTATCGGCGTGGCACCTGTCATCGCGTTGACGGCCACGGCGACGGACAAAGTGCGCTCTGACATTAAGAAAAGTCTTGGTATTGTTGATGCAAAAGAGTTCAAAAGTTCTTTCAACAGACAGAACCTATACTATGAGGTGCGACCGAAAACGAAGGAGATAGACAAGCAAATTATTAAGTTTGTTAAACAGAATCCCGGCAAGAGTGGCATCATCTATTGTCTCTCAAGAAAAAAGGTAGAAGAGTTGGCGGCAGTGCTCGAGGCCAACGAAATCAAGGCAAAGGCATATCACGCTGGTCTGGACTCTGCTACACGTAATACCACACAGGACGATTTTCTTATGGAGAGAATCGACATTATCGTGGCGACCATCGCCTTCGGCATGGGTATTGACAAACCGGATGTGCGCTTTGTCATCCATTACGACATACCCAAAAGTCTGGAAGGATACTATCAGGAGACAGGACGGGCAGGTCGCGATGGTGGTGAAGGCAAATGTATTACGTTCTATGCCTATAAAGACCTGCAGAAACTGGAAAAATTCATGGAGAACAAGCCGGTTGCAGAACAGGATATCGGACGACAATTGTTGCAGGAAACAGCGGCGTATGCAGAGTCATCGGTGTGCCGGCGTAAGATGTTGCTCCACTATTTCGGTGAGGAATATAACAAGGAGAACTGTGGCAATTGCGACAACTGTCTGCACCCGAAGAAGAAAATAGAGGGGCGTGACATACTGCTCATCGTTCTTGAAGCTGTGGCGGCCTTGAAGGAGAATTTCCGGAGCGAATATGTCATCGACTTCGTGAAAGGACGTCCCACCGAGGATATAGTGTCACACCATCATGATGAACTGGAGGAGTTCGGCAGTGGAGAGGATGAAAATGAGAAACTGTGGAACCCCGTGATACGGCAGGCGCTCATAGCGGGATATATCAAAAAAGATGTGGAAAATTATGGCTTGCTCAAGTTGACAGCAGCGGGCAAACGCTTCATGAAAAATCCGCAGTCGTTCCTCATTGTCGAAGATGCAGAGTTCAGCGATGATGAAGAGGAGGAGGGCGGTGAAGGTCTGGGCAGTGCCCTTGATCCAGAGCTGTATGCTATGCTTCGTGATTTGCGTAAGGAGATGTCGAAAAAGCTGAAAGTGCCTCCTTACGTAATCTTCCAAGACCCGTCCCTGGAACAGATGGCCACGATGTATCCTATATCGTTGGAGGAATTGCAGAACATTCAAGGGGTGGGAGCAGGAAAGGCTAAGCGCTATGGAACGGAGTTCTGCAAGTTGATTAAACGGTATTGTGACGAGAAAGAGATTGTTCGCCCCGAGGAACTGCGTGTTCGTACAGTGGCCAAGAGGTCAATGGACAAGGTAAAGATTATTCAGAACATCGATAGGCAAGTTCCTTTGAATGAGATTGCCGCCAGCTTGGGCCTCGATTTCGAACAGCTGCTTGAAAACATTGAAACCATCGTTTACAGTGGTACGAAACTCAATATCGACTACTTCCTCGAAGAAGAGATGGACGATGACCTTGTCGATGACATTTACGACTATTTCTCCGAAAGTGAGACTGACGACTTGGCTGCGGCAATGGAAGAGCTCGGTGACGAGGCTGATGAAGACCAAGTGCGGCTGGTAAGAGTGAAGTTCCTCTCTGAAATGGCAAATTAGGAGTTAAATACAATTAAATAAGGAGAAAAGCTAGCTAGGCTTTTCTCCTTTTGAAAAAATATTGCTAATTTTGCACGCAATAAATTTTTTACTACATTATGTCTTCATTTGTTGCAGATAGAATCGTGATGGACGGTCTCACTTTTGACGATGTCCTCTTAATCCCAGCTTATTCGCAAGTACTGCCAAAGACAGTAGAGTTGAAAACCATGTTTTCACGGCATATACCTCTCAATGTGCCTTTCGTTACCGCGGCCATGGATACGGTGACGGAGTCGGCCATGGCTATTGCCATCGCTCGTGAGGGAGGAATAGGTGTGATTCATAAAAACATGTCTATCGAAGAGCAGGCACGACAGGTAGCCATCGTGAAAAGGGCAGAGAACGGTATGATTTACGATCCGGTGACCATACGCCAGGGAAAGACCGTGCAGGATGCCCTCAACCTCATGGCGGAATATCATATCGGTGGTATTCCCGTGGTGGATGAACAAAACAAACTTGTAGGCATCGTGACAAACAGGGACCTGAGGTTTGAACAACGTCTTGACAGGAAAATTGACGACGTGATGACAAAAGACCATCTGGTAACAACTCACCAACAGGCTGACCTGAGCGCCGCGGCAAGAATACTACAAGAACATAAGATAGAGAAACTGCCCGTAGTGGATAAGGATAACCGTCTCGTGGGACTGATTACCTATAAGGATATCACCAAGGCCAAGGACAAGCCGATGGCTTGCAAGGATGATAAAGGACGCTTGCGTGTGGCCGCTGGAGTGGGTGTTACCGCCGACACTATCGACCGTATGGCAGCACTGGTGGAGGCTGGTGCCGATGCTATCGTCATCGACACGGCACACGGACACTCCAAGTCGGTGATAGAGAAACTGGTGGAGGCGAAACGGCAGTTCCCCGATGTCGATATCGTGGTGGGCAATGTGGCTACCGCTGATGCTGCACGAATGTTGGTAGACAATGGTGCTGACGCTGTTAAAGTGGGTATCGGACCAGGTTCTATTTGCACCACGCGTGTCGTGGCTGGTGTGGGCGTACCGCAACTGAGTGCTGTCTATGATGTGTACAGCGTGCTGCGCGATACCGATGTGCCGTTGATAGCCGATGGTGGATTGCGCTATTCCGGCGATGTGGTGAAGGCCATTGCTGCTGGTGGAAGTTCCGTGATGGTCGGCTCGTTGGTGGCCGGAACGGAAGAAAGTCCCGGCGATACCATCATCTTCAACGGAAGGAAATTCAAGAGCTATCGAGGCATGGGATCTCTGGAGGCCATGGAAAACGGGTCGAAAGACCGCTATTTCCAGTCAGGAACAAAAGACGTCAAGAAATTGGTGCCCGAGGGCATAGCCGGGAGAGTGCCTTACAAAGGAACGGTGCAGGAAGTGATATATCAACTGACTGGCGGACTGCGTTCGGGAATGGGTTATTGCGGCGCTGCCGATATCGAACAGCTCCATCATGCCAAATTTACACGTATTACCAGTGCCGGAGTGTTGGAAAGCCATCCTCACGATATCGCCATCACCAGCGAGGCTCCCAACTACAGCCGTCCGGAATAAATTCTCCTCTTCACTCCTATAATAAAACATAAGAAAATGAGAATAAAACAATTATTGGGCATATTGCTCTTATGCGCTTCTGCAGCCCAAGCACAAGACGACCCTGTTATCATGACAGTGAACGGAGTACCTGTAACACGGTCGGAGTTTGAATATTCGTATAACAAAAATAATTCAGAAGGTGTCATCGACAAAAAGACGGTAAAAGAATATGTCGACTTGTTCGTTAACTATAAGCTGAAAGTAGCAGCGGCTATTGACGCTGGCATTGATACCACACAAGCTTTCCAGTCTGAGTTCGCTATGTATCGCGACCAACAGATACGACCCATGGTTATCACTGATGCCGACGTGGAAGCAGAAGCCCGACGTATTTACAACCGTACCCAACGACAGGTTGACTCTCTTGGCGGAATGATTAAACCGGCCCATATCCTGCTGATGGTGAACCAGAATGCTACAAAGGCGGAACAAGACAAGGCCAAGGTACGCATAGACTCTATCTACGGAGCAATACAAAAAGGGGCAGACTTTGCAGAAATGGCCAAGCTGCATTCCGACGACCGTAGCACGGCACTCAACGGGGGCGAACTGCCATGGTGCCAACCGGGACAATTGGTGCAGGAATTTGAACGCGAGGCGTATGCTTTGCAGAAAGGACAGATGAGCCGCCCGTTCCTCAGTCCCTACGGCTACCATATCGTGCTGATGAAAGACAGGAGCAAATTCTTCTCATACGATTCATTGCGTACCGACATACTTACATTTATTGACCGACGTGGGTTGCGCGAGGGGATTATCGACCATAAATTGGAAGATATGGCGCAACAGCGCGGAGGTGGAGCCACACCTGCCAGCGTGTTGGCAGAGATGACTGACCAGTATACTGCGCAGGACTCCGAACTGAGTAATCTTATACGTGAATACCACGATGGATTGTTGCTGTATGAAATCAGCAACCGTAACGTGTGGGACAAGGCATCAAAAGATGAGAAGGCACTTGCCGCTTATTTCCAAAAACACAAGAAAGATTATAAGTGGGAGACTCCCCGGTTCAAGGGTATCGCTTATCATGCGAGAGACAAGAAAGATATTAAAGCAGTTAAGAAATGTGTCAAGAACATCCCCTTCGACCAATGGGCAGACAAACTGCGCACCACGTTTAATGCCGACTCTGTGCATCGTATACGCGTGGAGAAGGGATTGTTCAAACCGGGTGATAATGCCTTGGTGGACAAGGAGGTGTTCGGACGTGCTACAACGGTGACACCGACACCCGATTTCCCCTATGATGCCACCTTCGGAAAAGTGCTCAAGGCTCCGAAAGACTATACTGACGTGAAAGGACAGGTTATTGCTGACTACCAAGACCAACTCGAACGTGAGTGGGTGGCCGACCTCCGCAGACGGTATCCCGTGGTCATCAACCAGGCGGTGCTGGCAACGGTCAATAACCATCAATAAATGACATGATGAAAGTGAGAACAATGACAGGTTTGGCAGCTGCCATCATGACCGTGGTTGTTATGGCAACTAATGCCCGACAATCGGCACGGACAATGATGGCTGTCGACGATGATTCTACACGGGTGAACAGGCCGGAGTCAAGCAATAATATTGTCGACGAGGTGGTATGGGTCGTAGGCGACGAAGCTATACTCAAGTCCGACATTGAGATGATGCGACTGCAAGCTGAACAGGAAGGATTGAAGTGGAATGGTGACCCTGACTGTACGATACCGGAACAGATAGCTGTGCAGAAACTCTTCCTGCATCAGGCGGCCATTGACAGTATCGAGGTGACAGAGAGCGAAATAACGCAAAGTATCGAAGAGCAACTGAATTACTGGATTCAGATGATTGGCTCTCGCGAAAAACTGGAGGAATACCGCAAACAGAGCATCACGCAAATGCGACAGGAGATGCACGATGACTTCAAAAACCGTGAGTTGGTACAGAAAATGCGACAGAAACTGGTGAGTGATATCAACGTGTCGCCGGCAGAGGTTCGCAGCTATTTCAAAGACATGCCGCAGGACAGCCTGCCCATGATACCTACTATGGTAGAGGTGCAGATTATCACCTCAGAACCACGTGTGTCACAAGAGGAGATAAACCGCGTGAAGAACCAATTACGTGAATACACCGACCGTGTAAACAATGGAGAGACAACATTCGCCACATTGGCGCGACTCTATTCCGAGGATGGCTCTGCACGGCAGGGCGGTGAATTGGGCTATACTCCGCGTGCGGCACTCGACCCGGACTTCGCCAGCGTGGCATTCAACCTCACCGACCCGAAGAAAGTGTCGAAAATAGTTGAAACGGAATTCGGATATCACATTATTCAGCTCATTGACCGACGGGGTGACCGTATTAATGTGCGCCATATTCTGCTTAAGCCGCGTATCAGTTCGGAGGCTATCACACAGGCCAAGGAAAGACTTGACTCGGTGGCAAATGACATACGTGAGGGAAAATACTCATTCGATAATGCTGCTACCTATATCTCCGATGACAAAGACACGCGTAGAAACCATGGACTGATGGCCAATGTTACCGAGCAGACGCGTACCTCGCGTTTCCGTATGCAGGACCTGCCAACGGAAGTGGCACGACAGGTGGAACGTTTGCAGGTGGATGAGATTTCCCCATCGTTCGAGATGATTAACTCGAAGGGTAAAAGGGTGTGCGCCATCGTAAAATTGAAAAGTCGGACGGAAAGCCACCGTGCTACCATCACCGAGGATTTTCAGGTGATGAAGGATGAGGTGCTGGCCAAACGACGCGAACAGGCTCTTCATGATTGGGTGGCTGAAAAACTGAAAAACACCTATGTGAGGATGAATGAGCAATACCGCGATTGCAAGTTTGAATATGAAGGCTGGGTGAAATGACATCGGCTGGGGCATTTCATAACAGAGTGCCACGTAGATGCTTGGCGATAGCCCTGTGCTGTTTCTTCACTATCACAGTGTGGGCGCAGAAACGGGGCGGTGACCAACGTATCTATTTGGAACATTCCAATGAACTGCGTCACGATGAGATGAAAAAACCAGGTGTCCAGATTGTAAAGGGAAATGTGGCTTTCCGACATACGGGAACACGACTGACATGCGATAGCGCTTATTTCAATCAAAACAATAATTCATTCGAGGCGTTCGGACATGTGCGCATGGTGCAGGGTGATACGCTGTCCATGCAGAGCGACTATGCTTTCTACGACGGACGACCGATGGTTGAAATGGTCTATGCCAGGAAAAACGTAGTGGTAGTGCATAGAAAAACCTCCATCTTATATACCGACAGTCTCAATTACGACAGGAAGTACAACTTCGTCTACTTCGCTGAGGGGGGACACCTTGTCGACAAAAAAAAGAAAGTGGACCTCGTGGGCGACTGGGGACGCTATAACCTTGATACGCGCGATGCCGTGGTGTATTATGGAGTGGTATTGAAAAGTCCCGACTATGAGATACATACCGACACGCTTTATTACGATGCCCGACTGGAAAGGGCACAGATAGTAAGCCGTTCAACTATCTATTCGCTAAAAGATAATTATCAGATTGTCTCATCCAACGGATATTATTACATGGCAGGTGATAAAACGGAACTGTTCGACCGTTCGACCATAGAAAACCAACAAAGGATGATCACAGGCGACAGCCTTTTCTACGATAGCGAGAAAAAGAAAAGCCGAGGCGTGGGAAATGTTGTCTATGTGGATAAGAAAAATAATAACAGCATGAGGGCGGGAAGTTTTGTCTACGATGAGACAACGGGCGAAGGATTGGCTACCCGCAATCCGGTGTTCATGGACTATTCCCAGAAAGACACTTTGTATCTGCATGCCGACACCATGAGGGTGAAAACATTTTACATGGATACTGACTCGATGTACCGTGAGGTATATTGTTATAATAAGGTACGCGCGTATAGAATCGATGTTCAGGCAGTATGCGACTCTATGGTAGTGTGCTCTAAAGACTCTTCACTTACGATGTTGCGTGATCCTATTGTATGGAATGACGACCGACAACTTTTGGGTGACAAGATAACGGTGTTTATGAACGACTCAACTATCCGCGAGGCATGGGTCGAGGGCAATGCTCTGAGTATTGAACTGATGTTTGACGATGAACACTACAACCAAGTGGCATCGAAACGAATGAATGCCTACTTCGACGAGAAGGGACAACTCCGTCTTAATGAGGCAATAGGTAATGTGCAAATGGTGTATTATCCCGTCGATGACAACGACAGCTCAATCATTGCAATGATCTACAATGAGACGGACACCATGCGGATGTATCTCTCGGAAAAAAGAAAATTGAAAAAAATATGGATGCATGCCTCGGAAGGGGTGGTGTATCCCTTGACACAGGTGCCGCCGAAGCGCGACCGGCTGCCGGGATTCGGATGGTATGACTATGTGCGACCGCTCAACAAGGATGATATCTTCATTTGGCGAGGTAAACGACGTGAAATGACGGAAGGGAGTGCCAAATGAGTATTTTCCGTGTACGAAAACCACGGCCCTTCCATCACGAGATGATATATCAGGGCAGAACAACGGGGGAGATAAATAAACCTTCCCGCCTCCACTTCACTATGGACAAGGGGAAAGAAAAACAAAAACGGGTGATACCCCTGGAACTGATAGCCCTGGTCGCCTTGATCATACTACTGGCTTACCTGTTTTATCAGTGATGTCCTTTTAGAATCTCTTCAACTATCCTATAACATCTTAATAACGACCTATAACACCCCTTCAAAATGAGTGATGTCATACAACTCCTTCCAGATAGCGTGGCTAACCAGATTGCCGCAGGCGAGGTGATTCAACGACCGGCCTCTGTGGTCAAGGAACTGGTGGAGAATGCTGTCGATGCCGGGGCAAAAAATATCCATGTGTCGGTGATTGATGCGGGAAGGACAACCATCCAGGTGGTAGATGATGGAGTTGGTATGTCGGGCACGGATGCCCGATTGGCTTTCGAACGGCATGCAACATCGAAAATACGGCAGGCAGACGACTTATTCGCATTACGCACGATGGGCTTCCGGGGCGAGGCGTTACCTTCAATTGCAGCAGTGGCTCAGGTGGAACTTCGCACGCGAAGAGCGGAGGATGAATTGGGCACACTGCTAAACATTTCGGGGTCGCGTTTTTTGGGGCAGGAACCGGTAGCAACGCCACAAGGAAGCAACTTTAAAGTGGAGAATCTGTTCTTTAATGTGCCGGCACGAAGGAAATTCCTCAAGTCGAATGCTACGGAGCTGAGCAATGTGTTGATGGCATATGAACGGATAGTATTGGTAAACCCCGACATTTCATTCACTTTGCATAGCAACAATTCAGAGTTGATGAACCTCCCTGCCACGGGACTGCGACAGCGTATTGTGGATGTCTTTGGTAAACGAACCAACCAGGAACTGCTTCCTGTGGAGGTGGAAACGGATATGTGCCGTATCTATGGATATGTGGGCAAACCCGAGGCGGCAAGAAAAAAGGGTGCACAACAGTTCTTCTTCGTCAACGGACGATATATGCGACATCCGTATTTCAACAAAGCTATTCAGACAGTTTTCGAACGTATCGTGCCGCAAGGTGAGCAGGTGCCTTACTTTATCTATTTTGAGGTGGAACCGGCCGATATAGATGTGAATATTCACCCTACGAAAACGGAGATTAAATTTGAAAACGAACAGGCAATATGGCAAATATTGTCTGCAGCAATTCGCGATGCTGTGGGACGGTTCAACGAGGTGCCGACCATCGATTTCGACACGATTGGACGTCCTGACATTCCCGTCTATCATGAGCAGGGAGGGACAACGAAAATGCCGAACGTGAATGTTAACCCTTCGTATAACCCATTCTCGGGGACAAACTCGTCATATTCACAAACAAGATTGTCTCATAAAAAGGATATCCCTGAGCAATGGGAACAACTCTTCCCGGAGATGGAGGAACGAAAACAAGACCTTTCTCTCTTCGAACAACCCGGCAACGAGGGCGATGTGCTTTCCGATAAGTCGACCAATCATTACCAATATAAAGGAAGGTATATTATGACGGCCGTCAAGTCGGGACTGATGGTCATCGACCAGCATAGGGCGCACCTGCGAATACTCTATGAAGAATACATGGACCGTACTCGCCACCACCATTGGACAACACAGAAACTGCTCTTCCCGGAACAGTTGTCGCTGTCGGCGGCTGACAGGGTTGCGTTGCACGCTGTCGAGCTGGAGTTGCGTAACTTGGGCTTCGACTTCAATGACAGCGACGAGGGTGTTGTTCTCCGAGGTATTCCTGCAGGCATTGACGACGTGGCACCAGACACGTTGATGACAGATGTGCTGGTTCAGGCGGCATCACTCGAACATGGTGCCACTGAGCGGATGCAGGAGACTCTGGTGCTGGGAATGGCACGTAGCGCGGCAATACCCTACGGGCAGGTATTGTCGAATGATGAAATGGACCACTTGGTGAACGGTTTGTTGAAGTGCGCCGATGTAAATCTCACACCCGATGGGAAAAGCATCCATTTCGTACTTCAACAGCAAGAAATAGAGAAAATGCTCGGATAAGGGGTAAATTTTTCAACTTTTTTATAAAAAATGGCATTTTTTTAGACAAAAAATGAAAAAATATGAAGAAAAATAGAGAAGTTTTAAAATTTATTATTATCTTTGCCACCGAATTCGAATTAAATCTCTTCTTAAGAATATTAATTTTTTTTGATTGTTTAATATAAAAAAGGTTATGAAAAAGTTATTCATGGTGCTGGCTTTTGCCGGCGTGTCAGTAGCCTCTATGGCTCAGGAAGACGCTGTTAATCGTTACAGCGTTGCTACGAATTCCTTCTGGAGCAACTGGTTCATCCAGATTGGCGCCAACTGGAATGCATTCTACACTGACGAAGAGCATGGCGTACGTGGTGATCTCGACCTTTCGAACAGCCCGTTCGAGAAAGAGCGTTCAAGCCTCGGTGCTGCCGTAGCTATCGGTAAGTGGTTCACTCCTGGTATTGGTCTCCGTACCAAGTTGCAGGGTATTTGGGGCAAAATGCCTTATCAGTGGCAGCGTGAGCAGGTGGAAGGCCGCTTCGTTCGTTACTGGACCTTGAGCGAAGATGTTCTGTTGAACCTCTCCAACATGCTTCTTGGTTACAACCCCAACCGTGTTTGGAACTTCATTCCTTTCTTCGGTGGTGGTATCTCACGTAACATGACTGACAACTTCTATGCAATGCACCTGCGTGTTGGTTTGCTCAACGAATTCCGCCTGAGCAAGCGCATCGCTCTCAACCTTGAACTTGGATGGAACCGCAGCGAGGAAGACTTCAGCGGCATGTGGGGCAACACTCTGAAAAATGCTCACAACGGTCGTGGATGGGAAGACAAGGACAACACCCTTTACGGTGAACTTGGCTTTACCTTCAACCTTGGCAAGGCTACTTGGGATCCCGTGCCCGATGTGGATGCTATCAAGCGCATGTACCAGGCTCAGATCGACGCTCTCAACTCACAGCTTAACGATGCTAATGCAGAGATTGCTCGTCTGAACAACCTGATCAAGAACCACAAGTGCCCGACCTGTCCCGACGTGCATGAGTTCATCACCACTCCGGTGTCTGTGTTCTTCAACCTGAACCGTACCGAGATTGCTTCTCAGAAAGACCTCGTGAACGTTCGCGCTCTTGCTAAGTACGCTGTGGAGAACAACTCCAACCTGCTCGTCAATGGTTATGCTGACAGTGCTACCGGTTCTGTTGATCACAACCAGTGGCTGTCCGAGCGTCGTGCTGAGACTCTCGCCGGCGAACTCGAAGGCATGGGCGTAAGCAGCTCGAAGATTACTACTCGCGGCCTCGGTGGTGTTGATACCCTGTCACCGATTGAGTTCAACCGTCGTGCTACTGTCCAGATTACTGAGTAATCAGAGTAGAAAGACAAGAATTAAGCGCCTCCACAAGGAGGCGCTTTTTTGTTTGATATCTGAGGTTTGAATCTGGAAGGTTGAGTCGTTGATTCGCAATAAGAATTTTAAGAGTTAGGAATTGTCATTCATCATTCACCTTTATTCCTTTAACTCCTTTTTTTATTACCCTTCTCTAAATCCAATAATCTTTCTCACCTCCTTGAGCGTGGCCTGTGCACTGGCGCGTGCAATCTCGGCTCCTTCACGGGCTATCTTGTCAAGCAATTCCTTGTTGGCAGAATAGTCCTCGATGCGCTCGCGAATAGGCTTGATAACAGCTACCAAATCCTGTGCTATTTGCTTCTTCATATCTCCATAACGCAGTGTGCAGTCGTTCCATTTTTCATCGAAATAAGCGTATGTGTCGGGGGTGGAACAGATCTTCAGGAAGGTGAACAGATTCTCTATCACTTCTGGTTTGGGACTATTCGGCTGTTGTGGACCAAGGTCGGTAACTGCCTTCATCACTTTCTTGGTGATAGTCTTATCGTCGTCACGAAGGTATATGCAGTTGCCTTCGCTCTTGCCCATCTTACCACTACCGTCCAGCCCAGGCACCTTCACGGCCTTCTCGTTAAAATAGAAATTCTGGGGCTCAGGGAAGAAGTCGACACCATAGATGTGGTTGAACCTACGGGCACACCTGCGGGCCATTTCCATGTTCTGCTCTTGATCCTTGCCGACAGGCACTTTTACTGCTCGATGCTGTAGGATGTCAGCAGCCATGAGTGTGGGGTAGGTGAGTAGACCGGCATTCACATTGTCGGGTTGCTTGCGGGCTTTTTCCTTGAAAGTCGTCACACGCTCTAACTCTCCCAAATACATATTCATGTTGAGAAAGAGATAAAGCTCCAAGGTCTCTTTCACATCACTCTGTATGTAGATGGGCGCTTTCTTGGGATCGATGCCACAAGCTAAGTATTCTGCCATGATGATGCGGGCACTCTGCTGGATGTCTTCGGGTTTAGGGTGGGTGGTCAGGCTGTGCCAGTCGGCGATGAAAAACATACTGTCGTATTCATCTTGCATCTTCACAAAGCTCTTAACGGCTCCGAAATAATTACCTAAGTGAAGGTTGCCCGTTGGACGGATGCCACTTACTACTTTTTCCATTGTCGGTTTTGATGTTAATTATAGTGTTTATTTCAGCTTGCAAAAGTACGAAAATTTCATCAAAACCCTTTCATTTTGACCATGGAATTATGATTAATAGAAAACGGTTGATAAAAAACTATGGAAAAATTTGGTTGTTTCATAAAAACTGTGTACTTTTGCAGCGCTTTTAACACAAGGGCGTTTAGCTCAGCTGGTTTAGAGCATCTGCCTTACAAGCAGAGGGTCGGCGGTTCGAATCCGTCAACGCCCACTGGGGTGATTCCCCGTGGTCCTTCGGGGCTGCGGGGATATTTTTTTGGATGGCAAATAATTACGATAGAGAAAGACTTTCTATTTGCCCTACAATCATTAGATAAATATCTCGCGTTCAGAAATGATGAATCACATTTCCCGCTCTTAATAAAATATAGCCTTATCTTTTCATATCAAAAGAAAAGCTGCATTTCGGAATAAAAAAAGATCACTTCTTTTTGTTCTCCGCTCAATTTGCATTATCTTTGCAACATATTATATAATATTCTTACTTATGTTAGCAAAACAGTTATCCATATTTCTTGAGAATAAGTCGGGTCGCCTCACGGAGGTAACCGAGGTGTTGGGCGAGGCTGGTGTGAATCTCTCGGCATTGAGTATTGCTGATAATTCAGATTTTGGCATTCTCCGTTGCATCGTCAGCAATCCTGAAAAAGCCTATAAGGTTCTTAAAGAGGCTCATTTCGCCGTTAAGATGACTGATGTCATCGGCTTCACTTGTGCGAATGTGGCAGGCGCCTTGTCGAAGGTGCTAAGACATCTGTCGGAAAATGGCGTTTTCATCGAATATATGTATTCCTTCGCTGATGGAGAGATGGCTAATATCATTATTAGGCCTTCCGACCTGGAGAATTGCGAAAAAATACTCCAGACCTGCGACGTAGGACTGCTCGATGCCAATGAACTTTATAGAATGTAGATGTAGTTAGGAAAAGATTATAAAACTTTAAGGAATTATTTGTCGGAATTAGCTGATTAATTCGTACTTTTGCACTCCAATTATAAAATGGTGATATGAATTTCGACAGATTGACAGCCATCTCACCGATTGATGGACGTTATAAGGGTAAAACAGAACGTTTGACAGGATACTTTTCTGAATGTGCACTCATCAAATACAGGGTGCGCGTGGAAATTGAGTATTTCATTGCATTGTGTGAGCTGCCATTGCCGCAGCTCAAAAAAGTCGACACCTCCAAAAAGGAGTCGTTACGTTCGTTGTACCTCGATTTTACAGAAAACGATGCTTGTAGGGTAAAAGAAATTGAGCAAACCACCAACCACGATGTCAAGGCGGTAGAATATTTCATAAAAGAGAAGTTAGACCAGATGGGAGGATTCGAAGATGTGAAGGAGTTCATCCATTTCGGCCTTACTTCGCAGGATATCAACAATACGTCGTTGCCTCTGATGATCAAGGATGCCCTCAATGATGTATATTATCCTTTGCTCGACAAGGTAATTGCGCAATTGTCTAAATATGCCGAACTCTGGAAAGAGGTGCCAATGCTGGCAAAGACACACGGACAACCTGCATCGCCCACAAGATTGGGTAAGGAGTTTCAAGTGTATGTCTATAGGCTGCAAGAACAGCTCAAGAGCATGAAAACGGTGCCTATAACGGTAAAGTTTGGAGGGGCTACGGGTAATTTCAATGCCCATCATGTGGCTTATCCACAATACGATTGGCTGGCTATAGCAGATCGCTTTGTGGAGGAACACTTGGGATTGCAACGAGAACGTTATACCACGCAAATAAGCAATTATGATAACCTTGGGGCACTTTTCGATGCCATGAGGCGTATTAACACCATTCTCCTTGACCTTGATCGTGACGTGTGGATGTATATCTCCATGGACTATTTCAAACAACGTATCAAAGAGGGGGAAGTGGGGTCGAGTGCTATGCCGCACAAGGTTAATCCCATCGATTTTGAAAATAGTGAAGGCAATCTGGGACTGGCCAACGCCATATTGCAATTTCTGGCACAGAAATTGCCTGTAAGCAGGTTACAGCGCGACCTTACTGACTCGACGGTAATACGTAATGTAGGTGTCCCCATAGCTCATGCAATCATAGCCTTGGAGAGTACACTCAAAGGACTGGGTAAACTGATACTTAACGAGACAAAAATTACCGAAGATCTCAACCAAAACTGGGCGGTAGTGGCAGAAGCCATACAGACCATACTGCGGCGGGAAGCTTATCCTCATCCTTATGAGGCATTGAAGGCCCTTACGCGTACCAATGAGAAAATGACAGCAGAAACGATACATGCTTTTGTGGAACAACTGCAAGTGAGTGAACAAGTGAAGGAAGAATTGAGAAACATAACACCATATAATTATACAGGATTGTAAATATTCATATATCTTTTATTAACCAGCCGTGAGGCTACAACAAAACATTATTATGGAAGAAAACGAAAAATTGCAAGAAGGAATGGCTGCCGGACAAGAGGGTAACCGCGAGGGTTATCGACCGACAGAAGAGAATGGAAACTATTCAAAAGATTATCGTGGTGGACAGCGTCCGCAACGTCCACGTATTCACACAAGAGCCTATACATCAGACCATGGACCTGCTGAAGATGCTGGCTTCCGTCCGGAAGGATTTGGTTCGGGCCTGAAAATGGAAGGTGGCGCTCAGCGTCCTTATCGCCCACGTTACAACAACAATGGTTACCAACAGCGCGGCTATCAGTCTCGCCAACAAGATGGCTACCGTCCTCGTTACGAAGGACAGGAGGGTGAAGGTGGTTACCAACCACGTCAGCAAGGTGGTTATCAGCAACGTCAGCAGGGTGGTTACCAACCACGTCAGCAGGGTGGCTATCAACAGCGTGGTTATCAGCCACGTCAACAGGGTGGTTATCAACAGCGCGGTGGTTACCAGCAACGTCAGCAAGGTGGTTACCAACAGCGTGGTGGCTATCAACAGGGTGGTTACCAGCAGCGCGGCGGCTATCAGCAGCGTGGTGGCTATGGATATCGTCAGCATACGCCAGGCTATGATCCCTCGGCCAAATACAATATGAAGAAACGCATCGAATATAAAGAGGTGAACATTGACCCCACAGCTCCTATTCGTCTCAACAAATTTCTCGCTAATGCAGGTGTATGCAGTCGCCGTGAGGCAGATGAGTTCATCCAGGCCGGCGTGGTTAAGGTGAATGGCGAGGTGGTAACAGAATTGGGAACCAAGGTGGTGCGTACCGATGAGATACATTTCCATGATCAGCTCGTAAGTTTAGAGAAGAAGGTGTATGTGTTGCTTAACAAACCCAAAGACTGTGTTACCACAAGCGATGATCCACAGCAGCGCAAGACGGTTATGGACCTTGTGAAAAACGTATGTCCAGAACGAATCTATCCTGTTGGACGGCTTGACCGTAACACAACGGGAGTACTCCTGTTGACTAACGATGGCGACCTGGCCAGCAAGCTCACTCATCCCAAGTTCCTGAAGAAAAAGGTGTATCATGTGTTCCTCGACAAGAATGTTACAGCCCACGACCTCCAGCAGATTGCAGATGGTGTGGAACTGGCTGACGGCGAGGTGCATGCCGATGCTATTGAATATGCGTCTGACACGGATAAAAGCCAGGTGGGCATAGAGATTCATAGTGGTAAGAACCGCATCGTACGCCGTATCTTCGAACATCTGGGCTATCGTGTTGTAAAACTTGACCGTGTTCAGTTCGCTGGACTTACGAAGAAGAACCTGCGTCGTGGCGACTGGCGCTTCCTGACCGAAAAGGAAGTTGAGATGTTGCGCATGGGCGCATTTGAATAAACAACAACATAACGATTGATTATGCAACCTACAAAATCATTGCCGCGTACCAAGGTGGTCGATGTGCTTCGACGAACTGATTATGGTACGGTGGTGTGTGTCAAAGGATGGGTTCGTACACATCGCAGCAGCAAGGCGGTGGACTTCATTGCACTCAATGATGGCTCTACCATCAAAAACGTACAGGTGGTGGTCGACCCGACGAAGTTCGATGCAGAGATGCTGAAGCAAATCACTACTGGGGCTTGCATCCGCGCACAAGGTACGCTGGTGGAGAGCCAGGGTGCTGGGCAGACTTCAGAGATTCAATGTGAGGAACTGGAGATATACGGCCTCTGCGGTGGCGACTATCCTATGCAGAAAAAAGGGCAGAGTTTCGAGTATATGCGGCAGTATGCACACTTGCGACTGCGCACCAATACATTCGGGGCTGTTATGCGTATTCGGCATAATATGGCCATGGCTATCCATACTTATTTCCATGAGCATGGGTATTTCTACTTCCATTCCCCCATCATAACGGCATCTGACTGTGAGGGGGCGGGAGAGATGTTCCAGGTTACCACGAAAAACCTTTATGACCTGAAGAAAGATGAGGAGGGGCGTATTATCTACGATGATGACTTCTTCGGCAAGATGACGTCGCTTACCGTCAGCGGGCAGTTAGAGGGTGAACTTGGAGCCACAGCACTGGGGGCTATCTATACTTTTGGCCCGACATTCCGTGCGGAAAACTCCAATACTCCGCGTCACTTGGCTGAGTTCTGGATGATTGAGCCGGAAGTTGCTTTCATCGACAAAGATGATCTCATGGACCTCGAGGAGGACTTCATCAAGTATTGTGTGCGTTGGGCACTAGACAATTGCAAGGATGACTTGGATTTCCTTAACAAGATGATTGACAAGACATTGCTTGAACGATTGCAGTCAGTGGTGGAAGGTTCCTTTGTGCGACTACCATACACCGAAGGTATCAAAATTCTGGAAGAGGCGGTGGCCAAAGGCCATAAGTTTGAATTCCCGGTGTCGTGGGGCATGGACCTGGCCAGCGAACATGAAAGGTATCTGGTGGAGCATCACTTCAAGCGTCCTGTCATCATGACCGACTATCCCAAGGATATTAAGGCTTTCTATATGAAACAGAATGACGACGGGCGTACTGTGCAGGGCACCGATGTGCTCTTCCCACAGATAGGTGAGATTATCGGCGGTAGTGTACGCGAGGAAAGCTACGACAAGCTCATGGGTCGTGTTAAGGAACTCGACATTCCTATGAAGGATATGTGGTGGTATCTCGATACTCGTAAGTTCGGTACCTGTCCCCATGGTGGCTTCGGCCTTGGCTTCGAGCGTCTCATTCTTTTCGTAACGGGTATGCAAAACATCCGCGACGTCATACCCTTCCCAAGAACACCGAAGAACGCTGAATTCTAATTGTACTGTAGAAGCTATAGCATCTATAACCCTCTCTATACAATTCGTGGTGTGCAGGTTGATGCACACCACGTTTTTTACTTTTTCTTTTTAACCTTTCTCTGCCCTTTGCTCACACCCTTTAGAGTGGGGGAGGCTTTTTCTTATTCCTCCTTCTTCCTCTATTGTGATGAGCCGCCTTTTGTAGAGGTCGCCAATGGCGCGTTTGAACGTTTTTTTGCTCACCTCGAAGGTGTCGCGTATGTCTTGTGCATCGCTCTTGTCGCCCAATGGACAATAGCCGTCATGTTCCTCAAGGTATTGCAACAGACGTTCGGCAAAGTCTTCCGTACCCTGCCGGCCGTGGGCTTGTAACGACACATCAATCTTGCCGTCCTCACGCACTTGGTCAATGAAACCCACGGTGCGGTCTCCACTGCGCAAGGAACGGAATATCTGATTGTCGTATAGCAGGGCAGGGTAGCGATTGTCGACAATCACTTTGAAACCCAGGTCGGTCTTCTGCCAAACGAGTAAGTCCACCTGCTCACCACCTCTGTAAGGTGGAAAATCATCATCGAGAAAACGTTCTACCTTGGCAGAGGCTACGATTCGATAACTCTCGCGGTCCACATAGATATACACCAGATAGAAACGTCCTTTCACCATCTTCATCTTCTGCTCGCGGAACGGACAGAACAGATCTTTCATCAGTCCCCAATCTAGAAACGCCCCAAACTGATTCACCCAGGTGCATTCCAGCCAAGCAAAATCACCTACTTTGGCCTTGGGATGTTCGGTGGTGGCAGTGAGACGCTCGTCTTGGTCGAGGTAGAGGAATACTTCCACTTCGTCGCCCTCCTTCAGTCCTTCTGGCACATAACGTGAAGGAAGAAGGATATCTCCCTCTGGACCTCCGTCAAGATACATCCCGAAATCTACCTTGCGTATCATGCGCAATAGATTATAGTCTCCTAATCGTAATGTCGTGTTCATGACTCTTCCTCCGGATTTTTAGTTTTTCCGTCAGTGCTGGCTGCAGATTCTTCTATGGTAACCGTCGCCTCTGGCGGTGATACGATCAACCCGTCTTTCAGGTGAATAGTTCTGTCTGTGAGCTGGGCCAGGCTTTCGTCGTGAGTAACGATGACGAAGGTCTGCCCGAACTGCTCTCGTAGGTCGAAGAATAACTGGTGTAACTCGGCTTTGTTCTTCGAATCGAGACTCCCCGAAGGTTCGTCGGCCAGTACTACGGCAGGGTTGTTCATCAAAGCACGGGCAACGGCCACTCGCTGCTTTTCACCGCCTGACAACTCATTGGGTTTATGAGTGGCACGGTCGGCGAGTCCCATAAAGTCAAGCAGCTGCTTGGCGCGGTTTCGTGCTTCCGAAGGTGATATGCCGGCGATGAAAGCGGGTATCATAATGTTCTCGATAGCGGTAAACTCTGGCAATAATTGGTGAAACTGAAACACGAATCCGAGATGTTGGTTGCGGAACTCGGCAAGCTTCGAGGCTTTCAATCCGTCGACGTTTACGCCGTCAATGATGATGGTGCCGCTGTCGGCTTTATCGAGTGTGCCAATGATTTGTAGCAACGTGGTCTTGCCTGCTCCGCTAGGACCCACGATGCTTACCACTTCGCCTTTGTCGATATGCAGGTCGATACCTTTGAGCACTTCCAGTTGACCGAAGCGTTTGGTGATGCCTTGGATGGTAATCATGTGTTCGTAGTTTTATCTCGTGTAAATAAATGGCGTAGCCAGTAGTGTATAGTCTGATAGGCACTCTTTTCCTCCTGATGCTGGGGCTCAGAGAAGGTCATGCTGTCCATGCGTTCACCATATTGGTCAGGGAAGACAATCATGAGGTTGGTGCCGGAGAAATGTTGCTCTATCTCGTCTGGTAACCGCTCCAAGGCGGTCTTGTACGACAAAGTACCCTGACGGGCTGTCACCACTACAAACAAGTGGTCGTTATTGATGCTTTCAGCCAGTTGAGGCATTTCATTCCAATGTCTCATAACCACGTAATGGGCACGGATATTGGGATGATTCTCTTGTGTATAATATTCAATGAGTTGCAGGGTACTCTCCCGTCCATGAAAATCGATGCGGCATTCCAGGTTACCTGCCAAACGCTCCAAACGCTCCAACCAGCGGTGGAAACCGGGTTCGAACTCTGCACGTGAGGGTACGGCTACCTGAATACGTCGCAATGTGTTCAACGGTTGTTTCAACCTGACAAAGATAATCTGTCGGTTTAGACCGTTGTACAGACTTTGTGCAAATTCACCCCAGAATTTTGGAGACACTTCTTTGTGGATATGCATGCCCATGACAATCTCCGAGGCATCGAACTCCTTGAAGGCATGCTTGATGCCGTTGGCTATATTCGCAGCCACGCGAACCTGGGTCTGCATACGCACGTCAGAGGCATTGGCCATCTTAACCAACATGTCCAACAATTCACGACCGGCCACTTGGTTTTTCTGACGTTTCTTGTCATCGTAAACCACATTCAAGGCTACCAGTCCACGGTTTAACTTGGCGTTGCGCATCAAGATGGCAGTATCAAGCAACTTGTCGGCCACGTCTTTGTATTTTACGGGGATAAGTATCTTCTCATCGTCGGTCTGCTCTGTCTCATCTGGATGGGCCTTGTTGGCAATAATGAGCCGCTTGGCAGTGCGCTCTGTTACCAACGTACTGATAATACAGGTGATAAGTACCATAATGACCACGCCGTTAAGCATGTCGTCGCTTACCAGAGGTTGGCCGGTGGAGGTTAGCAACCGTCTGCCTACCATCACCATGGCGATGGCACCGGCAGCATGAGCCGACGTTAGACCGAACATCATGTGCCCGGAGGTCAGGGGCAGGCGGAAACCGATGCACGCCAGATAGGCGGCGATAGCTTTGCCAAATGTACCCACGAATACGAATAACAATACGACCCAAACAATACCACCACCGTGGAATAGAATCCTCACATCGATGAGCATGCCCACGCCAATGAGGAAATAGGGGATAAACAGGGCATTACCGATGAACTCAATGCGGTTCATGAGGGGCGATAGACGGGGGATATAGCGGTTAAGGATGATACCGGCGAGGAATGCACCGAAAATCCCTTCCAGGCCGACTATCTCTGATAGGATGGCACTCAGTGTCAGCTCGGCTAACACAAAGATAAACTGCATCACGGCATCGGAATAACGGCGCAGGAACCAACGGGTGAGACGGGGCACAAGCATTACCATGCCCACGACGTATAAGATAAGTTTCAGGATGAACCATACCCAGAACATCACACCACCGCCATGTTGATGGGCACCGGCGATGGAGGCCAGTACCACCAAGGCCAGAAATAACGCTACCATGGTGCCGCCAACACTGAGAACTACACTGTTATGACGCTGCACACCATAACGGCCTACGATAGGATAGGCCACAAGGGTGTTCGACGACATGATACAACCTAGAATCAATGATGCTGTGATACCGTAATGTAATGTGGTGGTGCCCAGGAAAAAAGTAATGATGAAAGGGATGGAAAAAGTGGTAAAACCAAAAAGCAACATGCGCCATTTGTTTTTCTTCAGATTTTCCATATTCATCTCCAATCCGGCTAGGAACATGATGTAATAGATTCCTACCTGACCGAATAATTCGAAGGAGGCATCGCGTTGGAGAATATCAAGACCATATTGCCCGATGAGTACACCGGCCAACACCATACCCACAATGTGTGGTATTCGCAATTTGCCCATGATGATGGGTGCGAAGAGAATGATGCACAACACCACGAAGAAAATAGCCGTGGGGTTGGTGATGGGGAAATAGTGGGCGATGTCGAGAAACATGTTTCAGCCGATCTACGCTGCAAAATTAGCCAAAAATCCCGAAAAGGTGGAATTAAAAGCCATTTTCTTGTGCTTTCACAGGCCGATTGTTGCCAAATGACTGGTAAAAGGCAAAAAAAATGACATACCTTGCCTTTATCGCCCGAAAAATCGTAATTTTGCACACGAAAAACGATATAATAATACAACAAAGAGATGAAAGTAGCTATTGTTGGTGCCAGTGGTGCCGTGGGACAGGAGTTCCTGCGTGTGTTGGATGAGCGACATTTCCCCGTCGATGAGTTGGTACTCTTCGGCTCGCCCCGAAGCGCGGGCAGCCATTATGTTTTCCAGGGTAAGGACTGCGAGGTGTGTCTGCTGCAGCATAATGACGATTTCAAAGATATCGACATTGCCTTCACTTCGGCAGGTGCTGGTACGTCGAAAGAGTTTGCAGAAACCATCACTCGCTATGGGGCAGTGATGATTGACAATTCAAGTGCTTTCCGCATGGATGAAGATGTGCCACTGGTGGTGCCGGAGTGCAACGCCGAGGATGCTCTCAATCGTCCGCGGGGAATCATTGCCAACCCTAACTGCACTACAATCATGATGGTGGTCTGTCTGCAACCCCTTGAACAGCTTTCACACATCAAACGTATCCATGTGGCCAGTTACCAGAGTGCCAGTGGTGCGGGTGCAGCAGCCATGGCTGAACTGGAACAGCAATACAGGGAAATTCTCGACGGGCAGCCGGTTACAGTAAAGAAATTTCCACACCAACTGGCCTATAATGTCATACCGCAAATCGATGTGTTCCAGGATAACGGCTATACAAAGGAGGAAATGAAGATGTTTAACGAGACGCGTAAGATTATGCACTCTGACGTGCGTTGTTCGGCTATGTGCGTAAGGGTGTCGTCGCTCAGGGCACACTCGGAGAGCGTTTGGGTGGAAACAGAAAGACCTATTAGTGTGGAAGAGGCTCAACAGGCGTTCGCCAATGCGCCGGGCGTGACGCTCCATGACGACCCGACGCAACTCATTTATCCCATGCCTCTTGAAACCGCTGGTAAGGATAATATCTTTGTAGGTCGTGTGCGCAAGGATTTGGCTAATGACTGTGGGTTGACTTTCTGGCTCAGTGGTGACCAGATACGCAAGGGAGCAGCACTCAATGCCGTACAGATAGCGGAATATTTGATAAAGGTAGGAAAAGTTAAAGGATAAAGGCGTTCAAATCACCAATTCCTATTCCCCCCTTTGGGGGGTAGGGATGGCCAAATACAAAGAAAGAGCTGCCTCACGGTAGCTCTTTCTTCCATTTATCAAATTTCTGTTGGGTTAATATACCCTCTTGATATGGCCTTGACAATCAAGTCCGCAATATTGCGGGCTTTGAGTTTGATAAAAAGATTCTTACGGTGCGCCTCAACGGTGTTTTCCGAGATAAACAGTTGCTCTGCAATCTGTTTTGATGTGAGACCTTGAGCCATGGCTTGCATTACATCTATCTCACGCTGCGACGGTTGGTCTTGCATGAGAAACGATTCTTCGGCCATCTTTTTAAACTCACGACTGAAATACTGCTTCCCCTGAAAGATGTTCTCGATGGCACTGATAATGTCCTCACTGTTCTTGTTGCGGAAGATGATGCCGTTAACACTTTGGTTGATGAGTTTCCTGAACAAGGGCAGGTCTTTTATCATCGTGTTCACCAGAATGAGGGCATTGGCATGACGCTCGCGTATAGAAGTAATCAACGACGGCGTTTTCATGTCGAGAAACTGGATGTCAGTGATGTAAAGGTCGTAATGCTGTTGCTCGATTGCCGCAAGCAGTTCCTGGCCCGACTTATATAAGTCTACGCCCTTCACTCCATGACGGGTTAGAATACTTTCCATTCCCTCAAGCACCAAATCATGACAATCCGCCACGGCAAGATGCTTGCCTTGGAGTAAATAACTGTTCGAATCTTTCATCGGCTGCAAAAGTAGTCTGATTGTTTCTTATTATCTTCACGGATTTCCGTAATTTTATGAAGTAAGCCCTTTTTACAACATTTATTAAGGCTTTTTCTAGTAAAATTTCTCTTTAGTTTGCGAAAAATTAAGAAATACTAACTATTTGTTGGTGGCGTATTGTAACTATTTATAAACAATGTTTGCCGTATTGGTAAAAAATGAGTACTTTTGCCTCGATTTTTTCACGGAAACATTACAGTACAATATGATTTGGAACGAGAACATCGAATGTATGGACCGCGAACAACTGCGGGAACTACAGGGCAAGCGACTTAAGAAAATGGCGGAATATGTGTATCACAATACGCCGTTTTACCGCAAAAAATTCCAGGAGATGGGACTGGAGCCGGGTGATATACAAGGATTGGACGACCTTCATAAATTGCCGTTCACCAATAAACTCGACCTGCGCGACACCTACCCCTATGGATTGGCGGCGGTGCCTATGAGCCAGGTGGTGCGCATCCATGCTTCCAGTGGAACGACAGGAAAACCTATCGTGGTGCTTAATACACGTAAGGACTTGGCCATGTGGGCTGAGTCTATTTCGCGCGCTTTCTATGCCTATGGCGCTTCCAAAGACGACTTGTTCCAAATAAGCTACGGTTATGGACTCTTTACTGGTGGTTTGGGTGCCCACGATGGTGCAACGAATATTGGTGCGGGCGTTATACCGATGTCGAGTGGAAATACGCAGAAACAGATTACCCTTATGCATGACTTGGGTGCCACAGTGCTCTGCTGCACCCCTTCTTATGCAATGTTTCTGGGGGAGGCGCTGCGTGAGTCGGAGTGGCCTCGTGAAGAGTTCCGCCTGCGTATCGGTGCTTTCGGTGCTGAGCCTTGGACCGAGGAGATGCGCGAGAAATTGGAGAAGACATTGGGCCTCAAGGCATATGATATTTACGGACTGAGTGAGATGGCGGGTCCGGGAGTGGGCTATGAGTGTGAATGCCAGCATGGCACACACCTTAACGAGGATTATTTCTATCCCGAAATAGTTGATCCTGTTACGGGTGAACAACTCCCCGAAGGCACTTTTGGTGAACTGACATTCACCCACCTCACCAAAGAAGCTATGCCACTACTCCGCTATCGTACGCACGACCTCACAGCACTACACTACGAGAAATGTGCTTGTGGCCGAACACTGGTACGCATGGACCGTATTCTTGGACGTTGCGATGACATGCTCATTATTCGTGGTGTCAATGTGTTCCCGTCCCAGATTGAGGCGGTCATTCTGTCACTGCCGGAGTTCGAGCCGCATTTTATGCTGGTTGTCGACCGTGTGAACAACACCGACACAAGCGAGCTGCGTGTCGAGGTTCGTGAGGAATATTTCACCGACGAGATGGGGCAAATGGTTGGTTTGCAACGAAAACTAGAACAAGAACTGCGTTCGGTGATCGGTTTGGGGTTCAAGGTGCGTCTCGTCGAACCCAAGGGAATCGAGCGCTCCGAAGGAAAGGCCCGCCGTGTTATCGACAAACGCAAACTATGACTTACGCAATAATAGGTACTGGCGCTATCGGCGGCTTTTATGGAGGTCGTTTGGCACATGCTGGCAAAGAAGTGCATTTCTTGTTGCATAGCGATTATGAATATGTATGCGAACATGGCTTGCAGGTGGATTCCTGCGATGGCTCTTTCCACCTTGAACATGTCAATGCATACTGCACAACGACTGACATGCCTAAGGTCGATGTGGTGATAGTGGCCTTAAAAACCACACGCAACCATCTCCTGCCAACGCTTTTACCACCACTGCTCCATGAACGGTCATTGGTGTTGCTCATACAGAATGGCATAGGCGTTGAACAGGATGTGCAGGCGATGTTCCCTGAGATGGCACTGGCGGCCGGCTTGGCGTTCATTTGCAGTGCCAAGGCGGGACCGGGATTAGTCTCCCACCAATGCTATGGTAGTATCAATATAGGCAATTATTCATGTAAAGATACAGAATTGGTGTCTTCTTTGGTTAATGATTTCCGCGAGGCAGGTATCACGGTGGGTGAGGTGCCTTATTTCGAGGCGCGGTGGAAAAAAGCAGTGTGGAACATGCCGTTCAACGGTATGACGGTTGCTTTGCATACTCAGACGGACCAATTACTGGCGCATCCCTCAACCGAACGGCTCATCCATGAGCAGATGATGGAGGTCATCGGGGCGGCTCACGCTCTGGGAGTGACAGGTCTTGATCCCTCTTTTGCCGACCAGATGATTGCCACCACTAAGGTGATGGTTCCTTATTCACCCAGCATGCGTCTCGATTATGATTTCCATCGGCCCATGGAACTGGAATACCTCTATCACCGGCCTATCCGCATTGCTGCTGAAGCTGGTTTCCCCATGCCCAAACTCTCCATGTTAGCTGACGAACTGGAATTCTTATCTGCTCACGTTTAGGTTTTTGTGTGTGCCTTGTGTCGTAGGCCGCTATCGTACTCAACGGACAGTCTCGGCCTCTCCTTTTTGTTAACAAGGAATAAAAAAGCACTGCTTTTTTTGTGGTGTTTACTAATTGTGGTATTTTTGTAAATCCCTTTGTATAATTTACCCATTACAATCAATATGAGAAAAATCTCTTTCATCCTTTTCTTCGTGGCTGCGGTAATTAGTAATGCCCAAACCAATGACGGGGGCATCTCTGCACAGATGCTCCAGCAGATACAACGGTCGCAGAAGAGCAGCACCAGCGACCGCGCACTGTTCAATGCCATTGCTTCCAATGCTATTGATAACCTGGCGCAGAATTTTGCCAACCAGGGGCCCGTAGATACCTATTTCTGTGTGGAAACAAAGAAACAGTCTATTCACGACCAGAAGAGTAGCGGACGATGTTGGATGTTCAGCGGATTGAACGTGCTGCGCTCCAACTTTGCGCTGAAAACGGACTCACTCACCGTGGAATATTCACAGGCATACCTCTTTTTCTACGATCAGCTGGAGAAGGCGAACCTGATGTTGCAAGGCTGCATCGACCATGCACGCAAACCCATCGACGACCAACGGGTGCAGTTCTTCTTCAAAAACCCTATCGGTGACGGAGGTACGTTCTGCGGCGTGGCCGACCTGGCAGAGAAATATGGACTGGTTCCTATGGACGTGATGCCCGAGACCTATTCGGCGGAGAACACCAGTCGCATGGCAAAGATTATTTCATCGAAACTTCGTGAGTACGGACTGGAACTTCGCCAGATGGTGGCCGACGGTAAAAAAGCGGCTGCGCTTAAAGAACGCAAGACGGAGATGCTTGGCACCATATACCACATCCTGACCATTACCATCGGCGAACCGGTGAAAGAGTTCACTTACGCTTTCAAAAACAAAGACGGCAAGCAGATTGGCGAGGCGAAGAAATACACACCTATGTCGTTCTATCAGGAGACGGTGGGCGGACCCATCAATGGCACGTTCATCATGGTGATGAATGACCCACGACGTGAATACTACAAAACTTACGAGGTGGAATATGACCGCCACACCTACGATGGACACAACTGGAAATACCTCAACTTGCCTATGGAAGAGATTGAAAGGTTGGCCATAGCATCGCTCAAAGACGGAC
This sequence comes from Prevotella sp., assembly GCA_017548605.1. Taxonomy (GTDB): domain Bacteria; phylum Bacteroidota; class Bacteroidia; order Bacteroidales; family Bacteroidaceae; genus Prevotella. The sequence continues at coordinate 29,529 of JAFYZT010000018.1, read as the reverse complement.
ATAAACTGTACTCTTCCTACGATGTAGGTAAGCAGTTTGACCGAAAACGTGGATTCCTTGATCTGGAAAACTATGACTATGAGTCGCTCTTTGGAACAACGTTCCCGATGGACAAGGCGCAGCGTATTGCCACTTTCGACAGTGGTTCCACTCACGCCATGACACTCACAGCTGTGGATTTAGACGAGGCGGGCAACGCTAAGAAATGGAAGGTGGAGAACTCATGGGGACCGTCTTACGGACAAGCGGGATGCCTTATCATGACTGAACGGTGGATGCGAGAATACATGTTCCGACTGGTGGTCGATAAGAAATATGTGCCGCAGAACCTCCTCGAGATGGAGAAACAAAAACCTGTGATGGTGATGCCAGAAGACCCCTTGTTCCAGATGGATGAGTAAGCGAGCCTCTCATGCTCTCGCTCCTAACTTCTAATCTTCACTTCTGTCAAATACGTAAACCGCTCGAAGTCATGGTATCCCATGGCTTCGAGCGTTTTTTGACTTTCGTCCACATCGGACGGGGTATTGTATTCGGGTATCTCTGGCAGACGAATTTTCACCTTGTCGGCCATGCCCTGACTGACAAGCCAATGTAAGTTGGCGATGCTTCGTGTGTTGTTCTTCGTAGTATAGTTTCGGTAGATGGTCGGATTCATATCCTTCACATCAATAATATATTGGTTGATGAAAGGTAACAGCCGCTGCAGGTGGATTTGCGTTACGTTTAGGCTCGACTCCACGGCAATATTCCACTCCGGAGGGGCTATGCGGCAGAACGCCTCAATGAACCTACTGCGCAGCAACGGCTCGCCGCCCCCAAAAGTGATGCCGCCTCCTGTGGCTTGGAAATAGAGGTCGTCGATACGTGTCTCTTCCAACAGCTGCTCGGGGGTAATGGTTCGCAGAATACCGTTAGGCTCTAGGCATTGCCTATTCAAGCAGTAGCGGCAGCGCAACGGACAGTCATGGAAGGCCACCAACGTAGTGATGCCCTTGCCGTCGACCATGATGCGGTGTCGACTGATGCCTATTAGCGGTGCTTTCATCAGTAACCAGGGTTCTGGCGGTTCGAAGGATTGAGTGCTATCACTCGGGCGGGGATGGGGAACACAATGGTGTGGCGATCACCTTCGTTGGATAACTGCGGACGTTGGTCGTAGGCCTTGTGGAACTTATCGAAGCGGATGAGGTCTTGACGTCGCCATCCTTCCCATGCCAGTTCCATGAGACGTTCGTCGAGGATATTATCGAGCGTGGCTGGTCTTTCTTCCATATCCACACGCGAACGGACCATATTCAATTCAACTGAGCCGTCCTCGCCATTGCGTACCTTGGCCTCAGCCATCATGAGCAACACATCGGCATAGCGGAAGAGCACAATGTCGTTGTCCTGCAGCCTGCCGTTCTCAAGTGCCGTGCGGTCCACTTCGTATTTGCTCACGCGGGCACCGGCGGTGTCTTCATAGGGCATACCCGTAAGGTCAAGTTCAACTGCCAAGGGGTCATAGAACAGAGGTTGTCCATCATCGAGCAACACCATCTTGCCGTCGACAATCACGTTGCCAGCGTAGAAGTTCAAGTCGAAACGTTTGTCCACGTTGTCAGTGCCGTAACCGTAAGTCTTCACAGTTGATACGGTGGCCGAGGTGCCGTTCTCCGAGGCCATACCAAGGGCAGCACCATGGTTGTAGTGGCGTGAACGGAAAAGATAGTTGTACACGTTGGTATAGGTGTCAGGCTCCATGGGGATAACGAAGATATTCTCCACCGACTTGGTGTTGTGGACGGAGAAATTCGTGCTGTAGTCTTCTTCAAGGGTATAGCCATAGGTGGTCTTCAACTCGTCGCACCATTTAAGGCAAGCTTCCCAGGCAGTAAGGCCGTCAGGCATAAGAAGAGTCTTGCCATCAGGACGTACACCGTCGGTCCAGTTATCGTCCATCCACACCTCGGCATTGAGAGCCATCTTTGCCAAAACGAAGCACACCACGGGCTGAGTCATCCTCCCATAGTATTCGCCTTTGAGGTTACTGCGGTCAGGTTGTAATTTTGGAAGCACCTCTGTCAACTCATTATAGATAGTGTTGAATAATTCGCTACGTTCTAACTGTTTAGCCTTGGCAAAATCAATGTCGGTGGAGGTGATATAAGGCACTCGTCCATATAGGTCGAGCAGGTAACAGTAATACATGGCGCGAAGGGCTCTCACCTCGGCATTCAAACCCGTGTATTGCTTCTCGTCGAGGAAAGAACGATATTTATCCATGTGTTCCAGCGACTGATTGCACAGCATGATGACCTTGTAGAGATAGTACCAAGTGTCGTTTGTGGCAGAACAGCCAGCATCCCACGTATGCAGATACAAACTTTGCCACAGTCCGCCATCGTACCAGTCACCGCCGCGCGTGGGAAGCATGGCCTCGTCGGAGGAGAACGTCTGCAGGTCGTACAAACCGCGGTCAGTGCCCTGCAAGCCTTGGCCGTCGCTGTTGCCGCCGATGTGGTTATATAGCGTGACCACCGCATTGATGAACAGGTTTTCGGCATTGTCAAAAGCCTCTTCTTCGGTAAGACGGTCACGTGGATTCTCGTCAAGACAACTAGTCAGTTGGCAGGTGCCTAAGCACAACATCAGCAACCATGCCGTTTTCTTCGATATTGATAATAACTTGGAAATCATAATTTTCAATTTTCAATATTCATTTTTCAATCTTCAGAAACTGATGCTCACTCCCATACTGTAGGAACGGTAAACGGGATAGGTACGCTTGTCATCGACACCAAGGGTGTTGTTCACAACGAAACTGTTGATCATTGGGGTCAACCCGCTGTAACTCGTAATGGTACCGAGGTTGTTCACACTGAGCGACAGGCGCAGCGAACTGATGAATCGGGAACGTATCGGTACGTTGTAGCCCAGTGTTAGGTAATCGAAATTCAAGTAGTTGCCGCTCTCCAACCAATAGTCAGAGGGAGTCTGGTCGTAAATATGTTGCTCTGGAGCACCCTTCATTACATTGTAGTCGGGGAATGAACCCATGTTCATGTAAGTGTTCGCGGTGCCATTGTAAATCTTATGACCGAAAGCTCCATTCATCTGCAGCGACATGTCGAAGCGTTTATAACGGAAACTGATGTTTGAACCCAGTGTCATCTTCGGCGTGGCTTGACCACAAATATGCTTTTCGGGAGTGCCGTCTCCGTCAGCATCTTCCAAGTCATAGTATTTGCCTCCGTCAGCATATTCCTCCAGTCCCTTGCAGTGAGGAAGGTAGAACACACCGAGCGGCTCACCAACGATACGGAACACCACGTCGCTGTTGCCATGGAATCCGGCACCGCTAAGACTCCCGATGGGGGTGATGTTGTCGGCGGTGATGAATTGGTCTTGGTAGTAGCCGGAGAGCGAGATGAGCTTGTTGCGCTGCCATGACATGTTCACGTTCACGTTCAGTTCTATGTCTTTGGTCTGTAACGGGGTGATGCCCATGCCCAACTCGAAACCGCCATTGCTCATCGAACCGAGGTTGGCCAGCAGTTTGTTGTAAGCGAAGGGGGGCACGCTCACGTCGTACATGTAAAGCATGTCGGTGGTCTTTGAATAGTAATACTCAGCTGTCATTACCAAACGGTTGTTCCATACACCCAGGTCCACACCAATGTTGAACGATGAACGTGACTCCCACCTCAGGTCGGGATTGGCGTTTTGGGTGTAGCCCAAGGTGACGACAGACGCTCCGTTCAGGGGTACTACTCCCGTGGGTTGGAGCATCTGCAACGAATAGAACGAAGCAATACCGCCCAGATTTCCAGAAACACCATAACCGCTGCGGAGCTTCAACTGGGTGAGCCAGTACACATTGGCCATGAACGGCTCTTTCTTGATGTCCCACTCGCCAGAGATGGAGGGGAAGAAACCCCACCGGTCGTTCTCGCCCATCATCGACGAACCGTCATAACGTGCGTTAACGCTTAAAGTGTAACGATCCATCAAAGTATATTTGGCACCGGCCATGAAAGAGACGAGTATTGGCTTTTCGTAGCTTGATCCCGTGCCTCCGTAGGGACGGAGTGCGCCAGCCATCAGGTTGTCGTAACCGAAGTTGTTGGTTGTGAACCCTCTCACGGTGGTATAAAACCCTGAAAGGTTGTTCTGTTGGTATTCGCCCATGGCGGTGAGTTGCAACTGGTGGATACCCCACGTGTGGGAATAGTCTAATTTGAGGTTGGCCAACCAGTCCTCGGCTTTTTTCTCACCACGGTAGGCCTGTCCTTGTGCCCATACCCATGTGGGGAAATACTGCATGTTTTCGGTGGAGTTGAAGGAGTACGAGCCGAAAGCGGTCGCTTTCAGTCCGGGAAGGATATCGAATGCCAATTGCAAATGGCTGTTGAAGCTGAGCATCTTGTCATGATCTTTCTTCTGGAGCACGGCAAAGGGATGGTTAATCCACAAAGCCGTGGTATTCTTCTTCCACGCCCCGTCGGTCATACCCTCGGAATAGGTCGGATTCTGTGCTGCAGCCGAATAGAACAGGTCTTGTTGGTCTACAATGTATTTGTTGCGTTGCGAAGAACCGAACACCCCGAGGTCAATGGTCAGACGGTCATCGAATGCTTTTTGTGTCAAGTCGAGCTTGGCTACGAAATTGTTGAACGAACGGTCGCGAATCACCGTCTGGTGATCCATCAGACCTACCGAGGCACGGTAGTTCGACTGCTCAGTGCCACCGCTAAAAGCTACGTGGTGGTTCTGCACGACGCCCGTGCGAGTGATCGCCGAGGGGAAGTCTGTGTCAAAACCGCCGTCGTTGTAGTATAACCCTAGGTCTTTCGCTGTCTGGATATAGCCGGCACGATCCAACATCTCTATGTTTTTGTACACCGATTGGAAACCGATGTTGCCGTCATAGGAGATATGGAACTGTCCACCATGGCCGGTCTTCGTCTTCACCTGGATGACACCCGAAGCACCACGTGAACCGTACTGTGCCGTCTCGGAGGCATTCTTGAGGATGGTGAAACTCTCGATGTCAGCAGGGTAGATGCTCGACAGCGTGGCCAGGTCGGCTGTCACACCGTCGATAACCACCAACGGGTCGTTGCCACCGGTAAGTGAGGTGGTACCACGCACACGCACGCTTGACAGCATGGCCATGCGGTTGTCGGCATTGCTGACATTCACACCTGCTGCCTGTCCGCTCAAGGCGGAAATAGGGTTGGTGACCAAACCTTTGTTCATACGGTCCTCAGTCACTTGGTCCACAGAACCATTCCTAATCATTCGTTCTGTCCTCAGACTGTCATTTTCTGTATGTGTCCCTGAACTTTGTGCATGGACAGGTACAAAAAGGAACGGACTTAACAATAGTAGGGTAAATGCCTTCTTAGTTACGTTCTTGATGGTGATACTTTTCATCCGGTAAAAATGTAAGTTTGTTAATCACGTTATAGGTGGGTTTATGATAATTCGTTGTCAAAGGTAATAGTGTATTCCGTACACGTAATAGTGTTTCTTCATCTTTTTCTTCAACTTGATGCGACAAGACATTCTTTTTGCGACAAATGGGAAGCAAACCTTCTTTTATTGTCGCATGAGGTTTGTGCTACGTACAAAGGCCAAAGGCTAATAATGCCCCTGAGATGGTATTCTCTGGAAAGATTTTTCAATATTTTATATTCTCATCTCGTAGGCAAAGATACGACTTTTTTCGATAACTTTGTAAAAATGTGGTCAAAAGAGTACATTTTCCGAAAAAAACGTTATATTTGCACTGGACAAGATATGTTCACCTTTATCCATTAACCTTTTACTTAACATGCAGAAATACGCGGAATACATAGAAGAGATAGAGATTGACTCGCTGTGGAGCGGCAAGAAACACATTAAGTGGAGGCTCGACCGACGGGTGAATATCCTGAGCGGTGTCAACGGTATGGGAAAGAGCACTATTATCAATAAGGTAGTGAAAGGACTGTCGGCGGGCGGAGAATTCCCTTCCCACATGCTTAAGGGAGTACACCTGAAGGTTTATCCCGCTGAGGCGAAGTGGATACGATACGACGTGATTCGTTCCTTCGACCGGCCGCTCATGAGTAACGACATGATAGGAAAGATGGATCTGTCACTGGCTACGGAGCTCGACTGGCAACTGTTTAAGTTACAACGAAAATACCTTGACTATCAGGTGAACATGGGTAATCGTATCATCCAGGTACTGCAGAGTGGTGCTCCCGATGCTGCGCAACAAGCACAGGACATATCGGAGCCCAAAAAACGTTTCCAAGATATCATTGATGAACTGTTCGCTGACACGGGAAAGAAAATTGTGCGCACAGAGAATGAGATACGTTTCTCTCAAATCGGCGAGACACTGGTACCTTATCAACTCTCCAGCGGTGAGAAACAGATTCTGGCCATCATGCTCACCGTGCTGGTCCAAGACGGGGAGGACTATGTGCTGTTCATGGATGAGCCAGAGGTTAGTTTGCACGTGGAATGGCAGAAACGCCTCATTGACTTGGTGCTCGAACTGAATCCCCATGTGCAAATTATTCTGACCACCCACTCACCTGCCATCATTATGAATGGCTGGTTAGACAGTGTGACGGAAGTGTCGGACATTACTGACGTTGACTGATGGGAAAGAGACTGGGTGACAACCTTTCGTCGGATTATATCAGCGCGGCTAACCGTATGAGGTCCAAACAGGCGCGCCAACGCATCGTGGCTTATGTGGAGAGCTACGACGATGTGTTCTTCTGGCGGATGGTGCTCAGTGAGTTCGAGAATGATAAACGTTATTTCGAGGTGATGCTCCCTTCGAAGATCAACCTGTCGAAAGGAAAGAAACAGGTACTAATGAACCTGGTCAGGGACAAGGTGGGCAAGAATATGATAGCATGTGTAGATGCTGACTACGATTTCCTCATTCAAGGGGCTACAGCCGTATCAAGACAGATTATCGAGAGTCCATACGTGTTTCATACTTATGTTTATGCCATCGAGAACTACCAGTGCTATGCGCCCTCGCTGCACGATGTGTGCGTAATGGTGACACTCAACGATCGGGTAATGGTGGATTTCGAGGAATATTTCAAACTCTTCTCCCAAGCCATATTCCCACTCTTTGTGTGGAACATCATGCTCTACCGAACCAATCATTATGGTGACTTCACCATGACCGACTTCAACCGCGTGATAGAAACGGGCAATTTCAATCTGCAGGACCCCTTGCGTGGCATCATGAATGTTCGCAAGAAAGTGGGGCGTAAGGTGCGACAACTGCAGGAGGAGAACCCCGATGCCAAAGAGTCTTTCCTTGCCACCAAGGATAGTTTGAAAGAGCTCGGCGTTACTGCCGACACGGCTTATCTCTATATTCAGGGCCATCATCTCTTCGATAAGGTGACGCTGCCTATGATGAACAAGATTTGTGACCGTCTGCGTCGTGACCGCGAGATGGAAATACGCCATAAGGCAGTCCATAGTACGCAGATGCATAATGAACTATCGTGTTATACGCATAGCATAGAACAAGTGGTCTCGATGCTCAAGAAAAATACCGGCTATTTCCATTCGGAACCTTACCTCCGTTTGAAGGAAGATATACGTAGGTTTCTCATAGGGAAAGGAAAAAGCCCTTCGGCAAAAGAACAGGCATCAAATGCTGTCGCTGAACTCTCGTCAACATTGGATGCCTTGTAGTGTAAAGCGTTTGGGTAGGTGCCCTAAACGTATGTTTCCAAGAATTTTACGGTGCCCTTCACATCCACGCTCTGTGTGGTAGCAGGCAATAACAGGGTGTCACCCATCTGGAATGACACTTCGTTTCCTTCATCATCTGTCAATGTGCCTTCGCCACGCAGGGCGATAAGGATAACAAAACTGTCCAATTCGCTGTAGTCGAGTATCATCGGCTCATTAAGGTCGTAGACGGCAGTGTTGAAATGGGGGCATTGCAACAGTGTCACGCCTTGGTTCTTACGTGGCACATATTCAGTGCGGTAATTGCTCTCCACATGATAGTCGATACATTCGGCTGCCTCGCGGGTGTGCAACTCACGGTAGTTGCCGTTTTTGTCTTTGCGTTTGTAATCATAGATGCGGTAGGTCACGTCACTCGTCTGTTGTATCTCGGTCAGGAAACAACCTGGACCGATGGCGTGGATGCGCCCGGCAGGCAGGAAAAACACGTCACCTTCCTTCACATTGTACTTGGCTATGGCATCAACAATGGTATCATTGGCTACCATCTCCTCATATCGTTCGGGTGTGATGGCCTGACGCAGACCACAGTATAGCTGTGCCATCGGCTCACTCTCCATTACATACCACATCTCTGTCTTCCCATGACCCTTGCCTTGGCGTTGGGCAATCTCGTCGTTGGGATGTACCTGGATAGACAAATCTTGGCGAGCATCAATAAATTTGATAAGCAGGGGGAACTCATCGCCGAAACGACGGTAATTCTCGGCACCCACTAATAGGCCTTTCATCTCGTGCAATAGGGAATTCAGTGGTTGGCCTTTGTGGGGACCGCCGCTCACGACAGTCTCGTATCCTTCCACACCAGAGATTTCCCAACTCTCGCCCACTTGTTGTTGGTCGCTCTCTAAATGCTTAAATGGCACTATCTTGTCACCTCCCCAAAGGGTGGATTTCAATATTGGTTTGAATTTGAAAATCATATATATAGTTTATGAGTTTCGAGTTACGAGTTACGAATTCTTCATTGATTATACTTCATCGCGAAGCGACAATTCAAAATTCAACAATCAAAATTCCACATTCTCAGTTGTCTTTCCAGAACGAGCGGGTAAAGAGCACTATCACACTGAAAATCTCAAGACGCCCCATGAGCATGAGCACTGAGCATATCCATTTTACAAGTGCTGGCAGTGCACCCCACGTGAAGTCGGGACCGATGACATCTAGGGGTAGACCCACATTGCTGATGCAACTGAGCGCGATGACCATCGAGTTGGCACTGTCGAGCCCGATGCCGGTCATCAGCGCGGCAGTGGCGAAGCAGGCCATGACATATAAGGCGAGAAACGCCAGCAGATTGTTAATCTGGGCGGCAGGAATGCTCTGACCGTTGATTTTCACGGGCAGCACGGCACGGGGGTGAAGGATGCGCCGCAGCTCGTTCTGAAGCACACGCAAAATCATCAGGGCACGAACACTCTTAAATCCACCGCTCGTACTGCCGGCACAGGCGCCGATGAACATCACGATGGCCAAAATGAGCCATGTGAGGTGGGGCCACAGACCCACGTCATCGCAGAAAATACCAGTGGTGGTGATGAACGACACCACTTGGAAGAGCGAACTGCGAAAGGCATGCTCTACATCATAGCCGTTGCGGGTGAGCAATAGCAAACCAATCCACACTGTGGCGATGAGCAGCAGCAGACAGTAGAACTTCACTTCGGAATTCCGTAACAACTGCTTGATCTTGCCTTTGAAGATGGACATGTAGATAACAGTGAAATTTATGCCGGCAAGGAACTGGAATAATATGCCGATGTATTCTATCAGGGGCGAATTGAAATGGCCGATGCTGTCGTTGTGAATGGAAAAACCGCCTGTGGCCGTGGTGGTCATGGCGTAATTGATACTGCTAAACCAATCCATACCACCGAAGAAGAAAGCAAGACAGCAGGCGATGGTGAGAACCAGATACACTGTCCATATCCACTTGGCATTGGTGCTCAGGCGCGGGTGCATCTTCGCACGCATCGGGCCCGTGGCTTCGGCAGAGAACACTTTCATGCTTCCGCCTACCATCGAGGGCAGCACGGCGATAGTGAAGAACACGATACCCAGACCGCCCACCCATTGTGACAGCGAACGCCAGAAAAGGATAGAGTGGGAGAGGGAGTGCTCCACATCGTTGATAACCGATGCACCGGTGGTCGTGAAGCCCGACATCGTCTCAAAAAAGGCATCGGTGGGGTTCACCAGGATACCGCTTAACATATAGGGTATGGAACCAAAGATACTGAAAACCAACCACGTGAGCGTAACAACCAAATAGGCATCGCGGCGGTTCATATCGTTGGTGGCATCTTTACCTCGGTATTTCAGAAATATGCCGGCAGCCGTAGTAATAACAGTGGAGATGAGGAAAGGGATGGCATCCTTCTCGCCATAGCAGAAAGCCATGATGACACACCAACTCATGAACACGGCTTCCAATAGGAGCAGTGAACCCAAAACCTTGTATATCAGGCGGCCGTTGATCATCTCAGTCCTTGAAATATTTCTCTATTTTCTTCATGTTCACTTCATGGCAGAATACCACCACGGTGTCGCCGGCCTCTATCTGTGTACCACCGCTCACCAACTGTCCCACTCCATGGCGCACAAGACCGCCGATAGTGGCTCCCTTGGGCAACCCCAGTTCGAAAACTCTTTTGCGCGTCACCTTAGAGCCTTGCTGAGCCGTAAACTCGGCCACGTCGGCATTAGCGGTCATCAAGAAACGGATATTCTGCACGTCCACATCGAGCATCATCTGATAGATGTAGCTGGCGGCCAACGCTTTTTTGTTGACGATGGTGCCGATGTCGAGACTCTCGGCCATACTCACATAGTCGAAATTCTCCACCATGGCCACTGTCTTGCGCACGCCTAACCGCTTGGCTGTGAGGCAGGCAAGAATGTTGGCCTCAGCGTTACCAGTGAGGGCCACGAAGGCTTGGGTGTTCTTGATGCCTTCTTCCATGAGCAGCGACAGGTCACGTCCATCACCGTGGATAACCATGGCATGATCGGTGTCAATCTCTTCATTCAGACGGTGACATTGTTCCTCGTCACTCTCAATTATCTTCACGTCCATATATTCGGGCATCGTAGTGGCGGCGCGGATGGCGGTCTTGCCTCCACCCATCATCATCACGTTCTTCACGTCAACATAATGTTCCTTGCCCACGATTTTGCGGATATAGGGGATATAGTTCTTCGTGGTCATGAAATAGGCCAGGTCATAGAGCTTCAGCTCGTCGTCGCCACCAGGGATAATGGTGTCGCCACCGCGTTTAATGGCCACAATATGATAGGGATCTTGTGGTCCGCAGAGCTGTTTGAGGGGTTGGTTCAGTATCTCGCAGCTTTCTCGCAACTTGATACCAAGCATTACCAAGGCTCCATCATGCACGTCCCACCGCTGGCGCACCCAACTCATCTTCAAGCCGTTGGTGATGTCGCGGGCGGCCAGAATCTCGGGATAGATGAGTGAATCAACACCTAACTGCTTGAAAAATTCTTTGTAGCTGTCGTCAGAATATTCGTAGTTATCCATGCGGGCAACGGTACGTTTGGCGCCCACGGCATGGGCGAGGATGCAGCTGTTCAGGTTGACGCTCTCGTCAAGAGTGACACCGATGAACAGGTCGGCATCTTCGGCACCGGCTTCTTTGAGAGCTCTTACGCTGGTGGGAGAGGCATGGAGCGTCATAAGGTCATAGTCACCGCTCACATTGGCCAACCGCTCCTCGTCATCATCGATGAGTACCACATCTTGGTTAGTTCTTGAGAGTAACTTGGCCAGGTGGCTTCCTATGGCGTGTGCGCCTGCAATGATGATTTTCATGTCAATTTATTTAATAGACTGTAATCGCACGATTTCATTCTTGATATGCTGTTTGTCGATTCCTGTAATGTCGCGCAACTCGGCTACCGTACCGTGTTCTATGAAGGCATCAGGCAACCCCATGCGACAGACGGGGATGTTCAGACCGTGGTCAGAGAGCCATTCCACTACGGCACTACCCAATCCACCGTTCCTCACACCGTCTTCCACGGTGATGATGCGCTTGCAACGTGATGCTTCCGTTAGGATATCCTCATCGATGGGTTTTAGGAACCGCATGTCATAATGGGCGATGGAAAGGGTGCTGTGTTCTGCGTTGAGTTCATCAATGGCAGCGGTCACCTCATTGCCGATAGCACCGATGCTCAACACGGCCACGTCATGCCCTTCTCGCAGACAACGTCCCTTGCCAACGGCAATCTCTTCCATCTCGCACCGCCAGTCTGTCAAGACTCCCCTGCCACGGGGATAACGGATGACGAAGGTACCATGGTCAGGCAACTGAGCCGTGTACATCATCTTGCGTAACTCATGCTCATCAAGGGGTGCGGCGATGGTCAGGTTGGGGATGGGACGTAAGTAGGCCAGGTCAAAAGCACCATGGTGAGTGGGTCCGTCTTCACCGACTAATCCAGCCCTGTCGAGACAGATTACCACAGGCAATCGAAGGATGGCGGCATCGTGGATGATATTGTCGTAAGCACGTTGGGCAAAGGCACTGTAAATATTGCAGAAGGGCTGAAGTCCCTCCTTGGCTAGTCCGGCAGCAAAGGTCACGGAGTGCCCTTCGGCGATACCCACATCGAAGGCACGTTCAGGCATCTTGTCCATAAGGATGCACATCGAACAACCAGTGGGCATGGCGGGGGTGATGCCGACAATTCTTTCGTTCTTTTCGGCCAGTTCCAACAGTGTTTCTCCAAATACATCTTGAAACCGGGGTGGTTTGTTGTCGTTGTTGCTCACGCTGCGCTCACCTGTTTCCACATCGAACTTACCAGGGGCGTGCCACGTGGTGGCTGCTTTCTCAGCAGGTTTGTAACCCTTACCCTTAGTGGTATGCAAGTGCAACATCTTCGGCCCTTTCATGTTCTTTAACTGGCGGAGCAGACGAACGATGTTCTTCACGTCGTGACCGTCGAAAGGACCGAAATAGCGGATGTTCATACCCTCGAACACGTTCTGCTGGTGGCTGATGGCCGATTTCAGTGCGTTGTTCAGACGTATGAGGCCGTGCCGACGGTCGTCACTCATCATACCCCGTTTGTTGAGCCATTTCGACACCTTGAAACGTACCTTGTTGTAGGTTTCGTTGGTGTTCAGGCTGAGCAGGTATTGTTTCATGCCACCGACGGAACGGTCGATGCTCATATTGTTGTCATTGAGGATGATGAGGATATCGTTGGAGGTCGACGACACATTGTTTATTCCCTCGAAGGCCAGACCGCCGCTCATGGCTCCATCGCCGATGACAGCCACCACATGGCGCTCTTCTTTCTTCATTTCTGCTGCCACAGCCATACCCAGAGCTGCTGAGATGGAATTGGAGGCGTGGCCGCAGATGAAAGAGTCGTATTCACTCTCGTTGGGTGAGGGGAAGGGACGCAAACCATGCAACTTACGGTTGGTGCAAAAAGAGTCTCGTCGGCCAGTTAGAATCTTGTGCCCATAGGCCTGATGTCCCACGTCCCATACAATGCGGTCATGAGGGGTGTCGTAAACATAGTGCAAGGCCACGGTAATCTCTATGGCACCAAGACTGGAAGCCAGATGCCCAGGGTTCACCGACAACTCTTCCACGATGTCTTGCCGCAACTCCTTACACAGGGTCGGCAACTGGTCCACCTTCAGCTTTTTCAGGTCGGCAGGGGTGTTTATGTCGTTGAGTAAGGTGTATTTTTCTTGTTCCATTATTCATGTGTCATGAACAACATAGCCCAAGGGTTCTTTTAGTAAAGGGCATAAACCGTGCAAAAATAAGCATTTATTCCGAATTGGCCAAATCTTTCGCACAAATGTTGTTTCGTGACGGAAAGGCACACTATTGTTTATAAAAAAACGACAAAAAGTTTTTTATCCCATATTATTTTACGTATTTTTGCAATCTAAATGTTTCTAACCTTTAAACTATTTTCTCCCCCTCCTGGGAGGGAGTCGGGGGAGGTTATTTAATTTATTAACTGTATGAAAATTCTTCGTTGGATTTTGGCCATTCCTTTGGCTGCCGCCATTGGCGTAGGTGTGTTGTTCTTGTTCTTCTGGTTGATAACCAATTTCAACATGTCGGGACCGTTGTTATGGTACATCGTTTTCCTTGGCGGTGGATTTATTGGCGGACTCATTTATATGAGTGTGGGCTGTGGTGTCGCACCGTCGCATAAATGGCAGATGGGTTGGGTACTCACCCTGCTCATGGCTTGTGCGTTGGGCTATTTCCTCTTCGACGCCAGTAAGCGGCCTGACACAGACTTGCTCACCGGTGGTGTCTGCGCCTCAGGAGCAGCTTTGGTAGCCTGCCTGCTCAAAATGCTGTTCAAGAAAAGAAATGCTGAATAAGGCTGCTTCGCTTTTGCGTTGTAAGGTCATTTTGCCTAATCGTTATAAGGTGAAAAATGCCCATTAAAGCATTCTTCACCTTATAACGATTTTTATCTGAAAGCAGCGGTCTTGCCGCAGAAATCTTACATACTTCATACCTTTCCCTTCTCCCCCTCCTTGGGAGGGGATGGGGGAGGCTTTCTTAAATCGCCCTTACCACCTTCTGCCAGTTTTTAGGCAGCTGGTTGAGGTTGTTGGTCCGTTTGATGACCTTGCCACTGGCGTTTTTCAGTGTGTAGGCATGGCTCTTCCTGCTTTCTGGGAAGACACGGTTGTAGTCGTTGAGGTTGGTCACATATTCCAATGTTTCCACCGTCACCAACTTGTTGCCGCGCCATACCGATTTGGCATAGAACATCTCCCAAGCGCTGTTTGAGCCGCCTGTGTAAACCGCCTTGTCTTTCGGCGAGAAGATGGGGTTTTGCCAATTCGGTCCGTCTACCATCGTTTCAAAGCGGTTAGTAGCAGGATTCCACAACAACACACTGTTGGCAGTGCGAGAGCCACCCACGCCGATGAAGAGGTCGGGCTGACCATCATAGTTGACATCTACGAAATGTACCAGGTCTTGCGCATCTTGCTCATACCAGTCGGTGCACAGACCTTCTTCATCGCGGATTGTCTGCATAAGTTGACCATTCTTCATGATGCGGGCCTCTACGGCCATCATCCCGTCTTTGGTCAGTTCCACACGCATGCCTTTGGCTGTATGGGGCATGTCATTAAGACTCAACAATGGCTTGTTCTGCGCATTAGCGCATACAGCCGTAAGGGCAAATATGCCCAGGGTAAGAATAAACTTTTTCATTGTTATATATAATTAGTTGTTAATTATACGTATTATTCTAATTTCTTTCCTAGTCAGTCGTCAGGGGGTAGGGGGGAGGCTTTTCGCCTTGCTCTCCAGACTGTAATAATCTCGGAAGAAACGCTCGGCGTAAGCCTTGAAAGTGCCCTCTGGCAGATATATCGTAGCTCGGTTGAGATATGTACTGGGAATGCCGATGTAACCGTCGGGTGGGGTGGTGGCACGGATGATGATGGTCTTTGCCTTCTCCACCCTGACAAACACTTCACGTCCCAACTTCTTCAATGTCGAAGGCAGGTCGATGGTGTCAAGAGCATAACAGAACTCAAAACAGCGCAACCCTAGACTGTCTACACCTTCGGGAACAACGATTCCTTGCAGCGCCTCGCAATGCGAGAAGGCATAGTCGCCTAGGCTCGACAACGTCGTCGGGAGGGTGATAGCCTGCAGCGACGTGCATTCGCAGAACGTGCCGTTGTTGATGACCTGCAACCCTTTGGGCAACGACACATCTGTCAACTGATGACATTTGTGGAAGACATACTTGCCTACATGCTGGACATGCGACGGGATGGATATCGTGGTGAGACCGCTCTCGGAGAATGCGTAATCCATGATGCTGTCGGTGGCCTCGGGAATGTCAATATGTTGCAGAGATATACATTTCGTTGCCATGTAGGACGGGATGGTACGTAGACCGGAAGGCAATGTCAGCCGGCTCAGTGAACTGCATCCCGTGAAGGCGGCATGGCCGATGGTCTTGACCGACGAGGGCAATACAACAGAGGTGAGCGATGAACAGTCCTGGAATACCAGCTGGCTCAATTCCGTGATACCCTCTGGCAGATGCACCGTCACTAAATTCTTGCAGTCACGGAACACGCCATCGGGCAACTGCTTGACACCCGAAGGGACGGTGAACTCTGTCAGCGAAGCGTTGTTGTCGAAAGCATAGTCGCCGATGGAGTGAAGCGTGGATGGTAGTCTGTAACCAGTCATCTGCTCACAGCCGCTAAACGCCCATTTGCCGATTTCCTCCAGACGTTCCGAGATGGTCAGCTGGCTCATGTCCTTGCACCCGGAGAACGCACCGTCGCCGATGACTGTCACCGTGTTGGGCATCACCACCTCGGTGATGTTGTCACTGGGGGCGAAGGCATAGTCGCCGATGTGTTTAACACCGTCTCTCACGCGGTAGGTTCCCCCCTTGCCGTGCTGCACCAAAACCAACGTGGTCTTCGCGGCATTGAAGAGGTCGCCGTCAACCATCGTGAAATATTTGCTGCCAGAAGCAAGCTGCAGGTCGGTCAGTGAGTCGCACAAGAAGAACGCGGAACCAGTAAAAGAACGGAGCGAGGCAGGAAGAACCACATGGTTGAGCTTGGCACAACGGCGGAAAGCATCGCGACAGATGGTGTCCAGTCCCTCGCTGAGATGGACGGTCCTCAATTGCTCACACTGTTCGAAAGCACCATTGCGGAGGACCTTCACCGATGAAGGGATGGTCACCTCTTCGATGGCACAGTTGAGGAACATCATCTCGCCCACCTCACGAAGTGTGGAAGGTAGCGTCAGAGGGCCTTTCAAACCCAATGGAGCAAAAAGGATAGTAGTCTTTTTCTTGTCCATAAGGATACCCTGATGCGAGGCGTAGGTAGGGTTGGCATTGTTCACCTCAATAGCCTCAGTCTTCATGCTATGGAACGACCATTCCGAAACACTCTTGAGCGAAGCAGGAAGTATAGCCTTCTTGATAGCGGCACCGTCAAACGCAAATTCTTCGATGGTCTCCAAATGTGTGGGGAAAATGCCGTTCTCAACGGCGGTACCTTCAAAGGCATGTGAAGCAATGACTCTCAACTGCGCGGGCCAGTTGACCATGGTCAGTGCTTCGCAACCGCCAAAAGCTCGATGGCCTATCTTGCGGACACTGTTGCCCATCTTCACCTCTTTCAGGTTCTTTGCTTCAAAACACATTTCTTCGGGCAGCTGCGTGACACCGTCGTTGATGGTTACGATTTCCAACGCACGGGCGTACTCACAAATGTTCTTGCCCATTTCTTTAACGCTGCCGGGGATGGTTAACGATTTCAACTCGGAAGAGGCAAAAGCCTCTTCCTCAATGACTTCCAAACCATCTGCCAACTGGATGTCAACAATGGGAAGATGATAGAAAGCACGTTTGCCGATTCGTTTCACTGTACTCGGAACCACGACGCTGAACTCACCTTGGCCATTAAGGACAAACGCCTCTTCACCAATCTCAGTCACGGTATATGTCTTGCCGTCTTCCGTTGTCACTGTCGAGGGAATAACATATTGCTCATAATAATAGGTGAAGGGACGTGGCCTGTCGGGCCTGCGTGTCTCAATACCGGCAACTTTGACCGTTGTGGCCGAGGTCACTTCACATTGGAAATTGCCATACCGGAATTTATCGGAGCTCCTTTGTGCCACCGCTATAACAGCGATGTTAAGGAATAGGACGCACAGAAGACAGAATCGTTTCATAATGATTATGATTAGTTCATGTTCTATTGAAATGATAATGCAAAGATAATGCATTATTTCCGTGATACAAATGAAAAGATATGGAAAGTACACCAAAGGGGTGGTTTTCATGATGAACAGCCATGATTGTTGCAAGTAAAAAAGTCAACATTAGTTTTGAAAAACTCATGATTTACATTATCTTTGCAAAAACTAATAACATCAGCCTATGAAACCTGTTTTTTATTTTGCTTTTGCAGTTCTTTCGTGTCTTCTGCTTTCTTGTGGTAATAAAGAAAAGGACGCCAACCAAGATGTGACGGGAAAAACCGATAGTTCATCCGTTACACAACAAACGGCCACGCCAACCGATTCTGTACAAGAAGAAGTCCACATTCCGTCGATGGAAAGTCTTGTTGGTGAGTGGGTATGGAAGTCAGCTGGAGAAGATGTGGAGGGTGAGGATCCCAGCGATATCCAACTAACGCTCTCACTCGTGCTTGGTGACAAGGGAACTCTTACGGTGGACGAATGTACCATCTATGGCAGCACGGCTGCTTTTAATCTCGACTGTTCATGGAACAATGGCGTATTGCGCCTGTTTGACAAGAAAGACAACTCCAATGAGTTTTCCTCATTGAAGGCAGAACTACGTCCCACGCCATACGGTGATCTGACTGGCTCCTACACATCTGTTGTTGGTGAAAAGAAAGAATCAGGTCATCTTTCGCTGACTAGAAAGATTTAGCCAATACAATAAGATATTTACCCATCGTTCACATGGATTCTCCACTGGGGAATCCACCACCTGGGAATCCGCCGCCACCAGGGAATCCTCCACCGCTACCACCCGGGAAACCTCCGGATGGTGGACCGTTAAAGCGACCTCTTCTACCTTCCCTTCTCTCTCCTTCACCATTACCGCGACCGCCAAAAAGATTCAGACGGTAACTGATGTGAAGCATGGCATACGACGTGATGGCATTTACCTCGCGGTCTGTCCATCCGTTGGCATTGATGATTCGGGAGAATGTGGATTGCTCGTGCAAGATGTCATACAACTGCAACATGACGGTCAGTTGCTTGCTACGCAGGAAACTATGCGAGATTTGGGCGTTCCATATCAATTCGTTGGTATTCAGTGTGGCGTCGCTATATCCTCGCCTGCTGAACATATGGATTTCTGTCGAAAGGTTACTGCCCCACGGAAAGGTTATCTTGGTGTTTCCTCCATACGAGAAATTCCAAGTGGTCAGGTTGTTCGATGCCTGCAGGCGGTTTTCTGTATGGGCATAGGTAGTCCTTGTGTTGAGTGAGAAACTCAGCCAACTGTTACGGTAACTCAGCGATAACTCGGGCGACAGGTTATAGGTATGTGTCACATTCCTGTCGGCAATGGAAGTGCGGTTCAAATTCACATAACCCACACGATGGTTATAGCTTCCTCTGATTGAACCACTCACATCCCATCGGTTCAAGGTGTCGAGGTTGATATTGAGGGTGGCGCCGCCGCTGATGTTCCAGTTGCCGTTGATGTTCTCTGGACGACTGACACTTCCACCGGTGGTCTCGTTATAGGTGACTACATTACCGATGGCGTTGCTGGTGTGCTGAAAACTGCCGTTGGCGTTGAAACTCCAGTGGCGCTGGTTCTTGGGCACCATGGCACCCAGACTGTCTTCCACCAACTGATATCGTCGTTGCATCTGGAAATTGGCATTCAGATTGCTGGTATACGAAGGCTTCAGTCCTGGATTACCAATCGTGATGGACAGGGGGTTCGTGTCATCATAGATTTCCAGCAATTGGTTGATGCTCGGTTGCTGGGTCTGCCCGCGCAGAGTCACCTGAAGGTTGGTCTGCTCATTAAAACGGTAACGCAGATTCAGTGTGGGCGAAATGTTTGTCACGTTCCTGACAGTGTCCACAGGCTGTCCCAAGTACTGTTGGATGTAATGAGAGCGTTGCGGCTGTATCGACACTCCCACATTCATATTGTACTTCTGACGCGAGATGCGTATTTGCAAGTCGATGTTCTGTCTATATTCCGTGCGCTCTGAATAACGGCTGAGTTCTCTTGATAGATAGGCCTCATAGGGATTTTCCAGATAGCCGAAAAGACGGGTCCAGTCGCGATACTCCTGCAAGACATCGTTATATGCCTCGGTATTGAATTCTGGAAAGTCGTAAGTGGAAGGGTCGCTCTTCTGATGGCTGTAGTTGTAGCGATAACTGGTCTGGAAGAAAATGCCCTCTTGGCCCACCATTTGGCGTCCACGACCACCACGTCCGCCACCACCGCGTCCGCCACCACGTCCTCCCCCGAAACCGCCATATCCTCTGCCAAAACGTCCTTCTTGTTGTTCCTGGTCTTTTGGCTTAGACTTGAAAATGTAGATGGGTTCTGTATAGGTGAAGCCTAACGACCAACTGAAGTTGTCCGAGGGCGAAACTGTGTAACGGTTGGTTTGGTAAGTGGAGTCATTTCCTAAATGGTCAGCCTGTTGAAAGAGTGTCACAGCCGAAAGGTTCGCGTTTTTGTTGGAACCGTCGCGATAGTTGATGTTGGAGTTGATGGACATATTTCGTCCCTTGCTGTTCAGACGACGGAAGAGTTGGATTTGCGAACTGAGGTTTTTGTTGCTGCCATAACTCATCGACTTGTTGTTTCGTCCGTTGAGAATCATGTTTTGGGTGTCGAAATAATCCATGCCTTCGTCACTTAATGGATCGAAATTTAAGTCGAAAGGATTGTCGCTGTAAGAGGCAGATTTGGAAAATCCTCTGCCATCGTTGGTCGATATACTGAGATTGGGACGAAACGAGAGGGTGGTCAGTGAGTCGATGGTCCATTGAAGGTTCATGTTCCCCGTCCAGTTGTTATTCCTGGAATAGTTCTGGTTCAGGCTGCTGGAGAAAGCGCCATTTCGGGTCATGACAAAACTCTCGGAATTGGAACGATTCCAATCGTCAACATTTCTATGTGTCCAGGTCACACGACCGCTAATCTTCAGGTTCTTGTCGTTCTCGTAACTGATATCGAGAGCGGCGGTTTTTGTGTGGCGAAGACCATTGTTGTTGCCTCGTCCTCGACCGCCTCTGCCCGTGAAATTCCTGTCGTTCACATTGTTCGCATTACCCATGAAAGTGTATCTCGTGGCACCCATCGGTTTCATGGCGGTGAGCCTGATGCCGTACCTGCCATCGGTGCCGATGCCCAGGTCCGGGTTCATCTGCAGACCGTTTCGGGCACTGCGTCTGGTCACGAATTCCAGCACGAAGTCGTCCTCGCCGTCGTCAATGCCCGTCAGGCGCGAGTTGTCACTTTTCTCATCGTAGGCCTTCACCTGGTCTACCACGTACGAGGGCAGGTTTTTCATTACGGCGTCGTTGTTCCCGGTCATGAAATCGCGACCGTCCATCTTAAACCGCTTGACGCTCTTGCCGTTGATGGAGACACCACCGTCTTCTTCAATTTTTGCACCGGGGAGGGCTTCCACAAGGGCCTCAATCACCGAACCCTCAGGTACGCGGAAAGCATCGGCGTTGTAGATGAGCGTGTCATCCCTTACCACCATCTTCGGCACATTGGCAGTCACCACGGCTTCATTCAATTGTATGGCATCTGTCTCCAACAGGATGTTGCCAAGGTCCAACTTCTGCCCGTTGGTTTTCGTCAACTTGCGTTGTTGCTCCTTGTAACCAAGGAAAGTGATTTTGAGGAGATAGGACCCTGCCTTCACCGGGGTGATTTCGAACAGACCGTTGTTATCCGTATATACGCCTTTCACGAAAGTCGTGTCCTGCTTACCGTTCCTGCTAGTCCCCAAGTGATACAGTTGCAGTGTCGTCCGCGTCATGGCGGTACGGGTTTCTTTGTCGATGACCCGCCCAACAATAGATTCTTGCTGGGCAGAAACGGACAATGCTCTCAATACGAGCATGAAAATCAGAAGTGGGATGCGTCGCTTCAATTCCATAAAGGCTAGGAGTTGAGTGTAATTCTATATTATTTTGACGTGAACCCATCCTAAAAGTTTAAAATACCCAAAGAAAATCCATTGTTGTCGGTGGTCACCACAGTTTCAGTTCCGGGTGGATTTCCATTTCTTGGAGAATCTGCTCACGGGTGAATTCAAGTTTCTCTTTTTCCAGACGCACGTGATGCACAGAGTAATTGGATATAGTTCTCTTTTCTGGGTCCACATCACTATAGACCCAAGCGGAGAACACGTTCTCGGGGTTTTCGATAAATGTAATCTGGATAAATAGACCACCGAGCATAAAAGGCTCAACGTTACCAATCACGAATTTTCCTTTCAGCAGACTCCTGTGGGGCTCCAGTTCTTCGTCTTCGATTTTCCTGTTGTTGAAATCATCGATATACTGGCGCAATGTCCGTATATATTCATTGTCGAGCCAATCCTCATCTTTGAAGTTGGCAAAACGGATGTCGTTGAGCGATTCGTTTTCGGCATCTTCGTTGGCATACAGCAGGCTGTCGCTTCCTTCCATGTTGTCAACTGCAAGTCCCATACTGTCGGCTTTTGTGGAACTGATACTATCTGTAGGGGTGCCACTTTTCTCGGGTGTCTTTGTGCCGTTGCACGATATAATTATGCCCACAAAGAATAATATAGATATAATACTGATAGAACCCTTTTTCATGATATAATAACTTTTATGCAAAGATAATGCAAATTGAGAGGAGAACAAAATGTATGTGTTCCTTTTTTATCCCGAAATGCAGCTTATCTTATGTAAAGATAAGGAAAAATTGACACCCACCCCGACCCTCCCAAAGGGAGGGAGTAGATTGAGAACACTCAACACTCAACATTCAACACTCTACGCCCTCCCCTCGGGGAGGGATGGGGAGGGGGCTAAATAATACTGCGACCGGCAGAAAAAGGGAGCAGTACTTTAATGTCTGAGCGACGGGAGACAATTTTTCCGTTAAGCCATGAGCAGAGTGAAACTTGTTTCAACTATGCCATGGCGAGGAAAAATCGCCGAAGGCAACGGTTACATCCCCTCCCGATGTCGGGAGGGGCTTGGGGAGGGTAGGTACCCCTCCTTAGGCAAGGAGGGGGCGGGGTGGTTGTGAAAAATACCAGCAAAGCGATTTAGTCCTTAAGCAGACAAACTCTTCAAAGCGGGATGTTCGTGTAAAACCTCTTGCAAACCAACATGGTGGTTAAAGGCAATGCCGTTTCCCTCTCATTTTGTAACAATTTTGCCATATTTTAATAACGATATGACAAAAATTTTGGATTTTTGCTTGCTATTACGCAAAATGTTCGTACCTTTGCCGCGATTTTCAAAAACGATATAGTATGAGCCAACTCATCCAACCCATCGATTACAAGGCCCTGCTCGACACCAAGCAGACGGAGCAGGGCATTAAACTAATCAAGGACTTTTTCCAGCAGAACCTAAGCACCGAACTGCGCCTGCGACGTGTCACGGCACCCCTGTTCGTATTGAAGGGACTGGGCATCAACGACGACCTCAACGGTGTGGAGCGGGCAGTTACGTTCCCCATTAAGGACTTGGGTGATGCCAAGGCGGAGGTGGTCCATTCGTTGGCGAAATGGAAGAGACTGACGTTGGCTGAATACAATATCGAACCAGGCTATGGTGTCTATACCGATATGAATGCTATTCGTGCTGACGAGGAACTCGATAATATCCATTCTCTTTATGTCGATCAGTGGGACTGGGAGTCGGTCATCAAACCCGAACAGCGCTCAGTGAAATACCTGCACGAGGTGGTGGAACGTATCTACGCGGCTATCCTGCGCACCGAATACCTCACTTGCGAGACCTATCCGCAAATCAAACCATTCCTGCCGGAAAAGATTCATTTCATCCATAGCGAAGACCTTCTTCAGATGTACCCCGATAAAGCACCCCACGAGCGTGAGGATGCCATCTGCAAGGCATATGGTGCAGTGTTTATCGGTGGTATAGGAGGAAAACTGTCGAATGGGGAGAAACACGACGGACGCGCTCCCGACTACGACGACTGGTCGACTGTCGGTGAGGACGGACGCATGGGACTCAATGGCGACATCCTCATTTGGTATCCTGTCCTCGGTCGCTCACTCGAATTGTCGTCGATGGGTATTCGTGTCGACAAGGCGGCGTTGCTGCGACAGCTAAAAGAAGAGAATCAGGAAGAACGCGAACAACTTTTCTTCCACCGTCAGCTCATGGAGGGCAACCTGCCTCTGAGCATCGGCGGTGGCATCGGTCAGAGCCGTCTCTGCATGGTGATGCTCCACAAAGCGCATATCGGTGAGATTCAGGCCAGCATCTGGCCCGACGAAATGCGTCAGCAGTGCGAAGCCCTCGGCATGCCGCTGATATAGGAGCCCCCTCCCCATCCCTCCCCGAGGGGAGGGCGTAAATACTCCACAGGGTAATCATGCTCCCCCTCGGGGGAGTTGGTGGGGGGCTTTGTCTTCGGGGGAGTTGGTGGGGGGCTCCTGCACCCTCCCTTTGGGAGGGTCGGGGTGGGTATTAGGTGGGTTCACGACACCTCCAAGTCGAGCAATGTGCTCAAACGGTCGATGGCGGGGTTCTGTTCGCGCAATTGGGCGAACAGTTCACGTTTGGAGAGAACCTTTCCTACTTCTTCTATGGCAGCAAGACGGACGGTGAACTGTATCTCCCCGTTGTTCAATGCCTTGGCCATGGTGGCGCGTATGCGACCGCTGATGGCGGCCACCTGACTTTGCACACTCTGGTTGTCTACCACAAGTTCTATATTCGGATAGTCGGTGATGCGGGGCTTCACGTTCTTCAGACGTGATGCCAGACCATGCATCGGCTGGGGCATGCGCATGCACATGGCAAGCCATTCACGTTCCAGGTCTTCCTGCGTGAATGGCTTGTTTTCCTTGATGTCAACGCGCTCGTCCACACGCTGGTAGACCGTGTCTTTGGGTTCGTTGCGCAGCTTGTCGAAAGAATGGGTGATCTGGCTCAGGTTGAGCACGGGAGGTTTCACCATCGGCTTTTGAGGTGTGACGGCAGGGGTCGTTGCAGCGGGGTTGGTGCCCACGGGTGCCATGGTGATGGTCTGGGCGGTCTGTCCCGACGCGGCCACCTGCTGGGTCGCTTGCTGCCGGGAGGCGGGCACCAATTTCTTAAACAGGGTTTTCAATCTTCTTGCAGGGCGGCGCCCCGCACCCTCGCTGTCATCCTCTTGGGTGATCTGTGCTATCTCGATGAGCGTCAGTTCCACCAACAGCCGTTTATTGCTGCTCTGGCGATAGTCCATATCGCAGCGGTTGGTTAGTCGCAGGGCTTTGTATAGGAAACGGTCGGGACAGCGTTTGGCCTGCTCCTGATAACGCTCGCGATGACGGGCACTTGTTTCCAGCAGTTTCAGTGTCTTCTCGTCCTTGGCCATCATCACGTTGCGGATGTGTGCTGCCAGTCCGTTGACGAGATGACCGCCGTCGAACCCCTTGGTAATTACATCGTTGAGCAACAGCATCACGTCACTCACCTTATTATCGATGGCCAGGTCCACAATCTTGAAGTAGTATTCCGCATCGAGCACGTTCAGGTTTTCTATCACCTTGGCGTAGGTGAGGTTGTTCTGGCTGAAGCTGGCGCATTGGTCGAAAATCGACAGGGCGTCACGCATACCGCCGTCGGCTTTCTCGGCGATAATGTTCAAGGCCTCCTCCTCGTAGGTGATACCCTCCTTCTCGGCCACCATCTTCAGGTGGTTGATGGTGTCGGCCACGCTCATCCGCTCAAAGTCGTAAATCTGGCAGCGTGAGATGATAGTGGGCAGCAACTTGTGTTTCTCGGTGGTGGCCAGAATGAAGATGACATATGATGGCGGCTCTTCCAACGTCTTTAGGAAGGCGTTGAATGCTGCTTGCGAGAGCATGTGTACCTCGTCGATGATAAACACCTTGTATTTGCCGGTCTGAGGCGGGATAAGCGTCTGCTGTATCAGGTCGCGAATATCATCCACGCCGTTGTTACTCGCTGCATCGAGTTCAAAGATGTTCATCGACCGTTGCTCGTTGAAGGAACGGCAACTTTCACATTCGTTGCAGGCCTCACCGTCGGGTGACGGGTTCTGGCAGTTGATGGCCTTGGCAAATATACGGGCGCAGGTGGTCTTGCCTACCCCGCGCGGTCCGCAGAACAGGAAGGCGTGGGCCAGTTTGCCGCTCTTCACGGCGTTCTTCAGTGTAATGGTCAGCGACGACTGTCCCACCACGCTGTCGAAAGTCATGGGTCGGTATTTCCTGGCGGAAACGATATAATCCATAATTGGCTTTGGTTAATTGATTGAGAATGCAAAGATAATGCAAATTGAGTGGAGAACAAAATGAACTTGTTCATTTTTTATACCGAAATGCAGCTTATCTTATGCAAAGATAGTGCAAGGTGAGGGAAAAACCAAATTTATTTGAGCTTTTCCGAGCCGCCGCCTATTTTATGAAAAGATAATGCAAATTGAGTGGAGAACAAAATGAACGTGTTCATTTTTTATTCCGAGATGCAGCTTATCTTATGCAAAGATAGTGCAAGGTGAGGGAAAAACCAAATTTATTTGAGCTTTTCCGAGCCGCCACCTGCAGGACCCCGCTGCTGGCATTCACCACCTCGCGGACGTTGCCCAGATGGTCGTGGTTGTAATAGTTGAGCTTGAAGCCGTATGTCGTGCTGTTCAGGCGGGTCGCCTTGGAGTAGCCCCCGTGAGGCGGTCGACCATGCCGTAGGTGTATGTCGTCACCATGTCGCCGGGCAGTATTTTCTCAATGACGCTCCCCCTATAGTCATAACGGTATTCATAGGCAAACATTGCCTTCGAGCGTGAGATTATTTCAAATGCCGGGGTGAGCACGAAGCGGAGCTGCCCGAGGTGGTTATAGACGTAGTACGTGTCTCCCGCCGCGGTGCGCTCGAGCACCTTCTCCCCGAGAAGATTCGTGAAGACGGTGACGCACGTGCTGTCGGCGTCCCGGGACACCGTCTTGACAAGAGAGCCCGCCGGGTAGTATTGGAAGGAAGTGCTCTCCGGCAGCGTCAGGCTGAAGGTCCCGTCCTCGGGAGCCTCGTAGTGGAGCACCCCGTCGGCGAGGGTATTGGCGAGATACACGGTCCTGTCCCGCCTGCCCGCCTGCCGCCATGCGTCGCCGGCGATATCGACGGCCGTCACCCTGTTCAGGGCATCGTAGTGGTTCTCGGTGAAGCCCCCGCCGTCCGTGTAGAAGCCGTAGGAAGCCGCCTGTACGTCGCTCTCGCCCATATAGCCGAGGCCGCTGCCCGGCACGGGGACGTACCTGCGCCTCTCGCGTCCCGAGCCGTCATATGTCGTCATGGTGCATGCCGTGCCGCCCTGCGACCCCACAGTGGCGACGGCGACGGTCGGACGGCCCAGCCCGTCACAGTACTGCACGGCCTCGAGGGAGTCCGTCCCGTTGGCATCGAGCATCGTCACGGACTTGACGAAGTTGCGCGAGGTGTCCTGTGCCCGGGCGGGGCAAGGCAGTGCCAAGAGTGCAACCAGCACAGTCACGGCCATCACCGCCGTGACTGTCATATATCTCTCCTTACTGTCCATCGTCATTGTCTTTGTCAAGTTCATCATTCCGTTACGGCCTCCTGTAGTTGTAACTGTTGGTGGAGACGACGTTGCCGTCGTGGTCGGTGTTTAAAATTCCCCTCCTGGTGGTATGCCCGATAACAAGATTATTCCCGATATACATATTTATTTTTTGATTTCTTCCGTTCTTTCTTTATCTTTTTCCATTCCCTCAGATACTGTTTTCTGGCCTTTTTGTCATTCCATAAAAACCTTTTGGATTTGAAAGGATGATGAGATGTAATGGGAATGGAACAAGGGATAAAAACAAGTGTTCCAGAAAGAACAGGATTATGTCTTTTTTCAATAATAACAGAATCGTTATATACAAGGAAAGAATCCACATATAATTGGTAAGGAAATAAATGCCTAAACAATAATATGTCATTTTGCCAATAAGATTCCACACGAATGACGTTGTTCTTTGAACAGCTATATAGTCCCAAATCTCTTATTTGGATTCTTTCGATATCAAATCCCTCCAACCATGGTCTTATACTATCTATTACGTTGCCATGTAATCCAAGATTAAAAAATGTGCCATCTTCAAAAAATTTGACACATGATATATTATCTATAGGTTCGAATACGCCCCAAGGATTCCATTTCGGGTACTTAACATAATATTCATCAATATATACACCATCTGTACGGATTATCCCGTCAGTTTTTTCCAAACAATCATCAAACCTCAATTGAGATTTTTCTTTTCTATCTTGTATTCTTTCCAGATATACGCAAGAGGATGTTAATAAACATATTGCTGCATACAATAGAAAAGTGTTGTATTTATTGTGAAATACCATATTATATTAAATGTGTTATGAAATACTACAAAATCGAACACTATTACTCATAAGTGTTTATTACCAAAGAGAAAGAGGGTTATTTGTGCATTTACAGTAGGTATAGCACTTGTTTAATACTGGCATCTGGCTGTGGTCGTTATAGACATAGTACGTGTCACCGGCGGTAAGAATCATGATTCATTCAACAGCTGATATTATCACCTATAAATTTATGCGCCAAGGTATTGTCCCATCAGTGTGTTCCATATGTTCTTCAGATAACCCTATTGAGTCTATTGCTATTTCATATTCTTTTCTATTAAAATAGGGTTTAATCTCCAAATCGTTCCAAACATATTCCTTTATATTCTTCATTACATACCAAAATTTAATAGTATCATTATCTGATTGGCAGCATTTAATAATAATGAATTTTTGATTCCAATATACATCACTGATAACACCTTCATGCGCAATAGCATAAAAAAAATGTTCAGAGCCTTCTTTGTAATATAGGTGAGCATTTCCTTGCGAATCTTCCATCAAATAATAATACGTATCCCCAATCTGCTTATATTGCGTGTTGTCACAAGATAACAATATGGGAAAAGACAGAAGAACAGCAACTATAATTATTATTGTTATTTTGTTGATTTCCATATATAAAATTGATATGTATTTGCTAGTGGATTAAAACCACTATTTCTTGAATGATTCAAATATCCACTTCCAGGTAGATGATAAACAAGTGATCGTAAATTTTTAGTATCATAAATAATATTCAAAAGATGTTTCCCATCATTTGATGTGTATGAATCAAATGAATAAGATCCAACAAACTGTTTAGCTATAGAAAATGTTGAGATATAATCCCATATACCCCAATCTTTCTTAACTTCTGTTATTTGCCCAGGGATATCAGTTTTGCCCGAACGCAATTTTTGCTGGCTTTCAACGACCACGTCGTCTGTCTGTAATGCTTTTGTATAAGGGTGATTACTCGTTAATATGGATATTTCAGGACCATATCCAAAAACAAATTCATCAAGAAAATCATCCATCTTCATTAAGTCTGAAGGTAAAATAGCACCCTTGTTTGGATCTGTAAAATCAATTGTACGTCCCTCAGAATATAATCCATTCTTATTATGAAATACGTTTATTAAAATATTATTAATTTTAGATTCAAATTCACCAAGCAAACTTCCTTTACCTCCTATATAAGTAAATCCTTCTCTACCTATATTCCCGTCAAACCATGTGTAGTACGTTGTTTCATTATTTTGATACCAGTCCCTCCCATCTGGGTCAAACGCATTAATCGGATCTCCCCCGCAATACGCATACGGGCTTACGCTGTAGTATTTCTCGCAGAGCGGGTCCATCGTGGTGAACCTTCCCCCGACGACCGGGTCCATCCACCTCGCGCCGAAGTCGTACTCATCCAGGGGCAGCGTGCGCTCCAGTTCCTTCCCGCCGTACTTGTAGGGCTGCACCGTGCCGCCCGTGCTCTGCTTGCCGAAGAGCGTGCCGTCGGGGTAGTACTGGTTCCGCTGCTCCACCGTGCCGTCCTGCCTCATCACTATCCTCACGCTGCCCAGATGGTCCCTGAGGTAGTAGT
>JAFYZT010000017.1 GCA_017548605.1 Prevotella sp. | reverse complement strand
TTGATTCATCTGATTTGCACCTTGCATAATTATAAAATGCAAAAGTACAAATTCAAATCGAGTAAAAAATATTTCTCCGTAAACCATTGAAAGTAAAGAATTTAATTAATCAAATCTGGATTTTCTCCGGACAGTAGTGCTTGTTTTTAACTAATTCTTCGTATATTTGAGGCATTATTTCAACATTAAAAGAAAATGTCAAAACAAAGCA
Organism: Prevotella sp.; assembly: GCA_017548605.1. Taxonomy (GTDB): domain Bacteria; phylum Bacteroidota; class Bacteroidia; order Bacteroidales; family Bacteroidaceae; genus Prevotella. The sequence goes on along the minus strand of JAFYZT010000017.1, from coordinate 8,229 downwards.
TATACAAGTTAGACGGAAAATCGCCTGAAGAGGTGAAGAAATCATTTGTTCATTACATGGGCGACAAAAATGCAACATCGAAGCAAATAAAAGATGCTGCCAATAGCAGATATGCGAAAATAGACGCCATTGGTCTTGTCTGCGAGTTATGCCAGAAACATTTTAAAGTTAATAATGTTTTCAAGGTAATTGACGCTGGAAAAATATCCATTGTGAGTAAGGCTCTAACGACACTCATAAATGCCGGAGGGGAAGAAGGTGTAATAAAGGAACTAAAGAATATTAGAAGCTATATTAACAAGTATCGCGATTTCTTAACCTATTGCGCAAATTTGAGTGAAGAGTTTTTGGATTCAACTACTCCGTATGATTTCATTAATGACCCTGATAAACCCTTTATTACAGAAGAGATATTCAACGAAATAGTGGAATTGTTATTCCGAAAAAAGAACATCATCCTACAAGGTGCCCCAGGTGTCGGCAAAACCTTTCTAGCAAAGAAGATTGCCTATCAACTGATTGGAATGAAGAAGGACAAAAACATTGAAACTGTTCAGTTTCATCAGTCATATAGTTACGAGGACTTTATACAAGGTATCCGTCCTACAACATCTGGAGAATTCATAATACGTAATGGCATCTTCTACAATTTCTGCGAAAAAGCGAAAGAACAGCCCGAGGATACTTTCGTGTTCATTATCGATGAGATAAACCGAGGCAATTTGAGTAAGATTTTTGGAGAGTTATTGATGCTTATAGAGTATGACAAGCGTTCGCCCCGTTATGCTTTAAAATTGACTTATAGCGAAGAAGATAGTAATCGTTTTTATGTACCAGAAAATGTTTATATCATTGGCTGCATGAATACAGCAGACCGTTCTATTGCTATAGTGGATTATGCGCTGCGCCGCAGGTTTGCTTTTTGTGACATAAAACCTGAGTTTGGTGAGTCTTTCAAGAATTATCTTGGCACAACATTGAGCAAGGAGTTCGTTAATGAACTATGCCTGAAAATAAATCGTGTGAATGACATTATCTGCGCCTCTTCAACCCTTGGCAAAGGTTTGGAGATAGGCCATAGTTATTTTTGCCAGCTCAGTTCTGTAGAAGACGAGCGAGAGTGGTGGCAATCTATTTGCAAGTTCGAACTATTTCCATATCTACGAGAAATTTGTTTTGATAATGAGGAACTATGCGATGAGTTGTGCCAAATTCTAAGAAACTAAAACAAGATGCGCCAAATACCCATACAAAACATTTACTACATCCTGTGTTATGCATGGGGTATGGGTGAAATGCGTGGAAAGATAAGCGTAGGTGTTGAACGATGCAGCTCTATTGCTAACCTACTAATACATGTATTGTTGAATGCAACTGATGATTTGCTGAAGCGTGGTCTATCTCAAGACTATACTGTCTATAGTACAGAAATGGATGGTATCAAAGGTAAAATCAATATCGGTGAAACACTGAAGTTTGGTCGATATCAACAAGGAAGAATGTTTTGCAATTTCGACGAACTCTCGTCTGATATCCTTGTCAATCAGATAATTTATTCGACTTTGCGTAATACTCTGAAGATTCGAAACCTTTCCAAACAAAATGAAAATAGGATTATAACCACACTTCGTAAATTGCCTCAAATAAAACGGTTACAACTATCCGATAAAGTATTCAAATCTGTACGTCTACAACACAATAATATATATTATCAATTTGCAATCAACATCTGCCATTTGCTCCATAATTCGTTATTGCCAAATGAAAACGACGCTGGAAAGTGGGACTTTATAGATTTGATGGATGACGAACGTGTTATGAACCGTATCTTTGAAAAGTTCTTAATGAACTTTTTCAAACAAGAATGCCACGCAGATTTTCCTGATATTAGCCGTTCACACATCCGCTTCCAACTAACACCATTGGGCATGACATTTGCCAAGAGTACAGACGAGGCATACCGTCTGTTATCCACAATGGAAACAGATGTAACATTATACAATCCTCGCACCAAGAAGAAAATAATTCTAGATGCCAAATACTACAAGGAAACGTTTGTAACAAAGTATGGAGAAGGTAGAAAAATACGCCGAGAACACCTCTCGCAGATTCTCACTTATGTAATGAATCAGGAGAATGCTTCCAAGCCCCATACCAAAAATACAAAAGGAATCCTATTATATCCTACGATTGATACAGAGTTGGACGTCTCATACAAATATAAAGAAACGAACCATGTTATTCGAATCTGTACAATAAATCTGAATCAAGATTGGATGAAAATAGAGAAGAGGTTGAAGCAAATTGTTACAGTAAATTAAATAAATAAGATATTGCATAGAAAAGCAACAAAGAAGAAATACATCCTGAATCAAAAGATGATGACCCAAGACTTGTTTTCGAACTAGAATACTTGGAGAGTCTTCCTGAATACAAAATGTTAACACTCACAAGATATTGGTTCAAAGATACTCTTCTTGGTAGAATAATGAAATAACGACCTGTATCTCTTTCTATGTAACATACAAGCCAAAAGACCAAATGAGCATATGAAAAGCGCCCCTATTCATGGGACGCTTTTTCTTTCAAATCATGCTTTTCCAAAAACGATGTCATCATTTGTTCTATGAGTCCATAGCGGTCGCTGTTTGCTGAAATTCGGCTATCTCGTTTGTCGGAATGGACAGAGCATTGTAGGAACTAAATCATGAGAACTATCATTGCTGAATATATTTCTTTCCTCCGATGACGTAAATGCCTTTTTTCAGCGACGGGATGGCGTGGCGTGGCACCTGACGGTAGAGCATCACGCCAGAGGGCGAGTAGATGTCTACACGGCCACTGTCATCTGCCGGCAGGGAATGGATGGCAGAGAAGCCGCCCTCACCATAATAGCCCTTGATGATGGCATCGACCAGGTCTTGCTGGTTGAACTCCGGCACGCTGCGGTGCTCACCGTCGGTAAGGCCCATCCAATGGAAGGTGGCGATATCGCTTGCCTTCGTCTGTTCGATGAAATACTGGGCAAAGGCGAGGTAGTTGCTGCGGTAGTTGGCGTATGCATTCTCGGTGCTGGTGCCCCATTCCCCCACTATCATGGGCGCTCCCTTGGCAGTGAGGTAGGTCTTCCAGTTGCTGATGAGTGTTCTCACATCGCTTTTCGCCGACGACAGGTTCTTGACATCGGGATAGGAATGGACCTCGAAGATGAGATGGCCGTCGACCACGTCGTTGGGCAGTTTCATCTCCTTCAGCGGGTCTTGCAGGTGCGAACTCCATGTACCGCTGCCGTCGCAGGCGCCGTAGGTGCAGACCACGAGGTTGCGCTGGCTGTTGTTGCCACCGGTAGACCTGACAGCATTGACGAAACTCTGCGCGAAACTGTTGATGCCGTTATAGGCAGAGGTGGCTATCGCCGAATTATAATTGCCCTCGGAACCGAAGGAGGCGAAGCACCACGAGCGTTTCACGTCGAGCATCTCGTTGTAGCCCTCGAAGAGGAGGTGCTCGTCGTAGTCCTTGAACTCCTCGGCAATCTGCTTCCAGACGTTCTCGTAACGCTCCCGCTGCTGGGTGTAGACATCTCCGTCGGCGATGAGCCACGCCGTATTGCTCGCACCGGTGTCGTGGTGGACATTCAAGATGCAATACATGCCCTGACTCACGACATAGTCGACGACCTCATGCACGCGTTGCATCCATTCGGCCTGTACCGTCGTGCCGATATCGTCTTGCGAGGGATACCAAATGCTGTTCTCCCAAGAAGAGAAATTGAACTTGGCTTCCATATGGGGGTACCAGGTGACGGGAATCCTGACGGCATTGAAACCTGCTTCCTTGAGCATCGCCATGAGTTCGGGCTTGGTGACAGGCTGTCCCCAGGCTGTCTCATAATCGGTGGGAGTCCTGCCTGTCCAGTGCTCTATCCACATATTCAGCGTGTCGCCGGAGTTGGAGTCAAAGGTATTGCCGAGGTTCCACCCCACCCGCATGTTCCTGACGGCTTCGAGGGCTGTCTCGAAATCGCCGTCGGCAGCGCTGACAGTGAGGCTCATCAACAGGAGGAGGAGGGAAACGGAGAAACGGAGGATGGAGAACATGGTTGAATGGGCTTCGCCCGATTGAAAATTGAACATTGAAAATTGATTCCGGGCTTCGCCCGATTGAAAATTGAACATTGAAAATTGGGACTTTGTCCCGAATGTCGGCGGCGTTTCGGCATAATGAAAGCAAGCTTTATTCTGCGCTCAACTTGCACGACATTTGAAGATTATTCAAGGGGAGTTAAAGGGACATATTTCTTGAAGGGAAGTTAAAGGGAAGTTAAAGGGATGTTAAAGGGGAGTTAAAGGGACATATGACCTGTGACTCAGCCTCTGGCTTATCAGCGACCCCTCCCGGCCTACCCCCTCCGACTCCCCCGTTTCCCAGGGGAGAGCAACCTGTAGGGGAGGAGATTTTTTCTGGCGGTTTCGGAGGGTGAGCCATCTGTCGACTCTGAAGTGGGCCGTCAGTCGGCTTCCGATGGTGGGGGATCTGTGGTGGCGGCAGTGATAGGGAACGACAGGCTGGGGTCGTCGAAGGGGATACCGAGGATGGTATGGATGATTTTCGAAACATCGGTGATGTTGACCAGACCGTCGCCGTTGACATCCACTGCCTCGAGGGAGTAGTGCGTATCCGCCTTCCCCAGAATGATGTTGATGACGAAGGTGACATCGGTGATGTTGACCAGTCCGTCGCAATTGGCATCGCCCACAACATGGTCCTCCCCCGCGTAGTGAAGGGAAACCGCTGCCGTTGCTGCCAGGGAAAGGCAGAGGGCCAGGAAAATTGTCATGAGGTAGTGTTTCATTCCCCATATCTTGTCATCACTTGCAAAGTTAGTACATAAAAATGACTCTTCCAAAAAAAGAGATGACTTTACACCTTTATCCTCTGTTTCATCACCCTTCCTCACCTGACCGACAACAAGTTTGTTGGCAGCGAAAAATCGTTGCTGCATGCCATAAAAGAGCGTATATAGGACAGCAGGTTGCGCTTTTAGCGCAACCTGCCGGGAAATGTCGGAAAAAGACGGGATGACGACCTACGGCTGAGCCGGATTGCGGTGGCGGGGCGACTCCTCCATGAAGAGGTAGGAAGGACGGTATCCGCCGTTGTCGATGACTACCTTCTCGAAGACGATGGCAGGGTCGTGGGGATGGAGGGTGAGGGTGTGCTGCCGCTGACCGTTGGTGACGGGCAGCGTGACCACGCTCTCCACCACGCGACGTGCCACGGTGGGATAGTAGATGGAATAGATGTTGCGCGGGTTCTCGTTGAGACGCTCGTTGAAGCGCACCGGCACCGGTGTTCCGCCGTCGAGTGCCACGTCGTAGACCAGACTGCCTTTGTTGAGGTAGTCGAGGGTCGACTTCACCACCACATGTACCTTCACGCTGTCGGTGAGGTTTGCGTCGAAGACATAACTGATGCTCGCATCGCCCACCGGACGGTCGTAGGGCATGAGCGTAAGGCCACTCCGTGTGCGTCCCATGCCGGGGATGACGGTCCACGAGAGTCCGTCGGTGCCCACGGTGCTGTTGTAGTGTTCTGCCTCCATCACCACCACGCCGTCTTTCTCGGTGAAGAGATAGCCTCCTGTGGCTGGCTCCAAGCGGGAAATCCTCGGCAACTTATCGGCAGGGAAGTTGTCGTTCCACGACGTGTAGCCGATATGCTTCTGTGTCATCATGCCGTCCCACTTGCCACCGGCGATGTCCTTGTTGTATGCCTGGCACAGTTGCGCATCGCGTGCGAACGCCTGTTCCACGCGGTCGGCCCAGAGGTTGCAGTCGGGGTCGTTGGCCTTGTAGAGGCTGTTGTTCATCGCCTGCGCGTAGTACATCTGGTAGATATTCGCCATCGCCTGTACGGGGAAGAGGATGAGTTGCTGGTAGGTGTCGCGGTATGCCTCGGGCAGGGTGATATACTGTCTTAAGGCCTCTGCCTCGAGTCGCATATACTCGTCGGCCACCTGCCGCCACTCCCCTGTCTCCAGGCTATAGGTGCGGCTGTCGAGCATCTCGGCGGTGATGCGCCCATTGAGCTGGCACACCCTGTTGAGGATACGTGCCGCCTCGGGAGCCTGTGCCTCGCCGAACGCCTGCCGGCAGAACGGCAGGGTGTGCGACTGCACCACGTCGGCCGTCACCGCACCGGGGTTCCATGCCATGTCGAGGAAGAGGGTGATGGGGTATTCCATGGGTTTCAGGTCGCCCACGTTGAGCACCCACAGTTTCTGCATCCCACTCTGGTAGGCGAGCGAGAGCTGTTCCCACATGTTCTGCGACGGTGTGACGTTGAGCCACTTCGAGTTGCGCGGCGCCCCTACGTAGTCGACATGGTAGTAGAGGCCCCATCCACCCGGGTGCTTGCGCTCCTCGGCATTGGGCACCCGTCGCAGGTTGCCCCAGTTGTCGTCGCAGAGCAGTATGCACACGTCGTCGGGCACGCGCATGCCCTTGTCGTAGTAGTCGAGCACCTCTTTATATAATGCCCACACCTGCGGGGTCTTCTCTGCCGGACGTCCCGTCACCTTCTTGATAATCTCACGCTGGTTGGCCACCACCTTCTCGAGCAGTTTGGTGTCGGCCTCCTCGCTCATCGCCTCGTCGCCATCGCCACGCATGCCGATGGTGATGAGGTCTTCGGTGCCCTTCGCCCGTTCGATGCCCTCGGTGAAGAACTGGTCGATGACCGCCTGGTTGGTCTGGTAATTCCACGCCCCGTTCTGTCCGCGCTTGCGCACCCACTCCTGGTGGTTGCGCGCCATCGGCTCATGATGGCTGGTGCCGATGACGACACCCATCTCGTCGGCCGTCTTGCCGTTGAGCGGGTCGTCGGCATAGAACGCCCATCCCCACATCGCCGGCCAGAGGAAGTTGCCCTTGAGACGGAGTATCAGTTCGAACACTTTCTCATAGAAACGGTGGTCGCCGTAGTCGGTGCCGAAGGTGTTCTTCACCCAGGAGGTGAGGCACGGTGCCTCGTCGTTGAGGAAAATGCCACGGTAACGCACGGCAGGCTCGCCGTCGGTATAGGTGCCGCGGAGCGCGTAGATATGGTCGTGGTGCACGACAGGCACGTCGGCCCAGTAGTACCACGGCGACACCCCTATCTGCAGCGACAGTTCATAGATGCCGTAGATGGTGCCACGACGGTCGGAACCGGCGATGACGAGCTGGTTATCGACCACGGTGATGATGTATTTCTCGCACTTGCCGTTGAGTGCCTTGCGGTCGATGAGTTTTTTCTTCACCAGCCTGTCGATGGCGGCGGAATGGCCCAGGGTACCCACAAGGACAGTGGCATTGCCGTCGGAACCTACCACAGGTTTCCTTCCACACACACGCTGGAAGTCTTCTGCGAGGTTACGGGCGGCAATGGCCACACCCTTACAGTCGGCTTCATCGACATAGATGCGCATGTCGGAGCCGTTGAGCAGCACGTCACCGTTATCGAAACTCACGAAACGTGGCGCTGCCTGAAGTGCCGTAGCGAAAAGGCACATCATGAATAGTTGTAATAAGCGAAAGTATCTCATGTGTGTCGATTTTGTTTTCTGCAAATATAGAGAAAAAAACGATACCGCCCATCATGGCTCAACGACAATTACACAAGATAGCACAAAACATAAAAAATGTGGGATGATTTTAAAAATCGGCTTGCCACCTTTCCCATACCCAAGACTTGCATGACATCAAAAATGGAACAATTAATAATCATCATGCAACATCATTTCAATCGTGTGGAACGTTCCCAAAATTCATGCAAAAACATGATAAGCACCTATATATGGGGTTGGAAGATGAGAATAGCGCCCTTTGTTTTGAGCAACCTATTATTTACATAATTAATATAATTTAACAGTGACTTACCGAAAAGAATTTGGAAAAACATTATTTTTGCAATCTATATACTAAACTTTACAAGATATTAAACGACACAAGCGTAGACAATAGCACAAGAGGATTACCAAACTGATGATTTAAGAAACCACCATGCAAGGGTAAATAGATCCTCGTACTTTTCCCGTACGAAACCTGAACAATGAAATCTAAAAAAGCCATCTATTTGTTGGTATTCATTCAACTGGCAGGCTATTTTTTGATGATTTTGCTGAAGTGGCGCCAGTTGGCTCCCATGGCTGAGATATTGAAAATCTCTCCTTGGTGGGAGTTTTCG
>JAFYZT010000016.1 GCA_017548605.1 Prevotella sp. | reverse complement strand
GGAGAGAGAGGGATTCTTTACCGCTTTTACACCTGGCGTAAGTAACTGATAATCAGCGTTTTATTTTTTCAAGAAAATGCGATTTTGCCTGTTTTTGTCGCTATTTTGTCGCAGGACAAGGCATCGTAAGACATTTAGTATCAGTGAGTTATATACAATAATTTAATAATTTTAACATTAAAACGGAGTGTTTTTTGCTCTCCGCCACTTTTTTCTTTGTAAAGGGAACAGCTTATTTAGCCATCCAATGAGAGGAAACGGACTGTTTAAAAGTCCGCCATAGAACTGCAAATTTTGCATCGGGGAACGTGTTCCCCACCCCATTATTGACGTATTCCACTTCTGTTGTTTTTGAAGAAATCTAATAGCAGGAAAATGATAACCTCAAACCAAATATTTATGCAAAATTACATATTTTTCCATATTCCACCAAACATTTACAACAATATTTATAAATGGGAATAATGGTGTATATGAATGTATATGGCTCATCGCGTGTGACGATATTATAATAAATGATGTGGCAAAAAATGTAGCTGCATTGATTTTTAATGAATTACATAGTTTTTGCCTGAATATTTCATGTAGCGGAAGTGTAGCAAAGTGTATCATTATGTAGCATAGCTAAAGAAATAGTAATAAGGATAGAGAAGTCAGAAAAACACAAAAGGTTGTAATGTAATAACCATTTAAAAACTACGGCTGACGGAATATACGATGCCTGCATGAGTCTCATGCTGGGCGGTTATTCCTTGGCTGGCTTGTTTGCATTGTGGTCGTCCTATCAGACTGATATGTTCAACGGCATTGCCGCTGCATCGCCTTCCGTCTGGTTCCCTCAGTGGATAGATTATGCATCAGAAAACAGACCATTTGCAAAGTTCGTTTATCTCAGTCTTGGTGACAAGGAGGAGAAGGCAAAGAACCGATGGAACAGCGAGAGCCATCAAGCTCGCTTGAATGACCGATTCGTGACAGAGGAAGGCAAGGCCAATCCTGTAATGGATCAGGTCGGCAATGCCATTCGCAAACAGCACGATCTGCTGACAGGCCAAGAAGTGACTACAATACTTGAATGGAATGCCGGCAATCTTTTTGTAGATTCTGAGAAACGGATGGCAGAGGGATTTGCATGGTTGATGAACCACACGATATGCCTGAGAAAAAAAAGAAGTAGCTCTTCGAGCCATTTGCGATGCTCGAAGTTTTTTTACTTCTGTTCATGCAGTCTTTTTCCTAATCAGCTAATTAAGCCCGTCATTGCTAAAACATTTTTCTTCATATCACTTCAGTTTGTTATACACTTTGTCAGTCACAGGTGAGCCCGTCAGTTTAAAGCAGTTGTCCTCCGATTCCTTTTGCTGTCCCTTTCCTGAATCATCGATGTAGATGATCTGTGCCTGCATGCTCATCGGGATGATGATGGCAGCATGCATTGCTGTAATCCATTTCATATATTCACTTTATTCACTTTGTTTCTCATTAACGACACATAGGTTTCTTATGGCAATATAGTTTGCAATTACAACTCTCCTTTTCCATATTTCCAAACCCATCATACCCAACTCTTCATGTATTAGCAAGATTTTGATGCTTGTATGGGTAAATACCAAAATTACGACCCCCACAACCCCATAACGAGGATGTGGGGGGGGCGATACCATCAACCGGTTATAGCAATATAGTATCCAGGCGTGGATGTGGGCTCTCGGTTTAGGTTTTGAATACGAGGAGAGCCAATCTCACTTAGTTATCTGCGGCCTGTTCTTCGACCTCCATGGCCTTGTGAGCCACGTGGATGTCGTCTTCTCGATTGCAATTTCTTCTGGATGTCGTTCTCCACGTCAAAAAAGCGGTTGAGCTGGGAGGCATTGAGGACTTTGGCGAACTCGTCAACATATCGGATTCTTATGGCTTGCGCACGTTGCTGACGTTCCATCCGGCGTTTCTGCATGGCAGCAGCCTCTTCTGAGTTCTCGGGGCGCAAGGGCCGCTGATGCTCTCCCCAGGCGGCAATCATCTCTTCTGTGTAACGTCGGTAGATGGAGACGAAAGCAGGTTTTTGCTCGTCGGTGATGTTGAGACGGAAGACCATCTCACGCACTTTTGCCTCGAAATACTTTTGGTTGAGTGTGTCGGCACGGTGGTGTGCCTGGGCTGATATTGTCATGGTGGATAACAACAGCACCATGGATAGGATGATTTTTCTCATTTTGCTTGGATTTTGATTTTTGTTGTATGTTCGTTCAGTATTCCGGAATATCCTCGATCTCATAATATGCAAGCAACTGCACTTCTTCGTCGGTAAGACCGTCGAGAAACTCATCGACAGGGCTCTCCATTTGTTCTGTGACAAAGGTCTCTGGCTGAGGTTTGAGCCATGTCCAGCCCACGACCAACAGCAGGGATGCCGCCACGGCTATGGCCGCGAAAGATGCTATGCGAAGGTAATTAGGACGTTGTTGGTTCACCTGACTGCCAATGGCCTTCTCTGTGGCATTTGCTATCATTTCGTCCAAATAGTCCTCACTCTCTGCGTAAGGCATCTTCTTACCTATATGTTCAAACTCTTTCATAATGAATGTTCTTGTATGTATTTCCTTATTTTCTCCGTAGCATAGTGATAATTCGTCTTAAGTGAACCGACACTCTTTCCTGTGATTCGGGCGATGTCATCGTAGCTTAATTCGTCATAGTATCGGAGATTGAAGGCCAAGCGCTGCTGAGTGGGCAATGTTAGGATTGCCTTCTGAAAAATCACCTCTGCAGAATCGGCATCAAGCGAGGTTTCTGCCTCAAGTTGTTGTGTAAGCGTGTCGCCGAGAGATTCGATACTTTGGAACAGGCGTGTCTGTTTCTTCAACTGCCTCAGGGCTTCGTTGGTGGCAATGCGGTAGAGCCAGGCTGTCAACTGGCCGTCGCCGCGGAAGGCCTTCAATCCACCAAGAATCTTCATGCAGGTCTCTTGCAAAGCATCTTCCGCTTCATAGTGCGACACAACGATGCGTCGGATGTGCCAATAGAGCGTATGCCCGTATTTTCTCATCAGCAACCGGAAGCCCTCGTCACGTGTCGAGGGTTCTGCAAGCATTTGCAACAGCGTTCCTTGGTTGATTTCAATCTCCATACACTTATATGACATTCTGAATGATGAAAAGTTAAAAAATATACACTTTTTTTTTTCGGTGTTGTCTTTAACATCCGAGGTTTTGGAGTATCATAATAATATGAACAATTCAAAGCGTATGCAAAACAATAAAAACAAATGGACGGTTGCCATTATATTGATGTTGGTGACCTCTTTGGCTCCTGCTTTCTCTGCCAACAATCATGAGGTTGTCATTATCTATCAAGGAGCGACTGCGACGGTGGATGTGGCTGAAGACATCCGGTCCTCCATCCATGTGACGGTCAATGGAGCACATGTGACGGTGGAACAAAGTCCCTCCGTCAATGAGGAATACATATACCGCCTTTCCGGGCAAAGCGACGATGGCTCGTTCACCCATATCGGGAGTTTCAAAATCACGTTGTCTTTGGAGGGACTGCAGTTGGCGAATCAATCTGGGGCAGCCATGAACATCAAGAATGGCAAGCGTATAGCCTTTGTCCTGGCAGACGGCACGGAGAACGTGTTGGCCGACCAGGAAAACGGCACACAGAAAGCCTGTCTGGTGGTGAAAGGCCACGGTGAGTTTGAGGGTGGCGGCACGCTCACCATCAACGGCAGGACAAAACACGCTTATAAAGGCGATGAGTATGTGCTGATGAAAGCCCTGGTAGGTACCGTCAACCTCCACAGCAGCGTGAAGGACGGATTCCATCTGGATGACTATTTTGAGATGAGGGGAGGAACGCTGAACATACAGACAACAGGTGGAGGCTATTGGGACGAGGAAGACCGGAAGACAAAGGCCCCGTCGTGCATCAACACCATATCCAATGTCATTTTGAAAGGAGGAAGGCTCAACATGCTGAGCACGGGCGATGGCGGCAAGGGCATCAGTTGCGACAGTTGCTTCATCATGACTGGCGGAGAGCTGACGGGCTGGACCAAGGGCGCACGGTACATCCATGAAAGCTATGACGGCGACCGGAATGACGTAGACAACATCCCCGACTCGCTGAAAAATTCCCCCAAAGCCATCAAGGCAGACTTGGGCATCTGCATTACGGGAGGAACGTTGTCTCTCCATACAGAGCAGGATGGCGGCGAGGGAATGGAAAGCAAGGACACGCTTTCCATTTATGGCGGTACACTGCACATAGAGGCATACGATGACTGCATCAACGCGGCGGGTGACGTTCGCATCAACGGCGGCAACCTGTTCCTCAACTCCCGCGACAACGACGGCATTGACACCAACCAGAGCATGTATGTCAGTGGTGGCAATATCGTCGCTTTGGGCAGTCATCTGCACGAATTAGGCATTGACGTCAATGACAAGAGTCCTAATAAGAATCTTTATCTTACAGGGGGAACCGTCGTTTGTGTGGGAGGAACCTCGCAAGTCACCTATCCTTTCGCTTGTGAGGATGCCCAGCCATCCATCTATTACAGAGGAAGGGTGAAGACAGGCACCATGCTGTCGCTTCTCTGCACGACCGACGGAGAGAAAGTGTTGGGTTACCGGCTTGACCGCGACTATTCCGCGGAGGCTGGCGGGAAGCAGCCGATACTTTGCCTGATGTTCTCCTCACCCAAGCTGCAACAAGGGAAAGGTTATGAACTGATTGACCAGGAAAGTGGAAAGGTGATGGCTGAGTTAACCGAACTGAATGAACTCTATTGCGAGAAAGATGAGAAAGAATGTCTTTTCGAGAATCTTTCCTTCAAGTTGGGCAACACCACCCTTCCATACCGTAGGGCTGCCATTTGCCATGATGGGAGTGCTCTTCCGTTATTGGTACTCTATCTGCATGGCGGTTCATCACGGGGCAATGACAATGCCGCACAACTGAACGAGGCAGCCGTTGATATCATCTATCAGTATCTGGAATCTCGTCAGATACCAGCGACGTTTATCGTGCCGCAATGTCCTGCCGGTTCAGGATGGACGGGACAACTGCGCAAGGTGGTCAACGAACTGGTGAAACGTCAGGCAGCCAATGGTGCCGCCGACGAGAACCGCATCTATGTCATGGGAGGTTCCATGGGCGGTACTGGAACATGGTGCCAGTTGTCATACTACCCCGATTTCTATGCTGCGGCGATGCCTGTGGCGGGCAACCCGAAGGGCATGGATGCAGCTAATGTGGCCACTACTCCTGTCTATACCGTCATGGGAAGTGCCGACAATCTCATGAGCATGGATGCTGTGGAGGAATTCCAAGCAGCAATCGAAGAGGCTGGCGGAACCATAGTCTATGATGTCGTGCCGGGATGGACGCATCAGAACACCTGTGAGCGCAGTTACACCGACGAACGGCTTGACTGGCTCTTCTCGTTCTCGCGTGGGGAGAAGGCAACCTTGCCTGGAGATGTCAATGAGGACGGTGATGTTGGCGTGACGGATGTCATGTGCGTGGTCAACTATATCTTGGGAAATCCCTTGAACACCTTCAATACGAAGAATGCCGATGTCAATGGCGACCATTTGATCAACATCACCGACGTGATGGGTATCGTCAATATCATACTCGGCAAATAATTATCTAAATCTTTATCGCAGGTTCGGTCTGCGCATCCATGATGATCATCGTTCCATTAGGCGGTTATAGCAATACAGCATCCAGGCGTGGATATGGGCACATGCGATGGCCGTCTCAGCGTATGAGGCGGTTTGGTCAGGAAGTCCCGGCGCACCTTTGTCCGGTGCCACAAGCGACGACTCGATGTTGTCTGCCGATGACCAGTAGCATGACCAATATTGCGGGAACTGACGGGCGTGGTTGGCGAGCGACATCTGTTTCAGGCGTTTGAAAGCCTCTGGCTTGTCGAAGGTGGCAATGCCGCAGATGACGGGGCCATTGAGCGAGTACCAGATGCCGCCATTCTCCCGCGAGCCGTAGTCGAGGTCGTCGCTGGTCAGTTCGGGGTCTTCCTGCTGTCGTGCGGCAATCTTCTCGCCCAGATAGAGTTTTTGCTGTATCTCGTGGTAAAGTTGTTGGCGGCGCTCCAAAGGGATGTCCTGCACCTGAAGGGTGAAGCCCATCGGCTCCAGATAGAGGTTCTGCTCACCGAAGTTGCGCCCTGCGAAGTACATACGGCGTGGATAAGGACGGCTGCCCCAGTCGCGCATATAGGCATCGTAGAGTTGCTTGCGCCAAACCCTGATGCTGCTTACGAGGTGTTGGTCTGCCGATGCCGCCTCCAGCTGTTCGGCGAGGATGGGGAGGATGCTGAGGGCCATTGCCGTGTTCATGTGCGACTCACCCTGTGGTTGCACCACATTGTAGGGCTCTGCCAGACAGTAGAAGATGCCATCGCACCAGTCGGAGTTCATCAGGCGCACCAGTCCGTGACTGCCTGTTCCCACCTGGTTGCGCAGGTAATCATAGCAATGGCGGGCATGCTCAAGGATGGTGTATTTCGGCATGTCCTTCACGGGGTAGCATGCCACTTTCTCCTGCAGGAAGGCATAGTCCTTAGTGACACGCAGATACTCCGACAGCAACAGGAAGAACCACAGCTGCTGATCGCTGGTCTGGTAGCAGGTGGGCTCGGCAAAACCGTTACCATACTCAATGAGCATCACCTCGCCGCTTGGCACTGTGCGCTGCATCATATAGCGCATGATGCTCTTAGTCAGTTCCGGATGGTAGTAGATGGTGGCGAGGGCATGTTGGAAATTGTCACGGGCCGAGGCGTGCTGCCCCCAGAAATAATCGTAGATGGTGCCCTGTGGAATCTTTGTCTCGTGGTAGTAGTCGCTATATGTCGCCATCGCCTCCAGCATATAGGCGTGCCAGGTCAGCTCGCGGCGAAGTTCGGCATCCTGTTCGTCATTATATTGAGGCAAGACCTTTTTCCATGACTCAGAGAATATGCCGCCGTCTTTCAGTTCTTTGGAGGCATCGTCTCGTTTTGCATAGTCGCGGAGCATATCGAATCCAACAATCATCTGGATTTGCTTTTCCTCGCCATTGCGAAGCGTCAAGCCATAACAAAGCCCCAAGTCTTCGTTGGTGCAGGCTGGCTGGGCTTGGCCGGAGAGGTCTTCCATATAGAGCATGGGCGGGAATCCTTCATATTTGCAAAGATCGTCTTTCGAAAGAAACAGCAGCGGGTCGTCAGTCTTGGCATCGAAACGTGCCTTCACCTTTCGGGCATCGATGAAAGGTGTGTATTTCACCTTTCGCCACTCGCGTGGCGTCGATTGCTGCATCATCGTCTCATACTGTGCACGTACGCTCTCCGTATAGCGCAAGCGTTGTGTCTTTCCGGTCTTGTTTCTTACCGTGACAGTGATCAGGAAAGCCGAGGCGCCGCCGTCGATGGTGAGCGACGGCTTGACACTCAGGGTACGGCTCACTTGCAACTTGTCTGCCTGATATTGATACTGTGCATAGCCGCATCCGAAAGTGCGCTTGCTTTTAGTCGAGTCAGCCGAGAGCGAACCCATCCCCACCAATTGATATGTCTTCACCACTTTCCCGTCGTCTCCTATAACCTCCAGCCGTGCATCGTTCTTTCCTGTGTTCTTGCGGTCGCCCTGGTTCATACGTGCCCATGCCCGCTGTCCGGTAATCAATTCATATTGTCCGCTGACGTGGGCAAATAGCGTCAGTTGGTAGTTACCCAACACGAACCAGGGGTCGGAGTCGAGTTTCACGCTGTCACCGGTAGCCAGCGTGGCCTTGTAAGGCACACTACCCACATAATTGAAACACGGCAGGCCGGCTCCGTCGGTTTTCCATTCACCGATTGGACTGCTGCCTGTCACTCTCTTTCCGTTTGCTGCGATGCATGTCATTGTCACCAGAAGCATTAATAATAGGTTCTTATTTGCATTCATATTCTCACTATGATGATTTGATTCACATTTCTTTTCCCGTACTCATCGGTATTGTAGAACTCTTATAGCAATAATGTCCAGCTGACACTTCGTGCTGATTGCCATCGGGCAGGATGAT
>JAFYZT010000015.1 GCA_017548605.1 Prevotella sp. | reverse complement strand
GTACTGCGCATCCTCTTTCAGGGATTCAAGCCATGATTTGAGGTAAGGCGCACTGTCCTCCTTGATGTATTTGTCCATACCGCAGTACTGGCAAATCATCGCACTTGTCAATTCCGCCACCAATTCCTCTTTGGCGTAATCCGCACTTCCGAAAGCGGCAGGCTTCAGCCGATTCAGATGCTCCTCCGCTCCCGTGCTGTGAGCCATTTCGTGGAAAGCCGTGCCGTAGAACGACTCACCATCCTTGAACTGTGAGAACTCTGGGAGCACGATTAACTTCTTTGACTGGCTGTAGAAAGCACTATCCCCATGCAGCTGCTTGATAGGACAAATCCAGAGATTTTCTTCCATCATCCTGTCCATAGCTTCGAAATGGAACATTTCACCCTTTTGCTCCGGCTGCTTCCCGCCATTCTCACTGACGATTTTCTCATAAATCTCAGGCCTTGCCTCCTGAAGATTTGTCTGATCGATGTTGAAGACATTGTAAACCACCATACTCGGATAGACATTGTAGTGCTCCTTCTCGCTGTCAGACATCTGTTTGTACTCCTCGTACTTAATCTTGTTGTTTGTGTCCTTCTCGACGACCGTAAAACAGGTAAGGAAGACAGGGAAACTCTTCTCGCCCTTACGAACCGATACCATCGGGCGCTTATTCCCCTCTGCATCTACTGCAGGAACATTGCCCACCGATGTCTTGTTGTAATTAAGGCCCATCACTCTGTCGAAGGTACAGAACACAGGGTACTTGTAGCCTTCCTTCTCGCAGTGCATGAGGAGCATGAGGCTGTTCATGCCATTGTAATGTCTGCCGGAAAGATTCTTCGGCCAAGAAGCGATGCCTTCCGTGAACCAAGGCTTCCTCCAATCTGTCATGATAGACTCAATCTTCTCGATCATCATGTCCGCGAAGAGATTCAATGCTTTCTCTTGTGCGCTTTCGCTGTTAGCACCTGCGCCAGCCTTCTTTGCTTGCGCCTTTTTTGTCTTGTAAGTACTCATAATTTGTTTATTTAATTGTTAATACTGAAGGCTACGGAGCCTCTAATTTTTACGTGCAATACGAAAGCCTAAAGTGGAAGTGCGCAGATGCAAGGAATTGACGGACTTATTTCACCGAGAGGGCACAGCAAATGTTTTGAGGCCTGTCCCAAAAGATTTTGAAAAAAGTGCGGGAATAATGTCGGATGACTGGTACTTGCAGAGCACGGGCTTGGCTACCTTTGCAAAGTAAAAATGAGGCGAGTGCAAAGTATGGCAATATAAACAATGTCTTACGGGACAAAGCAAGCATGGCGGCACAGGTAAGCAAAAGCCCATGAGCATGAATCAGCGGACATGGAGAGATTGAACATGACGGGTTGGAGTAAGCCTACGGAGGCAAGCGTCCAAAGAATCGGCAGACAGGTATGAACCTCATGCAGCACGGAGAGAAGAAAGAAGTGTACTGTATAGAGACTATAAGGAGTGATGGAGGTAGGCAATGTGTTGGTGTCAGGAAAGGAATGAGCGAGAAGGGCGAGGAATGTTTCCCTCCTTACCTACGGGCGTGGACACATAACGGCAAAATGCTGTACGAGGAAGAGAAGGAGCGATGTCAATCCGAGCAGGTAGGCTTTACATTAGACAAACAAAGGAGAGAAGCGAGGAATAAGAATGAGCGGTAAGAACCAAGCGCATAAGGGGAAAAGCTATGGACGGATGCAATGGAAATCCTATCAAGCAGTGGCATGGGGATATGCACAGCCTATCAGAAATCGCCTGTGTTCCACAGAAGAAGATAGTGAGTCAGGCACGGCAGGAAATGGCAGAACAGGAGCGGAACAGAGCATCATCCAATGAAGGAAGTACGAGCAGAAGAGGGTTGGAGGCGGAATCAAAGGCTCAGCCTGAGATGCTGACAAAAAAGAGGATGTGCTTTAATTCTTTTTTAATAAGACCTTTTTGCCATCCTTGATATAGATTCCGAGGTGCATTATCTTATCAAGTTTGCGGCCTTGAAGGTCGTAGAGGGATGATTCTTCTGTCTTCGAAATGGGAGAAACATTTCCAGTAGCCTGACCTCGAACCTGAGAGAAGATCCAGTCGAGACGCTCGTTAGAGTAGCTTTGTTCGCAAGTTGTCGGGTGTGACCAACCTTCCTCTATTTCTAATTGCACAAAGCCGCCTGCAGCAATGACATCCGCCATAAATGTCTCTACATTCTCGATTGACATCATGGTATCGGCAGTACCCATAACCGTCAGGACAGGCGTAGTAGCGACATTTTCAGCGTTCATGCCCGTAGGATTACCTGCCACAGGCATTGCGGCAGCATAGAAGTCGGGGAAGTAGGAAAGCTGGCACCAGGTGCCTGTGCCTCCCATTGAACCTCCCATCACATAGACGCGGTCATCATCCACCTTCCCAGCATTGACATAGCTCTTCAAGAGTTCGTTTACCACTTTGCGGTTCTGACTCGTCCAGCCGCCTCCGGATGGACATTGTGGCACGACAAATATGGCAGACATTTCGTGGACGAGCAGATACTCGTAGATTATGCTGACGGCAGCCTCGCTAAGTTGTTTCTCGTTATCATTTCCTCTTGCACTGCCACCATGAAGGTAGAGGACGAGAGCTGAGTTTTCGACTCCATTCTGACAAATCTCAGCCTTTCTATAGGGTAAAGTATTCTGTCCCAGCGAGAACGACTCGCGAGAGAAACGACCTTCGATAGCGTCCTGCGCCAAGCATTGAACTGCCGACACTACCAGTAGAACAATGAACAAAATATAAATATCCTTCCTATACATATCCAATATCTACACCTGTTTATTTGACCATAAAAATGTCGAAAGGTTAAAATTCGAAATGGAAAATATTCTCATATTTATTAAATTTTATCAAAACCCTTTCCCGTCAAGAGCAGACGACAGGAAAAGGCTTTGCTTTAGGTGACTTAAGCAATCACCAACTTATTATGCTCTTTATCATAAACGACAGTACGAGTGAAATTCGTTGTATTGCCCTCGTGGATAGCCGATATGTCTATTCCACGACGCATAAACTCTTGGATGAGCACCTGATCGTACACAGCACGCATAGATGTCCATCCGCGATTATTCACGGACTGATTGAAAAACTCAACTAATTCTTGGATTGAAGCAGTCAGGAACCTGGCTGGGAAATCTTTGTCAATACGATTTGTTTCCATACTTAGGATAATTTTGAAGTTATACATTATTCTTCCGCATCGTACCCTGCCAATTTCATTGGCGAGTCTGCTTTCGCTCAACAATGTAAGTGAACTTCCATTGTATTCGCTTACTCGCAGCCTTGACCACCGTGGCATCCTAATGCTCGGTTGGTGAGTGAGCCAAAGGCTCCTGCTCTTGATGCTGCTGCAAAGGTACGACATTATTCTGAAACCACAAAATCAAGCACAAAAAAACTCACGGACTTGCCGTGAGTTAGTGTAGAAAGGAACTGTTCACGCTTCGGTGAACAATTCCTGTTGAACTGGAGCCACTATTTCAGTGGGCTTTAGATTCTTCGGAGCTTCGAGCTGATCACAGATAGCTATTCTGTGTCCAGCACGAATCAAGCGAGGAAGATATGTATCGAGGCAGTGGTATGGGAATCTTGCGACACTGATGTTATCGCCTGAACCGATGATGTCAGTGAGCGCGAGGACTGCAGCGGCAGTAATGGCATCCTCTTCGTAACAAGTGTAGAACTCACCAGTACGGAACAGGAGAAGCGCATCAGGATGTTTTGACTTTAAATCGCAAAATTGCTTAAAGAGAGGCGAATCACCAAGGGCGGCAGGCTGCTCCTCTTCGGGAGCGGCCTCTGCTTGTTCTTCAGCTTCACCAGCTGCTTCCTGAGCTACCTGTGTAGCATCCTCGGCGACCTTTGCCTGCTCGGCAGCAGACTTGCTCTGCTGATATTCGAGCGAGAGGGCTGCAAGCTGGATGTCATTGATTTGGAGATTCAACCTCTTTGAGAGAAGGAAGCTGTAACGAATTGCTTTGAGGGCATTGGTGAAATTCATTTCGCAACGGAGCCTACCCTGCATGCCATCTACGAATACCTGCCAACCCTGCTGACCATTCTTGAACTCTTTTTTCACTGCGGAAATCTGAACATTTGCATTCATTGTTTTGAAATTTTGAAGATGAAACATAAATCTTATTTATTTTTTACGAACAACGAAGAGCGACAGGGAGATAGGCCCTGTTGTCAAGGGAGGCATCTGGGTATTTTTCTTAGAAAGTGGCAGCTCCGACGCCGAAGGGGACCATCTTTATTTGCAAAATACTTGGGAACCCTTTACTGGAGCCGCCCAGCTACCTTTGTGAGGAAAAAGTAAATAGAAGATTGTCGTGGAATCGGAGAGATTGAATAGATGGGAGCAATGTGATTCCTGCGAGTGAATGAGAGTGGTGAAGTCAGGTAGAGAACACGGATGCAAAACGCCCCCTCAATCCTGAGGAGGCGCATCTGGTGTTACCTGTTTTGCATCCCTGTTCTCGTCCAGGGTGGTGAGTTGTATGAATGGGCATTCCGGGTAGGCATCCTTCCACTGGTTGAATTTCATGATGATGCGATGCACGGTAAAGAGCAAATCGTGATACGGCTTTTGAAGTGTATAGGCAATGGCATAACTTATGAAATTGGTGTGCTTATTTCCTCTTAGATTCGGCTTAAACACAAAATGACAGAGAAAAAGGTAGAAAAACATTTAGGATTTGAAAAGCTCCGGAAAAAGCTGTAACTTTGCATTGAAAATCAACTCAATCAATGAGCAGTACAGATATCCAAGCTTTGAAAGACTTCTTTCTGCACGACGAGTTCGCGCGGCAGAATGGAATAGAGATAGTAGAAATAGCAGAGGGCTATGCCAGAACACAAGTTCGCATAGAGCCTCGCCATCTGAATGCAAGCGGCTATGTCCAGGGCGGTGTGCTTTTCACACTGGCAGACTTAGCCTTTGCTGCAGCAACGAACAGTCACGGCACCCTGACAGTCACATCCACAGCCAACATCACCTTCGTTAAGGGAGCCACAGGCGGCCTTATCTCTGCCCAGGCACAGGAACTGGTTAACAGCCACCATCTCCCATTCTGCGAAGTGCGTGTAATAGATGATACTGGTAATCTTCTTGCTATCTTCACAGCCAGTGGCTATCGCAAGGAAGGATTGAGCTCCATTCCGAAATGAATGGTATCGTCAGTTGATAAAAGATAAAACTAAACATATAATTATGCAAGGAAATTTTTCTTACCACAATCCCACCAAGTTGTATTTTGGTGATGAGTCTTTGAACTTTCTCAAGGACGAGTTAACCCACTTTGGCCCTGTCGTGTTGTTGAACTTTGGCAGCGGCAGTGTGAAACGCAACGGCATCTACGACCAGGTAGTATCTATTTTGAAGGAGGCAGGCAAAACTATCGTAGAGAACCATGGCGTGATGAGTAATCCTACATTAGAAAAACTTCGAGAAGGTATTCAAATAGCTCGCGAGAAAAATGTGGATTGGGTTCTCGCTCTTGGTGGCGGCAGCGTCTGCGACTACTCGAAAGCAGTGGCAGCATCCGTCTTTTATGAGGGCGACTATTGGGATAAGTTCTGGCTCAAACAGGAGCAACCCGATGCCAATCAGAAGATCTTGCCCGTGGGCTGCATCCTCACGATGGCTGGCACAGGCTCGGAGATGAACGCTGGTACAGTGATTACCGATGCTGAGCACACTTTCAAGGTGGGCCATGTATTCGATGACCGTCTGATGCCTAAGTTCTCGATACTGAATCCAAAGTTCACGATGACCGTACCCGATAACCAGATGAAGGCAGGCATCTACGACATCATGAACCATATCATGGAGCAGTACTTCTCTGATTTCGACGACAACACCAGCGACTACCTCTCTGAGGGACTGATGCGCAGTCTTATCACATCATCACGTATTGCCGTAAAGAATCCGCAGGACTACGAAGCACGCTCGAACATCATGTGGACAGCCACTTGGGCACTCAACACCCTCATCGGTCTTGGTAAACGTCAGGACTGGATGGTACACATGATTGGCCACTCTGTAGGTGCCTGGACACACGCCCCTCATGGCTATGCTCTCGCTGCCGTCTCGATGGCATACTATCGTCGCGCCATGAAGCCCGGCCTGGCGAAGTTTGTTCGTTTCGCCAAGAATGTTTGGGACATCAAGGGTGATGGCATGACTGATGAGCAGATTGCAGAAGCAGGACTTGAAGCCCTGAAGAACTGGATGCAGGAGATTGGACTCCCACTAACTATCAGCGAAATCGGTGCTACCCCGGATATGATTCCCTGCATCACTGAAGGTACCATCTGCTATCCCGCTGGCTACATGGACCTGAAGCCAGAGGACATCACGGAGATACTGAAGGAGAGCATGTGATGACACATTAGCTATTTTTCTTATAGCTTTGTACAGCCCATACGCCCATCAATGTTGATATGCACAGCAGAGCGAGTACTTGATGGGCGATGGCTTGGAATGTGCCGCCACGCACGAATACGGTGCGAATGGCATCGACAAAGTAATGCATGGGATTGACGTAGGTGGTCAGGTAAGCCCAGTCGGGCATGGAACGCGCAGGGGTGAAGAGCCCTGAGAGCAGCATCAGGCATACCACGAAGAACCACATGACGAGCATGGCCTGCTGCATGGTGTCGCTATAGTTGGAAACGATGAGTCCAAACGACGAGAAGAACAGCGCCAGCAAAATCGCCAGCAGATATACCAACCAGAGCGGTCCTTGGCAGGTGATGCCATAAACGAGCCACGAGAGCACGAGGCAGAGGGTGAGCACAACGAGACCGATGATCCAGTAAGGAATGAGTTTGGCGAGGATGAACGACCACTTCGACACTGGGGTGACGTTCATCTGCTCGATAGTGCCATTCTCTTTTTCGCCCACGATGTTCAGCGCAGGCAGGAAACCGCAGAGCATCATCATCAGAATACCCATTAGGGCAGGAATCATAAAGATTTTGTAGTTCTGACCTTTGTTATATAGTAATAAGGTGTTGGCTTTTGATTGGATGGCTGAAACAGTAGGCATCACATGAGCTGTGACTATCTGACTCAGATACGCTGAGCCTATCGAGCCTTTCGTACCATTCACGGCATTGGCTGCTATAAGATACTGGCCGTCGCGGATTTCAAGGATGATATCTGCCTGGGAGGTCTCGATGTCCTTCATGGCTTCCTGATAAGTGGCTTTCTGACCATTGAAGATAAAGTAGTTCGAAGCCTCTATCTGGTGCACAAGTTGCTGGGATTGCGTGGTGCGATCCATATCGACTACATCCACGCGGATATTCTTCACCTCCTGGTTCATCACCCACGGCATAACACACATTACCATAATGGGGAAGATGAAGATGATCTTCGGCATAAACGAGTTGCGCCGAATCTGCAGAAACTCCTTTTGAAGCAAGTTTTTAATCATCATTGAACATTGAGCATTGAACATTGAACATTATTCCAGCCTCGTTTTAAATTTCTTCAGCGAGATGGTGAGCAACAGGGCGGTCATGCCTATAAGCACCAGCACCTCGTGCCACACCTCTTGAATCCCCACACCCATAATCATTAGCTTGCGCATGGCCTGAATGTAGTAACGTGGTGGAATGACGGCTGACACCCATTGAAGCACCGTGGGCATCGACTCCACAGGAAACAGCATGCCCGAGAGCATCACGGTAGGCAGCAACAGTACCATTGCCGATACGAGCAGGGCCACGAACTGCGTCTGCGCGATGTTCGAGATAAGCAGTCCGAGCGAGAGCGCCAGCAGGATATAGATAAGTGAAACCATGAGTATCCACCCCAATGCCCCCTGCAACGGCACATCAAGTATGGTGGCTGACATCAGCAGTATCACCGCCAGAATCACCAGAGCCAACAACAAGTAAGGTACTACCTTCGCCACGATAATCATCAGCGGACGGACGGGCGACACCAAGAGCACCTCCATAGTGCCACGTTCCTTTTCGCGAACAATCGAAACCGAGGTCATCATGGCGCAAATCAGCAGCAACAGCATACCCATAATAGCCGGCACGAAGTTGTAGGCCGACTTCATCCGAGGGTTGTAAAGCAACTTCTGACTGACCAAAGATACATTGGGGTTAGCGACAACTTGTTGGGCATAAGCCGTCCATTGCTGCGCCATATTGGGATCGGAGCCATCGACGATGAACTGGATGGCGTGGTCTTTCGAGAAGACTATGGCGAGGTCAGCCTTCTGACTGCGTATCAGCATTTCCGCATCCTTTGGCGTTGGGACAGTCGCCGTCATCGTGAAGTATTCCGATGCCGCCAGTCGCTCTTCGGCCTGCTGCGTCCGATGGTCCATCTGCGAGGTCACCACCACCGTGCGCACATTCTTCACGTCGTTAGTGATGGCAAAGCCGAAGAGCAACATCATCACGACGGGCATGCCGAAGAGTATCAGCATCGTACGCTTGTCGCGCAGGATGTGCTTGGCTTCCTTGATGACGAATGATATAAACTGCTTCATACGTCAATCTCCTCTTTTGGCCTCGCGGGCTAAGTATGTAAACACATGATCCATATCGGGCTGATGGAGGTCTCGTTTCAGTTCCTCTGGCGTTCCTATCGCACTGATCTTTCCGTCCACCATGATTGAGATTCGGTCACAATACTCTGCCTCGTCCATATAGTGGGTGGTGACGAAGACGGTAATGCCTCGATGGGCAGCATCGTAGATCAGTTCCCAAAACTGGCGACGTGTAGCAGGATCGACGCCACCCGTTGGTTCATCGAGAAACACGATGGCAGGCTCATGGAAGATGCTTACTGAAAAGGCCAGTTTTTGCTTCCAACCGAGGGGCAGCGAACCCACGAGGTCGTTCTTGTGTTCCTCGAACTTCAATTGGTGCAGCAACGTTTTCGCTTTCGCCTTTATCTCGTCATCCTTCATGCCGTAGATGCCACCGAACAGCCGGATGTTCTCCGCAACCGTCAGGTCTTCGTAGAGCGAGAACTTCTGCGACATATATCCGATGTGCTTCTTGATTTGTTCGTGCTCCGTGCGGATGTCGAAGCCTGCAACAGTACCCGTGCCGCTGGTGGGCTGGTTCAGGCCCGTCAGCATGTGCATCGCCGTGGTCTTGCCAGCGCCATTGGCACCAAGGAAGCCGAATATCTCGCCTTTCTTGACTGTAAAAGAAATATCATCCACAGCATGGAAGTTGCCAAAGGCTTTCACCAAATGAGATACCTCTATGACATTTGGACTTTCTTGTCCCTTGCTTGTCCCTTCCATCTCCCTTGCATCTCCCTTGCTACAATTATGCTTCCGAGTAATACCTGGCGGGTTGAAAATATCCTTAAACTGATTCAGAATAATCTCCGGTTTGTCAATTCCCATTATCTTTCCTTCACTCAAGAACGCCACACGCTCACACCGCCGCACCTCATCGAGATAGGGCGTCGAGGCCACGATGGTAATCTGGCGCTCCTTCAGCATCGAAAGCATTTCCCAAAACTCTTTGCGTGATACAGGGTCAACGCCCGTCGTAGGTTCATCAAGGAACAGCACACTCGGCTGATGTACCAACGCACACGAGAGCGCCAGTTTCTGCTTCATACCACCCGACAGCGCCCCTGCCTTACGGTCCTTAAACCGCTCAATCTGCGAATAGATAGCCTTAATCGAGTCGTAACCTTCATCGACGGTAGTTCCGAATAGAGTAGCAAAGAACGTCAGGTTCTCTTCTACTGTCAAGTCCTGATAGAGCGAGAACCGCCCAGGCATATAGCCCACCTGCCGACGTATCTCCTTCATCTGCTTCACCACATCAAAGCCATCAACGCTGGCCGTACCTTCATCAGCCAACAGCAGCGTACAAAGGATGCGGAACATTGACGTCTTTCCCGCTCCGTCCGGGCCAATCAGTCCGAACACCTCGCCCTTACCTACAGCAAACGACACGTCCTGCAAAGCCTTGACCTTGCTATAATTCTTGCTGATATGACTAACTTCAATGGCATTCATAACCATGAATCTTGAACCATGAATCAGAATTTCACTTCCCCGTACATGCCAATCTTCACGTACCCGTCATTTTTGATGGCCACTTTCAGCGCATACACCAGATCGGCTCGTTCATCGTCGGTGAGGATGGTCTTGGGTGTGAACTCCGATTTGCTTGAAATCCAGCTCACAGTACCCTCGTATTCCTTCTTCTGACCGTCGCCATAGTCGGCAAAGACTTTTGCCTGTTGCCCCACCTTGATGTCCTTCAACTGAGCCGAGGTGACATAGGCGCGGATGAACATGTTTTTTGTGTCAGCCATCTTGAATAGTGGCTTGCCAGTAGCCACGAACTCGCCCTTCTCCACGTATTTCTCTAATACCGTGCCAGCAATGGGAGTCGAGATATGGCACTTCCGCAACTGGTCGCGTAATTGATCAACTTGAACATCCGTTGCTTCCATCTGCTTATTCAATGCATTGG
>JAFYZT010000014.1 GCA_017548605.1 Prevotella sp. | reverse complement strand
CCGCCCGTGGGGAAATCAGGATAGAGGGTGAACGGCTCGCCATGCAGGTACTGCACGGCGGCATCGCACAACTCGCAGAAGTTATGGGGAAGGATTTTCGACGACAGACCCACGGCGATGCCTTCTGCACCCTGGGCCAGCAGCAACGGGAATTTTACGGGCAGCGTGATAGGTTCCTTGTTGCGACCGTCGTAGGACAGCTGCCATTCAGTAGTCTTCGGGTTGAACACCACGTCGAGGGCGAACTTCGACAGGCGGGCTTCGATGTATCGGGGTGCAGCGGCGGGCGAACCGGTGAGAATATTACCCCAGTTTCCCTGTGTGTCGATGAGCAGGTCTTTCTGTCCCATCTGCACCAGGGCATCACCGATGGAGGCATCGCCATGGGGGTGGAACTGCATGGTATGACCCACGATGTTCGCCACCTTGTTATAGCGACCGTCGTCCATGCGTTTCATCGAATGGAGAATGCGCCGTTGAACAGGCTTCAGGCCGTCTTCGATATGGGGCACGGCACGTTCAAGAATCACATACGAGGCGTAGTCGAGGAACCAGCTCTGGTACATGCCACTGAGATGATGTACCGCCGAAGCGTCGAAACGGCTCGTCGGACGGTAATCGCTATGGCTGACTTGTTCCTCCTGACCCTCCGGGTTCTCTGAATCGTTCTGGTTCTCTGAGTTTTCTGTGTTCTCTATTATCTCGTCTTTGATTTCTTCGTCCATTTTCGATTGGTTTTTCTTTTTTTTCTTCTTTTTTCTTCCTAGGCTATCCTAGGTTCTCCTAGGCTTTCCTAGGTCTTCCTTGGATTTCCTAGCATCCTCAAACTATTCTCTCACCACTCACTTCTCACCCCTCACTACTTCCCAATCTTCCAGCTTTCCATCACATGACGTTCCACATCGCCGCCCAGTGCCTGCTCCTGTTCCTTGCTGTAGATATAGCTCAGTTCATAGCGCTTGCCGTCTTTATAACGGGTGCGGTACACCTGGTGGTGCATCTCGCCGCCGGTGACGGTAAGCGTCCAACCGTCGGCTTCCTCTTTCTTGTCGATGGTGGCACCGGCTTCGCTACCCAACGAGGCGGCACGCTCGTCCAACTCGCCTTTGATATCCTCAGCGGTGAATGCCTTGCCACCATAGTTCTCAGAGGCAAACAGACTGAGCAGGTTCATCACATCGTCAGCAGACAAGGCGAAATTGGCTCCTTCGGCCATCTGAGGCTCATCAGTGCATACCATCTGACGAGGCACATCTACGCTGAAACCGTATTTCTGATTGTCGTAACGGGTAAAAGGACTGTTGTCGTAGCCCTCGCCATCCAGGGGAGGCGGCACCGTCTGCGTACTGTCGGCTCTGGAATTACCGTTGCTGCTATCATTCTTCTTGCCGCAACCAGCCAATAGCATAGTACATGAAATGGCAAGTATGATAAGTCTTGATGAGGTCATATGCGCTCGTGAGTTAATGAGTTTATAAGATTTGTTGCAAAGTTAATCATTTCTTCGCGAATGGCCAATTTTCTCAAGAAAAATTAAAATTCTTGCGTCATAGGCTTATAAATCATGTTTTTTATGTACTTTTGCACCGTTATTTCGAAATTACACATAATATTTTATGGCACAAGAAGATGTTTTCAAGAAAATAGTAAGCCATTGCAAGGAATATGGCTTCGTTTTCCCAAGTAGTGAGATTTATGACGGACTCGCCGCTGTGTATGACTATGCCCAGAACGGCGTGGAACTGAAAAACAATATCAAACAGTATTGGTGGCAGAGCATGGTGCTCCTACATGAGAATATTGTGGGCATCGACTCCGCTATCTTCATGCACCCCACCATCTGGAAGGCTTCGGGGCATGTGGATGCATTCAACGACCCGCTCATTGATAACCGTGACTCGAAAAAACGCTACCGCGCCGATGTGCTCATTGAGGAGCAGATGGCCAAATACGATGAGAAGATTGAGAAAGAGGTGGCCAAGGCCCGCAAACGCTTCGGCGATGCTTTCGACGAGGAGAAATATTTGGAGACGAGTCCTCGTGTGGTCGATCTCAAGACGAAACGCGACGCGCTGCATGCCCGTTACACCGAGGCGATGCAGGGACCGGATCTCGATGCTCTCAAACAGATTATCATCGACGAGGAAATAGTATGCCCCATCAGCGGCACCCGTAACTGGACCGATGTGCGCCAGTTCAACCTGATGTTCTCCACGGAGATGGGTGCGTCGGCCGATGGTGCCATGAAGGTGTACCTGCGACCGGAAACGGCTCAGGGTATCTTCGTCAACTACCTCAACGTGCAGAAGACGGGACGTATGAAGGTACCCTTCGGAATTGCACAGATAGGAAAGGCTTTCCGCAACGAGATCGTGGCACGGCAGTTCATCTTCCGTATGAGGGAGTTTGAACAGATGGAGATGCAGTTCTTCGTGAAACCAGGCACCGAACTCGACTGGTTCCCGAAATGGAAACAGATGCGTATGGCTTGGCACCAGGCACTGGGCTTCGGCGCGGAGAACTACCGCTTCCATGACCACGACAAACTGGCGCATTATGCCAATGCGGCTACCGATATCGAGTTCCGCATGCCCTTCGGATTCAAAGAGGTGGAGGGTATCCATTCACGTACAAACTTCGACCTTTCACAACATGAGAAATACAGTGGTCGTCAAATCAAATATTTCGACCCGGAGACCAACGAGAGCTACACTCCGTTTGTCATCGAGACGAGTATCGGCGTGGACCGTATGTTCCTCTCCGTGATGTGCCACTCTTTCCAGGAAGAGCAACTCGAGAATGGCGAGACGCGCGTGGTGCTGCGCCTGCCGGAGGCATTGGCTCCCGTGAAATGTGCCGTACTGCCGCTGGTGAAGAAAGACGGACTGCCCGAGAAGGCACGCGAGATTGTCAACGAGCTGAAGTTCCATTTCAACACCCATTACGAGGAGAAAGACAGTATCGGCAAACGCTACCGCCGACAGGACGCCATAGGTACACCCTATTGCGTGACCGTCGACCACGACACGCTCAAAGACAATAAGGTGACGCTCCGTCACCGCGACACCATGCAGCAGGAGCGCGTCGATATCGCAGCTCTGCGTGGTATTATCGAAGACAAGGTGAGCATCACCAGTTTGCTCAAGAAACTGCAATAAACTAAACACAACGCATGATGACGATTCGTTCGTATATCTCTACACGTGGTATCATGAGGACTTTCCTGCAGATGATTGTCGTCATGGGTGCACTCGTGACCACGTCGTGCAGTGAAGCCGACAACGAGGAAGAAGAATTTCCCGATTGGCAGAACAAAAACGAAGAGTGGTTCGTGAACCTGTATAATACCACTCGCCAGAAAGTATCTTCCGGTGACGCATCGTGGAAAATCATCAAGGTATATTCGAAGAACGACGATGTTGTTGGTAACCCCGACGATTATATTATCGTACATGTGCTCAACAATGGTTCAGGCTCGGGATGTCCGCTCATCACTGATACCGTACGCGTACATTATCGTGGACGACTCATTCCTTCCACTTCTTATGCTGAGGGAAAGGTGTTCGACCAGACTTGGACGGGCGACTATAACCTGTCCACGATGACGCCTACGAAGATGGGATTAGGTAATATGGTTGACGGATTCGCCACCGCTTTGCTCAATATGCACATCGGCGACAGATGGGAAGTGTATATTCCCCAAAAACTGGGCTATGGTTCGACAACACCCTCGGGTTCGACCTTGCCGGTTTACTCCAACCTCATCTTCGACCTTACGCTTGCGGCCTATTACCATCCTGGACAATTGGTGCCCGACTGGAAAGCCGGAGAGGCCTTCTGGGAACCCGAAGAATAGGTCAAAAAAGGGGGAATAGTGCGTTGTGTGCGCACACAACACTTTGATTTATGTCAAAATAAAGCATATTTTTCACGAAAAACACCTCGCATCTATTGCGGGGTGTTTTTTTTCGCCTTACCTTTGCATCGTCAAAAGACAAAAGGTAAAAAGACAAAATAGAAGGTAAAAAGATAAGTTGGTGAATAGGTTATTAGGTTAAAAAAGAGAATAGGTAGTAGCAAAAAGGTAAAAAGATTGCAATAGGTAATAGCTTGGAAAGGTAAAAAGGTATTAAGGATAACGCAGTATATAAAGTAAAAAGATTGCAGGATAACATTCAGTAACCGCAAAGCCGTGAGGTCTGCGATATGTAAAACTTAAAGAAGAAAGGATAACATTATGAACATGACAATGATTGTGGCGATGTGCGCCGTTATGGTGGCATCGGCTATCCTCTTCGAGAACACCATCGAGAAGAAATAATCGCTCTTGATGCTCGAGAAAGGAAAAGAAAAAAAGAAAGCTGCTGCCCGATAGTGGGCAGACAAGCGAAAAATGAATGAGAAAGCAGATTTTGTAGAGAAAGCAAGGTCTAAAAGGTAAATAGAATGACGGGCTGGTTCTGGTGAGCAGAATCCGTCCGTTTTTTTTGGCTTTGTGTTTCTTTTAGGCTATTTTTGCAAGCTAAATGGAGAACGGACAAAAAAGCGAACGGTTACTGGCGTTCATCCGCGAGGGAAAGGCGATGACACGCTCCGACAAACTCAACTTGATCTTCCAGTTGAGCATTCCGGCTATTCTCGCACAGGTAACTACCGTCATGATGTTTTTCATCGACCAGGCTATGGTGGGAAGTCTCGGCGCAGAGGCGTCAGCGGCCTGCGGACTGGTGGAATCGTCGACATGGCTCTTCAGCAGCGTGGCCAGTGCCGCATCGATGGGTTTCTCTGTTCAGGTGGCTCATTTCATCGGGGCCAACGACTTTGTCAAGGCACGACAGGTGGTGCGCCATGCTGTGTTGGTGACTGCGGCGCTGAGCCTGTTGCTCATGCTCATAGCTGCAGCCATATCTCGTCCCTTGCCCTATTGGCTCGGGGGTGGGGCAGACATTGCCGATGATGCCAGCAACTATTTCCTGATTTTTACATTGGCAGCTCCTTTTTTCCAGTTCAGTATGTTGGCCTCTTCATTGCTGAAATGCGAGGGTAACATGCGGGTGGCCAGTATCATGAGCGTGGTGATGTGTGTACTCGATGTGACGTTCAATTTCCTGCTCATATTCCCCTCACGTGAGATTGGTCTTTTCGGCATACATTGGTGGATGCCGGGTGCCGGACTGGGCGTGCCCGGTGCGGCATTGGGAACCGGACTGTCGTTCATCGTGGGTGCCGTACTGCTGGGGTGGTTTGTGTTCTTCAAATCGAAAATTCTGGCCATCGGTAAATATCGCGAGAAATTTGTCTATGTGTCATCCTACCTCATCAATGCGCTGAAGATAGGGTCGCCGATGGCGTTGCAGTCGTTTCTCATGAGTTCGGCATACATCGTCAGTACGATAATTGTTGCACCTTTGGGAAATGTGGCAATTGCCGCCAACACCTTCGCCATCACGGCGGAGAGTCTGTGTTATATGCCGGGCTATGGCATTGGCGATGCGGCAACGACACTGGTGGGGCAGAGCATGGGGGCTGGACGCAAGGATCTGTGTCGCAGCTTAGCGCGCCTGACGGTGTTCACGGGCATGATAGTGATGGCATTGATGGGACTGGTGATGTATGTTTTCGCACCGGAGATGATGGGACTGATGACTCCTGTGGCGGAGATACGCGACCTGGGTGCGCAGTGTCTGCGCATCGAGGCCTTTGCCGAACCGATGTTTGCCGCTTCCATCGTCACCTATAGTGTGTTTGTGGGGGCCGGCGACACCTTTAAACCTGCCATGATGAACCTCGGCAGTATGTGGCTCGTAAGATTGTCGATGGCGGCTATTCTGGCCAAGTCATACGGCTTGCGAGGCGTATGGTTGGCCATGGCCATGGAGTTGTCTTTCCGTGGCCTGATTTTCCTCTACCGCCTCTTCCGAGTACGGTGGGAAAAGGGAATCATAAAAGAATAACCGCGATACAATCTATAGCTATAGCTTCTATAGTTACTATAGCTACTATAGCATCTATAGCATCTATAGCTACTATGGCTTCTATAGTTCCTATAGCATCTATAGCCCCTATTTCCCCTATCTAATATTAGCTATGCGCTCTTTAGCTACCTCAAATTCTTTTATCAACCGTTCCATCACCTCTTTAACGGGAAGTATTTCCTTTACCGCCGAGGCTATCTGTCCAATTTCTAACTCGCCATTGTCGATGTCGCCTTCGAAGATGCCACGTTTCGAGGCTGCCTGACCTAAGATACGGCGTAGGTCTTCCACAGCAGCTCCTTCTTTCTCTGCTTCCATGATACGGCAATAAAGGTCGTTCTTTACCATGCGCGTGGGGGAGATGAGCTTCAGGGTGAGCATCGTATCGCCCTCCTCCAACTGCGTGCAGCGCTGCTTGAAGGCTTCGGAGGCACTGCTCTCTTGCGTGAGGGCGAACAGGGTACCTATCTGTACCCCTTCGGCACCTAAGGCCATGGCGGCAAGCATCGATGCGCCGCTGCCGATACCTCCAGCGGCTATCAAGGGTAGGGTGGTAGCCTGGCGCACCTGAGGGATAAGGGCTAAAGTGGTGGTTTCTTCACGACCGTTGTGGCCACCGGCCTCGAAACCCTCGGCTACCACGGCATCAACACCTGCCTCCTCGCATTTGCGGGCGAACTTTGAACTGCTCACCACATGGGCAACCTTGATGCCGGCTTCGTGCAGTCGGGCCGTGTATTTCTTCGGACTGCCAGCAGAGGTGAACACCACTTTCACGCCCTCGTCGATGATAATATCCATCAGACGGTCTATCTCTGGATACATCAATGGCACATTGATGCCCCAAGGCTTGTCTGTGGCAGCTTTCATCTTGTGGATATGATCCAACAGCGTTTCAGGATGCATAGAACCGGCACCCAGCAGACCAAGGCCACCGGCATTACTCACCGCAGAGGCCAGACGCCAGCCACTGATCCATACCATGCCCCCCTGTATAATGGGTTGCTCAATACCAAAAAGTTCGGTAATTCGTGTAGTCATATTTTTAGATGTTATTTTTGAAGTATTGCGATAAATGATAGGAATTACTCTTCATGCTCACCTCTTGCTCCTCACCTCCCACCTCTCACTCCTCACCTCTCACCTCTTGCCCCCTGCCCCCTGCCCCTTGCTCCTTTTTGCAAAGGTATGTATTTTTCTTGATAAAATGCGATGATAATTCAATAAAAAGGATTATCTTTGCACAAACTACTATAGTGGAAAGACGTAAATAACCATGAAGAAATCGGTTGTTATTGCGATTTTTTGTTGGCTGGCATCGTCGGTGTCGGCACAACTGCTGTATCGTGTCTCTGGAAACGGATTGCAACAGCCTTCGTACATTCTCGGCACCTACCACTTTGCGCCCATCACCATGGTCGATTCCATTGCTGGACTGCATGAGGCACTTGCATCGGTGCAACAGGTGTATGGCGAAGTGGAAGAGTTGTTGGATATCAGTGCTTCCTCCGACGCGACAACGATGCAGAAGATGATGCAGGCCATGATGATGCCTGATAGCGTTAAACTGTCATCGCTCATCGATCCGCTACACTATCAAGGTATCGACTCATTGCTTAATTCTACCATCGGTCTTAACATGATGATGGCCGAGATGGCACACCTCTCGCCCGTGGCTCTCTCGACAATGGTCGAGGTGGCGCTTACATTGCAGCAACAGCCTGACTTCAATCCCGAGCAGCAGTTCGATGGCTATTTCCTGAAATATGCCAGGGAAAAAGGTATGCCCGCCAAGGGACTGGAGACCATCGACGACCAAATACAGCTTCTGTATCAGGGCATGTCGCTGAAACGGCAGGCACAGTTGCTCATGTGCTTGTATGACAACTTACCTTTCCAAAAGGATATGACCGACAACGTACTGTCTGCCTATTTTGCGCAAAATCTTGAACGGCTTGCACAAGCCATGGACGAGAAGACCGGCACCTACTGTGACAGTACCCCCGAGGAGGAAGACAGGCTCATCTACAACCGTAACGCCCGCTGGGTAGAGCAGATGCCGGCCATCATGGCGGAAAAACCCACCTTCTTCGCTGTGGGGGCTGGACACCTCCCCGGAGAACGCGGCGTGCTGCAACTGCTCCGCAACGCCGGTTT
>JAFYZT010000013.1 GCA_017548605.1 Prevotella sp. | reverse complement strand
CGTGCGCCGGTCGCCATCAGCGGTCGCAAGCAACCGCCATGATGCCCCTCGACTTGCATGTGTTAAGCCTGTAGCTAGCGTTCATCCTGAGCCAGGATCAAACTCTCCATTGTAAAATAATTATAATGTATAACCCCCGAAGAAAGGGGGATGTTCCGTAAGACCGGGTCCCAGGCTTCTGCCGTCATCTCGAAGTATCGAGCCTGAAGCTTGTCCTGCCAATAAAAATTGACGGTTGACTGTTTACCTGTGTCTCCCTCCCACGAGGGACGGGAGACAGGCTTCCTGTACTACTTCTCTGTCTTTATGTAAATTGTTCAAAGAACTCTTTCTTTTTGCCTCCGACCCCTATTTTTTGGCCGAAAGCGGATGCAAAATTACGACAAAGAATTTTCCCGTGCAAATATTTCGACAACTTTTTTTGATGAAACCTGAAAATTTTCTGAATATTTTACAAAACGTATCTTCACCTGTCTCTTAAAATCACCATTTCGCATCAAAAAACGCCATTACTTGGCAATCTGAGGAGGAGAAAATGAACAAAAAGGAGCTCCAGATGTGGCAGAGTTATCAACTTACGAAACTAGTATTTAAGACAAATGATCGATTTATCTATATAATAATATAAGGTGTAGAGGAAAAAACATCTATTTGTGGAAAATAAATCGAATATCTTTGTGGGAATGGCATATCTTTTGTAATTTTGTATGTTGAATCTAGAATAAACCAAAAACATTAGACAAATGACACAAGAAGAACTGACAAGAATGATCAACGAGCAAGAAGGCAGAGTGTCTCTGGCCTTTCCCGCTCTCATGCGCAAAGTATATGTATGGATGACACTGGCCCTCGTCATCACAGGTATGACAGCTTATATCGTATCCCACAACGAGAATATCATCACGACCATGATGACCACCCCGGCCTTGATGTGGGGTTTGATTATCGGTGAGTTGGCCCTCGTTTTCGTCATCAGTGGCATGATACAACGGTTGTCGTTGACTGTGGGCACATTGCTGTTTGTCATCTATTCCGCCTTGAATGGGTTGACATTGGCTCCCATCTTGATGATATACACCGGAGCATCGGTAGCCAAAGTGTTTTTCATCACGGCCGGTACCTTTGCTGCCATGGCTTTCTTCGGATACACCACCAAGAAAGACCTGTCGTCTATAGGACGATTGCTGTTCATGGCCCTCATCGGTTTGATTATCGCCACGGTAGTGAACCTGTTTATGAAGAGTAGCGGACTGGAGATGGTACTCAGCTATTTAGGTGTGGCCATCTTCGTGGGTCTGACAGCCTGGGATACCCAGAAAATCAAGATGATGCTGGCACAATGTGCTGAGCCAACAGAGGAAGCACAGAAACTGGCGTTGCTGGGTTCGCTTTCCCTTTACCTTGACTTTGTGAACCTGTTCATTTATCTGCTGCGAATCTTCGGCAGTAGGGAATGATAACAGTATACTATCAATAAAAATATCGGAAGGGGTATCCCTTTCGATATTTTTTGTATATATCAATCATTTTTTTCCATTATATTTGTTCATTTGCATAAAAATACGTACTTTTGCCGCACAAAAGAATAAAAATACAAATATGAAAGTCAAGACAAGCAGGATGGAAGTGCTGAAGATGCTGATTTCCAGCCATGAGTTGGGCAGTCAGGAAGAAGTACTTCAAGCCCTTGAGAAAGAAGGATTCAAACTCACTCAAGCCACTTTGAGTCGCGATTTGAAGCAGTTGAAGGTAGCCAAGGCGGCAAGTATGAACGGTAAATACGTGTATGTACTGCCCAACGAAACTATGTACAAACGGGTAACCACTCCCCGCAGTGCCATGGAAATGTTGGAGACCTCCGGTTTCATCAGCATTAATTTTTCAGGCAACATGGGCGTCATCAAGACACGTCCTGGGTATGCCAGCAGTATTGCCTACAACATCGACAACTGCTCTATTCCCGAGATTTTGGGTACCATCGCCGGCGATGACACTATATTTATCGTCGTCCGCGAAGGCTCCAACCCTCATCAGGTGGTGGAAGGATTGAATCGGGTGATACCCAATAAAACCATTCGTTAGACCGATTGTTTTCAAGAAAACCGTCAAATGGATAACATTTCCGTTGTTGTGGCAGATTCGTCACACGAACGTTATATCGATACGATACTAACTACCATTGCCGAGGCCGCCAAGGTTCGCGGCACCGGCATTGCCCGAAGGACCCATGCCTACATTGCGATGAAGATGCAGGAGGCAAAGGCTGTCATCGCCTTGGACGGTGACCGTTTTGCAGGATTCAGCTATATTGAAACCTGGGGCAACAAGCACTACGTCACCACCTCCGGACTGATTGTCCACCCCGACTATCGTGGATTGGGTGTGGCCAAACGCATCAAGGACCTCACGTTCAGTCTTGCACGCACCCGTTGGCCGCATGCCAAGATATTCAGTCTGACGAGCGGTGCTGCCGTGATGACCATGAACACCCAATTGGGTTACCAACCTGTCACCTTCGCCGACCTCACCGACGACGAAGCGTTTTGGAAAGGGTGCGAGGGCTGTTGCAATGTGGACATTCTCCAGCGCACCGACCGCAAGTATTGCATCTGCACGGCCATGCTTTATGACCCTGAAGAGCACTTGCCTGCAAAAATCCCACAGGAAGTATTAGACCGTATCAAACTGTTGGATGATTGAAGCACCCACCTCCACCCACCCTATGGAAGGGAGCAGTTTGGTACCAAGATAGTAAACGAATAAAAAACAAAAACAATAATAATATGAGTAAGAAAAAAGTTGTTGTAGCTTTTTCAGGAGGTCTGGATACCTCCTACACTGTGATGAAACTGGCTAACGATGGTTGGGATGTGTATGCCGCCTGCGCCAACACTGGAGGTTTTAGCGAAGAACAGTTGGCCCGCAACGAAGCGAACGCCTACCAGTTGGGAGCCAAAGCCTACGTCACCCTCGACGTGACACAGGAATACTACACCAAATCGTTGAAATACATGATTTTCGGCAATGTGCTCCGTAACAACTGCTATCCCATTTCCGTCAGTTCGGAGCGTATTTTCCAAGCCATCGCCATCGCCCGTTACGCGAACGAGATAGGTGCCGACGCCATCGCCCACGGCTCAACAGGTGCCGGCAACGACCAGATACGTTTCGATATGACCTTTTTAGTGATGGCTCCGGGTGTAGAGATCATCACCCTCACACGCGACAAGAAACTCACCCGCAAGGAAGAGGTGGACTATCTGAACGAGCATGGTTTCTCTGCCGACTTTGCCAAGTTGAAATACTCCTATAATGTAGGTATATGGGGCACCAGCATCTGCGGCGGCGAATTGCTCGACCCCGCACAGGGACTGCCCGAGGAAGCCTACTTGAAACATGCCACCAATCCCGCCAAGGAGTCGTTGCTTAGGATTACTTTTGAGAAGGGCGAGATTGTGGCCGTCAATGATGAGCCGTTCGCCGACAAGGTGAAGGCTATCCAGAAGATAGAAGAGATTGGTGCTTCGTATGCCATCGGTCGCGACTGCAACGTAGGTGACACCATTGTGGGTATCAAGGGACGTGTAGGTTTCGAGGCCGCAGCACCCAAACTCATCATTGAGGCTCACCGACTGTTGGAGAAATCTACGCTCTCGAAGTGGCAACAGTACTGGAAGGACCAAGTGGCCAACTGGTATGGTATGTTCCTGCATGAGAGTCAGTATCTGGAGCCTGTGATGCCTGATATCGAGGCTATGCTCACTTCATCGCAGCGGCATGTCAACGGCACTGCCATCTTGAAGTTGCGTCCCTATGGTTTCGAAACGGTAGGCATCGAGTCGGCCGACGACCTGACACGCTCCAAACTCGGCGAGTACGGTGAGACACAGACTGGCTGGACTGCCGATGAAGCTAAGGGATTCATCAAGGTATCAAGCACCCCGCTTCGTGTGTACTATGGCATCCATCCCGACGAGAAAAGATAATACGACATAACTATGGCACATAAGAAATTCTATTTATCTTCCACAGATTGTAAGATTGGCGGTGTGTGCGGCGGGTTGGCCGAATATTTCGATATTGATTCCACCCTGGTGAGAGCAGCATTCCTCTTCTTGTTCCTCACCTTCTGCTCTGGCCTTTTGGCCTATATCATTCTTTGGTTGATTGCCCCCAAACAACCAGGACTATGATTAAGATAGGAATATTAGGCGCGGCAGGTTATACGGGAGGCGAGTTCATACGCCTGCTGTTGAACCATCCCGAAGCGGAGATTATCTTCGCCAATTCGGAAAGTAATGCAGGCAACTTGGTGAGCGACGTGCATGAGGGTCTCCTGGGAGATACCGACCTGCGTTTCACCGACCAGATGCCCTTCGACGCTGTCGATGTGGTGTTCTTCTGTTTCGGTCACGGCAAGAGCGAGGCCTTTCTCAAAGAGCACGCCATACCCTCAAACGTAAAGATTATCGACCTGGCGCAGGACTTTAGGATAAAGGGTTCAGGAGTACAAGATGACAATTCTCTCACCCCTCACCCCTCATCTCTCACCCCTGACAATCACGACTTCGTTTACGGACTGCCCGAAATCAACAAGACGACGATAGCCACAGCCCAGCATGTGGCCAATCCCGGCTGCTTCGCCACCTGCATACAGGTGGCATTATTGCCCGCCGCCCACATGCACCTGCTGAAGGAAGATGTGGCAGTGAACGCCATAACAGGCAGCACGGGTGCTGGACAGAAGCCCGGAGCCACCACCCATTTCTCGTGGCGCAACAACAATCTGAGTATCTACAAGCCATTCCAGCACCAACACATCGCCGAGATACGGCAGAGTCTGAAACAGGTACAGGGCACTTTGGATGCCGACATCGACTTCATCCCCTACCGTGGTGACTTTGCCCGTGGCATCTTCTGCACCGCCGTGGTCAAGACGGATGCCCCCGTGGAAGACATTATTGCAGGATACAAGGCATTCTATGCCGATGCGGCTTTCACCCACTATGTTGATAAACCACTCGACCTGAAACAGGTAGTGAACACCAACAAAGCCCTCGTCCATTGCGAGAAATTCGGCGAAAAACTGCTCATCACCGCCTGCATCGACAACCTGCTCAAGGGTGCTGTGGGTCAGGCCGTGCAGAATATGAACATCATGTTCGGCATCAACGAGACTGCCGGACTAAAACTGAAAGCATCCGCATTTTGATTATGAAACTATTCGATGTATATCCCCTGTTCGACGTGAATATCGTCAAGGGACAAGGCTGCAAGGTATGGGACGACAAGGGACAGGAATACTTGGACCTGTACGGCGGTCATGCCGTTATCTCCATAGGGCATTCCCACCCCCACTACATAGAGAAAGTGACGGAACAGCTTAACAAAATCGGATTCTATTCCAACTCCGTCATCAACCGCCTGCAAGAACAGTTGGCCGAGCGACTGGGTCGTGTCAGCGGCTACGACGATTACCAGCTGTTTCTCATCAACAGCGGTGCCGAAGCCAACGAGAACGCGCTGAAACTGGCATCGTTTACCAACGGACGCACGCGGGTGCTCTCCGCAGAAAAGGCATTCCACGGGCGCACATCGCTGGCCGTAGAGGTGACCAACAACCCGAAAATCATTGCCCCCATTAATGCCAACGGCCATGTCACCTACCTGCCGCTGAACGACCTGCCCGCTTGGGAGGCTGAACTGGCCAAGGGCGACGTGTGTGCCGTCATCCTCGAGTGCATACAAGGTGTCGGCGGCATCAAAATGGTCGACGAGGCCTTTGCCAAGGGGCTGTCAGACGCCTGCAAGCG
Source organism: Prevotella sp. (assembly GCA_017548605.1). Lineage (GTDB taxonomy): Bacteria > Bacteroidota > Bacteroidia > Bacteroidales > Bacteroidaceae > Prevotella. The sequence continues at coordinate 39,218 of JAFYZT010000013.1, read as the reverse complement.
TCATGGCACGGTATTCATCTGCGACGAGATACAATGCGGCTACGGACGTAGCGGTATGTTCTTCGCCCACCAGTGGCTGGGCATCCGTCCCGACATCATCACCGTGGCCAAGGGCATCGCCAACGGTTTCCCCATGGGTGCCGTGCTCATAGCACCGCATTTCGTACCAGCCTACGGACAGCTTGGCACCACTTTCGGAGGCAACCATCTGGCCTGTGCTGCCGCCCTGGCCGTGCTCGACGTGTTCGAGGACGAGGGACTGGTGGAGAATGCCAACATAGTGGGAACCTACCTTATCGACCAACTGAAGGCCATGCAGAAAGAAGAAAGCCATATCGTCGATGTGCGCGGTCGCGGTCTGATGATCGGCATTGATCTCGATATTCCCCACAAGGATGTGCGCGTGCCTCTCATCCAAGAGGGACACTGCTTCACGGGCTGCGCTGGCACTAACATCCTCCGTCTGCTGCCGCCATTGTGCCTGACTAAGGCTGAGGCTGACAGTTTCTTAGAGAGATTCTTGAGAATACTGAGGGGTGAGAAGTGAGAAGTTCGCCTGAAAAAAAACATAAAAAACAAAATACAATGAAAATAACCGTTATCGGTGCCGGTGCCATGGGTGGCACCACCGTTGAAGGACTCATCAAGAGCCAAGCATTCCAGAAAGAAGACATCACCGTATCGGACCCTTCAAAGGAAGTGACCGACCGGTTTGCCCTGATGGGCGTGAATACCACCACCGACAACCGACAGGCCGCGCAGGCGGCTGACATCGTATGCGTGGTTGTCAAGCCCTGGTTGGTAGAACAGGTATTGAAGGGCATTGCTGATGTGCTCAACCCACAGCGGCAACTGCTCATCGTCATTGCCGCCGGCATCGACTCATCGAAAATAAAGGAGTGGCTGGGCACCTCATGTCCTCCCCTTTTCATGGTCATACCCAACATCGCCATCGCCCAGCTGGCCTCAATGACCTTCATGGTACCTGTCGATGCTACCGAGGAACAAACCCTTTTGGTGAAGGACATCTTCGACAAAATGGGTAAAACACAGATTACCGACGAGCAGCACCTGCCCGCCGGCACCACACTGGCCTCCAGTGGCATTGCCTACGCCATGCGTTATATCCGCGCCGCCGCCGAGGGAGGTGTAGAACTGGGGTTCAAGGCTGCTGATGCCAACCGCATCGTCATGCAGACCATTAAGGGAGCCCTGGAACTGCTTGAGGCTACAGGTTTGCACCCCGAAGCAGCCATCGACATGGTCACCACGCCCAGTGGTGTCACCATCCGCGGACTGAACGAGATGGAACATGCCGGCTTCACCTCTGCCGTGATACGCGGTCTGAAGGCCGAGCTTAACTGGAAAGAACAAGAATACAAGAAGTTTATAGCATTATGGATGAAGCACTCAAACAAATAGGAGAACGCTTACGCGGTTTACGCGACGCGCTGGACCTCAGCATGCAGGACCTTGCCGACACCTGTGGCATCAGCGTGGAGAAATATGAGCGTGTGGAGAAGGGCGAGGTGGACATCACCATCTCGAACCTGATGAAGATAGCCAAGAAATACGGCGTGTCGCCCGATGCACTGATGTTCGCCGAAGAACCCCACATGCGCACCTACAGCGTCGTGCGCAAGGGTCAGGGACTGAGCGTGGAGCGCACGAAGGCATATAAATACCAGAGTCTGGCCAGCGGCTTCGTGGGCAGAAAGGCCGAGGTGTTCATCGTGACCGTTGAGCCGAAACCCAACGCCCACACCATCTACAAGAACACCCACCCGGGCCAGGAGTTCAACCTCATCCTCGAGGGAGCCATGGAGCTGTACCTCGGTGGCAAGACCATCGTGTTGGAAGAGGGCGACTCCATCTATTTTGATTCCAGCAAGCCCCACGGCATGCGCGCCATCGGTGATAAAGCCGTGAAGATGTTGGCATTTACCGTAGAATAATTTAAAAGATGATAGAACGATTTTTGACTCAGACACAGTTCTCTTCGGAAGAGGACTTTCAAAAAAACTTACACTTTATCATTCCCGAGCATTTCAATTTCGCCTACGACGTGATGGATGCCTGGGCAGAGGAGCAGCCCGACAAGCCGGCCTTGCTTTGGACCAATGATGAAGGTGCCGAACGACGGTTCACCTTCGCCGACATCAAGCAGGAGACCGACCGCGCTGCTGCCTACCTGCAGTCGCTGGGCATCGGCCATGGCGACATGGTGATGCTCATCCTCAAGCGCCGCTATGAGTTCTGGATTACCATGATGGCCCTCCATAAGCTGGGTGCCGTGGCTATCCCCGCCACCCACATGCTTACCACCCACGACATCGTGTACCGCAACGAACGGGCATCGACGAAAGCCATCATCTGTGTCGGCGAGGAGTATGTGCTCTCACAGGTGGCCGCCTCACGTAAGGACAGTCCGTCATTACAGACGCTCATTTCCATAGGACCACTCGTTCCCGAGGGGTTCCACGACTGGCAGAAAGAAATATCACAAGCCCCCGCCTTCGTACGTCCCGAAAGGAAGAACGACAACGATGACACGATGCTCGTCTATTTCACCAGCGGCACCAGCGGTGAACCGAAAATGGTGGCCCACAATTTCCTCTATGCCATGGGGCACCTCACCACCGGAGTGTTCTGGCATAACCTCAGCGAAGACAGCATTCACTTGACAGTGGCCGACACGGGCTGGGGAAAAGCTGCCTGGGGCAAGCTCTACGGTCAGTGGTTCGCTGGCGCCGTGGTCTTTGTGTTCGACCATGAGAAGTTCAATGCCGACAATATGTTGCGACAGATGGAACGTTACCATGTCACCTCCTTCTGCGCACCACCTACGGTTTACCGTTTCCTCATCCGCGAAGACCTAAGCCGCTACGACCTCAGCGCGCTACGTTACTGCTGCACCGCCGGCGAGGCACTGAACCCCGCTGTCTACGATAAGTTCTACTCCCTCACGGGCATCCGTCTGATGGAAGGGTTCGGACAGACCGAGACGACGATGACGCTGGGCACCATGCCATGGACCACACCCAAACCCGGCTCCATGGGCATCCCCAACCCTCAATACGACATCGACCTGGTGCGTTCCGACGGCACATCATGCGAAGACGGAGAGAAAGGTGAAATCATCGTCCGCACCGACAAGGGCACACCCATCGGTCTGTTTAAGGGTTATTACCGCGACGAGGAACTGACCCGTCAGGCATGGCACGACGGAGCCTATCACACCGGCGACGTGGCCTGGCGTGATGAAGACGGCTATTACTGGTTTGTGGGCCGCATCGACGATGTCATCAAGTCGAGTGGCTATCGTATCGGTCCTTTCGAGGTGGAGAGTGCCCTGATGACACACCCCTCCGTGGTGGAATGTGCCATCACCGGTGTGCCCGATGATATCCGCGGCATGGTGGTCAAGGCGACCATCGTGTTGGGCAAGGAATGGAAAAACAAGGCCGGCGACGATTTGGTGAAGGAGTTGCAGAACCACGTCAAGCGTGTCACCGCCCCCTATAAATATCCCCGCATTATCGAGTTCGTGGATGAGCTGCCCAAGACCATCTCCGGCAAGATACGCAGGGTGGAAATCAGGAATAAAAAATGAACCAACGAATAGTAGTGAAAGTGGGCAGTAATGTGCTCACCAGGAAAGACGGCAAGCTCGACGTCACCCGTATGTCGGCCCTTGTCGATCAGATAGCGTGGCTGCGCCGGCAGGGGCATGAAGTCATCCTCGTATCGTCGGGTGCCATGGCCTGTGGGCGTGGCGAGTTGCATGTCGACCATTCCCTCGACTCCGTGGAGCAGCGCCAGTTATATTCCGCCGTGGGACAGGTGAAACTCGTAGGGTTGTACTACGACCTATTCCGCGAGTTCGGCATCCACATCGGTCAGGTGCTTACCATGAAGGAGAATTTCGAGCCCGGCGAGCAGTACCAGAACCAGCGAGCTTGTATGACCGTAATGCTGGAAAACGATGTGCTGCCCATCGTCAACGAGAACGACACGGTGAGTGTCACCGAGCTGATGTTCACCGATAACGACGAACTGTCGGGCCTCATTGCACAGATGATGGAGGCCGACATGCTCATCCTGCTCAGCAATATCGATGGTATCTTCACCACCCATCCCGACAATCCTGATGCCGAGCTTATCCGCCTTGTCGAGCCGGGTCGCGACCTCAGCGAGTATATCCAGCCCGAGAAGAGTGCCTTCGGGCGCGGCGGCATGCACTCCAAATACACTACTGCCTCAAAAATCCAAAAGGCCGGCATTCGCGTCATCATTGCCAACGGCGAGCGCGAAAACATTCTCGTCGACCTTCTTGAAGAACCCGAAAACGTACCACATACCGATTTTATCCCATGCAACTGACAGCAACCTTCCAACGGGTGAAAGGCGCTAGCAAGAGCTTGGCCCTGCTCACCGACCAACAGCGTAACGACATCTTGCTGGCCGTGGCCGATGCCATCATCGCCCAACAGGAGCGCATCCTTCAGGCCAATGCTCTCGACCTGGCCAGAATGGACCCGAAGAACCCTCTTTACGACAGGCTGCAACTGACTCCTGCGCGTCTGGAAGGAATCGCGTCCGACATGCGTAATGTAGCTACCCTCCCCTCCCCCCTCGGTCATATCACCAAGCAGAAAACGTTGCCCAACGGCTTGCGCCTCTGTCGCATGAGCGTGCCCTTTGGTGTTATCGGCATGATTTACGAGGCCCGGCCCAACGTCACCTTCGACGTATTCTCCCTTTGTTTCAAGAGCGGCAATGCCTGTGTGCTGAAGGGCGGTAAAGATGCCGACTCTTCCAACCGCGAAGCCGTGGCCCTCATCCATGAGGTGTTGGAGCAGTATGCTGTCAACACCGACGTGGTGACGTTGCTGCCCGCCACCCATGAGGCCACAGGCGAGATGCTCAATGCCGTGGGGTATATCGACCTGTGCATCCCACGTGGTGGCCGCCGCCTCATCGACTTCGTGCGCGACACAGCCCGTGTGCCCGTCATCGAGACCGGTGCCGGCGTGGTAAACACCTATTTCGACAAAGATGGCGATTTGGAGATGGGCAAAGCCATTATCCTCAATGCCAAGACACGTCGTGTGAGCGTGTGCAATGCCCTTGACTGTCTGCTCATCCACCGTGAGCGCCTCTCGTCGCTACCTGCCCTCTGTCAATCCCTGGCCGAAAAGAAGGTCATCATCTATGCCGATAAAGAAGCCTATAATGTGCTCGACGGCAACTATTCCTTCTTGGAGCAGGCTACCGATGACAGTTTCGGCACCGAGTTTATGGACTATAAGATGGCCATAAAGACTGTCGGTTCATTGGCAGAAGCCATCACCCACATCGACAACTATGGAAGCGGTCACAGCGAGGCCATCGTCACCAACGACGCAAAGGCCGCCCGCCAGTTCCAGCAGCAGGTAGATGCCGCCTGTGTCTATTGGAACGCTCCCACCTCGTTCACCGACGGCGCACAGTTTGGTCTCGGTGCTGAAATCGGTATCTCCACCCAAAAACTCGGTCCGCGCGGTCCCATGGCCTTAGAGGAAATCACCACCTACAAATGGCTCATCGAAGGCGAAGGACAGGTGAGGGCTTAATACCCACCCCTACCCTCCCCAAGGGAGGGGGAATGAAAGGAACACTCAACTTTAACACTGAGAGAACACTCAACACTAAACCCTCAACACTAAACATTTACACATGCATACATTTTTCAACGTAGAAGATATAGGCGACCTGCAAAAGGCACTCGCCGAGGCTCAGGAAGTGAAGCGCGACCGTTTCGCCTTCCAGTCATTGGGAAAGAACAAGACCCTGTTGATGATTTTCTTCAACAACTCATTGCGCACCCGTCTCTCAACGCAGAAGGCGGCGATGAACCTGGGTATGAACGTTATCGTACTCGACGTGAATGCCGGCGCATGGAAACTGGAGACTGAGCGCGGAGTCATCATGGATGGCGACAAGAGCGAACATCTGTTGGAGGCCATCCCCGTCATGGCGAGCTACTGCGACATCATCGCCGTGCGTTCCTTCGCAGGACTCACCGACCGCGAGTACGACTATGCCGAGACCGTCGTCCAACAGTTCGTCAAGTACAGCGGCCGTCCCGTGGTAGCCATGGAGACAGCCACCGTCCACCCCCTGCAGGCCTTCGCCGACCTCATCACCATCTCAGAAGTCTGGGGTGATTCTCGGGGGCAAGGAGCAAGGAGCAAGGGGCAAGAGGATACTCCAAGCCTCACCTCTCCGTCAGTAATAGGGACAGGCCGTCCTAAAGTCGTCCTCACCTGGGCTCCTCACTGCCGTGCTTTGCCACAAGCAGTGCCCAACTCTTTCGCCCAGTGGATGCGTGCTGCCGATGTCGATTTCGTCATTACCCATCCCGAGGGTTATGAGCTTGACCCGCGTTTTGTGGGCGATGCCCGTGTGGAGTACGACCAGCGCAAGGCTTTCGAGGGTGCCCATTTCATCTATGCAAAGAACTGGAGCTGCCCGGGTGTCACCTGTCCCGCCGACTATGGTAAGATTCTGAGCAAGGACATGTCTTGGACAGTTGATAGTAAGCATATGTCATGGACCGACAATGGCTATTTCATGCACTGCCTGCCCGTACGTCGCGGCCTTATCGTCACCGATGATGTCATCGAGAGCGACCACTCACTCGTCATCCCTGAAGCAGCCAACCGCGAGATTTCCGCCCAGGTGGTGCTGAAACGGGTGCTGGAGAGCCTATGACCAAAGAAAGTACAAAAAGGTTTGCGCTGAGCAAATAAAACAAAAAAAAACCAAAACATTGTTAATACGTCACATGGTTGTCTAATTATTTGGTGTTGAGTCATGTAATTTTGCACTCGCATATACCAAATAATTAGACAAAAACCAAAGATCGAATGTATTTTTCTTCAAATTTACGAAAAATGGAACCATCACGGTTTCATGTTTTTTCCATGCTGTTGCTCATGCTCTTACTGGGCGTGTCGCAACAAACATTTGCCGGAAAATCTGTCAACGGCAACACCACGACATGGACGTTCCCAAATACTAATGCCAATCAAGCCTGGTACAATGGTTGGAGTTACAACTTTGGAAATGATTTTGCCTCTTCAACAGACGGCGAACTCACCGACCTTCTGTTAAAGGGGTACATTACTTGCAGGAGAGGTTCCGTGACTCTGACAGCAAACAACAATGCCAACCATACCGTGGATGCTGGCATCAAGATTCCCGCTCCTTACGGTGCAACTGTTAAAGTAACGGGGTATTGTTACGCAGCGCGAACACCACAATGGAACGGCGTTACAGACTTATCCGGAAACGGCACTTTCAGTAACAGTTGGGCTGAAGTCACTGCCACCTGCACCAGTATCGACGGTTATATCAGCATCGTCAACAATAACGACCGCGATATACAGATTTCCAAAATCGAGGTTATTGAGAATACTGACCTCCCCATAATCTCCTTCACGCAAACAGGTCCTTTCACCTACAATCTGGTGGATCTTGGCTTTGAGGAACCCGCCTTGGTGCATAGTTTATACGGTCACACTTTGATTATCAACCCCAATGCCGCCGCTGGCAGCCGTGTCAAGTTAGACGGCAACTACATCAATGAAAGCGATCAGACATACGTCAGGTTCAGCAGCAGCAACGAGAAGATTGCGAAGATAGGCAATGCCGCCACTGGCGACCTAATGTTCATCAACACCGGTTGGGTGACCATCACCGCCACGGTAACGGATGCCAATTACAGTTCGTACACTGCCTCTTACAACGTGTTGGTGATGGCCAACGATGCCCAATGGGTGGTAGAGGGCAACCGCTGCTACTTCCCAACGACGAACCCCAACACGGGCACACAGAACATCGGCAAACTGCTTGACAGGACGGTCAAGTCGGTACCCTTCATGGAGATGCAGTTCGGCGATGCTTCGAACACCAACTGTACGTTAGTGAAGGAAGAAGACGGTATGCTGACCGCCACCGTCATCGACGAAAACGGCTGGAGACAATTGTGGTGGCGCGGCAGCAACGGCGAGGATAACAGCGGCTCACCCATCATCCCCTACCAAGGCTCGTTCTATATCTTCAAGCCTGAGGTGAACGGCAATCTGAAGGTGAAGGGCGTGCTGAGCGGCAACACCGCGCAGTTAGTAGATGCCTACAACAACTACAGTGTAGTAGGCACCATCCTCGAGTCGGAGAGCGGCCAGGAGAAGTCATTCTCCGTGCAGGGCGGCCACACCTATTACCTCTACGGCAACGTGCCAAGTACCAACGGCGGCGGCTGGGGCCATTACAGGCTGAGCGAGTTCACCTTTGAGCACAACTTTAAGTTCGCCGCCCGCAGCGTGACCGTGCCCCATGGTACCACATCGTACGCCGGTATGCTGGTACCGGGAGCCTCGAACGTCACCTACACCGCCGAGGCCAAGGGTGACATTACCAGTTTTAACTTCAACTCCTCAACGGGAGAAATCACGAATATAACCGGCGACGGCGGAGCCATCGTCGTTACCTGCACCGACAACGCCTCGGGAGCCAAGGTGAGTTACGTGCTGACCGTGGCCTACGAAACCCACCGCTGGGACTTCACAACCGGGCACATGGAGTCGATCAGCGCCATCAAGCAGAACACCGACGACTGGGCGATAACTTACAAGGTGCGCGAATACGACGGGACGACCCGTGCGCTGACCTACCTCAACGCTCCCGTGCTCGTAGCCAGTACCAATGTTGAGGGCGACAACGCCCTCTGGCTCGACGAGACGGCCGGACTGGTCATCACGAGCACCACGGGCAAGAGTTTCGGCACCACGGTCAGCGTGCCTGATGCCGAGGGTGTGACATCTGACGACCCTGAGGTGAAAGATGCCGCGCTGAAGACGATGCTCAACTACGGACCGGAGATGGCTACCGGCGAAGCCTTATTCATGGATGTCGAGGCAGGCACGGTCGTCACCATCCCCAACCTGAAGGCCGGACAATATGTGATGATACGTGCTGACAGGCACGGTGCGGGTCAGGGCGACTTGGTGACCGTCACCAACGTGACCGACCTTGAGGGCACCGACATGGACGGAAAGCAGTTCTATGCCGGCTCAGGCCCCATGCATAGGCAGGGCAACCATGAGTTCATCGTGAAGGAGGACGGCTCCGTGACATTCACCGTCAGCGATACGAACTGGCTTGACTTCTACTATATCGAGGTTGGTAACGAGTTCATTGACACCGACCTGCGCTTCGTACAGTCACCCACTACCTACGCCTTCCGTACGGGCGGCAGTGCAGGTGCCTCGTTCTCTACTAGTTACGGCACTATGCACCAAACCAGTTCGAACACCTTGGAATACTCCATCAAGGCGGGCAGTTGCACAGGAACCATCACCACAAGCAACACCACCGTCACCGATGCCGGCGACGGCACCTACACCTTCTCCTCGACGGGCCACGGCACCTTCGTCCTGGTGCAGAAAGGCAAGAACCAGAGCAACAACTACGTACTCGACATGCAGGAGACGCTTATCAAAGTGTTTGAGTACGACTATCCCACCGCCACCTATCCCCACTCGTGGGATTTCGAGAATGTGAGTACCATTACAGGTAACACAACGGCAGCCGACATCGCTGCTGACGATGCCCTGACAGTCGATAAATACTGGGCGAGCGAGGGAAACGACAATTACAGCCTCATCGCAGATAATCCCAACATACTGTATGGCAGCATGTTGACAAGCAATGGCACGACAACAAAGGCGATAGCTGAGACCGAGGGGCTGGGACTATTACAGAATGCCTTCACGGCTGAGAATAACGGATTGATACAATTCAGCACTGCTAACGGTGGCTTGCAACTCAGCGACGCGGAGCATACGCTCGTCATCCCCGCCGTACCCTCGGGTTATAAGGTGTACATCAAGGCTGAAGTGACAGGTAGTCTGAAACGTGGCGATAGTGATTTGACCGCAGACAGCAACTACGGTGATGCCTACGTTATTGAAGGTGACGGCAGCGACATCGAATTGAAGGCCACTAACGTGTTGTTCAAGCAGATCGGTGTGACGACCATCAACGACAGGAACGCCCAGGCCGCCTACGACAACTACTTCACCGACTGTCAGGCTGCGGAGTTGCGCTATGAACTAACGGGCATGATTACCGGCAACGACCTGACCGCCTACTATGTCGATGCCACCGATATCGGCGAGGAAGGCAGTGCTTACGAGCAGGGGGCGAACACCATCAACCTCACCCCGCTGGCCGTGTGCGAAAGCGGCGAGGGCACGATCATCAAGGCCTCCAATACACAAAACGGCATTCCGCTGTTCGTGCGCGACGTGAACACACCCGTGACCTCTCACTCCACAATGCTTGTGGGCGTGCTGACGAGCACCACGGTTACCGCTACCGACGGAGACTACCGCAACTACGCCTTCACCAACCTGGCGGGCAAGGTGGATGAGAACGGCAACCCGATAGAGACTTTCGGTACCAAGCCTCTGGGCTTCTATCGTGCCATAGCCAGCAGCACCTTAGGTGCCCACAAGTGCTACCTTCACCTACCCAAGTCGTTAGTGGACAGCTCCACCGGAGGTTCGTCTTCGGCTCCGGCATATATGTTCATCAACTTCCTGGATGACGACACTACTACGGCCATCGGACAACTGCCAATGACAGAGGGCAGCACCGAGAGGAACGACTCTTATTATTACACGCTCGACGGAGTACGCCATCAGGGTGTGCCCACCGCTAAAGGGCTGTATATCGTGAATGGCAAGAAAGTGTATGTCAAATAATCAGAGGAGGAAATCATCATGCGTAGTAGAGAATATATGGCACCTAAAGCCGAAAAGATAGCCACTCCTTACAGAAACGATGCACCTAATCAAGCCATGGGCTTCAATAATGCCATGAGCATCGGCGGCGACATGGGTGGAACACCCGCAAACGAAGGGTCTTTCTTCGAGGAAGAAGAACCGTCTTCACTCCATTCCATCAGCCTGTGGGAGGAGTGAAAAGTAAAAAGATAAAAAGGTATGATAGTAAAGTCCCTGCGGTGTGAATACCACAGGGACTTTATTGTTCAATTATCAATAAAAAAAAAGCAATACTATTTGTTTGTTCTTGTGTCGATAAAAATGTGTATCTTTGCGACATGAACATAAACAATGGTAAAACGATACATTCTGGTGCACAGCTGGCAGAGTTGGTCGAAGAAATCGGCTTTCTTCCTCTGCTGAGCAGTGGCATCTATGGCTTTTCCGCAGAAGAGATGGCTGATGACGACTGCCGTTACGTGGTATTCGACGACGGCGGTTGGGACTGGCCGCTATGGAAATGGAAAGGACCGGCGGTGACCGACGGGGGACTGGTCTATGGGAAGTTCTTCAACAAGAAAGCAGGCTTCGTGAGCCGCGCATGGTGGCCCGACCTATATAACTACCGTCGCCATGCCTATCCCACGCCCGCGGAGGGGAGCATCGAAGAAACCATCCTACTGACACTGGGCGAAGGGGGTAGTATGATTACCCGTGAGCTACGCCGTGCCTGTGGGTTCACAGGACCGAAGATGCGCAGCCGATTCGACGGCTATGTCACCCGGTTGCAGATGGCCTGTCGCATCGTGACTGAAGATTTCATCTACCCTCAGGACCGTCACGGACGGGAATACGGCTGGGGATGGTCGTTGCTCACCACTCCCGAACTGCTCTACGGACGCAAGGCTTGCCATTGTGAACGCACCCCTGAGGAGTCGCTAATCAGGATGACCGAGCACCTGCAACAGTTGTTACCCGAAGCATCTACACAGCAAATTCTCAGATTGTTAAAATGAGGACACAACAGATAGTCTGATTATCCTGAGCTATGAGAAATTATCTTTTGGGGGGAATAGAGTCTAATTCTACCACTTTCCTGTCAGAAGCCATACCCGTTTCAAACTTAGGGAGTTCATTAAAGAAAGAACAATATCCTTATGTGGTTGGTGGTACAGCTATAGGTGGTGCTGATGCAGAGGGTAAAGTCATCTATCTAATTGTTAGCCCAGCGCTTGGCGGGAGTCAGCCAATAAGGCACCTCAAACGTGTGACCGATACTGTATGATATGCGGTAACGGTAGGTGTGGTAGATATTCTGACAAATGCGTATCGTTTTGAGGATTCTTTCGTACCTTTGCATCAATTATTCCAACCTTCAATTCAAAAAACACTAGATGAAGAAACGAATACCCACATTTATCGCATTTCTCATTGTCTGTGTAGCCGTCATGTCTCAAGAAAAGAGCAAACTGACGCTGAATGCACGCATGATGCTGCAAACATCGCAACAAAAGACGGCAAGGGCAGCGGATACCGCAGTAAAGAGCATTGAGGTGGTGCTGAAAATTGACGAGGCAAATGCCGACGCGACAATCACACAACTTAAGGCAGCAGGTATCACCTTGCATGCACGTTTAGGACAGTTAGTGTCGGCAACAATCCCTGTCAATGCTCTGCCAATGGTGCAGCGCTTGCCAGGTGTCATTCGCATCGACTCGCATACAATGCGACCCAAACTGATGAGTGATGTGACGCGGCAGGAGATGCGGTCGAACTTGATTGATGGTACCCAAGGTACGGTCGGCGACCATGCCTATACAGGCAAGGGAGTTACTGTATGTGTCATGGATATGGGCTTCGACTTCCAGCACCCCGCCTTCCTCGATGAACAGGGGCGCACGCGCATAAAAGCGGTATATATGCCTTTCGCCAAAGATGGCGAGGGGGTAAACATCGGTGACATGACCCTGCCTGGTGCTGTCTATGATTCGCCCGAGCAGATTGCGTCGCTCACCACCGATATCGAGACGCAGTACCACGGCACACATACAGGATGTATCGCTGCTGGTACTCGGTCGCCACAGGGATTCGGAGGCATCGCCCCTGATGCCGACATCGTGCTGTGCTGTACCGAAGATTCCGCGAGGTTGGAAATGGAAGATAACATGCCCATTGATATGTTACTTTCAACGTCAGGCATATTTCATTCGCTGGCATTCATCAGTCATTATGCACAACAACACCAACAGCCTCTTGTGGTCAATATCAGTCAGGGCATCAACAATGGCTCGCACAACGGGCAAGGTACGATGCAAGAGGCGCTAGAAACGCTCTGCCAACAGGGCATACCCGTCGTGTTGTCGGTTGGCAACGAGGGGGAAGATCCCAACTACCTGAAAAAGACCTTTGAAAGTGACAACGACACTTTGCGCACCATGATGAGTTCCGATTTTTCGCGCATGGATGGTTATACCTATGATGACAGCCCGCTCGTGATGCGTGTATCGCTCGTTCATCAGGATGGTAATGATGATGACGATGATGACGACGGTGATGATGACGGTGATGATGACGATGTCAATGATGATAGTTACGGCAACGATGCTTTTGATGATAGTGATGACGACAATGGCGGGTCCAATGGTGAGCCCTCATGGACTACGGTGTGGCTGTCGCCCCTCTTGGATGCCACATGCGGCGAACTGCTCAATGTCAAGAGCAGTGATGTCGAGGATCTGGCCAAAGGATTCAGCGGAGAATTGCGCATCGGAGTCGTGAATGAAGAGGGAGGAACGCATCTCGCATGCTATTACTCGGGTAATCTGGATGAAAAATATCAGTTGGAACTGACGGTCGGCAGCAAACAGGGTACCGTGCTTCACCTCTTCGACGTTTCCGTATCTTCGTTTGACCGCGACGGTTATGCCGAAGGAGAACGTGGCATGAGTATGAGTGATTGGGCCACAGCTCCGCATGTCATCAGCGTGGGTGCCTATTGCGCCAACCTCAACAATCGGACACTGAGAAAGGAACCTGTTCTGGATGAGAAGAACACATTGGGCGACATCGCCGAGTTCAGCAGTTACGGTATGGGCTTCAACGGCATACAGTGCCCCATGGTTTGCGCACCGGGTGTGAACATCGTGTCGGCCGTCAGCCACTATACCTTGTTGCATGAAGAGGATCCCGGCGAAGTGGACGATGACGTCGAGATAGAAGAAATGGGTGAACCGCGTGAAGATATGATGTGGAACGGATTCCATTATTCCGGTGAGGAGGGCACCTCGCAATCGGCACCCGCCGTGGCTGGTACCATCGCGCTCTGGCTCGAGGCCGATCCTACGCTCACCGTCGATGATGTGAGAGACATCCTCGTGCAATGCTGCCATACTGATGAGTTTACCGAGGCAGCACCGGAGAAATTCGGGCATGGAAAGGTAGATGCCAAGAAAGGACTCGAACTGGTACTGGAACGAAAGGCAGCGGGTATTGCCGACGTTTACGATGAAGACCAGATGCCACGGAAGGGCGTGTTTATGCTCGATGGACGAAGAGTACACGGCATACCGACCCATGGCCTTTATTTCATCGACGGAAAGAAAGTGCTCGTCAAATAAGCACAGATTCTATTACTTACAAACAAAAATAAGAAACAGCCCTTGCAAAGATGACGTTTTTCTTCAGTCATCCCAAAAGATCGTGGTTCTATCGAACAGAATACGCTTTAGTTCACTGCGTTTGCCGGTAACGCAGTATTTTTTGGCTAGATGGGGTGTCACTTGGTTTTTATAATAATATAGAGAGACTGAATATCTAGTAATCATCATAGATAAGTTCCACCTTGGTGTTTGGCATGGCTTCAGCCCTATTTGGCTTTGCCAATTTCATGGCATCATCGGTGCCAAAGGTTCTTCTGATGACAGTTTCTACATATTTTGTGATGAGCGTTTCATCGTCAAGCTTTGTAAAGACCCTCAGAACTCTCGTCTGGTTGAACCATACTATTTTTATAGAATCTTTCAATGTGCTGCTATATCCAGCGATACTCAGCACACCTCTTTCTTCCGTTAACTTATCGAACTTATTGAGACCAACTTTGGATTGATTGTAAACATGAACCAACTCCGTGGATGGCTCGTTAATCATATCTGCGACGGCGATGCTGTCAATTTTGAAAATATCAGCCGTTTCCAAATAAGCAGCAAAATCAACCATTGTTTCCCAACCATATTTCTGTGTCGCCAATAGGACATCATACTGTTGCCACAACACGATTCCAACCTTTCCAGATAGATGTTTTATCTCTTGTATATAGCTGAGGTCATCTATCATCGGCTCTGCTACTGGCGCAATCTTTTCTTTTTGTTTTTCCTTTTTTCGTTTGAAAATAAACATGGGTATAATATATATCACACAAAACAATTCTATTTGCCGATGCAAAGATAGGCATTTCTTCCTAACTATCCTTAACTATCCAAGAACAAGTGAATAAGTGGTTAAAACATCAAGACGGTGGCACATCCTCGGCTATAGCGGTATGAAACACACCGAGAAATATACCCGATCCGTTGACAAGTTGAAGGAAGATGCCATCAACAGCCTTCCAACACTCAATTTAGGACAAATGTTTCTTGCTGGCCAAGAGAAAAATACTTTTCTCTCGCCAGCATAAATGCCTTACGATATTTGATAATCAGTTGAGCCCATATTGCGTATTAATAGCAAAAGAGAGCACCTAAACCTACTGAAAATCAAATATTTTTTATCACCCTAACTGTAGGTCGTTTAACAAAATATTTTTATCTTTGCACATAAATAGCAAAAAGCATAAAAAAAGAATTGCCAAAATAGAATCAGGGGGATTTTGGCGGATAAGCAATTTTACTAACTGTTGACTTGCGGAACAAATGGGCGTTACCGACATGACGGTCTCTCGAAGATTTGAATAACAGTAGTTTATTGCTGAGAATTACTATTTGAACGTTTTAAGCTTGTTGTCACATATATGTAGATAATTAGATGATGCAATAAAAAAGTAAATAGACGTTATTTATGAGTTTGCGGGTAACTCCAATACACTTCGTGGATAACTGCAAAGTTGTTAGTGGGTAACTCAAAAAACGATAATATTAAAATAGATAATGCCAAATTAACTATTTCTGATAAGGATTTATTGGCGATGTTTTTTGAAGGTCTTTGTAAAAACAAATAGAAATATAGCAAAGTATGAAATATAATCTCGAAAGTCTTGTCGCTTCAATGTGGGAGCATAGAGAGAAAAAAGATTTTGAACGAAAAAGTTTAGAATCTACTTATCGTGGTCTTTCTGTAAAGGCAAGTATAGGTATGACTGGTAATATTTCTAAGATACCTTGGATATCATATTGTGCAGAAGGCCAAGAAACACAAAAGGGCATTTATCCTGTTTTGCTTTTTTACGGAACACCAGAGTTTCAACAAAAAAATAAGAACAACATAGAAGTTAAAAAGATAGTATTAGCATATGGCGTTAGTGCTAATAAACGACCCGATCTTCTTTGGGGTTCTGAGGTTGATGATAAAAAGACGATAGAAGATGCTTTCATAGAATGGGATTATGAAACATCTGATACGGGAATAAAGAAATACAGTTCATCGTATGTTTACAAAGTCTATGATTGGACTGACAATATGGATTATCAACAAATCCAAAAGGATCTTGATAAGATAATTGATACATATTTGCGGATTACTGGTGGCGTTAAAAAAGAAATAGCAAAAGAGTTGAAAGTCCAGAAGATATTTAATCCTATAATATATTCTATTGTAAAGGTTATTGCATCTAATCTTCCATATCGTCCCTATATTACTGCCATCAAATCCAAGCCGTTCCTTTTGCTCGCGGGAATCTCTGGAACAGGAAAGAGCAGGATTGTGAGGGAATTGGCTAAGGCTTTTTGGCAGGAAGGAGATGAGGAATATGGTAATAATCATCCGAAGAACTTTGAGATGGTGCAGGTAAAGCCGAACTGGCATGACTCGAGTGAGTTGATTGGCTATGTGAGTCGTGTTAGTGGCACTCCAGTGTTTGTGGCAGGTGATTTCTTGAAGTTTGTGGCAAAGGCATGGGAGAATCCTGATGTGCCGTATTTCCTCTGCTTGGACGAAATGAATCTGGCTCCTGTGGAGCAGTATTTCGCAGAGTATCTGAGTGTGGTGGAGAGTCGTAAGGCAGATTCGGAAGGCTATATCACTACTGACCCTATACTGAAAAAGAGCAAAGAGGATTGGTATCGTGTGTTGACAAGCGAATTGACTGATGACGACAATATCCGCAACAGATTCCTTGAAGGTGGTATCTGCATTCCACAGAACCTGATTGTTGTGGGTACGGTGAATATGGATGAGACAACGTTCTCGTTCTCTCGTAAAGTGCTTGACAGGGCTATGACAATTGAGATGAATGAGGTGGATCTACGTGGCGGTTTGGAATCACAACATGAGCAGATAGGCAAATTGGAAGCAGGGAACCTGATAGGAACGGCTGTTGAGGGCGTGGATATCTATAACACCAATAAGGATGTGTGTGATACAGCGCTGGACTACTTAGAGGCTGTGAATATGCAGTTGGAGGGTACGCCGTTTAAGGTGGCTTATCGTACCAGGAACGAGTTCCTGCTTTATGTGGTGAACAATCTGCCGTATAATAAGGATAAGGACGGAAATGAGTTAGACGAGAACTGTGTGATAGCCCGTGCGCTGGACGAAATAACGAGCATGAAGATTCTGTCACGCATAGAAGGTGACGAAACGAAGATTGGTAATCTGTTGGAAGGGCTTACCACAACAGTTACATTACAACTGAAGGCCGTATCAGGCAAAGACTATTCTGCCAAGAAGGATGAGGCTGAGAAGGAATATTCCGTTTCGTTGGCTAAACTGGCTGAGATGAAGAAACGGCTAGAAAGCGGCTATACCAGTTTCTGGAGCTAAGATTAATAAATGTGTATGGGAAAGATAGAAGAGTTATATCGGGAATGGCAGAGCGTTCAACCACTGAAAGAGGAGGACGCACGTCGATTGAACCAGAAGTTTATGCTGGAGTTCAATTACAACAGCAACCATATTGAGGGTAATACTCTGACGTATGGCCAAACAGAACTCTTGTTGATGTTTGGTCGTGTTGTTGGTGAAGCCAATATGAAAGACTTGGAAGAGATGAAGGCGCATAATGTCTGCCTGAAGATGATGCAGGAAGAGGCAGGCATCAAAGAGAAGCCTTTGACAGAGTCTTTTATCCGTACTCTTCATCAGACTATGCTGCGAGAAGACTATATAGTCTATAGGCAATTGCCTGGTGGTGTTAATTCGAGTTATGTGGTTCATGCCGGTTGTTATAAGACACGCCCTAATTCTGTCATTACGCCGTCAGGAGAACGCTTTGAATATGCATCGCCAGAGGAAACTCCAGCCCTGATGGCTGATTTGATTGCATGGTATAATCAGGGTGAGGCAGAAAAGTCAATATCTCCTGTAGAACTGGCAGCCTTGTTTCACTACCGTTATATTCGTATCCACCCGTTTGAAGATGGGAACGGTCGTATAGCCCGTTTATTGATGAACTATATTCTAACGAAGCATGACTATCCAATGCTGGTGATTCGCAGCAAAACCAAGAAGCAGTATCTTGATGCATTGGGTAAGGCAGATAAGATTGTAGGACCAGTTCCCTCAGATGGCGCACACGCCACATTGGAGCAGGCTCGTGACTTCGTAACATATATTTCCCACCAAATGGAGGAGACCATTGAAAACAATCTGAGGTTTATAGGTGAGAAGGCTGATGCAGTTTGGTGGTACGATGGAGAACTCATCACATTTAAAAATGTAACTACAATAACGATTCTCAATGCGATGCTAGATAACCCAAAGGTTACGACCAAACAGATAGCTGTAACCGCTGGCGTTAGCGCGACTTCTATTCAAAAACAATTGGTGAAGTTGCAAGAAAACAAATACATCGTACGCATCGGTGGAAGAAAAAACGGTGAGTGGAAAGTAAACTTGATCCGAACGAATAAATAGAACCACATTTTATACCCAACCTTTTATGGTTATGTAAAGGAATTGTGGTTATGAAAAGAAACGAGATGGATCTGCTGACGATACGACATCAGGATTTCACGATGTACGTTGAATGTACGAAGTTCGACGGCATCTGGAATAAGGCAAAGCGGAATGTGGGCGAAAAGAATCTGATGTCTGCATACACTTGGTCTGAGGATGTTGAGTCAGTAGATGTAAATGGACGACAATTAGTAACGTGCGGAGAACAGGCACCAGCTATCTTCTTTGATAATACGGACTATCCGATATGGGTGGAGTTCAAGAAGCATGTGGATCATGCGCAGTTCGGCTCTGAACTGCAAAACGACAATGACCGCTTTTCGTTTCGTGGCCATACCCTTGCAGGCTATATCAACTATGGCAATGACATCGGTAAGAGTGAACTGAACTTTGTCTATCAGGTTGGGACGGACAAAAGGCGCTTTACGTTTGGTTATGAGGTACTGAGCACAAAACTGAACTATCACGAACACTGGAAGAAGATATAGTTGAGGACATTGAGGAGGAATACCGTATGTTGTCGCTCGACTATATGCGTCGCACTTTTCATGGCTTTACACCTGATACGAAGGGCGAGACGCAGGAAATTATTTGGTGGAGTGTGTTTAAGGGCGAACAGCAGAAGTTTATCAAGGCTTGCAGAAATATCATTGAGCGTCCCCGTCATCGGCTTCGTGGCTATGAGGCCTATCTGAGGGCTGACAAACTGAAGCGTGTGCCGTCGAATATAGAGAATGAACTGGCGGAACACAGAAAGGAGCCTGCCCATCAGTATCGGGTAGAAGAACAGATACAATCTAATGATACCCAGGAGAACCGATTCATGAAATATGCCTTGGGGCAGATAACAGCCAAATATGAAGCACTGAAAAAACGCATTGAAGCAATCAAGAACACATCGGACGTGATGAAGAAGGAGATGGACGAGATGCAGGCTACTTTGAAGTATCTGCAACGCAATCCTTTCTTCAGAACGGTAGGCCGGTTTAAGGGACTGAATCAAGAGAGCCTCGTACTGCAGAAAGCAACAGGCTATAGTCAAATATACAGGACGTGGAACTTGCTTCGTCGTGCATATTCATTGAACGATGGTATCTACCGCCTGCAATCGAAAGATATAGCCACACTTTATGAGATTTGGTGCTTTATTGAGGTAAGCCACATTGTGAAGGAGCAGTTGGGTATCAAGGACGAAGATGTAGATTATCGCAACCGTATGGAGATGAACGGTGTCTTTACTTGGGAATTAGGGAAAGGCGAACATTCAAGTATCCTTTTTAAGAAAGACGGTGTAGAGTTGGCGGAACTTGTCTATAATCCGAAACATTCGGAGAAAGAGGATGATAGTATCAGCATGGAGAATCTGGTGGCTCCTACCGTTCCGCAGAAGCCGGACATCGTGTTGCAACTGACGAAGGACGATATGCAGAAAGGCATGAGGATGACCTATCTCTTTGATGCGAAATACAGGATTGCAGATAAGGTGAACCATGTGGACACGCCGCCCGATGATGCTATCAATCAGATGCACCGCTACCGAGACGCCATCTATTATAAGGAATATCCGTCGGATGTGCTAAAGAAAGAGGTGATAGGCGGATACATATTGTTTCCTGGCGACGGTGAACCTGCTGATGTGGAGGTGGCAAAGTTCTATAAGACGATTGGCGAGGTGAACATCGGGGCATTCCCTTTGCGTCCTAAGGATGAACGCAATAGGGCGTTGTTGGAGAAGTTTATCAAGGAACTGATTGAGACCAAATCGTCAACGACTGTATCAAAAGTTATTCCACAGAAGGGCGCTTTTATAGAAGTTGGTGACAGAGTTTTAGTGGGACTTGTCAAACCAAGCAACCGTAAAGGCTACTATGAGGATTTCGAAAACGGCTGTGCCCAGTTATATTACACAGGGGCGAAGTTCCCATCAACAATAGCATTGCATAATCTGCATTTTTTCATCCCATATTTCAAAGGTACGGGTATCCGCGATGTCTATGAAATAAAGAGTATTCAAACAATAAGAGGAAGCGTCGTCAAGCAACTGGAAGGCGTGGATGAAGTCAATGATGACATACGTCTTGCTTTTACATTATCATTCCATCATAAGTTGTCTGATGATTATCAGATGATCAGTACTGTCGGAATGATTAATGACACTTTCATTAATACAACATTTGAAGAACTGGAAAACCTGTATCATGGATAAAAAAACTTAACACCTTTTTACACCCTAGAAAAAAAGAAAGCACCTTGTAAGTCAACGACTTACAAGGTGTTTCTAGTACCCAGAGCCGGGGTCGAACCGGCACGGGTTGCCCCACTGGTGTTTGAGACCAGCGCGTCTACCGATTCCGCCATCTGGGCTTCAAAAGCGGTGCAAAGGTACAACTATTTTCCGAAATTGCAAATTTTTGAAGGGTAAAAAGGAAAAAAAGTAAAGGGAAGATTAAAAAATTAAAAGATTAAAGGGAGGAGGGGAACGAGGAAGATTAAAAGAGGGAGGGACATTGTTAGACAAACCACTCGCTCATACATTGAACGTTGAAGGTTGAAGGTTGAACATTGAAGGTTAAAAGAGGTAAGGACATTATTCGACAAACCACCCCTGCCCCTCCTTTGGAAAAGGAGGGGAATAGTTAGTATGCTTTGGAAGAAGAGGGGAGTCGTAGTTTGACGATCTACACACTCATACGTTGAACATTGAACGTGGAACGTGGAAGATTTAATGTGGAAGGTTGAACATTGAACGTTGAGGGATGGTAATCGCAAAAATGTGGAATTATTTGTTTATTTGTCATAAATAAATACTAAAAACTTGTTTCTGTCGTTTATTATTCGTATCTTCGTACTCTGAAAGCCTAAATGGACTATTCATGAACAAACAACAATACTACTGCGTCATTCTCGCCGGCGGAAAAGGAAAAAGGCTATGGCCCTGCAGCCGGCAAAATAATCCCAAACAATTCATAGATTTCTTCGGTACAGGACGTACCCAGTTGCAACAGACATTCGACCACTTCGCCAAGTTTATCCCCAAAGAGAACTTCTTCGTGTGTACCAACCACGAATACGAACCGACAGTGGCCGAGCAGCTGCCTGAAGTATCTACCGACAATATCCTTGCCGAGCCCGTGAACCGTAACACAGCACCGAGCGTGGCATGGGCTTGTTATCGCATCAAGAAACAGTGCCCGGAGGCATGTGTCATCGTGACACCCTCTGACCAAGCTGTGCTCAACGTGGACGTCTTCTTAAGCGACATCACGGGAGCGATGGACTTCGTGGCTGACCACAACGAGCTTGTGGCGGTGGGCATCACGCCCACACGTCCTGAGCCCGGCTATGGCTACATCCAGATAGGCGAGGCCGCTCCCCACAAAGGGATGTACCATGTGAAATCGTTCACGGAAAAACCGGAACGTGACTTCGCCCGTGTGTTCATGGAGAGCGGTGAGTTCTATTGGAACACCGGCATTTTCCTGGCCAATGTGAAGACCTTCACCGATTGTTTCGCCCGTAACTTCCCCATGGTGTTCCGACCCATTGACAAGGACGACATCCAACTGTCAGTAAGCGAGGAGCACGATTATGTGCACGAGCATTTCCCCGCCTATCCCAACATCTCGATGGACAAATGCGTCCTTGAAAACAGCGAAAATGTGTATGTGCTGCATTGCAACTTCGGTTGGGCTGACATGGGCACCTGGCATTCCATTTACGAAGCTTTGAGCAAACAGGAAGGCGACAATGTGGTGCTCGACTCGCACGTCATCATGGACGACTGCCGCGACAACATCATCAAATTGCCAGAAGGTCGTCTGGGTGTGTTCAACGGTCTGGAAGGATTTATCGTGGCCGAGGAAGACAACATCCTGTTTATCTGCAAGAAAGGTGATTCATCGGCGATGATTCGCAAATACGTAAACGAGGTGCAGATACAGTTGGGAGAAGAGTTTGTTTAAGCCTCCCCCTGTCCCCCTCCAAAGGAGGGGGGAAGTTAATTGGGAGGGAAAAACCTCCCCCAGCCCCTCCAAAGGAGGGGGGAAGTTAATTGGGAGAGGAAGATGAGTGAGGTATTATTAAAGAGCTGAGATAACGAGAAAAGCCCTGTAAACTGCAGTTTACAGGGCTTTTCTATGATTGGATATAACTCTTACAGACTGAGGAAAGCGTCGTTGATGCGCTTGGCAGCATCGGCCATTTCTTCGTCGGAGAATTTCTTCTTGGGATTGGAGAACAGCATGTCTTTCTCACTCTGCATGGGAATGAGATGGATATGTACATGAGGTACTTCCAGTCCGAGCACAGCCATACCCACCTTCACACAAGGGAAAGCTATCTTGATGGCCTGTGCCACTTTCTTGGCAAAGACATGGTATTCAGCCGTCTCCTCATCGGTGAGGTCGAAGATATAATCCACTTCCCTGCGGGGAATGACCAACGTATGACCTTTCACCAAGGGGTTGATATCGAGGAAAGCGTAGAACTTGTCGTTTTCCGCACATTTGTAGGAGGGAATCTCTCCTGCCGCTATTTTTGAAAAGATGGACATGATATTGGAATGTTGAGTGTTAAGTGTTGAATGTTGAGTGATGAATGGTCGCTACGGGATGAAGAGTGCCCCATCCTCCTTGCTCCTATTTACTCTAAATAGATATTTTATCTATGCGCAGTTTGATGGTGCCACGAGGTATCTGTATCTCCACCTCGTCGCCCACCTTCTTGTTGAGCAGTCCCTGGGCGATGGGGGTCTTGATAGAGATTTTCCCCTCACGCAGGTTCGCTTCATTCTCACTGACGATGGTGTACGTCATCTTCGCCTTGGTGGTGAGGTTCGTCATCTCCACCTTGGAAAGAATCTGAACGGAATCGGAACTGAGGCGCGATGTATCGACAATCTTTGCCTCGGCGATGGTCAGTTTTAAGCGGTTGATTTTATCTTCGAGATGGGCCTGCGCCTCCTTGGCTGCATCATATTCGGAGTTCTCGCTCAAGTCGCCCTTGTCACGCGCCTCAGCGATGGCGGCAGAAGCCTTGGGACGCTCCACTGACTCCAAACGAACTAATTCGGCCACAAGTTTATCGTAGCCTTCTTGCGACATGTATGACATAATCGTATTTCTTTTAAGTTAATAGCTTTGATGAAGCAAGCAAAAAAACTAAGAATTCCGACATCTCCTGTTGGCATCGGAATCCTATCACTCTTATTGCTGCATTATTTTATCGTTTGCAAAAATAATGTATTTTCCCGAACCCACCAATTTTTTCATGTTAAAAGTTGAATAATTTCCAAATCCTTTGTATTTTTGCAAAACTGCATGGAAGAGTAAAAGGGACGAAATAAAAGGAAGTAAAATAAAGGAAGTAAAAAAGGAAGTAAAGCACTTCGTGCAGGACAATAGCTTGGAAAGGTAAAAGGGAAGAAAAGTAAAAGACGCAAGCGGAGTAATGTCCGCTTTAACTCCCATGAGCGAAGCGAATTAACTTCCATTTTAACTCCCACTTTAACTCCCGATTCGAATTAACGACCAATTTAACTTCGTAAAATACGAACGATTCCCCGAATTGAGATATTATGATAACACCAGAGAAGAGAGAATCGATTATCCGGCTCATCAAGCAACAGGTGGTGCCCGCCGTAGGGTGTACCGAACCAGCGGCAGTGGCACTTGGTGTGGCAAAAGCCACCGAACTGTTGGGACATACCCCGGAGCAAATCCATATATGGCTCAGCGCCAACATGTTGAAGAACGCCATGGGCGTGGGTATCCCCGGTACTGGAATGATTGGTCTGCCTATCGCCGTGGCTTTAGGAGCCTTGGTGGGTAAGTCGGAATACGGACTTGAGGTGCTCCGCGATGTGGATCATGCCGCCGTAGAGCACGGCAAGAAATATATGAATGAGGACCGTATCCATATCGCATTGGAAGAGCATGACCCTGACAAGCTCTATATCCGCGTGGTATGTCAGGCTGACGGTCATGAGTCGGAAACGATTATCAAGGGAGGCCACACCCATTTTGTCTTCCTGCGCAGTGATGAAGAGGTAACACTCGACGAGCGGACGCAGGAATCGGAAGAAGAGAAGATGATAGAGGAGGCGCTCACCCTGCGCGAGGTGTATGACTTTGCCCATGAAACTGACCTCAACGACCTACGGTTTATCCTCGAAGCAAAGCGGCTGAACGAGGAAGCGGCACGCATCGGACTGCGTGACAACTACGGTCATGAACTGGGCAAGACCATGTGCAGTCCTCTGGGAAAAGGTATCATGGGCGACAGTATCTTCTCGAAGATTCTCAGCGTTACCAGTTGCGCCTGCGATGCCCGTATGGCAGGAGCCAAGATACCCGTGATGAGCAACAGCGGCAGTGGTAACCAAGGTATCTGCGCCACCATGCCCGTGGTGGTGTTTGCCGAGGAAAACCACAACACCGAGGAGGAGCTGATTCGCGCACTGATTCTGAGCAACCTCACTGCCATCTACATGAAGCAGAGCCTGGGACCGCTCTCCGCCCTTTGCGGCTGTGTGGTGGCCAGCACGGGTAGCAGCTGCGGCATCACTTATCTGATGGGGGGCACCTACGAACAGGTGTCGTTCTCGGTGAAAAATATGATTGCGAACCTGACGGGCATGATTTGCGACGGAGCCAAACCCAGTTGTGCCCTGAAGTTGACCACTGGTGTGGGCACTGCCGTGATGAGTGCCATGTTGGCCATCCAACACCGTTATGTCAGCAGCGTGGAGGGCATCATCGAAGATGATGTGGACAAGAGTATTCGCAACCTCACCTCTATCGGCAGCAAAGGCATGGACGAGACCGACCGCTTCGTGCTCGATATCATGACGCACAAGGGGTGAGTGAGGAGTGACGAGTTATGAGTGACGAGTTATGAGTGGCGAGTGGTCACGGGTGCGATTACGTTAGTAAAAATTCTGGATTACGAAATATAACCATGTTTAGGAAAATTACAAGTATATGGATTTTGCTGTTTGTCGTGACGCAGGTCATGGCACAGATGGCCATGCCCGTGCATTTCAGTGTCAAGCAGCAGCAGACATCGCCCGACGTGGTGGATGTCATCTTCTCCGCCACTATCGATAAGGGATGGCATGTCTATAGCACGAACCTGCCCGATGGCGGACCCACATCAGCTACCTTCCACGATGAAGGCAGCACTGGGGCCAAGCCTCAGGGGGCCTTGCAGCCAAAAGGGCATGAAATCAGCGAAGACGACAAAATCTTCGAGATGAAAGTGCGTTATTTCGAGCAGTCGGTGAGTTTCGTGCAGCGGTATAAAGTGACCGACAAGGAATATCACATCAAGGGATATCTTGAATATGGAGCATGCAACGACCAGATGTGTATGCCACCTACCACCGTGGAATTCGACTTCACCGGCAAGGGACCGGAGAAAGCCAAGGAACCCGAAAAAGCCGATGATGCCACAAAGAAAGAAGAGCAAGCAGAACAATCGGACAATGCCGAGAAAGTCGACACCGCCGCCATGGCCATCCTGCCCGTCGCTGATAGTACCGCTACAGACAGTGCCATGTTAAATACCGCCATGGTCAAGGGTGAGGCCGGTTGGTGGGCTCCTATGGTCGATGAACTGAAAGCCTTTGACGGCGATGCCGTGACCGACCACTCCTGGCTCTACATCTTCCTGATGGGTTTCGTGGGCGGTCTGCTCGCCTTGTTCACCCCCTGCGTGTGGCCTATTATCCCTATGACCGTCAGCTTTTTTCTGAAACGGTCGAAAGACAAGCGCAAGGGCGTGCGCGATGCCATCACCTACGGCATCTCCATCGTGGTCATTTATCTGGCACTGGGACTGATTATCACGGCGCTCTTCGAGGCACAGACGCTTAACAGTCTGGCTACCAATGCCGTGTTCAACATCTTCTTCTTCCTGTTGCTCGTCGTCTTTGCCCTGTCGTTTTTCGGATGGTTCGAACTGCGCCTGCCATCGTCGTGGGCCAATAAGGTAGATAACAAAGCCACATCAACCAGTGGTCTGCTGTCTATCTTCCTCATGGCGTTCACCCTGGCCT
The DNA here is from genome assembly GCA_017548605.1 of Prevotella sp. Lineage (GTDB taxonomy): Bacteria > Bacteroidota > Bacteroidia > Bacteroidales > Bacteroidaceae > Prevotella. The sequence goes on along the minus strand of JAFYZT010000013.1, from coordinate 12,221 downwards.
TGGTATCCTTCTCCTGCACTGCACCCATCGTGGGACTGCTGTTAGTAGAGGCCAGCACCTCCGGCAACTGGCTCGGTCCAGCCGCCGGCATGTTGGGCTTCGCCATCGCCCTGGCACTGCCCTTCACCCTCTTTGCCCTTTTCCCCACATGGCTGAAACAAGCACCGAAGTCGGGCTCGTGGATGAACACCATCAAGGTGGTGCTCGGTTTCATTGAACTGGCCTTCGCCCTGAAGTTCTTCTCCGTGGCCGACCTGGCCTATGGTTGGCACTTGCTCGACCGCGAGGTGTTCCTGTCGCTGTGGATAGCCATCTTCGGCCTGTTGGGCCTGTACCTCATCGGTATGTTCAAATTCCAGAGCGACTTGGTGGACGGCGAGCCGAAACCTATGCCCGTGCCCTGCATCATGCTCGGTCTGTGTTCACTGGCTTTTGCCATCTACATGGTACCCGGTCTGTGGGGTGCCCCTTGCAAAGCCGTCAGTGCCTTTGCTCCGCCGATATACACCCAGGACTTCAATCTTAATACCCACGAGGTACGTGCCGCCTATACCGACTACGACCAAGGCATGGCCGCCGCCAAGGCACAGGGCAAGCCCGTGTTCCTTGACTTCACCGGCTTCGGCTGCGTGAACTGCCGTAAGATGGAGGCTGCCGTATGGACCGACCCCACGGTAGCCAAGAAACTGACCCAGGACTATGTGCTCATCTCACTCTTCGTTGACGACAAGACACCACTTGACAGCACTTATACGGTGACATTACCTTCGGGCGAGCGAAAGACGCTGCGCACCATCGGTGACAAATGGAGCTATCTGGAGCAGATGAAGTTCGGTCATCTCACCCAACCGCTTTATGTGCTCGTCGATAACGACGGACGACCGCTCACCGGCTCATTCAGCTACAAGGAAGATGTGAACGCGTTTTTGGAGTTCCTGGATAAAGGGGCAAGGTAAAAACCTCCCCCCTACCCCCTCCCAAGGAGGGGGCGACCGAACAGCGGTCTTTTACAACCAAGAAAACATCATTCCAACATTTTAATAAAACATGCCACAAGAGCAGTCAGCAGTAAAAGAGCGGCAGAACACCAAGCAACGTGAGCCGCGCCGTTATAAGGTTTTCATTCACAATGACGACTTCACCACCATGGAATTTGTGGTGAAAGTACTGATGACGGTGTTCTTTAAATCGGAGCCGGAGGCGCAGACGCTCATGCTGAAGGTACACCACTCCGACAAAGCTGTGGTAGGCATATACACCTACGATGTGGCACTGTCAAAGATACGCAAGGCCACGGCCATGGCCCGTGAGGAGGGCTTCCCCCTGCGTCTTACCTGTCAACCCGAATAAGCAACCAACACGAAAGAAATGTCAGAACTACATCATTCTCCGAATGCAGGTAAAGCCCTCAACCGCAGCGTTGAGTTGGCACAGCAATACCGCCACGAGTTTATCACCCCCGAACACCTGCTCGCCGCCATCAACGAGCAGACCCTGTTCCAGATGTCCATGACCTTGGGCGGGGCTCTGTTTTTCCCTCTCGACCAAAAGCTGGTCGAAGAATTTGAGAAGATGGAACGTGTGCCCGACAATGTCGACTATAATCTCGGTCCGTCGATACAACTCGACCATGTGCTGCGAGTGGCCTATGCTCAGGTGCAGGCATCATCGGCCACCATCCTCGACGTGCCCCATCTGGTGAAGGGCATCCTCGAATTGAAAGAGAGCAAAGCCTGTCAGCTGCTCCTCGAAAGCATCGCCTGTACAGAAAGCGAGTTCCTCGCCGACTTGGTGAGTTGTTACGAGGAAGCACTTTCTTCCGAAAATGACGATGAAACAGATTTTTCCGACAGTTCCGACGAGACGGAAAACGTGGTCTGGCAGCAATTGGTGACCTGTCTGAACGACCACGTGGCCGAGCATAACCCTCTTATAGGTCGTGAGAACGAGTTGGAACGCACCATTCAGGTACTTTGCCGCCGCGACAAGAACAACCCCCTGCATGTGGGTGAGCCCGGTGTGGGCAAGACAGCCCTTGTCTATGGTCTGGTGGAACGTATCGTCAAGGGTGATGTGCCCGAGCGCCTCAAGGACAGCCGCGTTTTCCTGCTCGACCTGGGAACGTTGGTGGCCGGCACCCACTACCGAGGTGATTTCGAGCGACGGCTGAAAACCATCATGGAGGGAGTGAGCAAGGAAAAATCCCCCATCGTGTACATCGATGAGATACATAACCTGGTGGGTGCCGGGCGCACCAACGACGACTCTATGGATGCCGCAAACATGCTCAAGCCATATCTTGAGGAAGGGAAGATACGATTCATCGGCTCCACCACCTATGAGGAATATAACCGTTATTTCTCACGCAGCAAAGGCTTGGTGCGCCGCTTCCAGCAGATAGACATCCCCGAGCCCTCCATCGACGAGGCCGTGCATATCATCGAACAGCTGCAGCCCATTTACGCCGAGTTCCACCATGTGAACTATGCCGATGATGTGGCCCGCTATGCCGTGGAAACCAGTAACAAGCATATCAACGAACGGTTTCTGCCCGACAAGGCCATCGACCTCATTGACGAGGCCGGTGCATGGCGCGAGATACACCATGAAAATGACAGCTATGTAGTGGACCGTTCCCTCATCAATCAGGTGCTCTCGAAAATATGCAAGGTAGATGCCATGGCAATGGAGGCAGACGACAACAGTCGTCTGGAAACGCTTTACGAGCGTATGAGCGGCCAGATATACGGTCAGGATGAAGCGCTGCGCCAGGTGGTTGAGGCCATCCAACTGTCGAAAGCCGGCCTCACCGACGAGGATAAGCCGTTGGCCGCCCTGCTCTTCGTGGGTCCCACAGGCGTGGGTAAGACCGAAGTGGCGCGTGTGCTGGCCCGTGAGTTGGGCATTGCCCTGGTGCGCTTCGACATGAGCGAATATACCGAGAAACATGCCGTGGCCAAGCTCATCGGCTCGCCGGCAGGCTATGTTGGTTACGAAGATGGTGGTATGCTCACTGATGCCATCCGCAAATCTCCCAACTGTGTGTTGCTGCTTGATGAGATAGAGAAAGCACATCAGGACATCTACAATATCCTCTTGCAGGTGATGGACTACGCCCGTCTGACCGATAACAAAGGGCGACAGGCCGACTTCCGCAACGTGGTGTTGCTGATGACTTCAAACGCCGGAGCACAGTATGCTTCGCAGGCATCGGTAGGTTTCAGCGGTCATGTATCGGCAGGTGAAGCCATGCTCCGGCAGGTGAAGAAAACCTTCAAACCCGAGTTTCTGAACCGTCTGTCGGGCACCGTCGTTTTCAACGACATGGACCGCCACATGGCCAGACTGATTCTCGACAAAAAACTGCGTGAGCTCGACGGCAAGCTGGCAGCACGTGGCGTGAGCATGACACTCACCGATGAAGCCCGCGAGTGGCTGCTCAGCGAAGGTTACACCCGTGAATACGGAGCACGAGAGTTCGACCGCGTGATAGCACAGAAACTCAAGCCTCTGCTCATGCGCGAGATTCTCTTCGGCAAAAGAAAGAAGATAAAAGTAACCGTGAAGGAAGGGGAATTAATACCCAGCCCGACGAAGAAGAATTAAAAGATTAAAAAATTAAAAGATTAAAAATATAAAGCAAGAACTCATAAACTCAAAAACTTAAGAACTCGAAAACTAAACAATGGTTTTTCAACTGAGTGACAGAATTGCTTTCCCCAATCCGTTGGTATATGAGCCAGAACCCAGCGGATTGTTTGCTGTAGGTGGCGACCTGAGTGTCGACCGGTTGTTACTGGCTTATCAAAATGGAATCTTCCCTTGGTATTCCTTCCGCGATTGGGATGAGATACATTGGTATTGTCCGATGGACCGTTTTGTTATCTTCCCCGACGAGATACACATATCACACTCTATGCGCACACTGATGCGCAAAGACCTATATCATGTCACTGTCAACCAGTGCTTCGACGACGTAATAGAGGCATGCAGCGCATTACGTATCGAGGAAGAAGGGGCTTGGTTGGGTAAAGACATGATTGATGCCTACACCGAATTACACCGCCAAGGCTTTGCCGCCTCCGTGGAAGTATGGGATAAGCAGAAACAACTGGTAGGAGGGTTATATGGTGTGGCCATAGGTGCATGCTTCTTCGGCGAGAGCATGTTCTCTCGGGTATCCAATGGCAGCAAACTGGCATTGATTCGTTTGGCTCATATTATGCAACAAACTGGCGGCCGCATCATCGACTGCCAGTTTGAAACGCCCCATCTCAAATCGATGGGCGGACGTCATATCTCTTATAAGGAGTATATAAGATTAGTTAGAGCCCCCCACTAACTCCCCCGAAAAGAGCCCCCCACTAACTCCCCCGAAAAGAGCCCCACACTAACTCCCCCGAGGGGGAGAACAATTACCCTGTGGAGTATTCACGCCCTCCCCTCGGGGAGGGATGGGAAAGGGGCTTTAACGTGTTATTCTGTCAAAATACGTGATGATTTCCTCCCAAGTCTTGAAGGTGTCGCTACGATAAGGGATGACCGTACCCATGAAATTGTCACATGGCTGGGTGGTGATGAAGAAATCGCCCAGGAGCAGTTGTGGTTGGTTGGTGAAGAGCACATGGTTGTATGCCGGCACATTGATATATTCGTCAGCCCAGGCTATCGTCGTCTTCATTTGTTCCGTTCCATCATCCATTGAACGCGGAGCGGGAGCCACGATATACACGTCATAATGCTCTATCAACCGGCGGAAAGCCTTTTGTGAACTGGCCTCTGCCATACCCCGACGATCGATGAGCGCATTGGTGGCGATGAATACCTTTTCACGCTCACGCCCTTCCTGCCGGTCGTCCATCCATCGTATCACAGGCAGCACGGCGTGCATGAACGACTGGTCGTCCATACGGTGGGCACCATGGAAACGGATGGCCGTGGGATAGTGTTCACTGAACAGTTCGTAGGTGTCCACCAGATCGTCGTTGTCGCCGAAAAGGCCGATTACCCTACCCCGCTCTTCATCATTCACTCCCAGGAAATTCAGCTTGGTAATGTCCTTGTACTCCTTCACCAATCCCTTGGTGACAATGAAATCCTGTACGCCATCTTTACGAGGACTGAAGAAATGCTGCTGGCCCGTCAGCCCGTGACTCACCATGGTGTCACCGATGGCGAGTGCAGGATTAATCATGATACGGTCGTAGCCATAGAGCATCTCCGTGTACATGCCTCCCATCGACGTGCCCACAATAAGGTCAGGCTGTTGTTCCTCACATAGCCTCCGCAACATGTCGATGGCTTCTTGCGGGTGCAGCGGTACATCCTCGGCGATGATAGTGGCCTCGGGCAGCACCTCACGGAGGCGGTGTACCGTGCCCGACTCCGCAGACGAGCCAAAGCCATGCACATACATGACTTTCTTGCCCGCCATGATGTCGGGAAACTGTTTGATATAACTGTTTTCCATATACGCTGCTGTTCTTCCCGGATTATTGAACGACAACCTTCCTACCACCAATGATATAGATACCCTTGGGAAGACTGGTGGCTGTCACCCTTCGTCCTTGCAGATCATAGACAATGTCACTAGCAGGTGTTTCCTCTTTGGCCACAACCGTGATACCCGTCTCTTCAGGAACCACATACGCCTTATAGAGATGAGCTACGAGCATCACCTTGGTAGGATCGGAGGTGTAAGTGGTGAAACGCGGCGACCCACTGTTGTAGAGTATGGTGCCAAAGGAATCAAAGGACATGCCCACGCCCGCCGTATTGTCATTCGTATAATCGTTAGCCAACGTCCATATCTGCTCTTCGTCGGAGAAAGCCAATCTCTTGACATCCGTAGCGTAGAGGAACTGGCCCTCATCGTTCATGAGCGTCCATTCCGACCCTACACCGTCAACAAAGAACACCATCACATCGTCGGTGATGGTCACCACGTCGTCTTCAACAGAAACACTAACGGGGTTGAAATAGGGATTTTTTGCGTCAGTATTCAAGACACCTGCCGCCTTTTGCTTTTTGCCGCATGCGATGACATAACGCTCTCCACTGACCATCTCGTCGAGCGTATTCACCAGTTTGAAGGTTTTCACGTCGGATGCCATGTCGCTGCGTATGATGTATCGGGCCGAGACCACTTCGCTCATCCCATTGTCGAGGATGGCGATGGCCTTGAAGACCGTTGTCTCCTCCACCGTGATGGGTTCGGTGTAAGGAGTGCTGTCAGCTGTTGGCGTTGACCCGTCGGTCGTAAAGTAGATAGTAGCGTCTTCCGTCTCGCAAGTGATGGTCACCTGCTGAGCTTCGGTATATACACCTCCCTTTGGCGAGAACACGGGGTTCGACACTTCAGCCGCCTCACCGACGAAGTCGAACGAGATGGTCTTGTCAGAACCTTTATGCTGAGTAATATTCTCAATAGACGCATTCATAAAATAGGTGCCGTCGGTGTTCTTGTTGTAGAATTTGGCGGCAGGTGTTGACGACTTGCTGAAACTGTTGTTGCTGTTTTGGGGATAGGTGTCAGTAGCCATTCCCTCAGAGGTATAGTACCGTGTTCCCTGATAGACATAATATTGGTATTCATTGTCGGCAGGAATCCATGTCATGCGTTGGTGCGACGGGTCGTCATTGGGTTCGTTGGCAGCCCACACGTCAGCATCATAGTCCACATGCAGGATAAGCAGTCCCGCTCCCGGCAGACTGGCATCCCATCCCGTTTTCTGACGGTTTTCGAGCAGGAAGTATTCGTTGCGGTTACCCTCGTTGTAGATGATATAACTCTCGCCACCATCGACAAGCGATTTCATGCCCGTAACTTTCTTCGAAGCCTTCAGTTCTATAGGTGTCTTCCATCCTGCCAACCAGCGTTCATAACTGGTGTAGCCCGAGGGTTGGTATCCATCACCGTTATAGCATCCTTCGTCCATCAGACTCCAGGCACCCATACCTTGGCCACCGCTGTAATCGGTATCGTAGAAGTCGGGGTAACCCAGACAATGGCTGAATTCATGACACATCGTGCCAATGCCATCGATAGAACCATAGCCGTTCAGTTCGGAACCACAGGCATAGGTGTCGATGATTACGCCATCGAGCGTCTGTGCTCCTGTGCCGTCGCCATAATAAGACGCTGAACTGAGTTGCCACTCATGGGGCCAGATGGTAGAAGAAGCACCACCATCAGCCTCGCCCTTACCGGCATAGACCACAAACACCTGGTCCACCTCACCGTCGCCGTCCCAGTCATAGTCGGCGAAGTTCACCTCATCGTCGGCCAAAGTGAGGGCCTCGATAACCATCGTGGCAGGGTACTTATCATCGCCACGTGAGTTGTTGGCACCATAATAGGATTGAGGTCTCGACACCGTCACAGGGCCCACCACATCGAAAGTCAGTTCAAACTGTCCATCGCTCTGCGCCAGGAAATAGTCGTACATCGAGCCTTTGAAATTACCCTCATTGAAATTCACTTCGTTGGCGATACGTTGATACAACGCATTATTGTTGCTGGCTTTGAAACTCACATCGGAGAAATTGACCATGATAATGAGTCCTTTCTTTTGGCCGATATACTCGCCAAATTCGCCAACGCGATGCTTCGACATCTTGCGTCCACGACGGGCGTTTGCCTTCATTCTTTTTTCTTGTGCCCTAAGCATGACTTGCCGGGCATCCACCTGTTCAAAGACATCCGCTCCTTCGATGGCTTGATAGGCCTTGCCGTCGGCAGCCAACCAGTAATGCCCGTGTTCATCGCCCACGAGTTGGGCGGTGACCGTCGTTCCGTTAGCCAAGGTGAGCGTTCTTATGATACCTTTCTTGGCAGGCACAGCATAGACGCAAAGGACCATTAAGGTCAGCAAGAAACTGAAGATTATTTTTTTCATCTTATGTCAGTTTTTGAGTGTGTGATTTTTTAGTATTTGAGGCGAATAGTTGAAAAACGCCCGACAAATTTAGCATAATTATTTAAGAAACAATCATTATCTTCGTAAAAAGTTGTGAAGAACAAGATAAATCCGTCTGTGCGAAGGCCACACAGACGGACTATATGGATAGTTGAAAAGATGGTTTCCTTGCTTCGTTTACTCCTCCTTGATGCTATTACAGCGATCCATATAGAACTGTCGGAAATCCGACCATTTGTAATACGGTGCTTGCGTAGTGGGCACGGGCAGTGTGGCCTCGTGGCCGTTGAGCAGGCACTTCACAAGGACAGGGTCGCCGGCTTTCTTACCACGGTAGAACACCAGTTGCATGTTCGAGGCCTTGCACGTCTCCCAGTTCTGGTAGCAGTTCTTCACGTCGTAGGGATTTTCCGGATCGATGTCGGCCCCGTTGATGCCCATGAGCACCGTCAACGGACCCAGACAGGTGTCGTGGCCAAAGCGCAGGTCGGCGATATGGTCGCTGTTGCCCGTGAGCACCGCATCCGCTTTCTTGATGATATCCTGAAGGATGGGAATCATCTGATATTGCGGTTCAAAGACCCATGTGTAGGAACCCAAGTTGTCGTTTTCCCATTCGGCGGCAAGCTCCTCGTCGGTAACGATACCATCCATCATTCCCTCATGATTGATGCTCGGCAGCGTCCTATACAGGTCGACGAGTGAACTGCCCAAGCGTTCCATGTTGCCGGGCAGGCCCTCTGTGCTTGTGAAGACACGGGGTGTCACTCTCTGCCGCAGGGTGTATTCACCCTGAAACTGTGCCCGGTTGTCTTCAAAGCGTGGTCTTGCTTTCGGATATTTATGTTTCACGGGGTTCTGACGGTCGGTGGGCACCACACCATCGAGGGTGAAGCGCGACGACTGTTCGCGTATCTCAATCTTCGGATTGCACTGCACCAGTTCCTGACAGAAGGCCGACATGCTGAGCACGCAGCGCCCCGACAGCGATGAGATGGCGAACACGTTACCTCCATTTTTGAATACCTCGGGGAATTGGTTATACATCGTGCGGGCGATGAACTGATGCTGTTCCCATCCCAGTTGGGTAAGTTCACTCACGCCTGTCATCAGTTCCTGCTTGCAGGCCATAAACTTGGTATAGAAAGCCTCGCCCACAGGGGTGAGCTGTTGATTGTTGTGCGCCCTGGTCAATAAGGTATCCAATTGGATATACAGTCTGTCAGTCCAGTAATAACGCGACCCATGACGGGAGTAATGACTGATATAAAATGGTTGATAACCGCTCGGGGCCTTTGTCATCTCAAACACTTTCTGCTCATACGGATAGTCTGTGCCGTATGCCTTACGCGGGTCTGCCTTCAGCTGTTCAAGTGCGGTGCTGCTTTGTGCCCAAGTCATCATCGTTGTAAGCACAAGCATCAGGGTGGTTAGGATCTTTTTCATGTTATAGGTTTTTTAAATGGGAGTTAAATAGGGAGTAAAAATGGGAGTTAAATAGGAAGTTAAATAGGACAAATGTTTAATGTTCAATCTTCAACGTTCAATGTTCAACGTTCAACGACTTTCGTCTCCACGCGCTGGTCGGAAAGGATTTCTCGGGCTGCGGCATAACTGTCGAAGTCCACCTTTGTCTTGGTGAAATCAGGTGTATTGAAAGAATAGACTGTTTCTGTATAGTATTCCATCGGATTGCGTTGCGGCAGGAGGAAAGGTTTAGAGAACCGGCCTTTGTCATCCACCTCAGCAAGGAAGAGCTGGGTATAGAGTCCGTTCTCACGTCGTGAAGTGAACACCACCCAGTGGCTGTTCACGTTCCAGTTGTGGTAACTTTCGGCATCAGGACTGTTTATTTCATCTACTGCCCGTGCCTCCCCCGTCTGCAAGTTTAACAACCATTGGTCAGCTTCTTTGTGCCAAACGGAGAAATAGCCGTAGTCCATGAGTGTGAAAAGGATATACTTGCCATCGTAGGACGGACGCGGCCATGTAAGACTCTTGCCCATCTTCACAGCATTAAACACCGTGTCCACATGGTCGCCATAGCGTCCTGTCTCGGGGTCGAAGATGATTTTGCAGAGGTTGTACTGTTCGTCCTTGTAATGTTCAGGATATTCCTGCTGACGACAGGTCATGTAATAAAGCGTGCGTCCGTCGGGAGAGAACACCGGTGTGTTCTCCGACCAGTCGGGCGTTGAAAGCAGCGAGTCGGTGATTACTTCATGCGTCTCCGGGTTATAGACGAACACGTCAGAAGAGAGGTCGAACACCTCGATACGCTCATCACGCACCACGTGAAAGCTCTGGCGTGTCTGGTTGGTGGAGAAAGCGCAATATTTGCCAGAGGGATGCCAATAGGGATAGACCATGGAGCCTCCCAGCAGGTCGTTCTTCGCCTTGAGCCACTCACGCTGACCGTCACGTTGTATCATCGTGGCTCCATGGTCGCCACGTACATGGAACACGAACTGTGCAGGGTCGGTGCGGTTGCTGGTGTGGCAGTTGACGCACTGACCTGGCACACGAGAGTTATCGATAATCTCGTATTCATCGAACGAGGCAAGGTCGCGTTGGTAAAGACCCATGTGGCTGAACACCTCATAGCCCGGGGCGATGCGGCGATAGGTCACACCCCATTCATCGAGGGCATACGGACTGACATGGATGGTGAAATCCTTATACTTCGTCCATGCTCCCTCCTTCTTCGCACACACCGTCACCGTCAGGTCTTTCCCCTTGGTGGATTCGAGCAGCGTATGCCAGTCGTCGATGTCGAAATCGGCATAATCACCATTGGCATGCACTTCCGTGCCGTCTGCCCCTTTGATTGTCACATCCATCCGCTCGCTGCCGTCTTTCATATTGAAATTGAGCGGAGCAACACCCACAGGAACAGTCACCCCGACATAGTCGGGATAGATGGGCGGCAACTCGCCAGACTGCACAGGGTTGTCGGGCTTGTCGGTACAAGCCACCCACCCTAATGAAAGAATGGAGAGAAACAGGATATATATCGATTTCTTCATGTCATGTCAGTGTTTTGGATGCATTTTCATCGCTGAATGGTTGTGAAATAGTAACACCAATAAGTATCGCCAAAATTCTGCGCCAGTCCCTCACGGGTCATGGTTGGTGACTTGATGTACGAAATGAACTGACTGAAACGCTGAACAACAGACGGACTAACTTGAACGGGCATCGGTTCACCTTGCTCATGACGCATGCTCCACTTAAGAGCCAATGCCTCCTGGAAATGACGCGGAATGGCAGGATAGCCGAGTTTCTCACCCAAACCGACGTTGTTGGCAAATTTATCGAGGTCGCCTGTCAGCAGATAGTCGGCCATCAGATATTCATAGGCGAGACGATTGGTTGTGTTGCTGGAGAAGAGTTTTTGGAGCATCTCGGGAGTCACATGGTCACCGAAGAAAAGGTTTTCATTGTATGCCATCTGGCGCAAGCGTCCATATTCGGGATGCTTGGCTATCGCCTCTTCATTTCCCAACAGCGGTAGTGTTTCATCTGCCCAATCGCTATAGAAGAGGGTCTTCTGCAGGGTCATGAGATATTTGCGGGCTACTTCGTAGCTGCCGTTGATGAGGTTGGTCTGAGCCAGTCGTTTGAAGCACCGGGCACTTTTCTGGTAGTCAAGAATTGCTTCCTGAGCCTCGAATACCGCATGTTGTGCGAAATTCATCATACCCAACTGATAGAATGCCTCGGCTGTAGGCAAGGGGCTGGTCGCATCGCGCTCTACATCGGGTAAGAGACCCGCAAGGCCATTCTGGTTATATTCGAACATGTGGTCGTTGAGCATGCCACGCATTGCCAATGCAAGATTCTGTACGGTAACTCCTATTTGGTTGTTGGGCTTATCGGCGTTGATGGTGTCGATGATGCGATTCCATTGCTGGTGGCAAGCCATAAAGTCATATTGCATCGTCTTCTCTGCCTTGAAATTGCTGTTTTTCCAAACAAGCAGTCCCATAACGATAGCTACCAACGCGAATGAGAATGAAGAGGTGAGAGGTAAGGGGTGATGGGTAAGAGGTGAGGGGTGAGAGGTGAGGGATGGACAGCGACGGGCGATGAGTGTGAGGATGAAGACCGACAGGGTAGCGGCCCAAATCAGCGTTGGAAATTCTGTCGGGTAGCGATGGTAATGTATGCCTGACCATAAACTGCCGGCTGGTACAGGAAGCCCATGTGACAATAAAATGACCATGAGGGCCAATAGTACGAATACGCCGTAATATAAGGAGTGAGAGGTGAGGGGTGAGGGGTGAGAAGAGGGGTGGGATG
>JAFYZT010000012.1 GCA_017548605.1 Prevotella sp. | reverse complement strand
TTTACAGTAAGGTATGCCTGTGTGTATTGATATTCTTATTTACAGTCTTGGTTTCTTTCTTTTTCGCTTCTCGCGACGTGTCCCCCATACCGGGTGGTTATCGCGGCGGGGTTCCACCTCTTCCCATCCCGAACAGAGAAGTTAAGCCCGCTTGCGCCGATGGTACTGCAATGCAATGCGGGAGAGTAGGTAGCCGCCCCCTTTTTCATAGAGGAAGCGCATCCTTCACGGGTGCGCTTCCTTCGTTTTTTGGTTTTTCCTGGCTGAGGCCGCTACAGTCTCTATAGCATCTATAGCATCTATAGTCACTATAGCCGCTATAGCTACTCTCACCTCTCACTCCTCACCGTCCAAAAATTAAACTTTCTTTACATTTACATTTGTGAAAACGTAAACGTTTTCATATTCAAAACGTTGATTTTCAACTTGATATAATTTCTTACAGTTTCTTAAAAATGGTCAATTCTAACATTAAAACCATGGCTCATCGCATTTTTTTTCGTACCTTTGCACCGAGTTAATTAATAAACGGTTGACCGACACATATTTATAATGGTCTTCCAAGTACTAACAGGAGCTTTGGCTCGGACTTCGTACTTATTCCTAGTCCCGCCGTGTTATCGTGATGATTGAGGCTCCATAACCAATGTAACAATGAAGAGACTTGCGAAATTTGTTTTTATTAGCATGATGTTCTTTATGTCGATGCCGACAGTGATGCTAGCAGAAGGTGAAGAAAATGATTATGATTGGACTCCGGTCATCGACGCAATTATTCAGGTGGAAAGCAAAGGAAACCCTAATGCCAGAAGTGGTATCTACTGTGGCGTGCTGCAAATCTCACCCGTGCTGGTGCAGGAATGCAACAATATCTTGAAACGTCGTGGCAGCTCAAAACGCTACACCCTCAATGATCGTTTCAATGTAGCTAAATCGAAGGAAATGTTCGTCATCATTCAGAGCTACTACAACCCCAAACACAATGTGGAAAGAGCCATAAGAATGTGGCAAGGAGGATGCAATTTCAATGTACGCAGCACCCAACGCTATTATGAAAGGGTGATGAGCTATATGCGCTAACAAATGTTAATTCAATTTTGTATACCGGTCGATTCCTTTTGGAACCGACCGGATTTTTTTTATTATCTATTATTCACATAATTCTGTTAAAAAATGATAAATTTCAAAGCCTGCTTGTTTTTGATGCAAAATTATCATACCTTTGTAGTAAACTATTAAATTCGTTTATTATGATTATCGCTTTAGTTATTGTGGCCATTCTCGTATTAATAGGGGTCTGGCTGGTAAGTATGTATAACAGTTTGGTTAAACTGAGGAACAATCGTGAAAACGCCTATGCAAATATAGACGTACAGTTAAAACAACGTCATGACCTTATCCCGCAACTCGTGAATACGGCCAAAGGGTATGCGGCACATGAAAAAACAGTGTTTGAGGAAGTGACTAAAGCACGTTCGGCGGCAATGAGTGCGAATACGGTCAATGAGAAAGTCATCGCTGAAAATCAACTGTCCAATGCTCTTGCTGGATTAAAGGTGACACTTGAAGCATATCCGCAATTGCAAGCTGACAAGCTGTTCATCAAATTGCAAAGCGAAATCGCCGACATTGAAAACAAACTGGCTGCCGTTCGCAGATTCTTCAATTCGGCTACTAAGGAACTCAATAATGCCGTGCAAACTTTCCCATCGAATATTATTGCCGGCATGTTCGGATTCCAAAAGGAACCAATGATTGAAATACCACAACAGGAACGTCAGGAATACGACAAGGCACCGGAAATCAGTTTCTGATACTGAAATCATAGGAATAGAATGACATTGATTGTTTAATTATCAATGTTTAATGTTCAACATTCAATTTTCAATGTAATAAGGTGCGATATGTAGGAATGCAGACCCAGATCAGCCGCAACAATATGCTCAGCGTGTTGTTGCTGTTGATGTTTCCCATAATCATTCTGGCAATGGTGTGGGTCTTCATCTATGTGCTTTTTTATGTGCAGGGGTCATATACCACAGCCAGTGGAGAAACTATTTCTACTTTCGACATGGCATTGGTATGGGAAGAATTTCTGCACGTATTGCCGTGGGTCGTGGGTGGCGTAGCCATATGGTTTACCATCGCCTATTTCTTCAATTCTTCGATGATCAAACATGCGACTGGTGCAAGACCATTGACAAGGAAGGAAAATATGCGGGTGTATAACATCGTTGAAAATCTCACCATGACATGTGGCATGGATATGCCGCAAATCTTTGTGGTTGACGATCCGCAGCTGAACGCCTATGCCAGTGGTATCGACAAAAAAAGTTATGCCGTGACGCTTACTACAGGACTTATCAACCTGCTTGACGATAATGAATTGGCTGGTGTTGTGGGGCATGAACTGACGCATATTCGAAACCGCGACACCCGATTGCTTATCACCAGTATTATCTTCGTGGGCATTATCTCCACCATTATGAGCCTTACTGTCAGAGTGATGTATGGTCTTTTGTGGTCCTCAGGTTCAAGTAGAAGTCGGGATAATAATGTGGGAGGTGCGTTTATTGTATTAATCATAGGGTTGATATGTAGTGCTATCGCTTATTTCTTTGGATTGCTAACTCGTTTTGCCATATCTCGAAAAAGAGAGTATATGGCAGATGCTGGAGGAGCTGAACTCTGTGGCGATCCGCTGGCACTGGCTTCCGCCCTGCGCAAAATATCTTGTGATCCTGGACTTGGACAGGTGAAACGCGATGACATTGCTCAGTTGTATATCATACACCCCCAAGGTATTAAAGCGGGATTTATGAGTTTTTTCAACTCGCTCTTCAGTACACATCCCGATACTGCAAAACGCATACAAATTCTCGAACAATTCTAATATAAAAAGAAGTCCGATGTTAATTGGACTCCATAGTTGCGGAGGCAGGATTCGTTCTTCATCAAGCAACAGTCGCCTGTCGCGCAGCGGTGGCGACATCATTGTTGCGAGATAACAGGGCGACCTTGGTCGCACGTGAGAAACTGCCTATAAACAAAAGAAGTCCGATGTTAATCGGACTCCATAGTTGCGGAGGCAGGATTCGAACGTGCGACCTCCAGGTTATGAGCCTGGCGAGCTACCAACTGCTCCACTCCGCGATGTTTCTCGTTAAGTGGGTGCAAAGGTAATGCTTTTCCGTGGTAAAACCAAATCTTTTCCCTCTTTTTTCCCACTTTTAACAAAAACCTTGGTTATTTTCTCGGATTTTTATGAAAATAACTAGTCATTACCCCATCTCCCCATTATTTTTTTCCCGTTTTACTTTTTCACCCTTTTACCTTTTTACCTTTTCAGAACACATAGCCAAGATTAATGTAAAAATAGGGTTTCTTGGTCACATTGCTGTAGCCCAACGACAAACCGACAGGCCCTGTCAAAGCATTGTAATAGTAACTTAGTGAACTGCCAAGCATTACCTTGCTTTTAAATAGATCACTGTATTTGTCATCATCCTCAGCTACAGCAAATTTTAATAGGATGATGTTGTTAGTGGTCAGTGAATATTGAGCTTGTAACTGGGCTGCTAAGAATTTGTCATATTGAAGTTCAATATGCCCTACTCCGGCAAAGGGCAGTTGCTGTTCAATATAATGGCCGAACCATTCACCGCCCATGATATTGCATAGAATGACAGGGGTGTCGTCGTAGTGGAGAAGACGGCCGTATAACATAGGCTGGATGGAGAGATGCCGGCTTATAGGAAAATTGGTACGCCACATGGCACTCACCTCATGCAAACCGATGTCATCGTTCAATTTGATAAAATTGTCAGTGTAATAGCCATATTGCACCTTTAACTTACTTCCACGGGTAGGGAAATACCAATTGTTCTCGCTATTGTAATCTACCTTGGCGAAGTAACTGATGAAATGCTCACGCTTGGGCATCTCCATGTAGTGCTCTTCTACTTGGTCGAGCAGCAGGTCGTAATTGAAGTAATAGTCAATAGCAGCCCCGATGCTAAAATAGAAATTGCGGACATTGAAGGTAAGTGGAGCAGCTTTGACAAATAATCGGTTATAACTCAGGTCATAACTCTTCTTGCCATATTCATAGAGGAAGTAATCATTGCGGTGGAAACCAAAGGTGAGGGTAGGAGTGATAATGCTGGTGGGGTGAAACTCCAGATTGGCTTCTGCCTTGATGCGTTTGCCTAAGCGGAGCGTAAAGTCGAATTCCATGGGCAGTTTATGGCGGATGGGAAAGGCGAGATTGGTTTGTAACGCAACAATCTCTTCTGTGTCAAAACGGATGCCAACGTTCATCTTGTTGGGACGTTTGTCGCCGGCTATCAGCGTTATTCTGTCAGCCTTAGTACCATCAGACATTTCAACGGCATTTCGTTCGATGTGTATATCTGCACTCTCATAAAAACGATCCATACGGATGGAGGTCATGATGAGATGCGTTAGGTCGGTATCGATACTGTCACCTTCACGAAGTTTAAATTTCGTACGGATGAAATGTTCGTCACTGCGGAGCATGTTTTCAAATCGCAGTTCACCGATTCTGTATGAAGGGTTGTCTGACAATGGTTCTTGAACGACATCTTGATGACGGGGCTTCAGATGTGACGGATAAATCTTCTCTTTGAGGGCGATGATTTCATCCCAGTGCGCCATGGCAGCTTCTTCGCCCCTACGAATCAGTGTGTCAATGGCGGATGGACTGAAAGAGGCTGAACTGTAACCTTCAGTGTCGACAATGATGGGAATGTCGGTGATGGCAATGTTCTCATCAAATTTGTTCTTGCAGTTGAAATCAACAATCTGAAGCAAAATGTCGGTGCCTGTACGCAATTTATCGGCTTTCTTCAGCTTGCTGGCAACGGACACTCCGATGATATAGTCGGCACCCATCTCTTTGGCTATGTCGGCAGGATAATTGTTACGTAAACCACCGTCAACAAGTACCTGGTCGCCTTTTCTTACAGGAGAGAAGGCGCCGGGAATCGACATGCTCGCACGCATGGCTTCACTCAGAATACCATTATGGAATACCACCTCGCTGTTGTCCACAACGTTTGTGGCCACACAGGCAAAGGGGATGGGAAGAGTGTTGAAATCTATGGAATCGTTATACGGGGTCGTTAACGTGTTTAGAAGCTTGCCGACGTTCTTGCCGATAATGATACCGCCACCTATTGGTCTTATTCTTTTCTTCAAACGAAGACTGGTCGAGAAGACATAGGTATTTTGAAACTCTCGTTCTTTCAAACTTTGGTATCGTAAGTCTTCCTTGTCGGAGAATACTTCCGTCCAGTCCTGAGCCCTGACTATGGAGTCAAGGCGAGTTGCACTGTTACCGCAGCAATACAGACCACCGACAAGACTGCCCATGCTGGTACCTGTAATAAGGTCGATAGGAATGCCGGCTCTTTCCAACACTTTCAGTACTCCGATGTGGGCTACTCCCTTGGCACCGCCGCCACTGAGCACCAGAGCCACTTTCTTTCGGGGCTCCTCCTCCTGACTCATTGTTCGCTGAGCAATCCCGAGAAAAATAAACAAGATGATGAGAAGTTGCTTCATGACACAGAATTAGATTCATGGCTGCTCCACACCATATACCTTGCCATTGACCAAGGCACTGATGCCGGCAACCACGGGACGGTAGGTGTCTTGGTTTAATTGCAATGCTGGACGGATTGTCATATCCTGAACGGCGCCCTTCCAGGCTTTCTTCACTCCCTCGGCATCCGACTGCGGCACGGGAAGCATCACCGTGCCCCATGCCGTCTGCACCTCATACGCCTGACGGGCCTTGTCGTAACGGCCCAGCTTATAATCCCTGCGGTGCAGCTCGTGCTGTATGGTGAGGTAATCTTTCTGCAATTTCTCTTCTTTCAGGTCTTGATGTGCCTGATAGACGGCCTCGTCCTTGTCGGTTGCCGAATTGAGACGTTGCAGCACGTTGATGGCCCGGGTCTCACAGAACGCCTTGTAGTCGTTATCCACATCCTCTCTCACAGGCGTGGTCTTCTTGCCTTCTGAGAAGAGACGAGGTGCGAATCGTTCCACCTCGGCGGCGGTATAGATGGTGGGCAGCGTCACAGGCTTCTCCACGTCGGCCAGCGTCAGCGCATACTTGTCCTCGTTGCCCACAATACAATAGGTGTAGGTCTTCGGGTCTTTGGCCAACATCAAGTGCTCGGTCTTAAACATGTCATACTTGGGCGCGATGGTCTCCATAAAGCCGTAATAGGTCTTTCCGTCGTCAGCGTCGCGATTTGAAACCAATTCCAAAACCCCGCACTTGCCATCTTTCCACACCTTGACATAATTGGAAAATGGCCCCATTTTCTCTATCTTGTCATAATTGATGTCGCTGAACAACTCGCCGTCGGTGGTCATCAGTCCAAACTGTACCTTGCCGTCGTCGTCAGGCTCCGACACAATCAAGCAGTCCTGATAATGACCGTCAAGATATACTTTATGGTCCTCCACACTGTCCACCACACGGCTGATGGTTATGCCCAGCGGGTCTTCTGGATATTTGTCAATGTTGTTGAGGATGAGCCATCGGCCGTCTTGCAACTGGCAGTAGGCACGGTAGGGATTGTCTTTGAGTTCCACATCCTGGAAGTCGAAATCGTATCCGTCATAATTGGTTATTATTCCGATGCCAGAGAAGAGTACCCAGTGGTTGCGACTATATTCGTCGCGTTTGTTGAGAAACAGCGATGACAGTTCAGGGTAATACTTCACCTCGTCGTATTCATAGTCAATGATGGTCTCGTGTTCTTCTACATCTTCCACACCCCACTTCTTGGTGGACTTCAGCTGCATGGTCGCAGTGGAACCGTCCATCATCCAGATGCGCTCGTAATGTGGGGGGTAGTGCCAGGCAGTGCCGTCGCTGGATTTTTTCCAGACACCCATGCCCTTGCCCGACACGCTACATACGCGATAATCGCCACGTTCCTGCTCTTTAATGCTTTCATACATCTCACGTTCTGCGGCAGGTATCCTAAGATACGCCTCATGAATACGGGCAGCCTCTTGCCGACGCTCTTCTTCTTCTCTGGCTCTCTGACGCTCCCGTTCCGCACGCAACTCCGCCTCGGTCTTCTGAGGGGTGTAGTCGCGCAGGTGGGTCGAGGGCTTCGGCGCCGAGGGTGTCTGCGACGTGCTCGGGGTGGAAGTGGAGTTGTCATCGTCGTCACTGCTTCCCTCGTACCACTTGCAACTGGGTCGGTGGTTCTCACCATTGGCGGCACCGCAGTCGGCACACATCACCCCCGTGACAGGGGGGATATTGAACTGGGCGTCTGCCGTCAGGGCAACACCGAAAACGACCGATATGAATAGTAATAGGTGTTTCATAATAGATATAATGATAAAGGATTAGTAAACAACATCATTCCCTGCAAAAATAATCATTATACTTGATATATTTCATAAAAATCGGCTTTTTTCTATTAATTTTACATAATTATTTGCATAATTAAAAGAAATCATCTATTTTTGCACACATCATTAACGATGTGCAAAATGGAGGATTGAATTATGTCTATTTCAAAAACCAGACAAAAACTCGTCGATGTGGCACGACAGCTGTTCGCAAAAAACGGTATCGAAAGTACCACCATGAATGACATTGCCGTGGCTTCGGGAAGAGGACGACGCACCTTGTATACCTATTTTAAAAGCAAGGACGATGTCTATTATGCCGTAATAGAATCGGAGTTGGAACGTCTCTCCGACAAAATGGACGAGGTGGCTGCGAAAAAAATCAGTCCACAGGATAAAATTATTGAACTCATTTACACCCATCTGTTTATGATTAAGGAAACAGTGGTTCGCAACGGAAACCTAAGGGCTGAATTTTTCCGTAACATCTGGATGGTGGAGAAAGTTCGGAAAAAATTCGATGAGGATGAAATACAACTCTTCCGAAAAGTCTATTCCGACGCAAAGGCGGAAGGGGAGTTTGATATCGATGACGTCGAATTGGTGGCTGACATTACCCATTATTGTATCAAAGGATTGGAAGTACCTTATATTTATGGTAGACTGGGACACGGATTGACTGAGGAAACAAGCAAACCGCTTGTGGCGAAAGTCGTCTATGGTGCTCTCGGAAAACGATTCCCCAAATAATTCTGTAGAATCTATAATCACAATAACAACTATAAATTCTATTGCAACTATAGCTTCTATAACAACTATCATAACTGTTAAAATATTGAAAAGATTAAATAACTATAAATAACATGGGATTATTACAAGGTAAGACGGCTCTCATCACAGGAGCCGCACGTGGTATCGGAAAAGCGATAGCACTGAAGTTTGCAGAAGAAGGAGCCAATGTGGCATTCACCGACCTCGTTATCGACGAAAATGGACAGGCCACTGAACAGGAGATAGCCGCAAAAGGAGTCAAGGCTAAAGGATATGCCAGCAACGCGGCCGACTTTGCGCAGACAGAAGAGGTGGTCAACCAGGTTAAAGAGGAATTCGGTGCCATTGACATACTCGTCAACAATGCTGGTATCACAAAGGATGGACTGATGATGCGCATGACCGAGGCTCAGTGGGATGCCGTCATTGCCGTTAACTTGAAGTCGGCGTTCAATTTCATTCATGCTGTGACTCCTATCATGATGAGGCAGCGCAGCGGCTCTATCATCAACATGGCTTCTGTGGTAGGCGTGCATGGAAACGCAGGACAGTGCAACTACGCTGCTTCCAAGGCTGGTCTTATCGCACTGGCAAAGAGCATAGGACAGGAGATTGGCAGCCGGGGCATTCGTGCCAACGCCATAGCCCCAGGATTCATCGATACGGCCATGACACAGGCTCTGCCAGATAATGTGCGTCAGGAATGGATACAGAAAATACCACTTCGTCGAGGTGGTACGGTTGAAGATATCGCCAACGTGGCAACATTCCTCGCCTCCGACTTATCATCCTATGTCACAGGACAGGTGATTCAGGTAGACGGCGGCATGAATATGTGATGAAGGTCGTTTACGAAGATAACCATATCATCATCGTACATAAAGAAAGTGGCGAAATCGTCCAAGGCGACAAAACGGGCGACAAGCCACTTTCTGATACGGTGAAGGATTACATCAAGACGAAGTACAACAAACCGGGAAACGTGTTCCTCGGTGTTGTGCATCGTCTTGATCGTCCAGTGGCGGGACTTGTCGTCTTCTCACGAACATCAAAGGCACTCTCCCGACTCAATGAGATGTTTCAAAAGGGGGAGGTGCAGAAAACGTACTGGGCCATAACGGCAAGGTGCCCTGAAATGGAAGAGGGTGACTTGGTACATTGGCTCGTACGAAACGAACGACAGAATAAGAGTTACGCTTACGACCGTGAGGTGCCAAATGCTAAAAAGGCACACCTTCACTATCGTGTCATCGCACATTCGGAACGCTACCACCTTATTGAGGTGCGCCTCTTTACCGGCCGTCACCACCAGATACGCTGTCAGTTGGCACATATAGGATGTCCCATAAAGGGCGACCTAAAATACGGGGCACCGCGTAGCAATCCCGATGGTAGCATATCTTTGCTAAGCAGATATTTGCAATTCACACATCCTGTCAGCAAAAAGAACGTAACAGTAACGGCTCAATTGCCTGACGATGAGCTATGGCAAGCGTTGGTGAGGTCCTCGAACAAATAGATTGTGCTGATGCGTGGTTTATAGCCCACGTGTCACGTGTTCCCTCTTTCGTCTTCACCTTTGAAGGAATCAAGGAATGGGATAAAGAAACATCCTCATTCCCAGTTGTCTATCAATAACTGGAAATGAGAATGTTCCCAATAATCTTATAATCTTTGAATTTTTAAATCTTTTAATCTTTTAATTTCCTAATCTTTCTTTTTCGTCGCCCACACGAAATAGCCAATCAGCAGGATATAGGCTCCAAGGGCGCAGAGTTCTGACAGGCTGTTGGCTTGCCATTCCTGACTCACCAGGTTCACGCCGGCAAAGCGCAACAATGCACTTACTACGCCCATCAGCGCACCACCGGCAATGAAACCGCTGGCTAACAAGGTGCCTTTCTCACCACGCTCCTTGTTTACCTCCTCATTCTTCGAACGGGTGGTGACATACCAATTGATACCGCCGCCTACCAATAGTGGGATGTTCAACTCCAAGGGAATGAACATACCTAATGCGAAGGGTAGGGCGGGTATCTTGCACAGGGTCAGTATAATGGCTATGGCGGCTCCGATGCCGTACAACAACCATGGAGCGCCGACACCGTTCATCAAGGGGTCAATGACGGCGGCCATGGCATTAGCTTGCGGGGCGGCTATCTCACCACCGGCAAAGTCGTAGGTGGCGTTGAGCAATATCATCACACCACCGACTGTGGCGGCACTGACTAACGTACCCAGGAATTTGTATTTCTCCTGTACCTTTGGGGTTGTTCCCAACCAGTAACCGATTTTCAAGTCAGTAATGAACGAACCGGCAACGGACAAGGCTGTACATACCACACCACCCATAATCAGAGCGGCTACCATGCCTGCTGTGCCTTTCAGACCAACAGCAACCATGACCACTGAGGCCAGAATCAATGTCATCAGGGTCATACCGCTCACGGGGTTGCTGCCTACAATGGCAATGGCATTGGCAGCGACAGTGGTGAAAAGGAAAGCAATAATGGTCACTAAAAGTATGCCGACGACAGCAAACAGTATGTTGCCGTCCATCACGCCCAACCAGAAGAACACAAAAGTGACCAGAATGGTCAGAATGGCTCCGATGGCAATGATTTTGAACGAAAGGTCACGTTGTGTGCGCTGAACTTCTTCAATGCTTCCACCTTTGCCCTTCATCTCCTTTGAGGCCAATGACACGGCGCCCTTGATAATACCCCACGATTTAATGATGCCGATGATGCCAGACATGGCGATGCCACCGATACCGATGCTTTTACCATAACACTTGAAGATGGCTTCAGGACTCATCGCACCAACGGTGTCGGTAATCGACGGGTCCCACATGTTCAACACTTGGTCATGGAAAGCCCAACCCATCACGGGAACAATCAGCCACCACACGGCTAACGAACCGAGGCAGATAATGAAGGCATATTTCAAACCGATAATATAACCCAAGCCCAAGACGGCAGCTCCAGTGTTCACCTTAAAGACTAACTTCGCTTTCTCGGCTATTGTCTCGCCGAAACCAATCATGCGTGTGGTCACCACTTCGTTCCACCAACCGAAGGTGGCTACGATGAAGTCATACAGACCGCCCACCAGACCTGCTATCAGTAGGGGCTTGGCCTGGTTGCCGCCCTTAGCACCGGAGATGAGCACCTGTGTGGTGGCAGTAGCCTCAGGGAAGGGGTACTTGCCGTGCATGTCTTTCACGAAATACTTACGGAAAGGGATGAGAAACAAGATACCGATGATGCCGCCCAACAGTGACGAGAAAAACACTTTTTCAAACGATGCAGTCATTTCAGGATATTTAGCCTGCAGGATGTAAATGGCTGGTAAAGTAAATATAGCACCGGCCACCACGGCACCTGAACAGGCACCGATACTCTGGATGATGACATTCTCACCCAAAGGGTTGTGGTTCTTGCGAAGTGTCGACACTCCCACAGCGATGATGGCAATGGGGATGGCGGCTTCAAACACCTGACCCACCTTCAGTCCCAAATATGCGGCGGCGGCACTGAACAAAATAGCCATCAAAATACCCCATGTAATCGACCAACCGTTGGCTTCTGCATAGGTCTTTTCGGGCGACATTACCGGATGGTATTCTTCACCCTCTTTCAACTCCCGAAACGCATTTTCGGGCAGTTGCATCATTTCTTTCTCTTCTTTCATATTGTTAATTATATAATTTTCTCTTTTTCGTCTTTTCTCCTTCTTTTATCAATCTTTTATTCTTTTAATTTTCTAATCTTTTAATCTTTTAATTTTTTTTCATTTCCTTCCACCATGCAAAATGTTTCCGCCTCTTCAGATATTCCAAGTCGTGCATGTGACGATACGCTTCACGTTCGAAGCCAATATTGAAATAGGCATTCCCACGCATAAACAGACGAATCACCCATTCCGTCACATACCACACGTAGAACCCCACCACCAGCATCTCCAACATCTGGTGGGTGTGGATGCGCTCGTGATTAATCAACTGAGGCGTTAAACGCGTATCGCGGTGGCAGAACAGCACACCAAACAGGTTCATCGCATCAAAACGCTTCAGTGGAATGAATCTATTGCGGATAATCTTCATTATGCCGACAAAGTTACAGAAAAAATCCATTTTTTCAAGGTTTGTCGAAGAAAAAGCGATATTTCTCACTTTTTTTCGTACTTTTGTAGCCCACACAAAAAAGACACGTATGCATAAATATAAATACATCATATCATTCCTTTTCCTGATGATGGCATATGGCGTGTTCGCGCAATCATTTGTCAATACACGAGATTATTCCGTCAAACGTACAGCTTCGCAGCAAAAGGCGTTTTCTGCGGAACTAGAGTATCCCATCTCTGGACCATCTACCGATGTTGTAACTTCCATCCGCGCATGGGTGTGTGATATCCTTGAGATTCCACAACGTAATTTTTCCGATGCCAATGTGTTATTACGCTTGGCCGCGGACTCGTTCTTCGTCAATGGACATGGTCAGCGGGAGGTGAAAATAGAGCGTTCTTTTGAAGACGAACGGTGTGTCACCTTTCAAGCGTGGATTACCGACAAAGATGAAGAGACATGGTACTCTGCTGACTGTGCGTCGTTCAACAAAGAAGATGGACACCGCATCACCCTCGACGAGATATTCAACTGCGATGAGGCACAAATAAAACAACTCATGTGGCAATACCGTGGTGACCTCCGTCTCGATGTGGATGTTCCTGAAGGTCTCCTCCCCGTTAACGCAGGATTCACAGACGGATGGGTCATTGTCATCGGACCGGCATATCATCGCACTGGTGCAGAGTTCAAACTCCGATACATGGATATCCTCCAATATCTCAAATCCGATTACTCGGGATACTATTAACAACAACTAGCTTATCCTATAACATCATAGGTTTTCCCAATTATACTATGTCTTCCTGGAATATCCTAAGTAATCCTTAATAATTTGTTAACTAATGAAACAGCAATTTATACAAATGCTCCGCGACACAAATCGCGAAGGAATAGAAAAGGTTATTGAATATCTCGAGAAAGCGAATTTCTTCGAGGCTCCAGCTTCTGTGAGACGACATTTGTCGCGTCCAGAAGGACTTTTGGTGCATTCCATGAATGTGTGCCGCATGGCGCTGGCTATGCGTGAAAGAGTACTCGAAATGCGGCCTGAACTAGAAAAACGGTTGCCTGAAGACAGTGTCATCATCTGCGCATTGCTCCATGATTTGTGTAAGGCCACGCTATACAAGATTGTGAAAAAATGGAGGAAAGATGAGAACGACCATTGGGAGACTTATGACACCTATGATACCGACTATAGTCTCTTTCCGGTAGGTCACGGTGAGAAATCGGTTATCAATCTGCTCCGGTTGGGACTGAAACTCAACAACGACGAGATACTGGCCATACGATGGCACATGGGTCCATGGGATATGCCCTTTCAAAGCTATGACATCAAACAAAACTATTCCGAGGCGAACAGCCGCTTCCCACTGGTGTCACTTATTCATTCGGCAGATAATATGGCAACCTTCCTCCTCGAAACCGACGAAGCATAATCATAAATGCAAAGACAGAAGCTCTCTTGCTCTGCTCCGTGATGCAGGCATGAGCATTGACACGGAAAGAACCAACAACAATCTTACCACAACAATTCTTAACTCTCCATCCTTTTAGATGGAGAGATATTCATTTGATGGAATAAATCCTGTCTTTCCCAAATATCATTGAGGTTGTGCAATGCACAACCTCAATGGGGGAGAAGTCAGAAATTAAAACATTAAATCTCAACCTTCACCGTTATGCACTTTAAATCCTTGGCCTGTGAACTGGTACCGTAGAATATCTCATACTCACTGGTTTTGCTGTGCATGCAGTTGGTACCCTCATCCCAGAATTCGAAGCTCTTCTTGTCCAACGTCAATGTAATGGTATTCGTTTGACCTGGTTTCAACTGCACTTTCTGGAACGCCCTTAACGACTTCAGCGGTCCCTCGGCATCTGCTTTGTCGCGGATATACACTTGCACCACCTCGGCACCCTCTCGCTGACCGGTGTTTGTCACGGGTACTACCAAATCATACAGTGCACCACTCTTCTGTGATGGTTTCAATTGCCCCTCACCGATGGCAAAGGTAGTATAACTTAGACCATAGCCGAAAGCATACAATGGGTCGTCGAAATATCGATAGGTGCGTCCTTTCATCGAATAATCCTCATAGTCGGGCAACTGACTGCTGCTCTTGTAGAAGGTGACAGGCAACTTACCCTCGGGATTGTAATCGCCGAAAAGTACCTCAGCAATGGCGGTACCACCTTCCTCACCGGCATACCATGCCTGGACAATGGCATCGCAACTCTCAGTCTCGGGCAGCAGGGCGATGGCAGAGCCGGAGCAGTTGACGAAAATGATGTGCTTGCCAGCGGCCTTTAAGGCTTTCAGGAAGTCGCGCTGTACTTTCGGTAACTCAATATGGGTACGATCGCCACCCTTGAAACCGTCAATATCAACAGGCATCTCCTCGCCTTCCAAGGCGGGGGAGATACCGCCGACGAAGATAACCTTGTCAATGCCGTCTAACTGACGGATGACCTGCTGGTAATCAATGGGCAATTCCTTGGCTATATTGATTTTTAGATTGGCATTATAGGTGTGGATATGCGAGAAACGAACCTCGATATTATAACTCTTGCCAGCCTCGGCCTGAATAGCCACGCGGTTGGGGGTGGTGCGCCAGATATGGTGTTGGAACTTGCGCTCTCCGTCTATATATAACTCGAAATGGCCGCAACCGTCAACATTCACCACATATTCGCCCGATTCCTTCGGGGTGAAAACGGTTTCATATTTGGCGGAGAAATCTTCCAACTGTACGCCAGGGGCGAAATTGTGCATGCCGGCAGTGGTGACTGCCAAGGGGGTGGTGTAGTATTCCGTGGTCACGGGCTTGCCTTCCATCTTGCGGTTGTTCCAAAACGTACCTTTCATTCCTTTCTTGCCCTCGAAACTGCATTGGGAGGCCAACAGACAGTCCATCACCTTGTCATAGGTAAGGTCGCAACCGGGGTGGTAGAACACTTTCTTCTGCATGGCCCTGATGCCTTCCAGAATGTTGACGGTCTTGTTGGGCATACCGTTATAGTTGCCCCACATCATCGGTGTGTTATCGGCATTGGGGCCGATGACAGCTATCTTTTCCTTGTTCTTTTGCAAAGGAAGAATGCCACCCTCGTTACGCAGCAATACAATAGTCTGTCGGGCCATGTCCAAGGCTAATTGGCGGTGCTCTTTACAGTCCATCACGGAATAGGGAATCTTCGACCACTCCACTAATGACGGGTCGTCCATCTCACCAAGGTCGAAGCGACCTTCCAACAGACGGATGACATGCTTGTCCAACTCAACCTCGCTCATCAAACCGCGCCTCACAGCTTCGGGGATGCTGCGATAGGCATAGCCATAACCGCACTCCACGTCGGTGCCGGCAATAGTGGCCTTTGCACTGGCATGAACGGGGTCTGACGATGACTTGTGCGACTCATAGAAATCGCTCACCGCACCACAGTCGCTCACCACAAGATACTGAAATCCCCACTCGTCGCGCAGGATGGTCTGCAATAGTCGTTGTGAACCACAACAGGGGTCGTCGTCTAAACGCTGGTAGGCACACATCACCTCACGTACCTTGGCATCCTGCACCAAGGTTTTGAAGGCGGGCATGTAGGTCTCCCACATGTCTCTTGGCGAAACGTTGGTCAAGTTGGCACTGTGACGGGTGTACTCAGGACCGCTATGCACAGCGTAATGCTTGGCACAGGCCCACAATTTCCGGTATTTGGAATCTTCAGGTCCCTGTAAGCCTCTTACAACCTGAGTTCCCATTACCGAGGTGAGGTAGGGGTCCTCGCCATAGGTTTCTTGGCCACGGCCCCATCGGGGGTCACGGAAGATGTTCACGTTGGGAGTCCATACCGATAGACTATGAAACTTCTCGTCTTCACCACTACCACGATACATGCGTTCGTTGTATTGTGCTCGAAACTCGGTACTCGCAGCATCGAACACACGATACAACAGCGCGGGATTCCACGATGAGGCCATGGCAATAGGCTCTGGGAACACGGTTACGTTGCCCATGTTTGCAGCACCGTGCAGCGCCTCGCTCCACCAAAAGAATTTTTTGATGCCTAAATGAGGAATGGCGGGACTCTCATCGAGCATCAGCATGGCTTTCTCTTCAAGGCTAAGCATGCTGCACAAATCTACGGCGCGTTCATGCGCACTTAACTGATGGTTCTGGTAAGCATAGGTCTGGGCAAAACCACTCTGTGACGACCAGCACATCGCTACCACCATCATTGCTTTCATAAATGTTCTCATATCTTCTAAGTTTCTAAGTTATTAAGTTCCTAAGTTATTAAATATATAAGTCGGTGAGTTTCTTAGTTGTTATGCTCCTTCTCCCTCCTTTTCTTCGGAGTCGTATCTTTTCCCCTCCTTTCCAAAGGCGATATAGTCCTTAAGCGGACAAAATCTTAAGTAGGGGTGGTTTGTCAATTAACTCTCCCTCCCTTCGGGAGGGCCGGGGTGGGTATTCTTTTAGGAGGGCCGGGGTGGGTAATTTACTTCACCCCATCTTCTACCTGCCAGGGATTCGTCACAATCCATTCTCCCCCATATCGCTCCATATAATTATGGTTGAAACTCACGCACCTCCCATCGAAGAAATAGAAGGTATAAACTGACGACGGTGCATCGAGCACTCGCATGTCCACGTCGGGCTTCACGTAACGCTCAACCTTCACTGTCTCCCCGATGAAGTCACCCACAGGGCGATCAATAACCCTCAGTTCATATGTCGTCTTCTCACGCACGTGTTTCTTCTCCACAACGGCATGGTCGCCATAGTTGAAATACCAGAAGTCTTCACGGGGACTGATTCTTTCGCCGTCCTCACTAACCATCATATACATATAACCGTATTCGGAGTGCTCCATGCACGCAATCGCCTGATGACCGTATTTCGCTTGTTGCCATTGCAGGTGGTCTAACAACAGTCCATTGATTGCTGCAATATTTTCCATACAACTACGCATACCAACAGCATCGGCCACAACAGTATCGTCGATATATCCGCGATGGTACGTCCATTCGTCATCGTCTTCATTGCCGTCAGAGGTCCTGATGCGTACCGTCCAC
Source organism: Prevotella sp. (assembly GCA_017548605.1). Classification (GTDB taxonomy): domain Bacteria; phylum Bacteroidota; class Bacteroidia; order Bacteroidales; family Bacteroidaceae; genus Prevotella. The sequence goes on along the minus strand of JAFYZT010000012.1, from coordinate 35,755 downwards.
TTCTTGGCTTCTTTTGCGGCATCCCTGCTTCGAAAGTCCTGCTTCTTTTTGTCCAACGAAGCGGCATTCAGCAAGCCGCGTAACAGCTCCATTTCAGCGCTGTCTAACATGCAGTATCCACGAACCTGCAACGTTGAGTCATCTATTGCCAACAGGTAACCGCTGCCAATTTTCTCCACTTCGTATTTTTTCCCTCCATCGTCAGTGTACCTATAGCCAACAATATACTTGTTCCCGTCAGTTATTTGTGTGGTTCCTTGCAAATTCCCCACACCCGCAAAAACGGCCATGACCATTGCCAAAAACATCTTTTTCATATTGTTTAAGTCTTAGTAGTAGATAATCATTGCAAAAATAATCAAAAAATACAATATAATGAAATTTTACCTGACATAATTATCCGTCAATAAAATTCAATCCTTACTTCTTGTATTTTTCCTAACTATTATTTATTTTTGCCCTTAGAAATCAACCAAACTATGACAACTATGAAAAAAGTATTGATGTTCCTTGTTTGTTCCTTCATGGGTCTTCAGGCTTGGTCACAAGCTCCCATTGACGATAGAGGTGGAGTGTATGGGCCTTTCGACGTCCTCTCACAACAAGCGGTAGATGGAAATGTGGCCTTTACTTCTTATGGTCTTTATACCGAGGATGGTTCAACACTTGTCAAAGCGTTTTCAAACGGCACATACTATGGCTTCTATGTCAAGGAGGGCACTCAGGCCATCACCGACTATGCCATTCCTGAAAACACCACTCGAGTGTACATTCCCTCAACGGTGGTCTACATCTCACCCAAAGCATTTTGCCTCAGCCCAAATGTCATTATCGGTGTCTACAACGGGTCTCCCACATCATCAGTCCATCCCATCTCTCCAACACCCAATGACAATCCTATAAATCCTACCTCCGAGGTTTCGCGCTATTCCATCGAAGGAGTCAAACTCAACCAACCAACCGAGGGTGTCAACATCGTTACACTTTCCGACGGCACCGCACGTAAGGAATTGGTAAGATAACCTCGTTCTTCTTCATCTTCTCTCCTCATTTCTCATCCCCTCTTTGGGAGGGGGAAGGGGGGGGGCTTTCCTTTGCGACAAATTTGCACTATCTTTCCTCGCTTTGTCGCATTTCGCGCTTTGTGTCGCAACGATTTGAGAAATAATAGGCTCTTTCGCTTTGACACCACCTGTTGAAGATGTACTTTTGTCGTGTCAAACTCAAAACCATATTGTCATGAAAAAGTATATGAAGCGTTTTGCCATACTCTTTGAAGAGTCGATGAAGGCCACACTGAAAATTGGTTCCATGCCTTCGATGTACACCCGCCACTGGTACGGTTATTTTGCCTATTAAGTCGGACGGATACATCCCCGATATTTTGTCTATTATGACAGCCTTTAATGGCGGCCCTTGTTCGAGGCTGCCATTTTTTCTTTCTACATATATTTCATACCACCTATCCAAACAATTTATATCCATTTTTTCCGCTGTTTGAAAATAATTTATTACTTTTGCACCCAAATTTGTAACAATTTGATACAAAAGTATATTTTTTGCACGTAATATTTATGACTAACAATCATTCTGTCGTAGGTTCCAAAATCAAGGGACTAAGGGAAACAAAGGATATCTCGCTACAGGAAATGTCGGAGCGTAGTGGACTGTCCGTAGAACAAATCACATCCATCGAGAACGACCAATACCTGCCGTCGCTCGGACCACTCATCAAGATAGCACGGGCCCTCGGGGTACGACTGGGTACCTTCCTCGATGATAACGATGAATTGGGACCTGTAGTCTGCAGAGCCGAGGAGAGAGAGCAGAACGACAGCATCAGTTTCTCCAATGATTCCACCGACGCACGAAAGCACATGGAATATCATTCCCTGGCAAAACAAAAGGCAGGACGACACATGGAACCATTCATCATTGACATTCAACCGTCAGAAGAGCGCGACTTTAAACTCTCTGCACACGAGGGTGAGGAGTTTATTTTCGTCATGGAAGGCGAAGTGGAGATAGCATACGGTAAGGAGAAATATACACTTCGAAAAGGCGACAGCATCTTCTACGACTCCATCGTCATGCACCATGTACACGGTGCTGAAGGACAGTCGGCGAAAATCCTCGCAGTTGTTTACATCCCCTTCTGAACATAAACTTTAAACTATATATTATAATTACCGGGTTTGTATAATATCACAAGGTCACTCTAAACAACAAACCTCAATTCTCAAACCTCAAACTTAACATGCAATTATCCGAACGTACCCTCGGCGGCTGGCTCGAACATTGGGCTGAGACAACACCCGACCGTGAATATATTGTCTATTCTGATCGTAATCTGCGCTTCACATGGAGTGTGTTCAATCAAAGGGTCGATAACTTGGCTAAGGGGTTGCTTGCCATCGGTGTGAAAAAGGGGAGCAACGTAGGCATATGGGCCACCAACGTACCCGATTGGCTCACTTTTCTTTATGCCACGGCGAAGATAGGGGCGGTACTTGTCACAGTTAACACGAACTATAAACAGGCGGAATTGGAATACTTGTGTAAGGACTCCGACATGCATACGTTGTGCATTACCGACGGTACATGGGAATGTGATTATGTTGATATGACCTATAAGATGTTGCCGGAGTTGCGACAGTGCGAACGGGGACATCTCAACAGTGAACGTTTTCCCTATCTCAAAAACGTGGTTTTCATTGGCATGGAGAAATACCGGGGTATGTATAATACGGCGGAATTGTTGTTGCTCGGACAGAACATCAACGACGAGACGCTCTCACAAGCCAAGGAAAGTGTCACGTGCCACGATGTGGTCAACATGCAATATACCTCTGGCACTACAGGTTTTCCCAAGGGCGTCATGCTCACACATTATAATATTGCTAACGATGGTTACTTCACAGGTGAGGCCATGGGCTTCACCGATCAGGACAAACTATGTGTCTGTGTGCCACTGTTCCACTGTTTCGGTGTAGTGCTTGCTACGATGAACTGTCTCACACATGGGTGTACGCAGGTGATGGTGGAGAAGTTCGACCCGTTGGTGGTGCTCGCATCAATTCATAAGGAACGGTGTACGGCACTCTATGGCGTGCCCACGATGTATATTGCCGAACTCGACCATCCTATGTTCTCCATGTTCGACGTGAGCTGCCTGCGCACTGGCATCATGGCAGGGTCGCTATGCCCGATAGAACTGATGAAAAGGGTATCCGAGAAAATGTTCATGACCATCACCAGCGTCTACGGTCTGACGGAGAGTTCGCCGGGAATGACGCACACCTGTCTCACTGATACCTTTGAACAACGTTGCACAACGGTAGGTCGCGACTATCCTTTCGTTGAGGTGAAGGTGCTCGATCCGGAGACTGGCGAGGAGTGTCCCGTGGGTGTCCAGGGAGAAATGTGTTGTCGGGGATTCAATGTGATGAAAGGATACTATAAGAATCCCGAAGCTACTGCTGAGGTGATTGACAAGAATGGTTTCCTCCACTCAGGTGACCTCGGCATTAAGGATGAACAGGGCTACTACCGTATCACGGGACGTATCAAGGACATGATTATCCGTGGCGGCGAGAATGTCTACCCACGTGAGATAGAGGAATTCCTCTACCACATGCCGGGCATCAAGGATGTGCAGGTGGCTGCCGTGCCTTCGAAGAAATATGGTGAGGCGGTGGGTGCTTTCATCATCCTCCAGGAGGGCGTGAAGATGCTCCCTGAGGATGTGCAGGAGTTCTGCCGTGGAAAGATTGCTCGTTACAAGATTCCCAAATATGTCTTCTTCATCGATGAGTTCCCACTGACAGGCTCAGGAAAAATCCAGAAATTTAAACTCAAGGAGATGAGCCTCAAACTGTGCGAACAACTGGGCATAGAGGTCATCTGATATTAAAAAAATCTATATAATCCCAAATCTTTCGTGATTATAAAAGATTATTCGTATTTTTGCCACGACGAAAATACAATATTATCATGTTGAAATTTTTACAAACATGTTTCTTGGCGTTGCTCTTCTTATGTGCAACGCCAATAATAGCACAAAGCGACACAACTGTTGTACTATCAGAGACAGCCGAACAGAATGCTGATGATTCGCTTGACATAGCTCTTGATGAAGCGGCACTGCAAGAGGCTGACACGCTTGTGGCACCCATGGAAAGCGGAGGACTGCATCAGTCGCTCAAAACCAAATTCATTGAAGGTAATGCAGGTTTCATGTCTCTCGTGGCGCTGGCATTGGTCATTGGACTGGCTTTCTGTATTGAAAGAATCATTTACCTCAGTCTTTCGGAGATAAAGACAAAACGGTTCATCGCCGACGTTGACGCTAAAATTCTTGAGGGTGACATCGACGGCGCGAAAGATATGTGCCGAAACACTCGCGGTCCCGTAGCGTCGATATGTTACCAAGGGCTGGTGCGGGCCAATGAACCTATTGACGAGGTGGAACGCTCGGTGGCGGCATACGGCGCCGTGCAGGCAGCAAACCTCGAAAAAGGGTGCTCGTGGATAACGCTGTTCATCGCCATTGCACCATCTCTTGGATTTCTCGGGACGGTTATCGGCATGGTTATGGCTTTTGACCAGATACAGACGGCAGGTGATATCAGTCCTACCATCGTGGCGGCGGGTATGAAGGTGGCGCTCATCACTACCATCTTCGGTATCATTGCGGCACTCATACTGCAAATATTTTATAACTATATCCTAACCAAGATAGAACGTCTCACGGCGGAGATGGAGGAAACAGCCATTTCACTGCTTGATGCGCTTGTCAAATACCAAGGAAAAAGATGAAACAATATGCGTTGCGTGATTGGAACGCAGAAAAAGTGGCACGATGGACGAGCTACGGATTGCTGGTAGTAATTGCCGTAGTGTTTGTCCTTTTTTTCCTTGTAGGTTATAATCGTCCCTATGCGGAAAACCCAAATTTCCGCGAACCGTTACTCACGGGGATGGTGGTCGCCTTTGTGCTTCTTCTACTTTTCACGGCAATTGTAGTGGCTGTATGGAGCTTGATAAAGACCTCGCGAATGCGTGATGAAGATGCATCGTCATACAATGGCATACCGGCACGACGAATAGCATTGGCAGTCGCAGGAGGAACCATATTGCTTATGGTGCTCGCATGGCTCTTCGGGTCAAATAAGACGATGATGGTCAACGGAAACAGCTTTACCAATTCTTTTTGGCTCAAAACGGCGGATATGTTCGTATGCTCCATCCTTGTTCTGCTTACCGCAGCCATAATCGCTACACTCTACGCTACATGGCGCTCACGACACAATACTGCTCCTTAGAGCCTTTTAGTCACTCCTAACTGGTAAAATGTTTTCATTCCGACAGCGCAGAACCGTACCACAGCTGAACACGGCATCCGTGGCCGACATATCGTTCATGCTGCTCATTCTCTTTCTTGTCGTCACGTCCATGGACATCGACAAGGGACTGACTCGACAGCTGCCGCCTATCACAGAAAACGAACTGATGCAGGAAAGAGATGTCAGCCAACGAAATGTTTTGCAGGTAACCATCAACGAAGATGATCAACTCCTTGTTAATGGAACACGGATGAGCACTCGACAGCTTGGAAACAGGCTTCTCTGTTTCATCGATAACCCAAACAACAGCGATACACTGCCGGAAAAGCGGTCACGCGACATTCCTCTTCTCGGAAGATGTAACATCACCGACAGACATGTTATACAACTGGAGGCAGCGCGCAATAGCAGTTACGACCTCTACTTTAAGGTGCAAAACATCATCGTTGCCACTTATCGACAGCTTCGTGACAAATTGGCTCAACAGCGCTTCCACCAATCCTACGCCGGCTGTGACGATAACCAAAAAACAGCACTCCGGGAATATTACCCACAGCGTGTCAGTGAAATTTATTTAGATGACAAACAACCGTCACCGAGCACTGTCACGTCATCACAAACAGGAAAGGAGGTACAGCCATGAGAATATACCGCCACAAAAGGGGTGGGGTACCTCAACTCAACACGGCATCAATGCCAGACCTCATCTTCACGGTCCTTTTCTTCTTTATGATTGTCACTCATATGAGAAAGGTGACGCTGAAGGTACAATACAAAATGCCACAAGGAACAGAACTGACACGACTCACAAAGAAAACAGCTGTTTCCTATATCCATATTGGGAAACCATTCAACACCCCTCAGCATACAGTTACCTCATCCACGGGGAGGGGGCAGGAGTCGGTATCACAACATATTCAACTCAATGACAAAATTGCTCGTATCGAAGAGATTGCACCATACATCGTAGCAGAGAGGGAACGAATGAATCCTGCCGATTTACCTAACATGACCGTTAGCATCAAAGCAGATAGAAATACTAATATGGGACTCATCACCGACGTGAAACAACAATTACGTCGTGCCAATGCTCTACGTATCAACTACTCTGCCACCGAAACATCTGCTAAACGCCCCTAATTTCTCCTCCCATTTTTCTCTTCTATTATACCTTTCCTGTAGAAAGGAGGGGATGTTTGATGATAAATTGTTACTTTTTGCCCCTTAAAATTTGCAAATAATAATTATTTGGTGTATCTTTGCCAAACAAATAATAATAATCACCCTTAATCTTCAATTTTCAAACCCTATTAATATGGCACATCGTTTAGACGCATTAGACAAAAAAATCCTCAAACTCATCGCAGAGGATGCACGAATTCCATTTCTTGAGGTCGCACGTGTTTGCAACGTGAGTGGAGCTGCCATCCATCAAAGGATACAAAAACTGACAAGCCTGGGCATCATTAAAGGCTCCCAGTTTGTCATCGACCCGGAAAAGATAGGGTATGAAACATGTGCGTATATCGGACTGTTCCTGAAAAATCCGGAACACTTCGACCGCGTTGTTGAAGAACTGAAGAAAATACCTGAAGTGGTGGAATGTCATTATACCACAGGCGGGTTTGACATGTTCATTAAAATTTATGCCCGGAATAACCACCATCTCCTGAATATCATTCATGACCAACTGCAGCCCTTAGGCTTGTCACGAAGCGAGACGGTCATTTCGTTCAATGCGGCTATAGAACGCCAACTGCCTGTCACCGACTTCCCTGTCGATGAAGACTAATCCTCTTACTCTTTACCCCTGATGTAATCCACAAAACCATATCGAAAGGCATGATGCTCATCAGTGTCATGCCATTCTTCTTTCTCTTTCTCCCATTCTTGATACGGCGGGAAAAAAGCATCGGCCTGTGTCGGCTCATCATCCACCTCGGTAAGATAAAGCTTGTCAGCCAATGGCATAGCCTGCTTATAGACACTTGCTCCACCTATAATGAACACTTCCTCATCTTCTTCGCAGTGAGCAAACGCCTCTTCCAGCGAAGCGTAACATTCACATCCTGGCAAGGCCTTTGTACAGCGACTAAGCACGATATTCCTACGATGGGGCAATGCTCCTTTCGGCAAGGAATCAAAAGTTTTCCTGCCCATAATGATGGTATGTCCCGTGGTCAATGACTTGAAACGTCGAAGGTCATTTGGCAACCAATATAACAGCTTGTTTTTATAGCCAATGGCACGATTCTTCGCCACCGCTGCAATAATAGCAATCTTCATATTATTTATTCTTAATTCTTCATCAAACGCTCACCACACCGGGGATATGGGGCCACGGGTCATAACCTTCCAGATGGAAATCCTCATATTGGAAATCGGTTAATTCCTTCACGTCAGGGTTGAGAATCATGCGGGGCAATGATCGCGGTTCGCGCGTCAATTGCAGCTTCACCTGCTCAAGATGGTTAAGATAGATATGTACATCACCGAAAGTATGTACAAAGTCACCGGCTTCCAAACCGGTTACCTGAGCCATCATCTGCAGCAGCAGGGCATATGAGGCAATGTTAAAGGGTACGCCAAGGAAGGTGTCGGCACTGCGTTGGTAGAGCTGTAAACTCAAACGACCATCGGCAACGTAGAATTGGAAAAGGGTGTGGCAGGGGGGGAGGGCCATGTCATCAACCTCAGCCACATTCCAAGCACTCACAATGATGCGACGGGAGTCGGGATTCGTGCGGATGGTGTTCACTACTTTCGCTATCTGATCAATGGTGCCACCATGGTAGTCGGGCCAAGAACGCCACTGATGACCATAAACGGGTCCCAACTCGCCATTTTCATCGGCCCATTCGTTCCAGATACGTACTCCATGCTCTTGCAAGTAACGCACATTGGTATCACCGTGAAGAAACCACAACAATTCGTAGATAATCGACTTCAAATGCAGTTTCTTTGTGGTCAGCAACGGAAAACCGTCGCTCAGGTTAAAGCGCATCTGATGACCGAACACGCTAATCGTACCAGTACCCGTACGGTCAGTCTTCTTAACGCCTTCACGCGTAATACGCTCCAACAAATCTAAATATTGTCTCATATAATTAAATATATTATTTCAAATATCTTCTTCTATCTTTTCCTCCTCTTTCCTCATCCGTCACTCTCTTTTTCTCACCCTCCACTCGGCTGGGTACAGATTGTTAGCTCTGTTACCCACGTTCTTCACAAATCCTAACGGAAACCCTTGGTAACTCACCAGCACGACACCTCGTGGCGTATCATGGAACACCAATGCCTCACGATGCAGGTAGGCCATGGCTTGCTCATAATCAAGAGCCATCTGGGGGAAAGCATCGTGACGCAGCACCGTGGACAATGCTAGTCGCACATCAGGCAACAAATCTTTTCCCTTCTGCGTACCCAACGTCACTCCGGCCTGTAACACACGCAAATGCATCATCCCTCTCTCTACTTCTGATAACCAGCGGCGTGATACACCATATACCATGTCACCCTTATTCAGCACCTCATAACCCTCATTTCCCTCAATCCATTCAATTGCTTTTTTCCCCTTTTGCAAATTACTCCCTTTTCTTTTGGAGGGGGGCAGGGGGATGTTCTTCTTCTGTCCTCTTTCTGTGTTTTCTAGAGGGAGCTTTCTCACCACAGACATAAATAACCCTTCTCCTCGTGTGAATCCTGGAAGGAAACGGTAACATGGTCCGGCATATTCTTCTGTCATTGAACCTTGGATACCCCAATTCCTATCGTAATCTATTAGCCATGGGGTAGCTTCCAGTTCATCCACCATCCATCGCACATTGTCTTCGTTTTCCTCACGATTAAAAGTACAGGTGGAATAGATGAGAAAACCACCGGGACGAAGTACCTTCCAAGCACTATTCACAATTTCTCGCTGCAATTGGCTGCATTGTCTCACATGTTCTTCTGACCATTCTTCTATAGCACCGGCATCCTTGCGGAACATCCCTTCGCCAGAACAGGGAACATCACACAGTATCAAGTCAAAAAGCAGACCGGAACGCTCATAGTCATTAGGGTAGTTGTTGGTTACCACAACGTTAGGATGACCGTATTTCGATAGGTTCTCGGCTAAAATGTTAGCTCGTAAGCGGAGAGGCTCGTTGCTGAACAACATACTGTCTTTGGGCAGTGCACCCAACATGGCAGTGCTTTTTCCGCCTGGGGCAGCACACATGTCTAATACCAACATCCCTCGTTCCTCGTCCCACATTTTCACCAACTCCCGCACCGCATGACTCACGAACATCGATGAGGCCTCCTGAACATAATAGACTCCGGCATGTAGAAATGGGTCGAAGGTGAACGAAGGCCGTGTTTTCAGATAAAAGCCTTCAGCACACCAGGGCACCGCACCATCTGTCTGCCATCGCTCAGGTTGCCATCCTGCACTTTTCCATGGGTTACAACGTACACTAACCGTTGGCTCTTTACTAAGGGCGTTCTCCATCACCGACCATCGCTCGTCGCCTAGCAATGCTCGTGTCCTCTTGCAAAAAGTATCAGGCAGCATCATCGTTTATAACTTCTCAAAATTCGAAGTCAAAACCGTCGGGTTCCAACCCTTCCTTTTCCTGTTTCCGTACAGGAGGCGGGTTCTTCAGGTTACCGTCTTGGTCAAACATCCCATAGGTCGTGCGCAGCACGATAAATTCTGTCCTTCGATTTAGCTGGTTGCATATCTCTTGCTGTTCGTCATTCAACTGTTTGATAAACTCCTCAGTCAGCACATCGCCTTCCTTCAGCCAAGTAAATGTCTCAGCCAATTTCTTACGGATGGTCTTGGGCTTGCCTTTGCCGTAACCCACAGGGGTGAGACGGTCGCTGCTGATACCGTGCTCGATGAGATAGTTCACCACCGACTCGGCCCTGCGCTGCGATAGTCGCTCGTTATAGGCTTCCGAACCTTTGTAGTCACAGTGAGCACTCAACTCAATAGTCACATTGGGATTTTGTTCGAGTAACTTCACCAGGTCATCCAAGGCGGTGGTGGATTCTGGACGCAAGGTGGCTTTGTCAAAATCGTAGAATATATTGTCAATCATCACAGGCACGGAGATGCTGGCCAAGGGGAATTGCAAGGTGTGCTCTTCCGACTCCTGTGTTTCCACCACGTGCAGTTCTTCCTTATGGTTCAGAAAACCTGGGCAGGTGGCCATGAGGATGTAGTTCACTCCTGGGGTCAATACTTGTTCAAACGACCCGTCTCCTTTCACCGACAACTTGAGGTTGGTACCGTTGTCACCTACCATATATACTTGTGCGGCAGGCAATTCATAACCGTCAACCTCATATACCCAACCTTTCACGGTCTGGATGATCTCGGGTTTCTCGAAACTGTAGATATGATCCCATCCGCGACCGTCACCACGATTGGAACAGAAAAAACCACGGTTGTGAGGACCTTCGAATGTCATGCCGAAATCATCACCCTGAGAGTTCAACGGATAACCGGGATGTTCCAGATGCCAGCGACGGTCGTTACCAACGGAGGCAATGAAAATATCGAGACCACCCATGCCGGGATGACCGTTCGAGGAAAAATATAGGTCACCGTTCGGACGGAAAGTGGGAAACATTTCATCCCCGGGGGTGTTGATGGGAGTACCCACATTCTCGACGCCGCCATAACCGGCACTTGTCAAACGGACACGCCAGATATCCAAACCGCCTTGCCCACCGGGCATGTCGCTCACGAAATATAACCAACGACCGTCGGGGGAGATGGCTGGGTGGGCAAAGCTCGACAGGGTGTCTTTCGAGAGTTCCACTGCGGTAGGCTTACCCCAGGCGGCATCACTGCGGTTCGACTGCATAATCTTGGCATAACGGGGATAACTGGCATCCATCACACATTGTGTGAGAAACATCTCCCTGCCGTCAACGCTGAAGCAACAGGCTCCTTCGTCAAATGCGCTGTTCAGACCGCCACTGACGGGCTCGGGACGGCTCCATTTTCCTTTGTCGTCTTTTTGCGACATGAAAATGTCGCCAGGCTTGGTGCCAGTAATGCCACTCAACTCATCGCCCTGGGCCTCATTGCGCGTAGAGGTGAAATATAACTGATCAAATTGGTCGCCAAATAGCATCGGCGAATATTCGGCACGACGACTATTGAACACGTCCATCTTCTTTATCGTATATCGCGAACCAGCTTTCTTCCATTCAGGAGCCTGTGTGGCAGCGGTCAAGCCTTCACGGGCCAGACGGTTGTCTGTCAACGAGTCAAGGGCAATGCGATACTCTTGGGCGGCTTCTTTATAATTGCCGTTCTTCAATAACTGACGAGCCAAAGACAAGTGAGTCTCTCCGTCATCCTGTTTGTAACGGATGACATTGCGGTAGGCGGCGATAGCTTTCTGGGTGGCATTGATTCGCTCATAACAAAATGCCATCTTGGAAGCTATCTGACCACGACGAGAGCGGTCCTTCGGAGAGGTCTTCGAATAGGCTTGTTTGAATTCGTTGCCGGCATCGAAATACTCGCCCAGGGCAAGATATTTCTCGCCACGTTTCATATTCCTGTCAGCACTGCATGAAAACATCGTCGATACAAATACCGATACCACTATGACCGTCAGCACTGATGCCCACTTCTCCGTCAGCACCGAAAACAAACAACTTATTATATTCTTATAATAATTCACAATTTTTCTCAATAGCTACTATTCCTACTTTAGCTATTATAAATAACGCACAACCCTCCCTTTTATTGCCTCGGTTTACCATCCTCCGCTCGAACCGCCACCATCGTAGCTGCTATCGCCTCCATATGAACCACCATCATAATGACTGCTACTACTGCTGCTACTGCTATAGCCATAGTCGTCATCATCGTCATCATTACTGTAGGAACTGTAATTATGACTGTATCTGTAACTACCTGTCGTCCCGGTGTCATAATATTCCACCATCTTGGAACGACGCTGGCGTATTTTCCACAATAGGAAAAGTAACCCAAGGCTGATAGCAGTACCGATGGCTCCTGTCGTGCGCTCTTGAGCAGGGGTCAATTCACTGCTGCCACCACCGTTGCCTTGAGATAACCGACTGGCATACACCTGACCGCTGCGCTCCAAACGCTCGAAATCTTCACGACTTAGACTGTCGCCGTCCAGATGAGGATAACCGTCGGCCATAGTGTAGTATAAGGCTTGACTGGTGCGTATGACGGCAGCGGCGGTCCTGCCGGCTTTCATGTGAGGAATAATGTGTTGCTGGGCGATGCGGTTACACTGCATGTCGGTCAACACTCCCTGAACTCCCTGCGATGTGGCTATGGTGTATTTCCTGTCTTCCACGGCAATGACAACGGTAACGCCGCGGTGCTCGTCTGCACTGCTGATGCCGTATTTCCGGCCAAGGTCGATGGCAAAACGATAAGTGTCTTTGTCAGGTACATGACCAACCAGAATAAAGGCTGACTCTGTACGTTGAACATGTTCTAACAGGTATAGGAAACTGTCGGCGTAGGCTTTCTGCGAGGCGGTCAGATAACCATCAGGGTCGCTCACATATTCGTTCTTATGTTCCAAATGTGCCATGGGCACGTCGTCGATGGTCCATACTTTACTGCCGCTTTCCACGCTTCTATGCTCAGCGATGACTGAACTGTCTGTGGGTGTGGCAAAATGAACGGGCTGAGCAGTACCAGCCGATTTATTGTCACCAAGGTTGAACAGCAGACCAATGCTACCTAACAGCATAAAACCGACAATGGTGAAAGCGCAACCTAATCCTTTACCCATCCCCCTGCGTCGGTAATATCGTTTTGGCGTACCGTTTTCAGGAACATTCGCAGTTCCTTGAGCTGGCGCAGGGTTATTTGTCGCTTCCATCTGCGTCATGGCATCTTGGTACGCCTGTTTGTAACCATCCAGATAGGCCTGTTGGTAAATCTGCTCATTTGTCCCTTGTTCAGAAGGAACGTATGGAGGTGGAACCGATGGATTTATCGGATTCTCCTCATGTTGATTATATGGTGGTGGGGTATTCATCCTTTAAAATATTCCCTGTACGTACAGCCCTCTTTCCACCGGCTGCAGCCGTAGGCTGTTTTTCCCTTGATAATAGTTCCCTGTCCGCACAAAGGGCATTTCTTCCCTATGAGTGCATCTGAAATCTTTTCCTCTCTTGCTCCATGCTCCTTGCTCTTAACCCTTTTAGTCGTTTTTCGCCCATCACTCATCTCCCGTGATTCATCACTCATTAAAGTAATCCTCCTGTTAGTAGGGTCGGTCATCACCTGTTGCACGATGGCTGTCACCTGTTGCTTCAACTCGTTGATGAACTGTCCGGCATCATATTTCTTCTGCTCAATCTCGCGCAGTTTCTTTTCCCAGATACCCGTTAATTCGCAGCTCTTCAATAATTCCTCTCGGATGAGGTCAATCAGCTCGATGCCGGTTACTGTGGCCACGATGTTTTTCCGTTCCCGTCGGATATAATGGCGCTTGAAAAGTGTTTCAATGATGCTCGCTCGTGATGATGGGCGACCGATGCCGTTCTCTTTCATGGCAGCACGGAGCTCCTCGTCATCGACGAACTTGCCGGCGGTCTCCATGGCTTGCAGCAATGTGGCCTCGGTGTAGTATTTCGGCGGGGTAGTATATTTTTCCGTTAGCGTGGGCTCATGGGGACCACTCTCACCGACGACGAAGGCAGGAAGAGTACGCTCCTCGTCTTTCTTCTTCGACTCGTCATCATCGTTCTCCGTCGTATCTTTGGCATATACCACACGCCAGCCTGGAACCAATATCTGCTTGCCGCTGACTTTGAAGTCGGTGGTCTCCACACGTCCTAATACAGTTGTTGTAGCAAACTGACACACGGGATAGAAAACGCTGATGAACCGGCAAGTCACAAGGTCGTAGACGTGACGCTCTAGGTCGGAAAGATTCGTGGCGGCCACCCCGGTGGGGATGATGGCATGGTGGTCTGTGACCTTCGAGTTGTCGAACACTTTCTTGCTCTTAGGCAATGTCTTTCCAGCCAGGGGGGCGGTCAGTGCTTCGTATCCATGTAAGCCGCGTAGAATTCCTGGACACTTCGGGTACATATCATCAGGCAGGTATTGGGTATCTACACGAGGGTAGGTGGTCAATTTACGTTCGTACAATGACTGTATGGTGTTCAGTGTAGTTTCGGCACTCATGCCGAACTTTTTGTTGCAGTCCACCTGTAGGCTGGTCAAGTCGTATAAACGGGGAGGAGCCTCGTTGCCGTTTTTCTTCTGGACATCGATAACGGTAAAAGGCTTGTCTGCAATGGTAGCAAAGGCACGCTCTCCCTCTTCCTTCACAGTAAAACGACCTTTCGTGGCGGTAAACACCACATCACGGTATTTCGTGGCCAATACCCAATAGGGCTCGGGTTCAAAACGGTCTATCTCTTTCTGACGGTTCACAATCAAGGCGAGAGTAGGGGTCTGTACCCTGCCGATACTCAGCACCTGACGGTTTTGACCGTAACGGAGGGTGTACAGACGGGTGGCGTTCATGCCAAGCAGCCAGTCGCCGATGGCACGGCTCAATCCAGCCATATATAATGATTGGTAATCGCTTTGGTCCTTTAACTTCTGGAATCCCTCTCGGATGGCCTCGTCGGTCATAGATGATATCCACAAGCGCCTCACAGGACAGGTCACCTTCGCCTTCTGCATTACCCAGCGTTGGATAAGCTCACCCTCCTGACCGGCATCACCGCAGTTCACGATGCTGTCGGCATGTTGCATCAGTTGTTCGATGACAGCAAACTGTTTCTTGATACCCTCGTCTTCTATTAGTTTGATACCGAAACGGGGAGGAATCATTGGCAATGAGGTGAGAGACCAACGCTTCCATGCATCGGTATAGTCATGGGGCTCTTTCAGCGTACACAGGTGACCGAAAGTCCACGTCACCTGATACCCGTTGCCTTCCATATATCCGTTCTTCTGCGATGTGGCCCCGATAATCCTTGCAATATCTCTGGCCACACTCGGTTTCTCTGCTATGCAAACAATCATGATTGCAAAGGTACGGATAAACGAGCGAAAAGCCAAACTTGTTTGAACTTTTCCGAGTGTGAGTATCTTCGACGAAGTCAAAGGTACGGATAAACGAGCGAAAAGCCAAACTTGTTTGAACTTTTCCGAGTGAGAGTACCTTCGACGAAGTCAAAGGTACGGATAAACGAGCGAAAAGCCAAACTTGTTTGAACTTTTCCGAATGCTAATAAAAATTCACTATCAGAACTTAATCATTCTATTTATTCTTATTTCTGTTCAATCACCCATTTTTTTAATCTTTAAATTCTTTAATCATTTTATTTTTCATTATCTTTGCATCGTAGTTATAAAACTTTTTATATGATGAAGAACTTGGATGTAATATGTTTCGGCGAGTTCATGATGCGCCTCGATGATGCTAGTCAGTCTATAGAAACATCAAATCCCGACGAGGTAAAGTTCGCCGGAAGTGAGGCTAATGTGGCCGTATCGCTTGCTACACTTGGCGATAGCGTGGGATATGTCACACGACTGCCTTTGGGCATAGTAGGCAACGCCGCTGTGCACCGCCTGGCACAATATGGTATCGACACTTCGCGCGTCCTGCGCTCGGAAGGCAAAATAGGGTCATATTTCTTGGAACAAGGAGCTTCACGACAAAAGTCGAAAACTGTCTACGACCGTGATAACACGCCGTTCTCATCACTTGCTCCAGGCATCATTCCATGGCGCAATATACTCAAAGGGGCGAAGGTGTTCCATACTTCGGGCATCTCAGCAGCAATATCCCAGTCGTCGGCGGATGCCACTTTTGAGGCACTTGATGTGGCGGATGAGATGGGGCTGACAGTATCATTCGATATCAACTACCGCAGTGCTTTGTGGAATTATGGTGCTGACCCCAAAGAGACGCTCGTTCGCATGATGCAGCGCTGCGACGTAATGTTCGGCGATGTCATAGAGTTCGAATACATCACAGGAAAGCGTATCCCCTTTGAGGCTACCTCGGCGGACTATAAGATGGATCTCAAGGCGTATGAAGAGTGGTGTAAGGAACTGCATGCGTTATGTCCGCGATGCAAACGCATGATTATCGGGATACGAAGTCAACCTGAACCGCGACACCATGTGCTCACGGCCATCATGATTGCCGATGGAAAGATGATGCCATCGGTCATACACGACATTAAGGATATTGTCGACCCTGTAGGTGTGGGAGATGCCTTCGCGGCGGGAAGCATTCATGCGGCACTCCATTTTGCCGATGATCCGCAACGGTGGGTCGATTATGCACTTGCTGCGGCAACATTAAAAAACCAGGTGCCTGGCGATTTTAATCTTGCCACAGACGAACAGATATGTCAGCTTGTAAGGTCTTAAATTATTTAAGGCCTTAAACGTCAATCATTCACGACATCGTCTATTCTCAAACCGTCGGGAGTCTCAATCACGCGAACGCGGAGCACTTCCGAACGGTTTGCGTGTCTGTTGGTCACTCGATACCAGTTATTGCCCAATGGAACGATGTTGCGACTCACAAACGGACCAGCATCTTCACCGGCATCGGTGTTCAACATCCAGAACGTCCACATGGCAATGCCGTCGCCATCGTATTCATAAAGTGAGCGTAACTTGATGATACATTTCCCAGTGAGTATCTGGTCTAGATTGGCTGGAGCCTCGCCGTTCTCTGCCCACTTGGTGTAAAATTTCTTGTAGAATTTTTCAATCAGTTTGATGGCTTTTTTGTCCTGCTTGGTAAAACGGTTGTCCTTACTAGGCATCACCGTACCTTGCGCTTCGGTGGCCATTACTGTCGATACCGTTCCCAAACTCAGCACGAATGTGCTCAATGCTATCAGTAATACCCTTTTCATATCTATTTATTTAATTGTTAATTATCAATTATAAATTATGAATGCAAATATACACTTTTTCTTCTACATTCTTTTAATTATTCAATCTTTTAATTTTATAATTATTTAATTTTCCTTATTTTTGCATCATGAAAGAGCGTAATCATTTATCCATTCTCTTCATTTGCCTCGGCAACATTTGTCGCTCTCCGGCGGCGGAGGCAGTGATGAGAAAGGTAGCGGATGATAGTCATCTGGGACGGTGTCTGCATATCGAGTCGGCGGCCATCGGACCGTGGCACGTGGGAGACCTGCCCGATAAACGGATGCGTCGTCATGCAGCAGCACGGGGATATACGCTCGATAGTCGGGCACAACAGTTCAATGCCTCATATTTCCAACGCTTCGATATCATCGTGGTCATGGATGAGGAAAACTATCAGGCTGTAAATCGACAGGCCCGTTCTGATGATGACCGTACCAAAATATGGCGAATGGCGGATTATTTTATCAACTACAAAGGTCGTTCATCCGTGCCAGACCCTTATTATGGAGGAGACAGCGATTTCGAACTTGCCCTTGACCTCATTGAGGACGGTTGCCAAGGCCTCCTCTGTGAAATCCGTAGTATTTTAACGCGAAAAACGTAAAAACAATTCGTTTAATCCATTGTTGAACATTATTTAGTTATATTCGTGAAAAACGTAGTAAGTCAATTCGTGTTATTCGTGTTCGTGGCATTCTCTCTCATAGCCTGCCGCAACACTAACATATCTTCACAAGATGTTCAAGGTGATACGCTCGCCCTGAAGTACGCCACACTACTCCATGTTGTCAAACACGCTGATTACACCACCGTTTCCATCGACAACCCGTGGAAGGCGGGACAGACACTCCACCGTTATGTCCTCGTTGACAGAAATAAACAAATACCTGACAACCTGCCGCAGGGAGACATCATCAAGGTGCCTGTCGAGAAAGGGGTAATATTCACCACGGCTCACTGTCAACTCCTGCAATATCTTGGGGCGAAAGACAAGATAGTAGGGGTGTGCGACAGCCGATACATGGTACTTCCGGCACTGCTTAAACGAATTGCTGAGGGTCGGGTTGTTGACTGTGGTGACGGCATGAACCCCATGGTGGAAAAAATAATCGACCTGCAACCCGACGTGATGCTCCTCTCGCCATTTGAGAATACGGGAGGCTATGGCAAGGTGGAGGAGATAGACATACCATATTTTGAGTGTGCCGACTATATGGAACCAACAGCGTTGGGCAGGGCAGAATGGATGATTTTCTACGGCATGCTCTTCGGATGTGAACAACAGGCGCGACAACTCTTCGAAGAGGTTGATTCTGCCTACAACGCGCTAAAAACAATGGCAGCAAAAGAGGAAAAGGGATTATCCATTATTACCGAACGTAAAACGGGGTCGGTATGGTATGTGGCTGGTGGAAAGAGTGTCGTCGGACAACTTATCGCTGATGCCAATGCAGGATATGCTTTCGCTGACAATGATAAGGCGGGAAGCCTGTCGCTACCATTCGAGGCGGTGCTCGACAAGGCGGGAGAAACAGATATCTGGCTTTTCAAATACAATGGTGACCAACCCTTCACATACAATGACTTGCTTGCAGAATACCAAGGGTATAATCAACTGAAAGCGGTACGTGAACATCAGGTATATGCTTGCAATTCTTCCAAGGTACCTTTCTTCGAGGAAACTCCTTTCCATCCTGACTGGCTTCTCCGCGACTTCATTATCCTTGCTCATCCTAACCTCAATCTCGGTACCCCAAGATACTATCAACCCTTGCAGTAATTCATAATTCTTCATCACGTAGCGACAACTCGATATTCGTAACTCGTCATTCCACATTTAAAAATGCAAAAGTCTTTTTTCCCCATCATGACGCTCCTTTTGTTGGCACTCGCCGCTATCAATATGCTGGTGGGTTCGGTACGCATTCCAGCCGTTGATGTTTTCAGCATACTATTCGGAGAGGAACCTGCAAAGGAGAGTTGGCGATATATCGTTGTACAAGCGCGACTGCCGCAGATGGTAGCTGCCATACTTTGTGGAGCAGCACTTGCCGTCAGCGGTCTCATGTTGCAAACAGCATTTAAAAACCCGTTGGCTGGACCGTCTATCTTTGGTATCAGCAACGGAGCTGGCTTGGGTGTTGCACTGGTTATGCTGCTTATGGGTGGACAACTACAGACGGGAGTGTTCTCTGCATCGGGATTCATGGCGATATTGGTCGCCGCCTTCATCGGGGCGATGGTAGTAACGGCCATCATATTCTTCTTCTCAACCATCGTGCGTAATCACGTCATGCTGCTTATCATAGGTATCATGATTGGGTACCTCGCCTCCTCGGCCATCTCGCTGCTTAATTTCTTCGCAACGGAAGAGGGGGTGAAGTCGTTTATGGTATGGGGTATGGGTAATTTCGGAGGGGTTTCCATGCGCCAACTGCCGGTATTCGCGATAGTGACGATACTCGGACTGGTGCTTGCGTTGATGCTCTCCAAGCCACTCAATGCTTTGCTCCTTGGGGAACGGTATGCGGAAAATCTGGGCATCAACACACGACGTACCCGAAATATTCTGCTGCTGGCTACAGGATTGTTAACAGCCATCACCACGGCATTTTGCGGCCCTATAGCATTCATAGGACTGGCGGTGCCTCATATAGCGCGACTGCTCCTATGTACTGACAACCATCGTTTGCTGCTCCCTGCCACGATGATAACTGGGGCGGTAGTGGCACTGCTCTGTAATGCTCTTTGTTACCTGCCGGGAGAACATGGTATAATCCCTCTTAACGCCATCACCCCTCTCGTCGGTGCACCTGTCATCATCTACGTCATCCTCAAACGTCGGTAACTTGTAAGCTTTTCTCTATAGACTGTGCCCTTGATATTATCACCACATAATTAGGTGAGAGAACAGCCCGCACCAGCGAGCGATTCTCCCACCTTTTTCTCCCTCTCACCACAGACTTCTCACATCAGAATCTGAAGTCCAACTCCAAATCAATGAAATTGTAGTTGTGTTTGGCTAAGGCGCGGTTGTTCACAAGACCATATTCAAAGTTCAGCTGCAGGTTCTTGTAGAAGAAATAGTTCAAACCTACTTCATACATTGTCTTTGATGTATCCCAGTCTTTTGCCTGACGATAGGTCTGGTAACGTGCCTTGGCGTGCAGTTTCGATTTGATGACAGGTACAATACCGAAGACATACCAACCATCGGCCTTGTCACCATTGCTGTAGTCTATTAGCGTTGAGCCCTTACCTGCCTGACTGGGTGCAACACCCCATCCTTGACTGTGGATATACTCTGTTCGGAAGGTATATTCATCCTTGTCCCATTCTGCAGACAGACAGTACCTGTTCAGGGGAACGCTACCGATAGACACCTCTGTAGTAATCGAAGGGTCATTCAAGTCGGTCACCATGGCCGACATGCCACCGTGACTGCCCGTCCAACCGAATGCACCTATTCGTAAGCCCTTGATGGGCATCACCCAAACGCCACCGATAACATCTTTACGATGGTCCTTGTCCTTGCGGTTGATACCTTCACCATTGTATACTCCCACTTGGTAATGAACCAATGGACGCCCGTCACTATTGGGGAGCACATCACCTTGAACTTGTATACCGATATCGCGTCCACCGCTCGACTTTTCACCGGTTCGGTCGCCAAAACCAGAAAGATTGTTCACCACCAAAGCATACGAATACCATCCTTGTGTGATGGGGTGCGTGGGGTTTTCAAAAGTGAAAGCACGCTTGAACTGACCTGCGCGAACACGAAACTCTTTGTATTTCACCCATTCAGCATATAGGTCAACCAGCTGGACTGTCGGTTCGCCAGGTCCCTTGGCATTGGTGCCTTGCAGCTGTGCACGCCAGTCCACATCGCCAATCTTACCGTCGGCAATAAGGCGGAACAGACGGAGGTTGAATTCATTGTGGTCGCCGCCCTCAGGGTCTTCATACTGATATTGCAACATACCGTAGCCGCTCAGCTTAATGTTTTTTATCCATTGAGGCAATTCAACGCCTCCTTTGCTATCCTGAGCACTCGCTGACAGCACAGAGCCCGTCACTAACAGGGCCAGAATCATCAATTTCTTCATAATAGATTGTTTATTGATTAATATTTATTTACTTACTTTTTCATTCTATATACCCCCTCCCTTTGGGAGGGCCGGGGTGGGTTTGGGCCGGGGTGGGTGCTATCCCTTTCTCGTCGTACACTCGTTTACCAAGTACACAATACTCATATAGGGGATACCGGTATTTGTTTCCAAACCAATCTCGCAGGTGCGGCTGTTGGAATAACCTACCTCGATATGGTGCTCTTCTATTTGTGGACGTAACTTGCGAAGGGCATACTTGTTCATTTCAGGGAAGGTGAAGCCACGGTCGCCGGCAAATCCACAGCAGCCGACACCCTCGGGCAGGTAAACCTTGGTGCTGCACATCTTGGCCAATGCTATCATATCCTTATCAACTCCCATTTCACGTGTAGAACAGGTGAGGTGAAGGGCAACAGGACGGTCGATGGGATGGAAATCAAGACGGTCTTTAAGATAGGTCATGATAAACTCGGCTGGCTCGTAAAGTTTCATCTTCTTCATCACCTTACGCATACGGTGCAGGCAAGGACTCTGAGCGCACAATACGGGATATCGGCCTTCCTGGGAGGCCTTCCATAAAGCAGCCTCCAATTCAGCACTCTTACGGTCAGCAATCTCGAGCATTCCTTTACTTTCCCAAATCTGACCACAGCACATCCGTTCCATGCCTTCGGGGAAGATGGTCTCATAGCCGGCCTTATGCATCAATTCCAACACTTCATCAACCAACGGATGCTTAGCGGGTGACTTTCTCGAAAGTCCCATCGTCTGGTTGATGCAACTGGGGAAATATACCACCTTTAAATCAGTGTCTGGTTCTTGATGTTTCTCGGTATGGGGCAGACTTTCGTCGATAATCATTTTCGTCAGGTCTGACGGCTTGGGCTGGCGACGCTTCTTGGGCATGGCGGTGGTCCATAAGGGAAGACCCATTTTATTCATGCCGCGGCACACACTGCTCATGAGTTTCGGTCCCAAGGTGACATGACCGAAATGAGCTACGTCGAGTACCACACGAAGGCCTTTCTTGATACCGGCCATGTGGTTGGCGGCAAACTCGCCGGCCTTGTAGCCCATCTTACTGTTCAACATGTCCATTTGACGAATAAGGTGAGTCAACTCGCCGGTATTAATCTTCATTGGACATGAGGTGGAGCAAAGACCATCAGTAGCGCATGTCTGGTCGCCATAGTATTTATATTGTTTACGCAAAGTGGCTGCACGGGCAAGGTCTGTACCCGTGGATTCCAATTCACGAATCTCGCGCTGGACGGCAATGCGCATACGGCTCGATAGGGTAAGACCGCATGACATACAGTTGACTTCGCAAAAACCGCACTCGATACATTTATTGGCACGTTTCACCTGCTCGATGGTTTCCTTCGAGGTCGAGAGACTGGGATCCATCAGGTAATGACCACCGTCGGGTACCTTGTCGAAGTCGTAGTCTAACACAGGAAGGGGCTTCAGGCATTTTATGAAACAGTTCGGGTCGTCGTTGAAGATAACACCGCGATTCAACAGACCGTCGGGGTCGAAAATGGACTTCAACTCTTTCATCACCTCATAGGCCTTCTCTCCCCACTCGTATTTCACAAAGGGAGCCATGTTGCGACCTGTGCCGTGTTCTGCCTTTAAGGAACCGTCGTATCCTTCGACAACCAACTTCGCCACGGCGCGCATCATGTCGGCATAACGGTTCACTTCGCTCTCACTCTTGAAACTCTGGTTGAGAATGAAGTGGTAATTGCCCTCGAAGGCGTGACCGTAGATACAGGCATCATCGTAACCATGATCAGCAATGAGTTGCTGTAACTTCACAGTGGCTTCAGGCAACGACGCGATGGGGAAGGCGACATCTTCTATTAAGCAAGAGGTACCCACGGGACGGGTACCGCCAACTGATGGGAAAATACCAGAACGTATAGCCCAGTATTTGCCATAAATGGCAGGGTCTTCAGTAAATTCTGCGGGGATATATAGACGGAACTGACCAAGACATTTCTTGATATGCTCAATCTTCTCCAATAGCTGCTCGTGTGTGATACCCTTGGTCTCGGTGAGGATGGCTGTCAGGTTGTGATAGTCGCCAGGTTCCACTCCTTCAATCTTGCCGGCATCCACGTCTTTTTTATACTGCAAGAACACAGGGTCATCAACGGAACTTAATGACTTGTAGTCGAGCATCTCGGCACTCTTCACCATCAAGTCTTCGGCGCTCATCTTCAAATCCTCGGAACCAGCCTTCAACTGTTTCATGGCCACCACGGCCTCGCAACTCTCCTTCATGGTCAGGAAATAGACCATCGCGGATGCCTTGTATTTATAATCACGTAACGTGCGCATGGTCACCTCAGACAAGAACGCCAATGTTCCCTCGGAACCGACAAGGCTGTGGGCGATAATGTCGAAGGGATCATCATAGGCCACCAACGGACGGAGATTCAATCCGGTTACATTTTTAATAAGGTATTTGTTATGGATGCGCGTCGATAATTCTTTGTCAGCACGAACTTTGTCACGTAGATTTTCTATTTGTTTTATAAAGTCAGGATGACTCTTGCGGAAAGCAGCCTTGCTCGCTTCGTCACCAGTGTCAAGGATGGTACCGTCAGTGAGTATCAGTCGGGCGGAAATCAACATGCGGTCGCTGTTGGCATGGACACCGCAATTCATGCCGGATGCATTGTTGCAGACAATGCCACCTACCATGGCGGATCCAATGGAAGCCGGGTCAGGGGGGAATACACGGTCGTAGGGCTTCAGAATCTCATTGACACGGGAGCCAACAATGCCGGGCTGAAGACGGATGGACAGGTCCTCGCCATCCTTGGACTCAATCAACTCATATTTCTCCCAATGCTTGCCGGCAACGATGAGCACGCTGTCGGTGCAACTTTGTCCGGATAACGAGGTGCCGGCGGCACGGAACGTGTAGGGCAGTTGAAGCTCCTTGCACAACTTCACAACCTGAGAAATCTCATCTTCGCTGTCACTGCGGATAACTAACTGGGGAATCTGGCGGTAAAAACTGGCGTCGGTACCCCAACCAAGGGTACGCAACTCGTCGGTGTATAGACGATCAGATGGAATGATACGCCTAAACGCCTTAAGAATTTCGTTTGTCATAGGCTCTATAGGTTTTTAGATTGTTTGCTACAAAGATAATACATATCCGGCGGAAATAAAAGAATGTGTCCATTTTTTTCCGAGATGCAGTCTATCTTATGCAAAGATAGTAAAAAAAATGAAATAAATGTGTATTTTTCGCTTTTTTATCGTATATTTGCAGCAAATAATCTAATAATCGACTACATAACCTTTATTATTATACAAAACTGAAAATCCTATGACAGCTTTAGTTTCTGCAATTCCTATCGTATTACTCATAGTTTTGATGATGGGATTCAAAGTTTCAGGCTATAAGAGTGCTATCGTAACTCTTGTGGTCACCATTCTCCTTGCACTATTCGCAGCACCTGCGATGGGCATCATTCCTGAGAAGTATACTGATGTTAGCATCTCTGGCATCACACTCTGGTCGGTCATCGAAGGCTTTCTTAAAGCCTGTTTCCCCATCATCCTGATTATTATCTGCGCAATATTCAGCTATAATATATTGTGTGAGACGAAGGAAATAGAGACCATAAAGACACAGTTCATACAGATGACTTCTGACAAGGGATTGCTTGTGCTGTTGCTTACTTGGGGACTAGGCGGTGTGCTCGAGGGTATGGCTGGTTTTGGAACGGCTGTGGCCATACCTGCTGCCATACTTATTGGATTAGGCTTCAAACCGATGTTCTCTGCAGTTATCTGTCTTGTGGCCAATACGGTAGCCGTAGGCTTTGGCGCCGTGGGACTGCCCGCTACAACGCTTGCCAATCAGGTGGCTGCCAGTGGCGCTGCTACACCTGCAGAGCTTTGCGAGGTGGCTACATTCATCATATTGCAGCTTTCACTCATGTTCTTCATCACGCCGTTCCTCATCCTTATGATGACTGACCGGAAGAAGATTCTCAAGAACCTGACCATAGCGCTCTTCGTGGGAGCTTTCTCCATCACCGTGCAGTTCTGCTGCGCACATTTCATTGGCCCTGAGACACCTGCTATCCTCGGTTCCGTGGCTGCCATCATAGCGATGCTCATCTATAACAAACTGTTTATCAAGAATACCGAGGCTGATGCCGAGGGCGTGAAGGTTGAGAAAAAGAAATTTGGTGTGACCAAGACGCTCAAGGCTTGGAGCGTATATGCGCTCATCATCTTCTTTATTCTTATCTCCAGTAAGATTGTGCCACCAGTTAATGAGTTGCTTAACAACACGCTGGTGACCAAGTTCGACATCCCCGTCATCGGCAACGCCTTTAAGTTCGGTTGGCTCTCCAATGCTGGCCTGATGATTTTCCTCGGTGCTGTCATCGGCGGACTCATCCAAGGTCTGAGCTTTGGACGCTTGATGAAATTGCTGGCTAAGACCACTATCAATCTGCAAAAGACCGTAGTAACCATCTGCTGTCTTGTGGCCATGGCCATGTTGATGAACAATACAGGAATGACCAACGACATTGCCAAGGGCTTGGTGGAACTCACTGGTTCCGTCTTCCCGTTCTTCGCACCACTCATTGGCTCCATCGGTACCTTCGTCACGGGCTCTGCCACCAATGCAAACATTCTCTTCGGTAAACTGCAGGCTACAGCCGCGAGCGACCTGGGACTCGTCCACCAAGGTACATTCTTCGGCGTAACCGGAAATGAGACCAACTGGCTGGCAGCAGCCAACTGTGCTGGTTCGGAGGGCGGTAAACTACTCTCTCCACAGAGCATCGCCATCGCTACAGCAGCATGTGATATGGAGGGACAAGACGGTGAAATCATGCGCAAAACGATGCCGTTCGCCATATTCTGGATACTCATGAATGGTCTCATGGTATTCCTCGGACTGCACGTGTTCTAATTTAATATACTTCTTATACTCATAGAAATTGATGTCAGATCAGGAAAAGCAACAGGCGTGGATGCGTGAGCGGAAACGCCTGCTTGCGGAAAATAAAGAATACCAACAGACGCTAGAAGGCTATAAGATGAAGTCGGGTGCCGACTGGCTGTTGTTCGCCATACCTGTGGTGGCGGGTATCGTAAGTTATAACTATATCCCAATAGCCAACGAACTGCTGCGTTGGCTGGCTACCGTAGGGGTGACCATCGTAGTTTTTGCTATCTGCGTCTTCATCAAAAGCACTACCATCCCAGGACGCACCCTCGAGGAAATAGAAAAAGACGTAAAAGAACAATACCTGCAACAACTGGAATAACCCCAGGTTTTCCTGCAACTCTGTAGATTTTCCTAGAACTCCCTGGGCTTTCCTAGAAATGCCTACATTATCCTAGATTATCCTAAATAATAAGATTTCAAATAACAATGAAAAAACTATTGATTATTGCTGCTTGCCTCATGACTTCCATCACCATGATGGCACAATCGCAGCGTACAGTAAACGTCATCGCTGGTGGACTGGCACAGGCTCTCGGACCGTCTAGGATGTCGGTGACTAACTTGAAAATTACAGGTGAAATTAATGGAGATGACATCGTTACACTACGTGATATGTGCAGCGCGAAAGGATTGCTACAAGACCTTGACCTCTCTGAGGCACGTATCGTGAGCGGTGGTGGACGATACTTCGGAACGGGCACCGACCAAGACTGTTATACACATCGCAATCAAATAACAGCGCGTATGTTCTATGGATGCTCTATGTTGCAACGTATCACTATTCCCGACAAGACACGCTCAATATCCAACGACGCGTTTTCTAACTGTCCCAATCTGAGGGAATTCCGTACGGTGAACTGCACCAAATACAAAGCGGTAGATGGTATTCTATATACCGCCGACATGGAAACGTTGGTACGATGCCCGGAAGGGTTGCCGCTTGATGAAGTAGAGGTGCTTGATGGAGTACACCATATTTATACGGCAGCTTTCCACGGATATTCTAACCTACGTCAGGTGGTGTTGCCCGCAACATTAGAGAGCGTAAGTAACATGGCCTTTATCGGTTGCCCCTTGCAGGCTATTATGATGCGTTCAAAAAGGGCTCCGGCAATGGAGAATGCTTTCGACCCGGCAGTAGTGTCCAATGCTACACTGTATATCCCGCGTGGAGCACGAGAGTCATACATGAGTGCCAATTTCTGGAATAAATTCACTCACATGCAGGAATTTTAAACTTTAATCTCTATCTCCTCCAATATAAACAATCCCCTTCCTTGACGCCAAGGAAGGGGATTGTTTCGATATCTGTTACTCCACATCGGGCACTTCAATCTGTGAACCATATCGGTGATACTCATTCGAAATAGACTGCTCCTTAATATATAATGCCAACTCTACACGACCGTTCTTGACGGGTAACGATTGGGCAATATATCTATCGCAATGGGCGGCGGCTTCAAATACCGCATCGGGTACATTCTTGGAAATGGTGCGCACACGCTCATATCGGTTCATTCCTTCACAGAATGCTTCCAGATTCTCTTCCACAACATCCCCGTTGAGCTGCGACAAAAGTGGATGGTCGGCGTTTACGGAGATGGTCAGAGGTGTGCCCACGGTCCGGGCAGCTAACTGTACCATCTGAATATGCTCCAATGTCTCGTCACCAAACAGTCGTAATACCATACCTCGCTGCAATGGCAGATAGCGGAACACATTCTGCTCACCGCGTATCTGGGGTTGGATGTTTCGGGCGTGGGCAAACTCTCTCTCATACCATTCGGCATACGACTTCTTATAGTCGGTCGCGATGCCGACTTTGTCGGAGATGGTCATGAACTGCATACAGTAATTAGGGCCTCCGGCTTTAAGACCAGGTCCGAAGGCTGATAACTTCATGCCACCGAATGGTTGACGGTTTACCACGGCACCGGTGATACCTCGGTTGATGTATAGGTTGCCGGCTTCCACGTGGTTCTTCCAATATCTCTGTTCCTGCTCATCAAGTGATTGCAGACCGCTGGTCAGGCCGTAATCAAGACCGTTGACCAACGCGACGGCTTCTTCCAGCGTGTCGTAGGGAGCAACAGCCAGTAAAGGAGCGAATAACTCAGTGCGGAAAGTGAAGGAATCGGGCTTAACATTCACTTTGATGGTGGGTTTCAATATGTATTTCTTGGTATCAACAAACTCGGGGGCAATAAGCCAACGCTCGCCGGGTGCCAACTCGAAGGCTTTCTGCAGTTTCTCATTCTTGTTGGTAATCATTGGACCGACAATATTGCCGGCATTCCACACACCGCCGACCTTAAGCGAAGAAGCGCAGTCTTTCAATTTTTCGAAGAACTCGGGATTGTCGTAAACCGAACGCTCTACCAATAGCAGTGAACAGGCAGAACATTTCTGACCGGCATTGCCGAATGCGCTGCGGCAGGCATTCATGATGGCATGGTCGCGGTCACCCTTGGCAGAGAGTATCATCACGTTCTTACCACCGGTCTCGGCAGACAACGATTTGCGGGGATTGGCCTTGGCAATCGATTGGGCGGTATCGGTGCCACCGGTCAAGATGATGTGTTGTACCAAAGACGACGATGTGAGCAACGGGGTGGCTTCACGATCGGTGATGACTACTTGAAGGGCTTCTTTTGGCACACCGGCATCCCAGAAGGCTTTGGCAAATAACCAGGCTACAGGAGCAGCTACGGTGGCTGGCTTCAGGATACAGGTGTTACCGGAAGCCAGGGCGGCAACGATACCGCCGCAAGGGATGGCGCAGGGGAAATTCCAGGGTGACAGGACTAACACCACTCCCTTCGCCTTCATGTCAATGTCATCAAGCTGCGCGTATTTCTTCATCGTCGTGGTGTAGAAACGGCAGTAGTCGATGGCTTCACTCACCTCGACATCGGCTTCCTCGATGGTCTTGCCGGTGATGGCACACATCGAACCGTTCAAATCACCGCGCATCTGTCCTAATAGGTTGGCAGCCTTATACATGATGGCATGACGTTCATCTATGGTAGTCTTACGCCAACCGCCGGAATCCTGGGCGGCAATGGCAAGAATACGCTCGGTCTGCGTTTTATTGGCACGTGACATCTCACAGATTTTGATATCTCCCTCCTGGGAACGGTCGTAATAACTCACATGGTCATCATTATATACTAATTCGTTGCCTATCTGTGTGGGCAATAGCTGCCCGGGATGCCAGTTGCCCCAGGAGGCTTTCTCACCGCTCATCTTGCCGTCGGACTTCCATTTGGCAAATATCTTCTCCACCCATTCTTGGTTACAGAAACGGTCGAAATCGGTGTCGGGCTCGTTCAACATCTCATCACGAAGCACCTGACCTTCGTAGGGCTTGTTGCGGTCCTGAGTGCGCGTGGGCTCGTGGGTGAGGTTATCTTTCATGTTATAGGCATCGATGAACTGTTGTTCCAAATCATGCCATTCCTTGGTGTCGGGTTTCAACGAGAAGGAGTGGGTGAGGAAATTGTCAGGGGCGGTGTTTTCATCCATGCGCCTTACTAAATAAGAGATGGCGTTGAGGAAATGCTCTTTTTTCACAACGGGAGTATAGAGGATGACGTGGTTTCCCAATTTTTTCTGGGCACGCCACACATGGTTGGCCATACCTTCCAACATCTCGAAACAGAAACAGTCCTTCGGCGTTTGGTACTTTTCGGTCAGCAGGTAGGCATAGGAGATGGTGAAAAGATTGTGCGAGGCCATGCCTATATGCAGCACCTTCGCATTCTCGGGCTTCAAGCCGCGTTCGATGATGTGCAGATAATTGGCATCCACCTCTGTCTTGTTGCTCCTCACGGGGTTGGGCCAGCCGCGAAGGTCACTGACAATGTTCTCCATGTCAAGATTACAGCCTTTCACGATACGCATCTTGATGGGAGAACCTCCTTCGGCAACACGCTTCCGGGCAAACTCCAACAACTCGCTCTGGAAATCCCAGGCATCGGGCAGGTAGGCCTGAACCACAATGCCCGCCTCGTAGTTTTTGAACTGGGGTAGGGATAGAACATCTTTGAACAGCTTCATCGTCAAGTGGGCATCTTTGTATTCCTCCATGTCCAGGTTGATGAACTTCGGACGAGTCTCACCAGATGGGGTGGTGTAGGGGTTGTCGATGGCGGCTTGGTACAACGCTGACATACGACGGATGAGTTCAGGGAAACTTTCCTTATAGTTCAATGCGTGAGTCTGTGCGTAGATGCCGGAAATCTTCACTGAGATATAATTGATATCGGGTTCTTTTAACGCTTCCAAATAGGACAGGTAGCGTTTGTCGGCTTCACCGTCTCCTAACACGACCTCACCCAATAGGTTAACATTCTGGCCAACGTCTTCTTGAAAACGGGTGGCAAGGTGTTTCGTCAGGTTCGGACGGGCGGCATTGATAATCACCCGACTGGTGTCTCTACGCAGACGCCATTTGATGATGGGCACAGCGGCCCAGTTGAACAAGGGCAGGTAGGCAAACTTCTGATACATCCAGAAGAGGGCGTGGTCAGTACCACCCAAAAACTTGGGAATGCCGTATTGGTCAATAAGGTCTTTCACTCTTCGGGCCAATTTCTGGGTGTCGCGAACCTGGCTGGTTTCATCTAACATGCGGACAATGAATTTTTTGTCGCTTGGGGTGGTGACCATTGTACCGTACATGTGCTGTTCGCCGCGCTCCAAACGGGTCAATCCGGCATAACTCTCATCGTAAAGCTTGCGCATCCAAGTGAACACTTCTTGAATGGTGGGTAATGGCTGTGTTTCCATCATCGAAAATTTAAGGTGTTGTGATGTGTTTTTAAATTGTTCGGGTTAACATCTGCAAATATAGCGTTTTTTTCAATATGTTGTTCCTTAATCATTCTTTTTTTCATTGATAATGAGTAAAAAGTCTATTTCGCTGGTTACATCCACTCATTGGTGGCTCCTATCCGACAATAAACGTCGGACTGGGGTATTGGCTTTTAACTTCAGAGCGGCTTAGCCGCAATAACTTCTTAACTTCAAAAAACTTTAATCAATATAAAACCAGTCCAGAAACAAGAGAAATGCAAAATTAATGTCGTTTTATTTTGCATTTCTCTTTGTTTTACCCTATCTTTGCAGTTGATATAAACTTTAAACCCTCAATGACTCTTATCCTCGTTGCCATATTACTGATGGCGTTTGTGCTCATTTCCACAGAGAAGATTACAAACGTTAATAAGGCGGCTGTCGCAATCTTCGCCGGCACAGTGGGATGGGTGCTCTATATCTGCTGGGGTACTGACTTTGTCACAAGCCAGCATAATGGCGAATATGTCGATTTCCTCAACGGGGCCGTGGCCACCAGCACGGCGGTAAAACAATACATCGCTCAGGAAATCTTCCTAAAATATGTGGGTAGGGCGGCCGAAGTCGTGCTCTTCCTGCTCGCTACTATGACCATCGTTGAGATATTGAATAACAACGGGTGTTTCGATTTCATTTCGTCATGGGTAAAGACAAGAAAAAGCCGTCGGCTGTTGTGGGCACTCACGTCAGTGACGTTCCTCCTCTCTGCCAACCTCGATAATGTGACGACAACGGTCATGATGCTGGTCATCATGCGTTCACTCATCCCGACTCGTAGCCAACGACTCATCTATGGCAGCGCTATCGTACTGGCGGCAAATAGCGGAGGGGCACTCACCGTCATAGGTGACCCTACAGGCCTGGTGCTCTGGAACATGGAGGCGGTAACGGCATCCAATTTCTCCTTCTCACTCCTCCTTCCATGTATTGCGCTATGGGCGGTGCCTACGTTCTTGCTCGGTAGGGCGTTACCGGAAAGGGTTGACATTGAATGGCGGCAGATGCCGTA
This sequence comes from Prevotella sp., assembly GCA_017548605.1. GTDB lineage: Bacteria > Bacteroidota > Bacteroidia > Bacteroidales > Bacteroidaceae > Prevotella. The sequence goes on along the minus strand of JAFYZT010000012.1, from coordinate 3,498 downwards.
CAGGGGCGACGACACTAACCTCAATGTATGGCAACGTGTTGTTATGCTTTTCGTGGGAATAGGTGGACTGTGGTTCATTCCTACCTTCCATAACATCACAAAACTCAGTCCGTTCCTTGGTGCAACATGCGTGCTTTCTGTGCTGTGGGTTGTCAACGAAATTTTCAACAGAAAACTCATGCGCATCGACAAGATGACCTCCAACCGCAAACCATTGGCCCTTCAATATGGTGTGATTCAGATGATGCTTTTTGTGCTGGGCATCATGCTGGCAATAGGAGTGGTGAAGGAAACGGGAGCTATTGGATGGCTTGCTAACATCTGCGACAAACATATCCATAATGTATGGATCATGGGTGGCATCATAGGAATATTCAGCACGGTACTCGACAATTTCGCAACTGCCATGAGCTTTATTTCGTTCCATGCTGTCAGTGGAATGGAAGGCACTGCACTTTCCACAATCACCGACTATGCGCAAAACGGCGCATATTGGAAAATGATTTCCTTTGCTGTAGCAGCGGGTGGAAACATCATGGTCATCGGCTCTATGAGTGGCATAGCGTTCATGAAAATGGAACACGTCAGAGTGGGTTGGTTCTTCCGAAAAGTGGGTGTAAATGCACTCATCGGATGGATAGCGGGTCTTATCCTTCTCGCCTTCACCATCTAATACGTTGAACGTTGAACATTGAACGTTGAACATTTAATGTTTGGCATTGAACATTGAACGTTGAATAAAACTAATAATACACAAGGAGGTCTAAGTTACTATTCTCCTCCTTATTTTAAGGAGGGATAGGGGTGGTTTGTCATTCTCTCTCAAAACCTCAAACCTCAAAACTAAACAACAATATGGCAAGAATAAAAACAATTGGTGTATTGACCTCTGGCGGTGATGCGCCGGGCATGAACGCAGCAATCCGTGCCGTCACACGTGCGGGCATTTGCAATGGTTTCAATATCATGGGCATCTATCGTGGCTACGACGGACTTATCAATGATGAGATTAAGCCTTTCACAACGGAAAATGTCAGTGGCATCATCATGTCAGGCGGCACAATCCTAAAAACGGCGCGTAGCAAGGAATTCATGACGCCCGAAGGAAAACAAAAAGCCTATGACAACATGGTTAAACATGGTATCGATGCACTCATCGTCATTGGAGGCAATGGTTCGCTCACTGGTGCCATGCACTTTGCACAGGAATATGATGTATGTTGTATCGGACTGCCGGGAACCATAGATAACGACTTATATGGCACCGACTCAACTATCGGTTACGATACTACCATGAACACCATCATGGATTGTGTAGACCGCATACGTGATACCGCACAGAGCCACGAACGAATCTTCTTCGTTGAAGTAATGGGACGTGACGCGGGATTCCTTGCACAGAACAGTGCCATAGCAAGCGGTGCCGAGGCGGCTATCATACCGGAAGACTCTACTGATGTTGACCAGTTGGCGCGATTTATGGAAAGGGGCATCAGAAAATCAAAGAAGAGCTGTATCGTTATCGTCTCGGAAAGTCCCAAATGCGGAGCTCTTTATTATGCGGAACGCGTAAGAAAAGAATTCCCGAATTTCGATGTGCGCGTGTCCATACTTGGACATTTGCAACGTGGAGGACGTCCGACAGCTCACGACCGCATTCTCGCCAGTCGAACAGGCGTGGGAGCTATAGAAGCTATACTGCAAGGGCAACGCAATGTAATGATTGGTGTCAGAAACAACGAAGTGGTGTATGTACCGCTGAGTGAGGCAATAAGAAGTGATAAACCATTCGACAAAAAACTTATCAAGGTGCTTGATGAACTAAGCATCTAAAAATTCACGGCATTTGTTGTGCGAATACATTTCTTTTTTGTAACTTTGCGAAGTTAAACAAATCCTTGATAATATTAACAATTTAATCATATCTGCTTATGTCTAAAATTAATGGGCACATTTCCCAAATCATCGGTCCCGTCATTGACGTCTACTATGATACAAAGGGACAGGATGCGGAGAAAGTGCTGCCAAAAATCCATGATGCCTTACGCGTCGTACGTCCCGACGGCCGTGACCTCGTTATAGAGGTACAACAGCATATTGGCGAAGATACCGTCAGATGCGTCGCCATGGACAACACTGACGGATTGCAACGTGGACTCGAAGCTATTACGACAGGATATCCTATCCTCATGCCGGCTGGCGACCAAATCAAAGGACGTATGCTCAATGTCATCGGACAACCTATCGACGGCATGGAACAACTTGACATGGAAGGGGCATATCCTATCCATCGTGAAGCACCGAAATTTGAGGAATTGTCCACACAGAAAGAAGTGCTCTCAACGGGCATTAAGGTGATTGACCTGCTTGAACCCTACATGAAGGGTGGTAAGATCGGCCTCTTCGGTGGTGCAGGTGTTGGAAAGACGGTGCTCATCATGGAATTGATCAACAACATCGCCAAAGGCCACAATGGATTCTCCGTTTTCGCTGGTGTGGGTGAGCGTACCCGTGAGGGTAACGACCTCATTCGAGAGATGATTGAGAGTGGCGTGGTGCGCTATGGCGAAAAGTTCAAAGAGGCCATGGACGAGGGAAAATGGGACCTCTCGCTCGTCGACCCCGAAGAACTGAAGAAAAGTCAGGCTACGCTGGTGTACGGACAGATGAACGAACCACCGGGCGCTCGTGCCTCTGTGGCCCTCTCTGGACTGACGGTGGCTGAGACATTCCGTGACAGTGGTGGAAAAGACGGTGCTGCTGCCGACATTCTTTTCTTCATCGACAACATCTTCCGATTCACACAGGCTGGTTCTGAAGTGTCGGCGTTGCTCGGACGTATGCCGTCGGCCGTGGGATATCAACCTACATTGGCATCGGAGATGGGTACGATGCAGGAGCGCATCACTTCGACGAAGAAAGGCTCTATCACTTCCGTACAGGCGGTGTATGTGCCGGCGGACGACCTTACCGACCCGGCTCCGGCTACAACCTTCACACACCTTGATGCTACAACGGTGCTTTCACGTAAAATCGCAGAGTTGGGTATTTATCCGGCTGTCGACCCGCTGGGCTCGACATCACGTATCCTCGATCCACTCATTGTGGGAAAAGAACACTACGACTGCGCACAACGGGTTATCCAGATACTGCAACGTTACAACGAACTGCAAGACATCATTGCCATCTTGGGTATGGACGAGTTGTCCGACGAGGATAAACTGACGGTGAACCGTGCACGCCGTGTGCAACGTTTCCTCTCACAGCCGTTCTCGGTGGCCGAACAGTTCACTGGTCTGCCGGGTGTCATGGTGTCCATCGAAGATACCATCAAGGGATTCAACGCCATTCTCGACGGAGAAGTCGACGACCTGCCGGAACAGGCGTTCCTCAACGTGGGTACTATCGACGATGCCAAGGAGAAAGGTAAACGATTGCTCGAACAGGCCAAAGGTTGACGTATATGCTGAAACTGAAAATCGTATCACCGGAAAGGAT
>JAFYZT010000011.1 GCA_017548605.1 Prevotella sp. | reverse complement strand
CTCGCGACGTGTCCCCCATACCGGGTGGTTATCGCGGCGGGGTCCCACCTCTTCCCATCCCGAACAGAGAAGTTAAGCCCGCTTGCGCCGATGGTACTGCAATGCAATGCGGGAGAGTAGGTAGCCGCCCCCTTTTTCATACGGGAAGCGCATCCTTCACGGGTGCGCTTCCTTCGTTTTTTGGGGTTTTCCTCCTGGCTGAGGCTGCTACAGTTCTCTATAGCATCTATAGCATCTATAGCTTCTATAGCATCTATAGTATCTATAGCCACTATACCTCCACTATTCCCTCTTAAATACCACTTCCTTGGGCAATTTCACATACTTATTGTTAACAACAATCTTCAGTGTTGAACCTTCGAGGCGCTTCAAAGTTAAGCTGCCATCTTTGCCTATGGTTAAATCCGCCTCAAAATCTTCACTGCCAAAGTCATTGATGAATGTGGTGTGAGCTTTGCTTTCATTGATTAACTCTGCTTCTACAATCATCCACAGACGAGTATCACGCTTGGCACTGAAATAGCCGGGCAGAGGACCTAAATACTCTTGTCCGCTTACCTCCATGTCTTTGTCATAAAAGTTCAAATGAAGATAAACCTGATATTCTTCGTTGTAATACTTTCCCTCAAACGGACGGACATTATCCTGTGCCCGCATCGACTGGCTGACAATGAGGAAAAGACTCACCAGCAAAGTGTATATGAACGTTTTTCGCATGTGATGTTCGGTTTTTGTGCTACAATGTTAGTTCAACGCCGCAAAGATAGTGCAAAATTTCGATTATGCGAGGGAAATGTGAATGAATTTACTTTTTCGGGCGATAGAATTTTAACTAAAACAAAGATATTCCAAAAATGATGGGGTTAATGATGGATGGTTGAGGTGCCGTCTCTCTTTAGAAAATTGAAATATTATAAATCAAGAAATGAGGTACATTGCGAAAAATAAAGCATTGATATGTTACTTTTTACTATTTTTTAAGTATCTTTGCAGCGGTTATTGTAGTACATGACTTTTGAATGGCAAAAAATCTTTTATTTCCCGATTATATTTTTGAAGCAAGTTGGGAAGTTTGTAATAAGGTAGGAGGAATTTATACTGTCCTTTCAACAAGGGCCAAGACATTGCAAGAAGCAATGGAAGACAGAATAGTCTTTATAGGACCCGATTGTTGGAAAGAAAAAAACAGCCCTTATTTCAAAGAGGACAAAAACCTTTTCGCACAATGGAAAGAAAAGGCGGAAGAAGAAGGCCTTCGTGTAAAGGTGGGTAGATGGGACGTGCCCGGGCTGCCCGTGGCCATACTTGTCGACTTTACGCCTTTCTACCAGATGAAAGATGCTATCTATGGACATTTGTGGGAATGCTATCAGGTGGACAGTCTCCATGCTTATGGTGACTACGACGAGGCGTCTATGTTCTCCTATGCTGCTGCAAAAGTCGTGGAGAGCTTCTATAAGAACAACCTCGACGAAACAAAGAAAGTGGTGTTCCACGGCAATGAATGGATGACCGGATTGGGACTGCTGTATATACAGCATGAACTACCGCAGATAGCCACGCTTTTCACTACCCATGCTACAAGCATAGGAAGAAGTATTGCGGGAAATAATAAACCGCTGTATGACTACCTGTTTGCCTACAATGGCGACCAAATGGCCGGTGAACTCAATATGCAGAGCAAGCACTCCATCGAGAAACAAACGGCTCATCATGTCGACTGCTTCACGACTGTTAGTGAGATAACGGCAAATGAATGCAAGGAACTGCTCGACAAACCGGTCGATGTTATCCTCCCGAATGGGTTCGAAAATAATTTCGTGCCAAAAGGGGCGGCATTCACCAAGAAAAGGAAAGCAGCGCGTAAGAAGCTTATCGACATGGCCAACGCCCTGATGGGAACAGCCCTCGACGATAACGTACTCATCGTTTCCACCAGTGGAAGATACGAATTCCGCAACAAAGGGGTCGATGTGTACATCGAGGCGATGAACAGACTGCTCAGGGTGAACGAGCTCGAAAAGACGGTACTGGCGTTTATCGAGGTGCCGGGATGGGTGGGAGAACCGAGAAAAGACCTCGTGGAACGACTCAATACCAACAAACGATACGACACACCACTTGAAGTACCCCTCGTGACCCACTGGTTGCACAACATGAGTCATGATAACGTACTCGGTATGCTGAAGTTCCTGAATATGTGGAATAGAAAGGAAGACAAGGTGAAACTCATCTTCCTTCCATGTTACCTCACTGGCGACGATGGCATACTGAATATGTCTTACTATGACCTTGTGCTCGGCAAAGACCTGTGCATTTATCCTTCTTATTATGAGCCGTGGGGATATACACCACTCGAGGCCGTGGCTTTCAAAGTGCCATGTGTCACAACCGACCTGGCAGGATTCGGACTGTGGGCCCTCAACGAGAACAAACAGAAAAACAATATCATCGATGGCGTGAAGGTAATACATCGCACAGACTATAATTATTCTGAAGTGGCCGATGCTATCAAAGACACTGTCGTTGAATTTTCCAAATTCAGTGATTATCAGGTGAGAAAAGCCAGAAGTAATGCTGAGAAACTGTCGGAGAAAGCCCTTTGGAGCCATTTCATAACTTACTATTATGAAGCTTACGACATCGCACTGCGAAAGGCACAACAAAGAATGAACCAACAACTATAACTACAAATTTAACTTCCATTTTAACTCCCAATTAAAAATAACATATATGAAAATCAAAGCAGATTACGTGAATACTCCTCAATGGAAGGAGGTTGCGGTGAAATCGCGTCTGCCACAACAATTACAGTGCCTCGATGAAATGGCACATAACATGTGGTGGGCTTGGAACTATCAGGCCAGAAATCTCTGGAAAAGCTTGGATGAAGATTTGTATGAAGAGGTGGGACACAACCCCGTAATGTTACTGGAACGTCTCAGCTACGATAGAAAAGAGGAACTGGTGAAAGACAAGGCCATCATGAAAAAGGTCAAAGAGGTTTACGACCTGTTCCGCAAATATATGGATGTTAAACCGGACACCAAGAGACCTTCCGTGGCATATTTCAGCATGGAATACGGTCTTAACCAAGTCCTCAAGATATATTCCGGCGGTCTCGGTATGTTGGCCGGCGATTACCTCAAGGAGGCTTCCGACAGCAATGTGGACATGTGTGCCGTGGGATTCCTTTATCGCTTTGGGTACTTCCGTCAGTCACTGAACATGGAAGGACAGCAGATAGCCAACTACGAGGCGCAGAACTTCAATTCTCTGCCCATAGAAAGGCAGCTCGACGCTGAGGGTAATCCTCTCGTCGTCGATGTACCTTATATGAATTATCAGGTGCACGCCTACGTATGGAGAGTAAATGTAGGACGCATCTCGCTCTACCTGCTCGATACCGACAATGAGATGAACTCGGAGTTTGACAAACCGATTACTCACTCGCTCTATGGCGGCGACTGGGAGAACCGTCTCAAACAGGAAATCCTCCTGGGTATCGGTGGTATGTTGACACTGAAAAAACTGGGTATAAAGAAACAGATATATCATTGCAATGAAGGACATGCCGCTCTATGCAACCTGCAAAGACTGTGCGACTATGTACAAGAAGGCTTGTCATTCAACCAGGCTATGGAACTGGTGCGTGCTTCGGGCCTTTACACCTGCCACACACCGGTGCCTGCCGGACACGACTATTTCGACGAAGGATTGTTCGGAAAATACATGAGTGGCTATCCTGCCATGCTTGGCATCTCTTGGGATGAGTTCATCGGCATGGGACGACAGAACCCCAACGACCACTCTGAGAAATTCAGCATGTCCACCTTCGCTTGTAATACCTGTCAGGAGGTGAACGGTGTGAGTAAACTTCACGGATGGGTGAGCCAGAAAATGTTCGCTCCTATCTGGCAAGGCTATTATCCCGAGGAAAACCATGTGGGATATGTTACCAATGGTGTTCACTTCCCGTCATGGGCTGCCACGGAATGGAGAAAACTCTATGCCAAATATTTCGACGAGTCGTTCATGAGCGACCAGTCTAACGAGCAGATTTGGCATGCCATTTATGATGTGCCCGACGAGGAGATTTGGAAAACGAGGATGGCACTCAAGGAGAAACTTGTCAAATATATACGTGACAAGTTCCGTGAGACATGGCTCAAGAACCAAGGCGACCCCTCACGCGTCGTTTCTCTGCTGCAGAAAATCAATTCCAATGCGCTGATGATTGGCTTCTGCCGACGCTTTGCCACATATAAGAGGGCTCACCTGCTCTTCACCGACCTCGACCGTCTTGCAAAAATCGTCAATGATCCCGAGCATCCGGTACAGTTCATCTTCTCGGGTAAGGCACACCCCGCCGATGGTGCCGGTCAAGGCCTTATCAAGAAAATATATGAAATTAGCCAACGGCCAGAGTTCTTGGGCAAAATCATCTTCCTCGAGGATTATGACTTCCAACTCGCACGCCGACTGGTGTCGGGTGTCGATATCTGGATGAATACGCCTACCCGTCCGCTTGAGGCATCGGGAACATCTGGTGAAAAGGCTGAGATGAATGGTGTGGTCAACCTCTCCGTGCTCGATGGATGGTGGCTTGAAGGTTACCGCGAGGGTGCCGGTTGGGCTCTCACGGAGAAACGTACCTACGAGAACCAAGCCTATCAAGACCAACTCGACGCAGCCACTATCTATGGACTGCTCGAAAACGAGATCATTCCTCTCTATTACGACAAGAACAAGAAGGGTTATAGCACAGGTTGGGTGAAGACCATCAAGAACTCCATCGCTACCATCGCTCCGCATTACACCATGAAGCGACAGCTTGACGACTACTATTCGAAGTTCTATAACAAGTTGGCAAAACGTTCCGCCAAACTGCAGGCCAATGGTAACATGCTTGCCAAGGAAATAGCAGCTTGGAAAGAGACGGTGGCAGAACGTTGGGATGCCATCAGTGTAGTTTCCGCAGAAGCAACGACGGTGGAGACGGGATTGGAAACAGGCGTACCTTTCCACGTTAAGTATGTAATTGACGAACAAGGACTCGACGATGCCATCGGACTTGAATTGGTGGTAGTTGCTACTGACAATAACGGTGCCGAACATGTGGCGAAGGTGATACCATTCAAATTGGTGAAGAAAGAGGCCAATCTCTATACTTTCGAGATGACCGACGAGCCGGATACAGCTGGTACCTACAAGATTGCAGCGCGTATGTTCCCCAAGAACGACAAACTGCCTCACCGTCAGGACTTCTGTTATGTCCGCTGGTTATAAAATATCATAATATAATTACAACACTCAATAATCAAAAGCGAGGTGCAATTGCACCTCGCTTTTGATTTATAACAGTCTTCTTATAACAATCTAACTCTTTTTCTCTATAACATTCCCCTCCTTTTCCAATGGAGGAGTGTCCTAACCTCTATTTTTATCTAATCTTTTAATCTTCCATGGGGGTGGTTTGTTAAATATTGTCCCAACCTCTATTATTATAATCTTTTAATTTTTTAATCTTATAATTTCCCTAGAACATCACCTGTTCCAGATAAACCTCTAGTTCCTCTGCTGAAAGCCCGGATGCCAACACTTTGCCGCTACTGTCAACCAACAGAGTGTGGGGAATAGCTTGAATATGCAGCGACTCGGCAATTCCTCCCTCCCAACCCTTAAGGTCGGACAACTGAAGCCATGTCTGCCCTGTTCGCTCAATCGTGCGATGCCACTCGTTGGAATCCAAGTCCAAAGAGATGCCGATTAACTCGACACCATGGTCACGGTAACGGTGGTACAGACGTGACAGTTTAGGCATCTCGCGAAGACCTGGGGCGCACCAGCTGGCCCAGAAATCAATGATGGTGTATGAAGACTTACCTACTTCTTCCATCAATGAAACATTGCTGCCACGTGAGGTGGACAGACGGAGGTCGGGAAGGGTGGTTACCCCCTCGGGCTCGGTCAGAGCCTGTTCCATCTCTTGGATGCGAGGCCGTGAGCGCATCGATGCAGGCAACTGACTGATGAGCGATTGGCGCTGTTCGCGACTGAACGAGTCATCGTCGAAATAGGTCAGGATGGCATAGCCCAACTCGTTGGTGATGTTCTGCTCGGCAGCAAGGTAGAGATATTGGTTCTTTCGCAAAGTGAGGGTGTCGAGACGGGAAAGGGCTGACTGTTGCTCCGACTTCGTGGGCGATTCGCCATACATCGAGGTCATGACGGCACTCATCTGGTTGCCGTACCCCAACACCGAATCGTTCAATGCCTGAAGCGCATCGTTCATGACGGTGCCCGACACGCTGCCATCGCCCGATGATGAAAAGTTGATATCGATGACGCCGGGCTCCAGGAAGAAAGGCGAAATGATAGCTTGGCTACGGGCGTTATAAAGGAAACAAAGCGAAGGCTCATCAACAAATCCTTCGGCGTGGAAACGCCCTTGTCGGACAAGGAGTGTGTCGAAACGGGTGCTTTCCGACAAACCGGAAAGAAGGTAGAGCGTGTCGCCGTCGGCCATGTCGGCCACTGTGCCGGAAAGGGTATAATTGCTCCCCTGCTTAGGCTGACAACTGAACAGCAACCCAAACAACGATACAATGGCAACAACAATACATTTCCTCATTTTTTATAGTCAACCTTCAACGTCCCTAACTAACTCATCACTCGTCACTTGTATCTTCCCCCTCCTCCGTATGCGTCAGTTTTACCGTAGTTTCCCCCTCTATCTTTTCCCCCTCCTTGGGAGGGGATAGGGGAGGTCCTAAATAATATACTGTGAACTGATGCTCTCGTTGTCCACCACACGACGGATGGTCTCAGCAAACATTTCGGCCACGGACAATTGTTTCACCTTCGCGCAACGGTGTGAATAAGGTATAGAGTCGGTAAACACAATCTCTTCCAATGCGGAGTTCTGAACACGTTCACTTGCCGGGCCGCTCATCACGCAGTGTGATGCGCAGGCACGAACACTCTTGGCTCCAGCGGCTTTCATGATGTCGGCAGCCTTGGTGATGGTGCCGGCGGTATCTACCATGTCGTCGACGATAATCACGTTCTTACCTTCCACCTCGCCAATGATCTGCATGCTCTCGACAACATTCGCGCGGGCGCGTGTCTTATTGCACAATACCAACGGACAACCGAGATACTTGGCATAGGTGTTGGCACGTTTCGAACCGCCGACATCGGGAGAGGCGATGCAAATATCGTCTATACCCAGACTCTGTATATAGGGGAGGATAACACCGGATGCATACAGATGGTCAACAGGTACATTGAAGAATCCTTGTATCTGGTCGGCATGAAGGTCCATGGTAATCACGCGGTTGATACCGGCGGCACTCAACAGGTCTGCCACCAATTTGGCACCGATACTCACGCGTGGCTTGTCCTTGCGGTCCTGACGGGCCCAACCGAAATAGGGAATGACAGCATTGATGCAACGCGCGGAAGCACGCTTCGCTGCGTCAATCATCAACAACAATTCCATCAAGTTGTCGCTGTTGGGGAAGGTGCTCTGAACGAGGAACACATCACGACCACGGATGCTCTCTTCATACGACACGGCAAACTCTCCATCAGAAAATTTGGTGTACTGCAACTTACCTAACGGACAGCCCAAACTTTGACAAATCTTTTCAGCAAGGTACCGCGTGGCTGTACCGGAAAATACCATGAACGATTCTTTCTCGACCATTGTTATATTTAGTTTATGAGTTTATCAGTTTCTTTTCCCCTCTTTTTCAAAACCCTGTTCCAACATCTCTTAACGTTCAACGTTCAATGTTCAACGTTCAACGTCTTTCATCCCGCTGCTGACCGCAGTTTGGCAAAGTGTTGTATCACCTCTTTGTAGTCCGTTCCATGATGGATGTCAAAACGGTTCCATAAGTCACCGCAAACCACCACACCACCAAAGCCCAAGTCCTTGGCTATGCGTATGTTATCTATCGACATGCCCCCTAGGGCATAAACGTGCTTGTCTATCAGGCGCTGATTGGAGGCTTCCTGTAAATCCTCAGGAGAGAAAGAGGCATGAAGATGCTTATCCGACAGACTGTCGAAGATGTTGTGCAAGAATACGTATTTGGAATTTTTCTTTGCCAGTTTCAGCATCGAAAGGTCGCTGCAAGAACGACTGATGTTACCCTTATAGCTGTCGGGCTTTTCTTGCTCGGGACTATCCAAATGGATGCCGCCAAGGCCAAACTCCGTCTTCAGGTAGAAATGGTTGTGGACCGTTATCTTGCGATAATAATCATCTGGCAACAATGATAGCAGACGCTCAAGAAAGATGGGGGATGAGTCTGGCTTGAAAAGGTGCAGGTCATCCATGCCCTCGTTGAAGAGTGCTGCTAATATCTTGTCTTCCTCCACAAAAAATGTGGGACGGGTCATCACAACAAGTTTCATACCACTTGCAAAATTATTAAAATATACCTTAACACCCAAATTTTATCCAGATAAAATTGGGGCATTTTCGTATTTTTTGTATTTTTGCCAATATAAACTTTCCATCACTTATTACTCGTAACTCATCACCCATCTCTCGTAACTCATTACTCGTAACTCATCACCCATCTCTCGTAACTCATCACTCGTAACTCGTCACTCATCACTCATCACTCATCACTCATGAAAACTCCCTATTACATCATAGATGAGAACAAACTCCGTCGAAATCTACAACTCATCACCACGGTAGCGAAAGAAACAGACGTGGAAATTATCCTGGCTTTCAAGGCTTTTGCTCTGTGGAAGACATTTCCCATTTTCCGCGAGTATATCCACGCCACCACAGCCAGTTCGCTCAACGAGGCACGAATGGGTTATGAGTACTTTGGTAGTCCGTGCCACACCTATTCACCTGCTTATACTGACCATGAAATCGAGGACATAGCACGCTGTTCCTCACACCTCACGTTCAACTCGTTGTCACAGTTCTCACGACTGGCGGAACGGGCAAAGCAGGCAAACCGGCAACTGAGTTTCGGACTGCGCGTCAATCCGGAGTATTCCGAGGTGGGAACAGATATCTATAACCCATGTGCCCCGGGAACACGGTTCGGCGTCACTGACGACCAACTACCTGACCAACTACCTGCTCTTGTCGAGGGCTTCCACTGCCATTGCCATTGTGAGAGTGGTTCGGATGTGTTTCAACGCACGCTTCAACATATAGAACGTCATTTCTCGCGGTGGTTCCCACAAATTAAATGGATCAATTTCGGCGGTGGTCATCTTATGACACGTTCCGATTACGACATCCCTTTGCTTAAACAACTGCTCAATGACTTCCACAGCCGCTATCCGCATTTAAAGATAATACTCGAACCAGGAAGTGCTTTCGCCTGGCAGACAGGCGAATTGGTGGCACACGTAGTTGATATTGTGGAAAACAAAAACATACGAACTGCTATCCTCGACGTGAGCTTCACATGTCACATGCCTGACTGTCTCGAAATGCCCTATACGCCCGAAGTTCGCGGTGCGGAAATCCTCGATACTCCTCATCCCTCACCTCTCACCACTCACCTCTATCGGTTAGGCGGCAACAGTTGCCTCTCCGGCGACTTTATGGGTTATTGGCGTTTCGACCATGAACTGCAGATTGGTGAGGAACTCATTTTCGAGGACATGATTCATTACACCACGGTTAAGACCAACATGTTCAATGGCATCCAGCATCCTTCCATCGCCATTCGCCATGCTGACGGCACCGTCGAACTTCTCCGCGAATACTCCTTCGAAGATTATCTCCACCGCATGGACTGACGACTGACGGCAAAGGTCGCGACATCCGTAGTCGCCTCGACAACCCTTTCTCTGCCGTCAACCAGGATTTTTATCTTAAAAGTTACGGGATTAGGCATGCTTTATCGTTTTTTTTTCTTATATTTGCAAAAAAATAGATATGAAACTCAAAAAACGAGGTAAGAAACTCTTCGCCTGCATCTTCGTGGCACTGCTCTCCTTCATGCTGGCAGCCCTCTCATGGTACACAGCTTCGTATGATGTCTGTGCCGTCAGCCTCATCATCCTCGTTTTCTCCGTAGTCTGGAGCATCGGCATATATTTGAGAGCCTTTTCCGACAAATACGGTCTCTTGGATAGGCAAGGACCGGACACACTGTTCGAATACGAGCCGGGCGACAAAGAGTATGAAGAAGAGAAGAAATGGCAGCGATAGCGTCATCTTTGGGGCGGACAATCAACCGGTACATCCATGGAAACGTTGAAAAACTTCTTATTTCTCATGTTATTAGCGACGGTCATCGTCTCTTTTGTCTGGATGATCTACGGCTTTTTCACTAAAATGACCGTGGAAAGTTTTCTTGCCGGAATCGTTTTTGGTCTTTCGTTTGTCATCTTGCTTTGCGTGTTGATTCCCAATGATGAAGACAAGGGCCTTATTGATCATGGTCGGTACGACGGGTAGCACTACGCCGCCACACTTCCATCATCCTGCGCGGCGGCCATGTCGTTCATCACCGGGATGAGCTTTTCCAGACTGGATTTTTTCTCCAGATAAGTGGCCAGTTCCTGAGCCCCGGACAGTTGCACCTCGTCGCCGATGACTCCGAGATCCTGCTGGGCTGAACACAGGTCCTTGATGCTCTGGATGTCCTCCTCGCGGGCATCCATGGTGTTGCGCATGTTGTTGGCCAGTTTCGTCTCGGCCTCTGACTGTATGGAGTAGGCACCTAAGTACTCCTGCAGCTGTCCCGTAATCTGCTGCAAGCCGGCAAACACGTTCTGAAGAGTCTGCGTCACGTTGTTCATCTTGAGCAACGAGTTGCGCATCTCATCGGAACGGGTCTTGGCGAAGCCTAATTCCTCGGAGAGTTTCTGCACGTCGGTAGTGGCATCGACCACTTGCTCTTTGCCGTCAACGTTCAGTTTGATGGTGAATTTTACTTCCTTTGCCATTTTTTTGGAGGAAAATTTGGATTATCGGTTAATATTGAATATATTTGCAGCAGGTAAACATCACGACATGCTGAAAAAGATAAAGAATTTCCTGTTCATGTTGCTGTGGGCAACGGTTTCCATCTCCTTTTCGGTGATGGTGTTTGCTTTGTGTTTACAAACACCCACTTCACTGAGGGTCGGTTTTATTTCCGGTTTGATCTTTGGAGTTACCTTCATCCTATTTTTGTGGGCGGTGATTCCTGACGACGAAGACAAGGGCCTTATTGATCATGGTCGGTACGACGGGTAGCACTCCGCCTCGCCACTTCCATCATCCTTTCACGGCTGCTCTCCTTTAAGATTTTCATCTTTTCTTTTTCTCTTCCCCGCCCCTTATCCCAGGGAAGAGGAAGCAGCTTTTCCGGAGTAATCTTTTTCTTGCAGTGCGGCTGCACGGTGATGGCGGCAAGCAGCCGCATCCGTTCCCACCGCGCACGCTCCAGTTCCTCCTCATGCTCACGGTGGCGGCGGCACACCTGAGCAAACTCGCCAGGAGTGAGGATGCAGAAGTCGGAAAAGGAGATGCCCGCCACGCCCAGGGCATGACCGAGCATCTCCTCGATGGTCAGGCCAAGTTCTGTGGTGCCCCCGGAGGCACCGTCGTAGGGTTTTCCGCTTCCACGGCCTTCTGCCAGGACTGGAGCACCTCGGGTGTGACGCTGTCGGCGAAATCCTCCACCGAAAGTGTGAACTCCACACCGTCGTGCTTCGACGCGCTGGCGATGCAGCACCACAGCCACACGGCAAGAAGCGACAGCTCGTCACCCTTGAGGCTCGTCACCTCACGGCCTGTACCGCACGGCACAGGACGACCGCGTGCGCGAGGAACACGCCGCGCTCCACGGCGTGACGCTGCCGCCGTCGGACACGTTCTGGGCCGACTATTACCCGCCCAACGGATGGAACTGCCGATGCACGGTGGTACAGGTGAGGAAGTCGAAGTATCCCGTGACCCCGCACGACGAGGCCATGCAACTCGGAGAACTCGCAACAGGAAAGGACACAAAGGGCATCTTTCATTTCAATCCTGGAATAGAACAAAAGACTTTCCCCGACTACAACCCCTACACCATCAAACGGTGCCGCGACTGCGACCTGGCAAAGGGGAAGTTATCGCTGGCGTTTGTGCCGGAGAATGAACTGTGTGCTGCGTGCCGGATTGTCAGATCATTAGCAAATGCTGATGCCAAGCAGACAAGGAAACAAGCCAAACCACTACAGGGGACTTCTATCAACACATCGAAATTTCCCCATCCTATAAATATATCAAGAGCATCAATAACAGAATGGACCAACCAACCCAACAAACACTATCAAGAAAAAAACAAGATGCTACTACGTATAAATGAAGTGTTTGAAGAAAAAGAGTGTGAATACCTGGGACCATCGACACTTCCGCCTCATAACCAAAAGCCAAAATTAAAGCAAAGTCATATTTTCTCCACTAAGGTAAAAGGGGATGAACAATGTATAATTGTTTGGGAGTGGGATTGGGGAGAATACGTCCTCCATTCCATTTCTGACAATCCAGAAGAAATAAAGAAATACATAAAAAAGAAATAGCAAAAAGGAAGAACTACCTGGAGTTACAATCCAAGGCTCAACCCTGATGCTATTCCAACTGCAAAGATAAACAAAATATTTTAACTTCCAAATAAAAAACACAAAAAAAATGGAAGAAAGCATTAAAAAAGCCATCGAAAGATGGCTTCTGGGGCGTGACGATAAGGTTCATAACCCCCACGCATACTCAGCGGGTAGTCACAAAGGACACTGCAAAGATACAAAAAAATCCCTAACCTCCAAACAAAATGAAAGAAAAAAACAGAAAAAATTCAGAAAATGGCAACTACACACATTTTCCATCACTTTCAACGAACTTCTAAAGCAGGAGAGACAAAAGACTGGCCACAGCGGCAACAACTCCGCTGACGGCACCAACCAAGACAAGCAGACGCGAGAGCTGATCACCAGCCCTTCTGGAACACCATCCTACCTATAGCGCACGACTTCTGGAACCAACACCGGCCAGGCGACCGATGGAACTGCAAGTGCGACCTCCGATCCACCGACGAACCGCCAACGAGTGTGCCCAGCGGTTCCACCGTCGGGTCACAACCACAGCCCGGACTCGACAGCAACCCAGGCATCGACGCAAAGCTCTTCGCCGACTCACACCCCTATATCGCCAACGCATACCCCGTAAGCATGTCATTCCGGAATATCACCGTGTCATCACCGACCTGGGCCAGGACTGGCACTCCGGCATCGACTACCATGAGCCCCCGTTCTCTGACTGGCTCATCGAGGTGGGGCAGCCCGACAGCCTCGGTCTTTACCTGAAAGCGGCCACACAGACCATTCCCAAGAAAAACGCACTCGCCTTCTGGGACACCTTCGCCGAAATCTTCGGAATGCCCATGCGCATAGCCAGGACAACCTCACGCGATGACAAGGAACTGGCGAAGATGGAGAAGATGATGAACGACATGGGTACCGAGGGCTGGGGCATCTTCCAGCAAGGTACGGAAATAGAGGTTGTCGAGTCTTCAAAAGGCGATGCTTTCAACGTATATGACCGACGCATCGAACGGGCCAACTCGGAACTCTCCAAACTCATCATCGGGCAGACCATGACACTCGAGGACGGCTCCAGCCTCTCACAGTCACAAACCCACCTCGAGGTGTTCCAGAACATCGTAGAGGCCGACTGCGACATGCTGCGCGACATGGTGAACAACCAGCTCATCCCGCGCATGATCCGTCACGGCTTCCCGCTCCAAGGCATACGCTTCGACTGGGACTACTCCACGGACTACACGCCGGAGCAGCAGGTGGCCTACGAGCAGATGGTGCTGAACAACTACGAGGTGGACCCCGCCTACTTCGAGGAGAAATACAACATGCCGGTAGGGGAGCGTAGGGGAAACCCACCCCCTGCCCTCCCAAAGGGAGGGAGTGAAAGAACCCACCCCGGCCCTCCCCAAGGGAGGGAGCCCAGACTCCCAAACGACCAACACCCTTTTTTCGACTGAGCCCCAGTGACTACCTGGGGCTCCACGAACGATATGCCCAAATTCTCGCGGACAGCGGTTTCCCCGTCGTCACCTTCAGCCGTGAAGACGAGATACGCCAGGAACTGTCACGGCTCTTCAACGGAATGATGAGCGCACTCTACCAGGAGGAAGGGTCCCACCTGCGTATCGGCATCATCACAGAACAGCCGGCTCAGGACTTCATCAACGCACATGCTGCAGCACTTGATTCCGGATTCCGGCAGGTCACCATGTCCGACAGCATGCGCCAGCGGCTGCAACGCTCCGACTACATCTTCTCCGGCATCAAGACGTTCCACGAACTCAACGAGGCGTTCCCCTCGCTCATCGACGAGAACGGCAATAGAAAGCCGTTCGAACAGTTTTTGAAGGACGTTCAAAAGATTGACCGCACCTACAACCAGAACTACCTCCGGGCAGAGTACAACTTCGTGCAGGCATCGGCCGCCATGGCCGCCAAGTGGGAGGAGTTCCAGAAAGACGGCGACCGATACAACCTCCAGTACCGCACGGCACAGGACGACCGCGTGCGCGAGGAACACGCCGCGCTCCACGGCATAACGCTGCCGCCGTCGGACACGTTCTGGGCAGACTACTACCCGCCCAACGGATGGAACTGCCGATGCACGGTGGTCCAGGTTCGCAAGTCAAAGTACCCAGAGACACCCCACGACGAGGCAATGGCACTCGGAGAAGAGGCACTTGGCACCTCCCCTGCGGGGGCTTCCATCTTCCATTTCAATCCTGGCATAGAACAAAAGACGATGCCGGACTACAACCCCTACACCATCAAGCGCTGCCGGGACTGTGACATCGCAAAAGGAAACGGTTCAGAAAGCCCATTAAGCCTATCACGCACATTCATCCCAGACAATGAACTATGTGCTGCATGTCGTCTAATCCATCAAATGGAAAAGGATAAAGAACCATCGCCGAGCACACGTTCACAAGTAAGGAGAGCTCAAAGGGATTTGACAAACTGGTATAAACAGGAACTGCCGCACGTTATGGATGGAAAGTTCCCTGCGAGACGTTTTGAAAGAGATACGAAAGATGGGATAAGGGTAATTATCAATAGAAATTTTTATGATGAGACTATAAACAAGCATCAAGAGGATATTCTTTATTCTTTGAAATTGGCCTATGCAAAAAAAGCCCACGAGTTAATCGTTGATGCGGAACTGACAAATCCAAACGAACCGACCTCAGACCATCCTGGACAAATATTCAGGGTTTATGAATATATAGACGACTGCTATCGGGTGGAAATGAAGGTCAGATGCAACAGGGATGGCAATTTCATGCACATTATAAGAATATATAAAAAATAAAAGCGTTATTTCCGTCACCTCCCCAGTGTGTCTCATGCTAAGCATGGACGTGGGATAACTTGAAAAACGCCTTTATTTGTCTGCAAAGATAAACAAAATATTTTAACTTCCAAATAAAAAACACATAAAAATGGAAGAAAGCATTAAAAAAACAACAAAAACATGGCGCTCAGCCATAAGAATAGAACGCCCAAGCACAACATGGTGGGGCAGAATCGCACAAAAAAGGAGAATCCGAAAGGGGGAGATACTGACCCTTGAGCATTTCCGGCTTTCGTCCTCAGCTGTTCGAGAACTCTTCCCATGGCTCTTTCGCGTGTTAGATAAACTGCCATACAGCACCACACTCCCGACAGAACAGATGAAAGTAAACACGTCATACTCGCTGAAATCAGAATCCTTACTGGAAGGGAAAACGAAGCTATATCACCAAACACAGCCAATAGAGCAAGTAGAGTGGACGATATGCCTGTGTAATGGCGAAGCACAACTGACAGTTCGTTGTTCAAAGCTCTTCTCTGATTTATTAGCTCGAGAAATGTTGTTTTGCTGTCTTCGGAGTTGGATATAATAGTCATAACTGATTTTTTTACTGCAAAAATACAACAAAATGACTGAAAATATCCAGCCGATCATCAAAACCATCCTACGCGACATTCAGGTAGAGCTCACCGACGAGTTCGACCGGAACTTCGAGCGACAGGCCTTCTTCTCCGAGGCTTGGCAGCGGCGGAAGTCGCCGGTGAGGAACGAGGGAAGGGCCATACTCACCGATACGGGAAGGCTGCGGCGTAGCATACAATCGCGAGTGGCTGACGCGCACATTGAGTTCTTCTCTACAGAACCCTACGCGGCCATACATAATGAGGGTGGCGAAATCGTCGTCACACAACGCATGAAACGATTCTTCCGCGCAAAGGCATACGAGGCTGCAGGAAACTTCGGACGGAGGAAAGGGGTGCGGTCGGATTGCAAATCCGCCCGCACGGGATCGCTCATCACTGACCCCACCCCTGCCTCCTCCCCTGGGATGGGATGGGAATCCATTCGTCACTCATCCCTCCTTATTATTCTTAGGGGAATCGAGCCTTACCAAGCAAAAAAACATATTATTCTTAGACGCAGCAAACTTAGAGTTCCTATGTCAAAAATAGAATATCATACCCCCAAACATTTTTTTCAAAAAAATCCCACAAAAGTTTGTCAGTTCCAAAAAAAGCGTTACCTTTGCAACCGCGTTTAGAGAAACGCACCCTCAAAAAGGGTTTTTTGCGGCAATAGCTCAGTTGGTAGAGCACGACCTTGCCAAGGTCGGGGTCGCGAGTTCGAGTCTCGTTTGCCGCTCAACATTCTGAATAAATACCAACGTCTTTATGACTGGCCCAGGTGGCGGAATTGGTAGACGCGCACGTTTCAGGTGCGTGTGCCGAGAGGTGTGCAGGTTCGAGTCCTGTTCTGGGCACTTTTTATTTAGAATGGTTTTTGTTGGAGAGGTGGCGGAATTGGTAGACGCGCTACTTTGAGGGGGTAGTGTCAATTGCGACGTGGGAGTTCGAGTCTCCTCCTCTTCACAAAAACAATTGTCGAGAACAACCACCGTTGTTGCTGTTCTCAATATTACATTTCGTTGCGGCAATAGCTCAGTTGGTAGAGCACGACCTTGCCAAGGTCGGGGTCGCGAGTTCGAGTCTCGTTTGCCGCTCTGTTTTAGGATAAAAACACAAATCTTCCATTTAATGAACTTATATCTCAGATACTTCGACAGGGAAACTTTGGTGTATTCCGCCGATGAGGCTATCGATTTCTTGTGCTCCATACCCGAGATTGGAATGAACCCGGATCTTGAGCAGGACATCCGTGAATACGCTGAAAGCGACGTATATTACCCCAAACGTTACAAAGTAAGACCACGCGTCTATTTCATTGTTATCAAGACGGAAGCTGCTACCATGCTCGACTTCAAACAGAAGAAAGCACTGCGGTCAAACAATAATAACACCGAACGGCGCGATACACCGACAGCTATGTCACGACTCAACGAGGAAAAGGCTGGATGGTATGAAGGGATTCTTGACTTTAAACGGGTGGTACTCGTACCCTCTACGGGAAAACATGAATACCGCGATACTCGGTTTGTAGCTCAATGTAAGGCTCTCTCGGGTCTTGACTGTTATAACAGAATCGTTGAACATCTCAGTGCGCGCGTTGACCACAGAAGTCAATTCCCGTCGGCAAAAGGAAAAAACTTTAAATTCAAATATCTGGGAATGTGGAAATAATTCCCGATAAAACTACTACCCTAATATGAATAAAGTAATGCTGATAGGAAACGTGGGAAAAGAACCCGAGGTCAGGTATTATGATACTGACCAGGCCATGGCTACTTTCCCGCTTGCTACAACGGAAAGGGGATACACCCTGCAAAATGGCACACAGGTTCCTGAAAGAACGGATTGGCACAATATCGTTCTCTTCAAGAGCTTGGCGAAGATTGCCGAGAAATATGTACATAAAGGTGACAAGTTGTATATCGAAGGGAGAATAAAATATAGGACCTACGATGACCAAAGGGGACAAAAACGATTTGTCACCGAAATATATGGCGAAAACATGGAACTGTTGTCGCCAAAACCTCAAGATAACACCGAAAAGTGAACATGACAACGCTCGGTGTCTTGACGTTAAACCTCAATTCCATTGTTGAGTCATTCTCTGAAGTACATCTGTTGGCTCCAACAACAGGCGTATGTATAGCAGCCGCATTGGCTGCTTTGTTGCTTTTGTTCTCGGGATTCGCCAGCGGTTCGGAGATAGCGTTCTTCAGTCTCTCACCCAATGACCTCAATGAACTGGATCCGGAGAAAAACCCCGCCGACAAAAAAATTCAAATCCTGCGCGAAGACAGTGAACGTACATTGGCCACCATCTTGATAACCAACAACTTGGTCAATGTCACCATTATCATGCTCTGCAATTATGTCTTCGCCAAGGTGGTGGATTTCGGCAACGCTGTGGTACTCCAGTTTATCTGTATCACCATTCTACTTACGTTCCTGCTCCTGCTCTTCGGTGAAATCATGCCGAAAGTGTATGGAAGACAAAACCCGCTCAAATTTTGCAGAAGGGCAGTGGGGGCCATCATGGTGCTGCGGAAAATCTTCTGGCCTATAGAATGGGTGCTCCTCAGAAGCGGGGTGCTTGCTGAAAAGGTGGTGCAGAGAGAAAACCACGTGCTCAGTGTGGACGACCTCGAACAGGCTCTTGAACTGACCGACGAAGAGGAGATACGCGATGAACAGAGCATGCTCAGGGGCATCATACGCTTCGGCGATGAGACGGTGAAAGAGGTGATGACAAGCCGGCGCGACATTGTCGACCTCGACATCAACAGCTCTTTCAAAGAGGTGATGGACTGCGTGCTTGAGAACAACTACAGCCGAATACCGGTTTATCAGGATAATACTGATAACATCAAGGGAGTTCTGTATATCAAGGACTTGCTGCCACATATCGATAAATCACCGACGTTCCGGTGGCAAAAACTTATCCGGCCACCCTTCTTCGTGCCGGAAACGAAAAAAGTCGATGACCTCCTCAAGGATTTCCAACACAACAAGGTTCATATGGCTATTGTGGTAGATGAATTCGGAGGCACTTCTGGACTCATCACTTTGGAGGATGTGCTTGAGGAAATTGTCGGGGAAATCAATGATGAATACGACGAAGAAGAGAAAACTTTCACACGACTGAATAAAAACACGTTTATTTTCGAGGGGAAAACCACGATAGGCGATTTCTGCCGCATCCTTGACATCAACGATGAGACATTCGACGAGGTGGAGGGGGATGCCGACTCACTCGCAGGACTTATTCTCGAGATAAACGGCGACTTCCCAAAGGTTCACGACACCATTGAATACGATAGGTTCCTCTTCGAGGTGCTTTCTGTGGAGGAACGACGTATCGCAAAGGTGAAAGTGGTGATACGCGAGAAAGAGAAAAACACTGAGAAAGAATAAGGAGGAAATCATGCCTGTTGTTTCCGTGGAACAGTTGGCCGATGGCTCGATGCTGGGTTTGTGGCGCTTCGAGGAAGAACCACAAACCTTGGCCGAATTGCATCCTTCTTTAAAAGTGTTGTATGACCGATGGAAAACGATGTACCGTAGCACGATACGTATCGTTGAGAAATTGGCGGCACATGCACTGCTGATGAAGATGGACGGCCTGTCGCCGGACGAGAAGTTGCCCGTCATTCAACACCAAGCCTCAGGATGCCCATATCTCGACGACGGACGGTATATCAGTATCAGCCATACCAAAGGGTATGTGGCGTTGATGCTTTCTGAGGACCATCCCGTGGGGGTTGACATCGAATACCGCAGCGACAGGGTGGCAAAAATAGCACACATGTTCCTTCGTGACGATGAGACCACCGAGGACATTGATGAACAACTGGTAATATGGTGCGCCAAAGAAGCTGCTTATAAATTGTTCAGCAGCGATAAACTGACTTTCCAACAAATGAAGGTGGAAAGGGAGGGGAGACCGAACGACCATATTCTCCAACTCACCAACTTGTTGCGCCAACAATCAGTTCATCTTAATTACCGCTTTGAAAACGACTATGTCTTGGTGTATTCTTCATAAAACAAAGTGTTGCATCATGGTGGCGGCTTTTGTCGGAATGTGCCTGTCTTCTTGGGCCCAGTCACCGACGGTGGTCAGTATGAACAAACAACAGTCGTTCGCCAAGACGGTGCCGCCAGGGGATTACAGCGGCCTGACATGGTTGGGCGGCAATGAGTATGCAGTGGTGTGCAATAAAACTGACGATGCTTTCTTGCGCTTTCATATCGACATCGAAACAGCTACGGGGAAAATTAATAACGTGGAATACGTCGGTCGTCAACCACTGACGGTGAAAAGACGTGATCCTGAGGACATCGTTTTTGTCAGGAAAGACAGCTCTTTCTTCATCTGCTGTGAGTCAGATAACCAAGTATTGGAATACAATAGTTTAGGCATTGCCACAGGCAGGAAACTACATGTGCCTGAAGTGTTCAAAAAGGCGGGGAGGAACAGCGGATTAGAGGCGTTGGCATATCAACCGGAAACAGGACGCTTCTGGATTACCAGCGAGAGCACGATAGTGGGCGACGGTGAACAGGCGACAGCCATGAATGGAGTAGCCAACCATCTGCGCATACAGGCATTTGGACCGGACCTCATGCCGCAAGGACAATACCTATATGTAATGGATAAGGCTATAGCCGAAAAACCGGCGTTTTCTTTCGCTATGGGAGTAAGTGCCATGACGGCTCTGCCGGATGGAAGGTTGCTGGTCCTCGAGAGGGAATTGCACGTACCGAAAGGAAAACTGGGCGCATACACTAACTGTAAAATATACTGTGTCAACACCGACGAGGCCATTCCCGTGGATGTGGAAAAGCCTTTGTCACAGGCAGTACTGTTACGGAAATCATTGCTTTGCGAGTGGCGCACGACGATGACGCTGCTCAACCGTTCTTTTGCTAACTACGAGGGTATGTGCCTCGGCCCGACTCTTGATGATGGCAGTATGGTACTCGTGCTGCTATCTGACTCGGAACACCAGTATGCCGGAGTGATGAAAGACTGGTTCAGGACTATCGTCATCAAACCCTGAAACGGATATAGGAACGGTCATCGAACGATTCGTTGCCAGCCATCACTCCTTTCGTGGCAGGATGGAGGCGGATGAACAATGGGTCTTCACGAATCACTTGCGACAAATAGGCTTCGGTTGAAGCTAAATCACAGAATAACTTAGGATAGCCGTCGCTGGCCAAAACCAACTCTTCGACCTCAGGAACAAGAAGTACTCGTACATGTTCCATAGCGATGGGAAAACCGTCAATCACGGCAAAGTCTTTGTTCTGTCTGCGGCAGGAGGCGATGAGGTCGCTATGGATGGCAGCTCTGCCGATGTCGTTATGGCGAAGCTCGTCGACGGTGACACTACCTTCTTCCAAAACCTGATGGAGATAGGCTGCGCGTCGCTCGGCATTGGCATGCTCGGAGGGTTTCTCATTGGTGAACATCTGTCCGTTCACCAGACATTGACAGTCGCCCACCATCCATATCTCTTGGCGTGCAACACTGTAGATGATGGCACTGGCTGTCATGCGCTTTTCAGGGCAGCACGACAAGGTGCTGGCGTCAATGTTGTATGTATGGTATTTCCGTTGGATATGACGTGTTACCTCATGGCAGAACTGCTCACAGTCCCAGTCGGATGGCATGGTCTCGATAAATCGTGCTATGGTGGTAGAGGCCAATTGGCCATTGGTCATTCTCTCGCACAAACAACGGTCTGTCTTGCTTGTGCTGCCGTCGATGACAGCCACGAAATCAGCGGTGACCACGATGGCGTCTTCCGACATCGCGGCGGGGTTTTTCCCCCTGCTGAGGCTTTCTATGATGGTCATGGTCGTTGGATCGTTTGGCCTCCCTTCCCATAGGGATGGGTCGGGAATGGGTGTCATATAATTGGCGGAGGAGGTCTGCACGTCCAAGCTTTCGTAACTCGCGCTCTATCTTTGGACGTTCCGACGGTTGATACCAGAAGAAAAACTGTCGTTGTGCCAACTTCTCTTGGGGACCACGGGCGGAATACACCTCTTCCAGCGTATAGGGGTCGTAACCTGTATACCACATCTCTGTGCTGATGGTCATGGGGGTGGGCGTGAAGTCTTGAACCTGTTCCAAATGGAAGTCCAGCCGTTTGGTGATGGCGGCCAACTCTGCCATGTCAACGGCTTGGCATCCTGGATGGCTGCTGATGAAATAGGGGATGAGCTGTTGGCGCAGGTGCTCGTGTTCGTTCAACTGGTCGAACACCTGTTTGAATGCCTTAAACTGCTGGAACGAGGGTTTGCGCATCAGATGAAGCACACGGTCGCTGGTATGCTCGGGAGCCACCTTCAGTCTGCCGCTCACATGATGGCAGATTAACTCACGGGTGTAGGCGCGGGCGGCAGCATTGGTTTTCTCGTCAGCACTATGGTGTAGCAGCAGGTCGTAACGAACGCCGCTGCCAATGAAACTTTTCTTGATGTAGGGTAATGCGTCCACAGCATGATAGACGTCTAAGAGGGCGCTGTGGTCGGTATTCAGATTCGGACAAATAGCGGGATGGATGCACGAGGGACGCTTACATGCCTCACAGGCTTTTTTGTTTCGCCCGCCCATACCGTACATGTTAGCGGAGGGACCACCCAAATCGCTTAAGTAACCACGAAAATCATCCAATAGGGAAATCTTTTGCACCTCACGAAGGATATTCTCCTTGCTGCGGCAGACGATGAACTTGCCTTGATGTGCACTGATGGTACAGAAGGCACAGCCGCCAAAACAGCCACGGTGGATATTCACCGAGTGCTTAATCATATCGTAAGCGGGAATGCGCTTGCCCTTGTATTTGGGGTGGGGCAGACGGGTGTAAGGCAGGTCGTAAACGGCATCAAGGTCAGCTGTGCTCATCGGAGGATAGGGTGGGTTGACCACCGTGTACCACTCACCGGTCTTTTGCAACAGCCGTTGAGCATGGATTTTGTTCGACTCTTCTTCTATATGGCGGTAGTTGGCTGCTTCGGCACGTTTGTCACGCAAGCAGGTTTCATGGCTGTTCAATAGGATATCTTTGTCGTTGATGCCGCCGGGTATGTCACCCTCCCTGCATAGAAACACGGTCTGAGGCAGACTGTGCAGACTGGTCATCGGCACACCGTCGGACAGTTGACGACAGAGCTCCACGATGGCGTGCTCGCCCATACCGTAGATAATCATGTCAGCACCGGAATCGTGAAGAATACTGGGGCGCAGACGGTCCTGCCAGTAGTCATAATGCGTCAGACGCCGCATGCTGGCTTCTATGCCGCCCAACACCACAGGAACGTCGGGGTACAGACGTTTTAAAATCTGTGTGTAAACAATAGTGGGGTATTCGGGACGACAGTCGTGCCGACCATCGGGACTATAAGCGTCTTCACTGCGCAGACGACGGTTGGCGGTGTATTTATTTACCATCGAGTCCATGCAGCCGGGAGAGATGCCGAAAAACAAACGGGGACGTCCCAACTTCTTAAAATCACGGAAATCACCGTGCCAGTCAGGTTGGGGAACGATGGCTACCTTGTAGCCGGCGGCCTCCAGACAACGACCGATGACGGCAGCGCCAAAAGAGGGATGGTCCACATAAGCATCACCTGAGAAAAGTATCACGTCTAACTCTTCCCATCCGCGTATCTCAACCTCCTTCTTAGTTGTTGGTAACCAGTCGGACAGCTGCAGTGACGATGCCTGCCGTTCCCCCTTAAGCATTTGTCTTCACTCCTTTCATTCTTACTTCTATACCTCCTCCTTCTCTTCCTCTTCCTTTTCTTCTTTCTCCTCCCACTCCTTGTATAAAGCCAGCAGATTAGTCAGACCGATTGATTTCATATGCTTATTGTAAATCACATCCAGACAAAGGTCCAAAAGGTCTTTGTCGCTGCCAAAAGCACCGCTGAGCAACGAACGGACGGTCATCTTCAACTTATCGACGACGGTTTCGTCAATAATACCGTCGCTGCCAACCAACTGATCCAACAGCCGGTAACGACGGAGGGTTTGCAAATGGAGGTCACTCACTTCTATGCTCCGTGTACCCGAAGCATTGGCTTGTATCTTGTGTGTCATATTTATGAATGTTTGAATTTTAAATATAGTTGTTTAGGGTAATCTCTCACCCCTCACTTCTCACCTCTCACTTCTTTTTCTTCCCTTTCAACAAGTAGCTCATAATGCCTCGCATCACGTGCCCCTGGTCCTGCTTCGACTGCAAGCACTCAAAGGGGAATCCCATGGTGAAACAACGGTAATCATTACCGCTGTAGGCCACGGCGGCGGAACGGCCATCACCATACAGCATGGCGCAGATGCCGGGCTGCATAGGTTGAAGTATGTCGGGCGTAGGCGCAGCGTAATGTTCCTCGTTCATCCTGCTGTAGAAAGAGAAAGTACCACCGAGACCCTGCACCTGACTGCCATGTGTGCCACGATCGCTGCCACCAAAATGCACCTTCAATACATTAGAGAGGAATTGCTGCTCTTTCTTCTCCGTCATATCGGAACCGACAAACGAGCCGCTCACCAACAGGCTGCCATGCTGCTTCGCATATTGTGACAACTTCTGTTGCATGGTGCTGCTGAAGGCTTGGTACAACACCAATGAACGACCGTCGTTGCGCTCCAGACCAAGGACAAGGTCCACACAGTCGTAATTGCCCAGCTTTATTTTGCCACTCTCCACCGACTCGCTCGAACAACTGACAATATTGTAACTCAAGGCGGAATGGATGGCCTCAGCATGGGTTTTCACATAATTAAAATCGTTGCCGGCAATGAAACGGCCTACCAACTCGTCACCACCGTACCCCAGTGACCCAGGTCCTTCCTTGCCGCGTTGACTGTTGTCGAAAATGGTCTGACGACCATTCCATCCGGCCGTAGGACCGTAGGTGATACCAGGGTCGGCATCCAAATCGAAACCTTTGCGGTCGCCGGTGTCAATGATGGCAGGGGAGGTGAGACGATGGAAACCGTTCACGATAAGCACCGTCTGGCTTGCTCCGGGTTGACTGCACGCAGAGAGCACCTCGCTGGGGAAACTCTCACCGCCTTTATTGACGGCGGTAACGCGGAAATGATAAAGCCTTCCCTGCTCCAAGTCAATGAGACAACTGGTGCCTTTCACATTGGTGCCATTGTCGAAACCACCATCGTCCACAGCACAGTACACATTAAATGAACTGGCATCGGCGGTGGGTTCCTGAGGGTCACGGGTGCCGCTCCAACTGAGCTTCACCTTGTCTTTGCCACTGAATTCAATTTGGAAACTGTTGGGCTGTAAGGGCTGAACGGTATAGCTGGTGCCATGCATCTCGTTCACGAAACGGAGGATGGTCTTATAGATCGAACGGGCCAGGGTGAAACGGAAATTGGGGTCCAGACCATAACGCATGTCACCGAAATTCTGGTGCGACATGGTCTCGATGATGGCAGAGGGAACGGCGGGCAGACGACTCTCGGAATAGTTGCGGTCGTAAATAACTCGTTTGTACCATTTCTTGTAACGGTAACGCAGGTCTCTATATGCTCCTTCCAACAGGGCATCGGCGAAGTCGCGGGATGCAAGGCGGGAAATACCGGCATCTAAACGGCCTTCGTTGTACTGGGTGGTGCAGATAGCCAAGGTCCCGATGAACTCATTGCCGCCGGTACGGTCGTAACCGGCATCACTGTGGACTGCCAACTCCAACTCGATGGGCACTTTCTTACCACTCTGACCGGGGATAAACACGCTGCCGCCGCCTATCCAGTTGCTGAACAGCGAACGGACATTGATGTCGTCACCATAGTCGTCCTTGCCCTCCTTCGAACTATATACACTATACGGGGCACCTGCCCACTGGGCAAAATAACGGGAACCTTCCAGACAACGAGGAACACCACTGGTGCTCCCGCCACGGGTGATATTGCCCATGCCACCACCAAAACGGACGGCATCAGCACTGACAACGCCGTGACCCTCGCTGTCATTGACTAACTCCACACGGTTGCCGGCACTCATGCCCTTGTCAAAATCAAAGGTGCCTAAATATACCCAGGTGCTGCCGCCCATGCGTTGATTCACTCGGAAATGGGTAGCCTGACCTTTGTGCCAGACGATATAATGGGCGTCGTCGATACTGTTGGGAAGTGTTTGGTAACTCACATACACGGCATAACGACCGCTCTCAGGTATATCGGGCTGGTAAGAGATGCTGCTCACGTCTTTCTTGCCGGTGCTCTCCACCATGCGGGCACTGCCGGCAACAAAGGGGTTCTCACCATCACGGTAGGTGCCGCCATGACGAGCGAAACCGCTCTGCTCCGTGGTCGTCCAAGCATAGGCTCCGTTGCGTTCGTCGTAGCGCCCCGACGTGCTGCCGTCGTTGTCGACGATCACTTCCCTGCGTTGCCAGTCGCGCTCCCGGGGAGAGAAGACTATGGCACCTGCGTTCTCCAACATCGGCATCAGATAGGGGACGACGATGGTCTGTGTAAACAGGTCCTCAGTGGTGCAGAACAGGTTCGGACGCTGCCATTTCCACTGCCCTTTGTTCTTGTCGTAATACTTGCCATGGCTGGCACCGATGGACAGATGGCGCCCTTCCAGACCCTCGGTCACCTCATGCGGGTGGGAGACGTTGGTCACCCAGGGACGGCCTTCGTAGTCCAGACTGCCCCAGGTGCGGCTGCGGTCCCTGCGTTCTGCCAAACGGTTGGGTATAAAGGTGCTTAGTTCGTGCCCGTTAGTCATCACGCGAACACGATAGCGGTTATAAGGTGAGGGTAGGGAATGACGAATCTGGTCGTAGATGTCATCGACAATGGCGGGAGTCAACTCCTGCTCTGAAAATTTTGCATCGGCATTGATGATGAGGGTGCTTTCTTCTTCATCAACACGGAAACTGGTCATCTTCGACTTCAGTTGATAATTGGTGTTCCTGGCTTGGTAATCGGCGAAAAAAGTCTCAAGCCGTTTCTGTATCACATCGCGTTGCTCGCTGCTCTGACTGTAAAGTCGTTGACTGACAACCGATAACAAAAGAAGGGTGATGATGCTGGTTTTGATGCGAAATAAAGTCATGATTATTCTCCAATCGTGAAATTCTCCGGGTGCTTGCCACGGAAATTCTTGAAATAGTGTTTAATAGTTTTCATGTCGCTGTCCATGTCGCCAGAAGGGACAACGCTCTCTGTACATTGGATGAGTTTCTTCTTGTAATCCACACCATACAATAAAATGGGAAGGTGGGCCTTCATAGCGATGATGTAAAAACCTTTCTTCCATTCCGGGTTCGCCGAACGTGTACCCTCAGGGGTTATCGTCAGGTGAAACTCATCAGAATGAAGGGCAGTGTCGGCCAAAGAATCAGTCATGCTCGTACGTTTGTCTCGGAAAACAGGGATGCCACCCAGACGGCGAAATAATAAACCTAAAGGCCAGAAAAACCATTCCTTCTTCATCAGGAACTGGATTCTCCAACCTTCGGCACCGGAATACAACTGTCCCAAGACAAAATCCCAGTTGCTCGTGTGGGGGGCTAAACAGATAATGTATTTCTTGGGATGGGCAACGGTCACCTCCTTCGTCCAACCCATACGCTTATACAAAAGCCAACGGCAAAATCTCTTCCACATCGCTTGACGGGATTATCATTCTATCAAAGCGTTAATCTGGTCTAATATCTCGGACATCTGCTTACTGAAGTCAGTAGCTAACTTGTCGTAGTATAACTTCGGCTTCATGCCAGGCTCGGGATGGGAAATGCGGTTGACAAAATCGTTGCGCGTGATGATTATCGAAGTGACCAACGCCTCAACATTAGAGGGGTCGGCATTACCACTGTATAACGAGGCGGCCACACACTCCGACAATACGTCGTTGCAAATGTTGTTGATGGTCTTTTTGAGGTCTTTCTTGTTTGGCATGTCTGATTCTTTGTTTTTGTTAGGGGTGTTATGCGAGGATTCACTACGCACCACAAAATTAAACAAAAAATCGGGATTGACAAGTGATTATTGAAAAAAAAGTAACTCAAAAATGATTTTTGTTCATTTTCTTTCATTTGTCTCATGCAAAATGAGTAATTTTGCACACACATTATAAATACCCCAGACATTACTCTCACCCCTTACCTCAAATATTCACACTCAACAATAAAAAAATAGAATAACATGAAGAAAAGTGCATTGCAACAGGCAAGAGCCAATTACCAGCCAAAACTGCCAAAGGCTCTCCTCGGTGCTGTGAAGGTAAAAGAAGGTCAACCTACGCAAAGTGTTGACAATCAGGAAGAAATCAAAAAGTTGTTCCCCCACACCTATGGCATGCCATTGGTGGAATTCGTTCCTGGCGATAGCGCAATTGACAAACGAGTCAACGTGGGCGTCATCCTCAGTGGCGGACAGGCTCCGGGCGGACACAACGTCATTACGGGTCTTTTCGATACCGTGAAAAAACTGAATCCCGAAAACAAACTCTATGGCTTCATCCTCGGACCTGGTGGACTCGTTGACCATCACTATATGGAACTGACGAAGGAAATCGTCGATGAGTACAGAAACACGGGCGGCTTCGACATGATAGGCTCGGGACGTACCAAACTCGAGAAGGTGGACCAGTTTGAAAAAGGCTTGGAAATCATTCGCGAACTCAATATCAACGCGCTGGTTATCATCGGTGGCGACGATTCCAATACCAATGCTTGTGTGCTCGCTGAATACTATGCTGCACAAAACACAGGCGTTCAGGTGATAGGATGCCCGAAAACCATCGACGGCGACCTTAAAAACGACCAGATTGAAACGTCCTTCGGATTCGATACAGCCACGAAAACGTACGCCGAACTTATCGGTAACATCGAACGCGACTGTAACTCGGCTCGTAAATACTGGCATTTCATCAAGGTCATGGGACGCTCAGCCAGCCATATCGCCCTCGAATGTGCACTGCAGTGCCAGCCCAACGTGTGCATCATCTCTGAAGAGGTGCAGGAGAAAGACATGACACTGAACGAGGTGGTTGACAAACTGTGCGAGGCCATCGCCGTAAGGGCACAGGATGGAAAGAACTTCGGTACAGTTATCGTTCCCGAAGGACTCATCGAGTTTATCCCGGCCATCGGACGACTCATCCAGGAACTCAACGACCTTCTCGCTGAGCACGGTGCAGAATACAAAGATCTTGACAAGAATGCACAGCGCGACTATATCATCAAACACCTGTCCAAGGAAAACGCGGCTACTTTTGAGACACTGCCTACAGGTGTGGCACGTCAGCTGTCACTCGACCGTGACCCGCACGGAAATGTGCAGGTGTCGCTCATCGAAACGGAAAAACTGCTCTCCGACATGTGCGAAGCCAGACTCGCCGAATGGAAGAAAGAAGGAAAATATGTGGGCAAGTTCGCTTCACTCCACCATTTCTTCGGATATGAAGGACGTTGTGCCGCTCCTTCCAACTACGACGCCGACTACTGCTATGCCCTGGGTGCCAGTGCCGCACAGCTCATTGCCTCGGGAAAGACAGGTTACATGGCTATCGTCAAAAATACTACAGCACCTGCTGACCAGTGGATTGCCGGTGGTGTGCCCATCACGATGATGATGAACATGGAAAAACGTAATGGTGAGATGAAACCCGTTATTCGCAAGGCTCTCGTTGAACTCGATGGAAAACCGTTCAAAGCATTTGTCGCTATGCGTGACAAATGGGCAAGGGAGACATGCTACGTTTATCCGGGTCCCATCCAGTATTGGGGTCCAACGGAGGTGTGCGACAAACCGACCCAAACATTGATTTACGAAAAACAATAAACTGTCATCAAGGGAATGGGTCTCGACCCGTTCCCTTTCTTTTTTCCATAAATATGTCCTCCATCCAGACTGACAGCCCACAAAAATCCTTTTGGAATATGCTCAAGCGTATTCCAAAGACATTTTGGTGGATATTGGCTATCTTGGCGATGATGACCTACGCGTGGATTTTCTACACATCGTTGGTCGAACCGTCGGGATTTCGGTGGAGGGCGGTGTTCGGCGACCCCGACTATCCCAAAGGATTTGATATCCATGGTATCGACATCAGCCACCACCAGGGGGAAATTAATTGGGACCGACTGCGTAATGCAATGATAGACCGCAGCCCGGTGCGTTTCGTCATGATCAAGGCAACGGAAGGGGGCGATTTCCTTGACGAAAACTTTGAAGTGAATTTCCACGAGGCGCGTGAACATGGGTTCATGCGAGGTGCATATCATTTCTGGTCAAATAAAAACGGGGCCCGGGAGCAGGCATATTTCTTTCTCGAAAAAGTTCCGCTCGAAGAGGGTGACCTGCCGCCGGTGCTCGATGTGGAGAACAAACCGGATGATGTGTCCACTGAGGACTTTCAACGTGATATCCTCACGTGGCTGCATATCGTGGAAGACAGGTATCATGTAAAACCGATTATCTATACCTATTATAAATTCAAGGAGGAGTTTCTTAGCGATGAACGGTTCGATGACTATCCCTACTGGATAGCGCATTACTACGTCAAACAGGTGGAGTATAAAGGAAAATGGAAGTTCTGGCAACATACCGATGTCGGTAAATTGCCGGGAATAAAAGGATATGTCGACCTGGATATCTACAACGGTAGCTACTACGATTTGCAGAAACTGACCATCCCTCCGCGTCAGACTGAAGAAGAATTGGAAAACACCAACATACACCAGTCACCGGACAGCACGGAACGCGACAGCCTTAACCCGATGCTTGAGGCCGACTGAATGAGCATTGGCGCGTCCTGTTCGTAAAAACCACTCAAAATCAACTGCCCGCCCGTTTTGAGCACTTCTTTGAAATGAGGCATGTCTTCCAATAAGACATTACGGTTGATATTGGCCAATACATAATCAAAAAGACCGCTCACATGCGATAGCACGCTGCTGTCGCCTAATAACACGTCGATACCTTCAATACCATTGATTTCCATGTTATGACGGGTATTACGTACACTCCACTCGTCAATGTCATAGGCCACAACATCCTCAGCACCTGCTTTTTTGGCCAACAGCGATAGAATGCCGGTGCCACAGCCACAGTCCAACACACGCTTGCCCGACAAGTCTTCATGTAATAATTCACTGACAATCATACGTGTGGTGGCGTGAGTGCCGGTGCCGAATGATTGACTGGCTTCTATGGTGATGTCAATGGGGTAATGCTCGGACGGAAGGTGCTTGTTGTCGTGTATCACACAGTCATGCCCGATGATAATGGGCGGAAAACCTTCTTCTTCCCAGACAACATTCCAATCGCGGTCTTCCACGTCATCAACGACATAAGTTACCGACACGTCGGGGAGGGGGAAAAACGAAAGGGCCTCTTCCAACTTAACTGTATCGAAAATATCGCCGGGTATATATCCGATTAAACCGTCTTCTGTGTCTTCAAACGATTCGAAACCTATGTCACCCAACAGGGCCGCCGACAAATCACGACAGGTCTGCAACGATGCCTCTGATAGAGTGGGAGGGATGTTGATGGATAACTTTACTGACTTGTATTTCATGGGAATGTTAAAATTTGATGCAAAATTAAAAAAAATAGGGAAAAACCTATCACCCTTTAGGGTTTTTCCGTATTTTTGTGGAGAAAGTGGGGCTATTTTTGTAGCGTGAAACTGTGAAATAATCAAAACAGGCATAAAAATGAAAAAACTATTTATCTTTTCCTTATTGATGGGAGCTGTTCATCTTGGTGCCATGGCACAGGATGACATGTATTTCTCTCCTTCCAAGAAAAGTGCGACGACCACCACGCAGTCGACGGTCGACGTTGCTGTACCGGAGGAGACACCCGCGTATTATTCGGGAAGCGACCGCGATGTGGATGAGTACAACCATCCGCGTCTGCGCAGCAGCTTCCAGGTGGTGGGTACTGATTCCTTGGGAAACGATATCATTGAGTTCTCCTTAGGGTCAGGCTATCCTACCGATTCGGTAACTGTCGATTCGCTGGCAGTCTATGATGAAGACCCGGAGGATGAATACCGATTCAGCCGTAGAATGGGACGTTTCGACGGCTTCTATGGCTGGTACGACCCCTTCTTCTATGGGTATGACCCGTTCTTCCATGCTTATGGCTATTGGGATTGGGGATACGGCTATTGGCCTTATGCGCGCTGGCGTTACTATGATCCCTGGTACTATGGCTATTGGGGGGGCTACTATGGTTTTTATGACCCATGGTTCTATGGTGGTTATTATCCATGGTGGTATCGTGATTACTACTACGGATGGTACGGACCGCATTATTATGGCCACGGCGGCATAGCACACCGGGGCATTACCGGCACACAAAACCATGGTACGATGACTCGTGGTGGAGGTAGAAGCTCTGGCACTACAGCTTCTTCTGGTGGTTTCGGCGGTTCACGTTCTTCCGGTGGCTTCGGCAATAGGGGAAGCAGTGGCTCAAGGGGCAGCTCGGGTGTTCGACAAGGAACAGACAGCTCAAGGCCGCGCACAGGATTTGGTGGCTCACGCAGTGGTGGCTCTTCCGGCTCTACGGGTGTCGTTAGCGGTTCCGGTACACGTTCGTCGAGCAGCACGGGTTCGCGTTCCTACAGCAGTGGCAGCTCGTCTCGTTCGGCAACACAGTCCTCGTCACGTTCTTACGACAGCGGAAGCCGTTCCAGTAGTTACAGTGGAAGTAGCCATAGCAGCAGTAGCAGCAGTGGTGGCTTCGGAAGCGGTGGCGGCAGTCGCAGTGGAGGAAGCTTCAGCGGCGGTGGCGGCGGTGGCGGCAGCCGTGGCGGTGGTGGCTTCGGCGGCGGTGGACGTCACAGGTAACTTACAACCTCACAAACTTGCAAACTCATAATTCACAAACATACATACGCTCAAAATGAAAACAATTAAATTATCCATACTTGCCATTGCTCTGGGCTTCACTGCCAATGTCATGGCACAGGAAACATACGAGTCAGCGAAGATTGCTACCGAAGACCTCAACGGTACAGCACGCTTCGTGTCGATGGGTGGGGCGCTCGATGCGCTTGGAGCCGACATCTCCACCATTCGCACCAACCCGGCAGGTATTGGCCTCTTCCGCCATTCCATGGTGTCGGCATCATTCGGCATGGTGTCGCAGGGGGATGCTGCGAAGTCGGACTTCGTTGATGCCACAAACATGAGTTTCGACCAGGTGGGATTTGTCTATTCCAAACAGACAAAGGAAAACTCGTTCTTCAACGTGGGATTCAGCTACCACAAAAGCCGCAACTTCGACTACATACTCGCCGCGGAAGGTGCACTCAATGGGCAATCGCAAAACAAATTGTCGTATATGAAGATGAAAGAGGGGTACCTCTATCCGAGTGCTTCTGGCGAAGGTCAGCCCTACAGTCCTGATTGGGACCATTCGTACCGCTCTTGCAACCAACTCGACGATTTGTATGCCAATAACCTTTTCTATGCTTCAGGTGAGGAAGACGCACACTACTATAATGCGCACGACTACAACCTCACACGTGGGCACAAAGGATATATCGGTGAGTACGACATCAACTTCAGTGGCAACTTCAACAATCGTGTTTTCTTGGGACTCACTGCTGGCATTCATGATGTTCACTATAAACACAGCGGAGTGTATTCGGAGAACATAGTAGCCAATCCCGAGGAAATTACGTCTCTTTCGGTCTATGACGATCGTCGAATAACGGGTTCTGGATTCGATGTCAAGGCTGGTGTCATCTTCCGACCGGTTGAAACCTCACCTTTCCGTGTCGGTTTGTCGGTTTCCACACCTACATGGTATAACCTCACTACTTCGAATTCGCTCACTATAAAAGATAACTTTGGAAACTATGCCAGCTGTGGTGAAGCATACGACTTCAAGATGTTCACACCTTGGAAATTTGGATTGAGCCTTGGACATACCATCGGTACCATGGTGGCCATAGGTGCAGGATTTGACTATGCCGACTATTCCACCATCGACAACCGTGTTATCGACGGAGGATACTACGATTGGTACAATGACAGCTATTACAATACCAGTTCTGAAGACGTTGAGGCCAACAGCAATACAGAGCGTTCCCTCAAAGGCGTATGTACCTTCAAGGTGGGTGCTGAGGTGAAGCCGACTCCTGAGATGGCTTTCCGTCTGGGATACAATGTCTCCACGGCGATGTACGATAAAAAGGGGTTCAAGGATGGAACACTTGACTCACCTGCTTCGTATTATTCTTCTGCAACTGATTACACCAACTGGAAGGCCACCAACCATATCACAGCTGGATTCGGCTATAACATCGATAAATTGAGCCTTGACCTGGCTTATCAGTACACATGTGCCAAGGGTGACTTCAAACCGTTCATGGAGTATGATTCGGCCACAGGTAAATTCGGCAACTACGACCGTTCAGATTACGAGGTGATGTCAGATAATATTTTCGTCAAGCCCCAACAGGTGGATTTCAAACGTCATCAACTCATTCTCACCCTGGGATACCACTTCTAAATATATCACTTGAAGAGTTTATCAATATTTTTCCAATCAATTACCCCCTCCCTGCCGGAGGGGGTAATTCGTTCTTATTTACACATAGTAATATCTCGTAAGCATAAGGTAGGATGTATGTTGTCGTATTCTGGGTATTACTTTTAATGTTCCATCATCAAAGAGAGGAAACCGCTTCAATTGTCGCAATCTTTCCTTCCCCATAAAAGCAAAAAAAGTATAAAAACGGCATTTTTCATCTATCTTTCTTGCAAAAGTTCAGAATATGATATATTTTTGCAAACGAAACAAGTAAGATTAGTTTTTTTAGTGGTTAATTTAGTTTTAGTAAGTATGAAAAAGTAGGGCGTGTCGAGAGACATGCCCTCTTTTTATGCCAATTTTGATATGGTGGAATAGTGTGTCAGTATGACTTGAATCTCATATTGTTATGATTTATTTTTTCTTATACTTTTGAGTGTAAATAAGAAGGCCATAACTGTAGATCCTATCATTGCCAATGCCATGTCTTTTTGAGCGTCCCAAATGTCACCTTGCTGACCATTATAGTAGTCAGCTTCTTCAGAGGTCATAATAATCGTAAGGAACCATTCAAATAGTTCATATATCATGCTCCCGGTTTGAATCATCAGCCATGCCATAAGAATTGCGACAAGCCTTTGTTGTTTGAGCCACTTCTTACAAACATATACAAAATATGGGAACAATAACACACCAAAAGATAAGTGTACAAAACGGTCATAGTGATTTCGAGTATCTTGGAAAAAATCAGCATCAACTATACCTAACGAAACTGCCCATTCTTTATAAGGAACGTACGAATATAGATAACGGGCTCCGATTACATGAAGGATAGTGAAGAGAAGTATTCCCACAAATGCTGACAATGGTAACTTATCTTTGAAAACATCGTATAATAGCGGAATAATCAGTAGTATAGTTCCAACGTGTTGTAGAAATTGTTCATGTGGATATATAGGGTTGATGCATGTGATAACAGTAACAATCACCAACATTAAGAAAAAGGTTAGTTTTATTTTGTTCATAAAACAAATTTGTTATGATGTTATTACTTCAAGATGTTTTCTAATTCTCTTTTGCTGCTGAACTGATGTACACGTTCACAAATC
Source organism: Prevotella sp. (assembly GCA_017548605.1). Taxonomy (GTDB): domain Bacteria; phylum Bacteroidota; class Bacteroidia; order Bacteroidales; family Bacteroidaceae; genus Prevotella. Next base: position 62,659 of record JAFYZT010000011.1, on the reverse strand, counting down.
CCTCAACATCATTCATGACTTTATCTGTCAGCGAACTCAGAGTAAAGAGAGCCAAAAAAGCGGGGAAAGATTTTGTCTTTCCCCGCCTCAGTACGCCTGCAGGGGCTCGAACCCTGGACACCCTGATTAAGAGTCAGGTGCTCTACCAACTGAGCTACAAGCGCATCTTTAGTGCTGTCGTTTCCGAATTGCGGATGCAAAAGTACTCCTTTTTTCCAATATGACCAAACATTTCCCCATTTTTTTTGATATATACCCGATTTTTCCCCTCCTTTCCCCCTCTTTATCCTTCAAAAGGTAACTTTTACCCTCCTTTTCCAAAGCAAACCTCCTCCTTAAGCGGACAAAATCTTCAAGCAGGGAGCAAAAAAATCCTAACCTAATCCTCTCACAGATATCACGGAAATACTCAGAAAGGGGGCGCTGTCAAACAATCGCAACTCTGTTGCGTCAAACAATACTGCGACCGGCAGAAAAAGGGAGCAGTACCTTAGTGTATGAGCGACGGGTAGGAGCGGTTACATCCCCTCCCGATGTCGGGAGGGGCTTGGGGAGGGTAGGTACCCCTCCTTAGGCAAGGAGGGGGCGGGGTGGTTGTGAAAGTCCACAACGTGATGGTTGTGAGAGTCCACAACGTGATGGTTGTGAGAGTCCACAACGAGGTGGTTGTGAAGCTAGATAAAGGAGGAAAAAGCAACCCCTCCTAATGCAGGAGGGGCGGGTGGTTGTGAAAAAGCAACCCCTCCTTAAGCAAGGAGGGGCTACCTATTTAGATCAACTCTAACGACCGCTTCAGGAAAGCATCCAATGCAGCTCCTTTGAGCATGCCATTGCGAAGCAAAGCCAGGTCAATGAGCTGGTGAATCACGGTATTGTCTTTGGCATAGCCGGCAATCACCTCTTTCTTCTTATCGCGTTGCTCATTGATGGCTTTCTCCGTAGCGGCGATGTCATCTTTCTCTTCCTGTGTCACCTCGTCGGCTTTTTTCTTGTCGCGTTCCTGACGAAGGACGGCCAGACGGGCCTCTTGACCCTTAATCTCGCTCTCGATGGGTTTCAAGGCGTCGGCACACGATGTCTTTTCTCCATCGATGATGCGTTGAATAAGCGGGTGGTCGCTGTTCAGCACCATACTGTACATGTCGGGCATCTGGGCATAGAAAGCCATGCCGCTCTGGAATCGGCTCATGTCTTTCATCCTGCGCATATACTCACTTTGTGTAATCACTACAGGCTGACCACTGGTGCCAAGACTTTCTACCTCGACATGGAACTCGGCTTTCTCCAATTTGGGCAGCTGACTGCGGAAGGCTTCCGACAGGTTATCGCTCACCTCCTTGTCTACTTCGTTCTTCGGGGCATCGTCCTTCACAATCAGACGCTCGACGATATCGCCGTCGACACGGATGAAACGGCTCTTCTCAAATTTCTGCTCCAGCATTGAGGCGATGGGTACGTCAAGGTCACCATCCATCATCAGTACGCTGTAACCTTTGCCCTTGGCAGCTTCGATATAGCTGTATTGCTCTTCTTTGTCTGTGGCATACAGGTAAACCAACTGACCGTCTTTATCGGTCTGTTCATCCTTGATGAGGGTCTTGTATTCATCGTATGTGAAATATTTGTCGTCGGTATCACGAAGCAGGGCGAAGTCTTTGGCGCGGTCGTAGAAATCTTCTTGCGACAACATACCGTAGTGAATGAAAATCTTCAGGTCGTTCCACTTCGCTTCGTAGTCCTTGCGGTCATCTTTGAAGATGCTGTTCAACCGGTCGGCCACCTTCTTGGTGATATAGGTAGAGATCTTCTTCACGTTGGCATCGCTCTGCAGGTAGCTGCGGCTCACGTTCAATGGGATGTCGGGTGAATCGATCACACCATGCAGCAAGGTGAGGAACTCGGGAACGATACCTTCCACCTGGTCGGTTACGAACACTTGGTTGCAATACAATTGTATCTTGTTGCGTTGCAACTCGATGTTCGACTTGATACGGGGGAAATACAAAATACCGGTGAGGTTAAACGGGAAATCCACGTTAAGGTGTATCCAGAACAGCGGCTCGTCCTGCATGGGGTAGAGCGTGCGGTAGAACGACTGATAATCCTCGTCTTTCAGACTGCTCGGGGCTTTCGTCCAAAGGGGTTCCACGGCATTGATGATATGATCTTCGTCGGTATCCACCTGCTTGCCGTCTTTCCACTCCGTCTTCTTGCCGAAAGCGATGGGAACGCTCATGAACTTGCAGTATTTGTTCAGCAATTCCTCTATTTTTGTCTTATCAAGGAATTCCTTGCAATCATCGTCAATATAGAGGATGATGTCGCTGCCTCGGTCAGTTTTCTCCACCTCCTCAATTTCATATTCTGGACTGCCGTCGCAACTCCATTTTACGGCTTGTGCGCCGTCCTGGTAACTCTTCGTCACAATCTCCACCTTCTTGCTCACCATGAAGGCACTGTAGAAACCAAGACCGAAATGGCCGATGATGGCGTTGGCGTTGTCCTTGTATTTGTCCAAGAAATCATTCACGCCGGAGAAAGCTATTTGGTTGATGTACTTGTCAATCTCTTCGGCAGTCATGCCGATGCCACGGTCGCTGAAGGTCAATGTGCCTTTCTCGCTGTCGATAGCTATGCGTACAGTCAGGTCGCCCATTTCGCCCTTGAAATCACCGCGCTCGGCTAAGGTCTTCATCTTCTGCGTGGCATCGACTGCATTCGACACCATTTCGCGCAGAAAAATCTCATGGTCTGAATACAAAAACTTCTTGATGACGGGGAATATGTTCTCCGTTGTCACTCCAATGTTTCCTTTTGACATGGTTCTTCTTTATTTATATGTTTATTATGTTGTTTAAAATCGTCTTACCTCTTCCCATATACAAATTTCGTGCCAATTTCTCCTTTGAAACCTTGAAATTCTCATTCATCGTTCGTTCATCATCATTCGTCCGTCATTTTCCCTTCTTTTTGGCGCATTTACTTTTTTTAAGCGTTTTTTTAACGAAGTAAGCGAAAAAACATGTATCTTTGCCATATCTATTGATATTTAGCAAACATGTGTCCTCCTGCTGACAACTATTCTCTCATTGCCGACTTTTACCAAGCCTATCGCAGCGAATTGCTACAATTCGCCACAGCAAGGCTCGGCAATGCTTTTGTGGCTGAGGATATCGTGCAGGATGTGTTCCTGCGACTGTTACAATCCAATCAACTTATAACACCGGTAACACTGCCCAATTTGGTCTATACTATTGCGATGAATATCATCCGTGACCAGTGGAGGCATCAACATGCGGTGGAACAATACGAACATTATATCAAGACGGCCAACTCTGATGGTTCTTATGATGCCCAGTCTGTATATTCGGCTCGTGAAATGCTCGAAATCATGGAACGGGGCGTGGCCCGATTGAGCAACAACCAACAAGTCATATATAGAATGAATGTATATGGTGGTTTGAAAGTATCGGAAATTTCCGACACCTTACAAATCAATTACAAATCTGTGGAAAACCATCTGGGTACGGCACGCAAGCAGGTGAGAAAATACATGCGACGCATGTTGGCATAAATGATTGTCCTTCTCTGCTTCAAAAATTGACTTTTTCTTTACTTTTTGATAAAATTATCACGTCCGGCAAAAGAAATATGCTTCTTTTGTACTCACTTGACCGACTTTTTCTTATCTTTGTACCCGTAACAGAGACCGAGGCTGGAAGTGTCCGCCGTATGGTTTCCCTGTGTGGACGCAGGATAATCCTGCCAGTTCCACAAGAACAATATTCGTGGTTCGACGACCGATTAAAATGGGAACGGGGTGTGAAACCCCGACTGTCCCGCAGCTGTGAGTCGCCCTTTTCACGGCGCAAGCACAATGTCACTGAGATTTTCGGGAAGACGCTTGCGTATCGAGCGATAAGTCAGAAGACCTGCCACGATATGTTTGGTTCGGTGTACCTCTGGGGTTAGGTGCCGAGTCAGTTCATAAAGCATAGTTAATTATTTAACTTTTCGCATTTCGCGAAGCGCAGCTAAGATGCATGATCAAGGCATTGATACTGCGTTTCTTCGTCATGCCCGGAGTGCTCGCGTAGGCAGTTGCCATGTTATCGTGGCCCTGTTCCTGCTATCGGTGTCAAGCACTTTCCTGATGGACGGATGAGAGGAAAGAAACAGATTTTATTCCTTAAATAATAAACGCGTATGAAAAAGTATTTTTACTTAGTGATTACATTATGCATGGCAAATACCATGCATGCGACCGACGTCGTAACTTTCGAAGACGTTGTCACCCTCGAAGGCGGGAATGCGGTCCTTAACGCCGACAACTTCCAGCAGAACTTCTTTGATGAAGACATGGGTGTTGGCATGTTTTCCTCTCCGAATGGAGACTTTGTTTTTGACAATTATTGTTTGGAGGACTGGGATTTCTTTTGCGGCTTTTCTATTTCTGCCCGCACCCAAACAACATTCATCACGACTACACCCGACCAATTCAACAGTTGTGTGGGGCACGGTGTGAACGGTTCTGCACGATATGCCGTCTATTATGATGCTGGTAGCATGATGCCTCCTCAGAAAATCAGCGTGGGCACAACAAACGACCTGCCCGTGACGGGTTTCTATATCACGAACACCGCATGGGTGATGGAAGCCATTTTAGCGGGTGATGGCTATGGTGGTGCCTTTACGACGGGTGACTATCTGAAACTGATAATAACTGGTACGAACAGCAACGATGAGCAGAAGACAGTGGAAGTTTTTCTTGCTGACTTCACCTCGGAGGATGAAACGGCACACACCTACATCAATGACTGGACATGGGTGGACCTGAGCAGCCTTGGCGACATAAAGGAGATTTCCTTTGCGATGGATGGCTCACGCAAAAACGACTGGGGACTTACCACTCCCACCTACTTCTGTATGGACGACTTCAATGGTGAGGCACCCGCTGGGGCTTCACTTGAAATTGCCACCTTCGAAGATATCGTTGTCCCTGCCAACGGCCACATGGGCATTGACACCGAGGACGATGATGAGCGCACAGAATTTGTCAGCGGTAGCTTCGAGTTCGCATCGGGTTGTATGAGTGATATGGGCTTCTGGTATTGGTTTGGCTATGCCAACAGAACCGATACTAAGTATGAGAGCCTCGACGACCAGTGGAACAATATCGTGGGTGGCGGATATGATGGCTCTGCCAACTATGGTGTTGCCTACGTTGCCGATTTCATGGGACCCTGCTATGCCACCGTGCTGAACGATGAACCCACGGTCGTCCCCGGCTTCTATATCACCAACAACAGTTGGGCGTATGTTGCCATGAAGGATGGTTCGGGTGCCAAGAAGTTTGGTCTGGGTGACTGGTTCCTGCTTACCATCACAGGATACGATGCTAATGGTGAGGTAACGGGTACGAAGGAGTTCTATCTCGCCGACCTGCGTGATGCCGCTACAGCTTATATCATCGATGATTGGCGTTATGTCGATTTGAGCGGTCTGGGTGCCGTGAAAAAGATCGGCTTTACACTCTCAAGCACTGACACTGGCGATTGGGGCATGAACACTCCTGCTTATTTCTGCTTCGATAACTTCGGTGCTGAGGGCGAGGAAGTGCTGCCCGACAAGAATGTTGATTTGGATGATGCCACCGCAGTCGTTTCTCCCTACCAGTCCACAGTTACCGTTCAGATTTATGACCTGAATGGACGGAAGATGGATAAACTGCAGAAGGGTGTTAACATCGTCCGCATGTCTGATGGCTCTGTTCGCAAGGTAATGGTGAAGTGATTCTTTTGATGAATGAGCATATAAAAGGAGGGTGTGGCACACCCTCCTTTTTAGGAATATCTCTGGCTCAATTCTCTTTTACTGCCACAACACCTGTGAGGTCCTTGTCGATGTAAAACGTGTGAGTCATTTTTGTCAGACTGTCGCCTCCTAAATCTACCTCGTATTTTAAGCGGACAAAATATAACTTGTCGCCTGCCTTGTAGGGCTGGTAGCGGATGCCCGACTTGAATGGGCCGATGTGGGTGACATTACTGTGCAACGAAGCAATGGCCTGTGCGCTCACCCGATAGGTGGAGTCATATTTCTCCCAACGGTCCACACTGTAGTCGTCAATCGTCAGGTTCTCTTTCAAAAAGTCCTTCACTAACGAACGACTGCGGTGTTCCTCGCCACAACTCACCAATAGCACGGCGAGAAACAACATAGAAATGATTAAATAGTTTTGTCTTTTCATCGAAACTGCAAATCTCATACTTCAAACATCAAGGAATCCTCTTTAACATCAACAACAGGTGATCCCACACCATCTGCACCGTGGGGATATGCAGGCGCTCATCAGGGGAGTGTACACCTCGAAGCGTCGGACCGAATGATACCATATCGAGGTCGGGATAACGCTCACTGAACAGGCCACACTCCAGACCGGCATGAATGCCCAACACCTGAGGGTCTTTGTGGAACAATTCCTTATAACAGTCCACAGCCAGACGGGTCAAGGCACTGTCGGCACGCATCTTCCATGCGGGATAGCCGTCACCTTGCTCCACCTTGGCTCCAGCCAGCTCAAACAGGGCTTTCACCGTGTTGCCCTGGTTTTCCAGATTGCTCATCACATTGCTGCGCTGAGAGGCAACCACCACCACCTTTTTGTCCGTAGTCGTCACACTGGCCACATTACTTGAGGTCTCCACCAGCCATGCCACCGCTTCGTCCTGGCACATGGCATACACGCCATTATCTACGGCTTGCAAGGCACGGATGATATTCTGGCCTGTAGGTTTGGTGATGACTTTACGGGCTTCGGCACTCGATAGCTGGAAGTCCATCGTCGTCTCGGTCACATGGAACTCGTCGGCCACCTCGGCAGCAAAGATATTCCAGTCGGCCTTAACCGTCTCTTTCTCCTTGGAGGGTACAGCAAAACAAACCTTGCCATCGCGGGGGATGGCATTGTGCATGCGGCCACTGTCGAAACTGACCAGCAACACTGTCATCTTCTGCATCTCCTTGTAGAGGAAACGGGAGAGTATCTTAATGGCATTGGCACGTTTCTTGTTGATGTCATCACCGGAATGGCCGCCGTTCAATCCTTTCAGACTGGCCTCCATGAAGAAATAGCTTTTGGGGGCATCCTCGCGGTCGAAGGAGAACGTGGCAGTAGTGGTCTTGCCACCGGCACACGACACGAAGATTTGTCCCTCGTCTTCGGAGTCGAGATTGATGAGCATCTTGCCTGTCATGAAATCGGCTTCCATGCCGAAAGCACCGGTCAGTCCGGTCTCCTCGTCGCGTGTGAACACACATTCTATCGGACCGTGCTCAATATCGTTGCTGTCGAGCAGGGCCAATTCCATGGCGCAACCGATACCGTCGTCGGCTCCTAATGTGGTGCCCTTGGCTTTCAGCCACTCGCCGTCAATATAGGTCTGAATGGCGTCTTTGTCGAAGTCAAAATCCACATCAACCAGTTTTTCGCATACCATGTCCATATGGCTCTGCAAAATCAATGTCTGACGGTCTTCGTAACCGGGGGTGGCACCCTTGCTGATTAACACGTTGCCCACAGCATCACACTTCGTAGGCAAACCGCGCGACTGCCCAAAGTCCATCAAATAGGCTATCATCTTCTCCTCCCGTTTCGAAGGACGTGGAATCTCGTTGATACGGGCAAACTGCTCAAACACGCTACGTGGTGTCAAATCGTTCTTGTTCATCATGTCGTATTATTTTTATGGTTGATTATGCAAATTCTTTCACGCTAATTTTGTGTTTCCCCTTTTTTACATTACCTTTGCACGGATTTTATGTACCTAAAACTATGCAAAGGTAATAGAAATCCATCGGAAAACAAAATAAAATGTTGACAAATATCCTTATTGCCGTAATACTTGTCGCCATAGCCATGACCCTGCTGTGTGTAAAAGTGCTCATCCGCAAGAATGGTCGCTTTTCGTCACAGCATATCCATGACAATCAGGCACTCAAGGAAAAAGGCATACACTGCGTCATCGAACAGGATAGGGAGATGAGGGAACAGGAAAACGCGGTGAAAGAACATAGATAATAATTTAAACAATACCATTTAATAATGAAAAAGAATCTTTTTAAAGTAATGGCTATGGCTGCCGTGGCCGCACTTACCTTCTCGTGCTCCGACAATGCTAAGTCTGATGCCAAGTCACCTGCCGCTGCAGGAAATTCTTCACAACTCATCGCTTTCGTGGAGGTAGATTCCATCATGAGCCAGTATGATTTCTGCAAGGAGATGAAAGCACAGCTCGAGTCAAAAGGACAAAACATTGACAATGCTCTTAAGGGACAGGAACAGAATTTGCAGGCTGCTGTGCAGAACTTCCAGAGCAAACTGCAAAATAATGGCTTCTCGAGCCGACAGGAAGCAGAAAACCAGCAGGCTGCTATCGAACGCCAACAGCAACAGTATGTGGCGGCACAGCAACGCCTCTCTGCGGAATTCCAAAATGAAACGGCGAAGTTCCAGCAGGCGCTCATCGACAGCCTCCAACATTTCCTCGCTGACTACAACAAGGACAAGAAATATGCCTTTATCCTTACCAAACAATTGGGCGACAACATTCTTTATGCTGACAATGCCTACGACATCACCGAAGATGTGGTTGCCGGTCTGAATAAAGCATACAAGCCGGGAAAGAAAGAAGAAAAGAAATAGGAGAAAAAAGAAGAAAAGGCTGACTCTACAGCCAAGAAATAATCTCTCTTTCATGAGGATTTCATAGAATTTCCTATTATTTCTTAAAATAATCTTTAGGCGGGCTTTGGCCCGCCTTTATTCACCTCCCCATGAACAGAAAAGACCGCTATGCCTTTGTCGTCGATTATTTCCGCCAGCGACAACCCGATGTGACGACTGAACTGCTTTTTGACAGTCCCTTCCAATTGCTTGTGGCCACCATGCTCAGTGCCCAATGCACCGACAAACGAATTAACATGGTCACCCCTTCGCTCTTCCAGCGTTATCCCGATGCCGCAACCATGGCCTCAGCTACTGAAGCGGACATATTCGCCTACATCAAAAGCGTGTCATATCCGAATGCTAAGGCGAAACACTTGGTAACGATGGCGAAACAACTGGTCGATGACTTCGACGGCGTAGTCCCTGATAACATCAAACAACTGACATCTCTCAGTGGGGTGGGGCGTAAGACGGCCAATGTAGTGCTCTCAGTAGCATTTCAACAACCGACAATGGCCGTTGATACTCATGTCTATCGTGTCAGTCACCGACTCGCATTGGTGCCGAAAACGGCCAATACACCGGAAAAAGTCGAACACGAATTGGTGAAAAACATTCCCGAGCAATATATCTCACGGGCACACCACTGGCTTCTCCTTCACGGACGTTACACCTGCACCAGTCGCAACCCCAAATGCACCAACTGTGACTTCTCAACCATCTGCCCCTCATCAACAAAAGCTTCATCAACAAAATCCTCATCAACAAATACCTCAACATCTAAATCCAATAACGAAAAAGGATAGCGATTCCCGCTATCCTTTTTTATCTATAGCCTCTATAGCTACTATAATCTCTATAGCCCCTATAACTCCTATGACCTCTATAGCTACTAGCCACAATAGCCCCATAGCCACTAAAGCTACCCCCCCCATTACCACTTCACTTTTTTACCTTTTTACCCTTTTACCTTTTTACCTTTTTACCCTTTTACCTTTTTACCCTTTTACCTTTTTACCTTTCAATAGTTCTCCGCCTTCAGCTCGAAGAAACTCTGCGGATGGTCGCACACAGGGCAAATTTCGGGGGCATTCTTGCCCACTACCACATGGCCGCAGTTACGGCACTGCCAAATGGCGTCGCCATCACGTGAAAAGACAATCTTGTCTTCGATGTTCTTCAATAACTTGCGGTAGCGCTCCTCATGGTGCTTCTCAATAGCTGCGACGCCGCGGAATTTCTCGGCAATCTCAGTAAAGCCTTCCTCTTCGGCTTCTTTGGCCATGCGGTCATACATGTCGGTCCACTCGAAATTCTCACCCTCAGCAGCTGCCTTAAGGTTTTCGGGAGTCGATTTGATGCCGCCTTCCAACAGCTTGAACCACATCTTAGCATGTTCTTTTTCGTTGGCAGCCGTCTCCTCGAAAATGGCGCTTATCTGCACATAGCCGTCTTTCTTGGCTTTTGATGCCCAATAGGTGTACTTGTTGCGAGCCATGCTCTCACCTGCAAAGGCTTCCTGCAGGTTTTTCTCTGTCTTTGTTCCTTTCAATGCTTTCATAATGCTTCTGTATTTTATGAATGAATAAATCTCAGTTAATATCCCCTCAGTCAGCCCCCCTCCTTGGGAGGGGGAAAGGGGGAGGTCTACACGCTTATTTCTCCACACAAACTTCTGTTCATCATCGCACGGATGGTGTCAGGATCCTCATAACGGCCTTGCAGATGCATCAGCTTCGTTACGGCAGCCTCCACAGTACTGTCGTGGCCACTCACTACACCGGCATTCTGCAACTGGTAACCGGTGTCGTAGCGCGACATGGACACACGACCGGTCACACATTGGCTGATGTTTACGATGATTACCCCACGACGGGCGGCGGACTCAAACAAGCGCATGAGCCAGGGTGCCTGGGGTGCATTGCCGCTACCGAAGGTGCGCATGACGATGCTGCGCAACTCAGGAGCATCCAGAATATGACGGAACAGGTGCTCTTCTATGCCTGGGAAAAGTGAAAAGACAATAACGTTCGTGTCCATCACCATGTGTGGCACCATGGCGCGTTGGTAGTCAGGTCGCAGGATATGATGGTCGTGAAAAGTGAAGTCTACACCGGCATCACACAAGTGTGGATAGTTGAAGGTGTCGAAGGCGTTAAAACCGTCGGCGGAGCGTTTCGTGGAACGGTTACCGCGCAACAGCTTGCCTCCGAAATAGATACATACCTCGGGTACTTTCGGATAACCGTCTTCGCCAACGGTGGCAGCCAGCTCGATGCTTGTCAGCAGATTTTCCTTGCCGTCGGTGCGCAACTGTCCTATCGGCAACTGCGAACCAGTCAGGATGACGGGCTTTGTCAGGTTCTCCAACATATACGACAAGGCGGAGGCTGTATAGGCCATGGTGTCTGTGCCGTGCAATATGACAAAACCATCATACTCGTCATAGCGGCGTGAGATGATATCCACCAAATGGGCCCACTCAAGCGGACGGACATCGGAGGAGTCCAGAGGGGGCGAGAACTGATAGGTGTCGAACCCTACATGCAAATAACGGAATTCGTACATGCGCTGGGCAAGATGGGCAAAGTCTAAAGGCTCTAAGGCTCCAGTCTGGGGATTGCAGCCCATGCCTATCGTACCGCCGGTATATATCAGCAGCACCTTCCCTGTCCGGCGGGGTGGGATACTCTTTGCGTTATTCTTGTTCATGGAATCACTCATATATCCTTTTATCTTCCCTTATATTTTTGCAAATATAATCCATTTTTTTCTAATTGCAAAATAATCAAACCCAATACCACCGTTTTTATTCTTTTAATCCTCTATTCTTTTAATTTTCTAATCTTTTAATTTTTTAATTTTCTAATCTTACATTTTTTCCTTACCTTTGCAAAAACTTATTCAACAAATCTATTAAAACAACAAATCATGAAAAAATTTATGGACGAAAATTTCCTGCTCGAAACAAAAACGTCGCAGGAACTGTTCCACAACCATGCGGCTAAAATGCCCATTATCGACTACCACTGCCACCTCATACCGCAGATGGTGGCTGATGACCACAAGTTCAAGAGCATCACAGAGGTGTGGCTCGGCGGCGACCATTACAAGTGGCGTGCCATGCGCACCAATGGTGTCGATGAGCGTTACTGCACGGGAAAAGACACTTCCGATTGGGAGAAATTTGAGAAATGGGCGGAGACGGTGCCATACACCTTCCGCAACCCGCTTTACCATTGGACACACCTTGAACTGAAGACGGCCTTCGGCATCAATAAACTGCTGTCGCCGAAAACGGCTCGCGAAATCTTTGATGAGTGCAACGAGAAACTGCAACTGCCGGAATATACGGCACGTGGATTCATGCGTCGTTACAATGTGGAATGTGTGTGTACCACCGACGACCCTGTTGATGACCTGCGCTACCATAAGATGACACGTGAGAGCGGTTTCGAGGTGAAGATGATTCCGGCTTGGCGTCCCGACAAGGCGATGAATATCGAAAAACCCGATTTTGCTGACTATGTAAGGCAACTGGCAGAGGTGTCGGGCGTTGATATCGTCAAGTTCAAGGATATGGTCGATGCGCTGCAGAAACGCCACGATTTCTTTCAGAAGAACGGTTGCCGTCTCTCCGATCATGGTATAGAGGAGTTTTACGATGAGCCGTACACCGACTCACAGATAGAGACCATCTTCGAGAAAGCCATGCGCGGACAATGCTTGTCCGTGGATGAGACACGTCAGTATAAACACTGCTTCCTCACCATCATGGCGGAGATGGACCATGCTTCCGACTGGACGCAGCAGTTCCACTATGGAGCCATACGCGATAACAACAGCCTGATGTTCGACCGTCTCGGCCCGGACACGGGTTTCGACTCCATCGGCGAATTCAACACGGCACAGGCCATGAGTCATTTCCTCAACCACCTGAATGCGGAGGGAAAACTCACCCGTACCATCATATATACGCTCAACCCCTGTGCCAACGAGGTCATCGCTACCATGCTCGGCAATTTCCAGGACGGCTCGTGCCCCGGTAAGATTCAGTTCGGCTCGGGATGGTGGTTTAACGACCAGCTCGACGGCATGACACGACAGATGAATGCGCTCTCCGTCCTCGGACTGCTCAGCCGCTTTGTAGGTATGCTCACCGACTCGCGTTCCTTCCTCAGCTACCCGCGCCATGAGTATTTCCGCCGTCTGCTCTGTAACCTCCTTGGCAATGATGTGGAGCGTGGACTGCTACCCGACGACATGGAATCTCTCGCCCGTATGGTCGAAGACATCTCCTACAATAACGCCCGTCGCTACTTCAAGTTCTACTAAAGTATGTGAACAGGAACGAAGCTTCCCTACGTCGGAACACCAATAATGAAGATAAATCTTTCTATATGGAAGCTGATGAAATAACAATAAGTAAAGGGGCTGCGCATGCAGCCCCTTTACCTTTTTACTCTTTTACCTTTTTACCCTTTCCCCTTCAACGCTATTGTCCAGCACGAAGTGCTTAACTTCCCTTTTAACTTCCCCTTTAACTTCCTTTTTAACTTCCCTTTATACCTTTTTACCCTTTCAAGTCTTTTTCCCTAAAAACTTCCCTTCAATATACCCTTGGAATGCCTCCTTATACAAATCGCCAATGGGCAGACTGATGCTCTCGCGAGGACCATCTGTCACCACGGGCTGCAACATCACACGGTTCTTGTTCACTTCCTGAATCTTCGTCAGGTTGATGATGTAAGAACGGTGGATGCGCATGAACGTATCGGGCAACCGCTCTTCCATCTTCTTCATCGACAAAAGGGTGATAAGGGGTTTAGCCTGCCCCGTCACCCATATCTTCAGGTATTCACTCATGCCCTCCACATAGACGATGTCGCCGATGCTTACCTTTACAATACGGTAATCCGTCTTGATAAAGAGATTATCATCCTGTGACGTAGTCTCTTGTCCGGATGGTACCGCAGAAAGTCGCTCCTTCAATCTTTGGGCGGCACGTTGGAAGTCCTGCATGCCGAAGGGCTTCAATAGGTAGTCCACGGCGTTCACCTTAAAACCTTCCACGGCATATTCCGAATAGGCGGTGGTGAAAACGACAAGGGGTGGTGCAGCCAGCGTCTTCACAAAGTCCATGCCGTTCAGGTCGGGCATGTTAATGTCGCAGAAAATGGCATCAACTGTGTCACGCTCCAAAATACGATGGGCTTCAAGGGCACTCTGGCACTGACCGACCAACGTCAGGTAGGGCACCTTGTTGATATAGGCAACTAACTGTTGAAGAGCCAAAGGTTCATCATCGATGGCAAGAACTCTAATCATAATAGTGGAAGGGTTAATTCAACATTGTATTCGTCCTGACCGTCGTCGATATTCAACGTGTAACGGTCGTCATATAGCAAATCCAGACGCTGTTTGACATTGGCAAGGCCGACGCCGCCTTTCTCCTCATTCGACTTCTCTACCTTGGAATTGCGGCAGTGGAAAAGCAGATGGTCATCTTCTACAGAGGCCTTTACCTCGATGAACGATTCGTGCTGATAACTCACACCATGCTTGAAGGCGTTCTCGATAAACGAAATGAGCAGCAACGGGGGAATGCTCTTGTCAGGCACCTCAGTGGGCAAGTCTACGTTGATACTCACCTTGTCGGTGTATCGCAACTGCATCAGGTGTATATAGGTACGAAGAAATTCCATCTCGCGGCTAAGCGACACGTCACGCTTATCGCCTTCGTACAGCACGAAACGCATCATCTTCGACAACTCCAGGATAGTAGCTTGGGCTTTCTGAGGGTCGATGTCCACCAAGGCGTGGATATTATTCAGCGTGTTCATGAAAAAATGGGGGTTGATCTGATAACGCAGATACACCAATTGCTGCTCCAGGTTCTGCTTCTCCAACTCCAACAATTTCTTGCGGTCGTTGCGGCTGCGGAAATAAAATTTCATGCCGAGGTTGGCACCAAACATCAAGAGAAGAATCATGACGGCCAGAATGTCGCGCTCGCCGATGATGGGTGGCGGTAGGTGGCGACGGAAAGCAAATGGTGGGCGCTCGCTCGACGCAGTAGGACCTCTGTCACTTGACTCGCTTGCACGACTGTCGCGTTGCTCCATAAAGGGCGGCATCCTACGCATTATTTCCTTGCGGTCAGGACGGCTGCTGCATTGGTATATGACGAAGGCCGACAAAATGACGGCAACAAAAGAGAAATATAACAACCTCCGGTGCTTATGTACCAACAAGGGAGCCAATAGGAAGTTGTGGATGAGAAACAACAAAAGGAAAACGGCGAAACGACGCCAAACCATGAAGACTTCTGACCAATCAAAAGGAATGGACTGGTCACTCACCGAACGGACATAAAGACTTAGTAGCGGGGCAGCAAAAAGCACACCCCAAACTACCAAGTATATCACATTCTCCTGACGAGACTGATTTTTCATCCACTGCATATTTCCTATTCCTTTCTTCTTTACTTCTTAACCCTTCAAAGCTATTTTCCAGCACGAAGTGCTTAACTTCCCTTTTAACTTCCTCTTAAACTTCCTCTTTTACCTCCTTTTACACCTTCACCTTTTTACCCTTTTACTTTTTTACCTTTTTACCCTTTTTTACCACGGCCATCCACCGCCACCAGGTCCAGGACCACCACCACCTTCACCGGTATATGACGAGAGCGAAACGGTGGTGGTAGAACTCGTGTCGGTGATAGTTCCGTTAATAACACCTACACCGTCGAAAATGGTCGTACCGCCGCTCACATTTACATTCTTTTTCAAGGTAGGCTGCGTCGAGGCCGAAACGACAAGTGTGTTGCCACCACTTGCAGGAGTCTTGAAAGCGAAGGTCTCACCACCGTAACTCATCGCATACCAGGTATTCTTGGACCACGATGAGGTGGAGTAGCATGCTTGTGAAAGATTGGCACCGCGCTCCAGACCGCCTATGGCCACCAATGTACCTCCACTCACGTATAGTTTCTTCTGCTCTTCGCTGTTGGCATCGATGGCCACTTCGGGAGTACCGGTACCGATGGCGTACACCAGACCGCCCTTGATATAGCAGTTGCCGTTGGCGTCGATGCCGTCGTTGCCCGTCGAACGGGCATATACCATTCCCCCGTTGATAGTCAAATCACCTGTACCGGTCTTGGTGCCATTTATAGTGGTGTACGAGGCGTTGATACCGTCGTCAGAGGTGTTCACCGTGGTCTGACCGCCGTTGATGGTGATGCTGTGCTTGCTCTCAATACCTTCTCCACCGGCACCCGTGGTGGTGACACTGATAATGGCATCACCGCTGATGGTGAGGGCTCCATCTACCTTGATACCCTTTGGCGATGATTTGTAGTCGCTGCTGTAATGTTCCAGTTGTTGCGAACTGGTAACGATAGAGAGGACACCGCTCGACGAGGCCACTACAGCCTGGCCGTAGGTATGGATGGTAACGTTGCCACCTGTGGCAGACAATGTGCCGTCAACATTGATGCCCTTGCCCCCTGCTCCCGTACTGGTCAGATCGAGGGTGCCGCCGCTGATCACCATGTTGCCGTCAGCACTTAAGCAGGCTGAGGCCTTGGTCTTCGATTTGTCGCTGTCCCACACACCGCCGCCGCTGGTGGTCACGGTGAGGGTGCCGCCGCCGATAGTCATGTCGCCTTCACCCTTGATGCCCTTGGCGGCATTGGCAGTGACAGCGATGTTCAGTGTGCCTCCCAGAATGTATATATTTCCGCTGTCCTCATCCTCATGGTCGGAGGTCTCGCCGGTGGAAGCATTACCATCAAGGTCGCACTGTATACCGTCGTCACTGATGCCGTTGATGTTCACTGTTCCGCTTTCCATCAGGAAAAACTGAGCGCAGTTGATACCGTCACCAACGGCCGACGTGATGTTCAGCGTGGCATTCTTCAAGGTCATATATTCGCCGGTCTTGATACCGTGCTTTACCTTGCCCGTAATGTTCAGTGTGCCCTTCTGTGCAAATTCGGCATGGCCCTTCACATACAGACAGCCTTTTTGCGAACCGCTGGAGGCATCGGTCAGGGTGTTCTCTGTTCCGTTGCATACCTTTACCTTGATACGCTTGCCGTTTTGGATATGCACGGCGGCACCGCTATACACGGGACTGCTGTTGGTCAGCGTCAGGCCGTTCAACTCTACGGTGGCCTTGTAGCTACCCGACATGTAAAACTCGCCATCACTACTATTGCCGCTCAATGTATAGGTGATTTCTTCGGCCAGGTCGTCGCTCTGGGCTATCGACACGTGGGCACCGCTCACAGCAGGGGTGAGATACTGCGCCACATTACCGGCGATAACCACCGAGGCGGTGCTACCACTGTAGTTCACACTTACAGTGTTGTCAGTCACCTCGCTTTCATCAACAGTCATGCCGTCGATGTCGCTCACGGCAAACGTCTTACCCATAATGGTCAGCGTGGTGCCGTCGGAATAGGTCATATCGCCCGTCTGCGTGGCGGGAAATTGGTAGGTCACGCTACCTACCTGCACATTCAGGGTCTGAGACATGGCCACGGAAGTGAAAACGAGAGCCATGAATGAAATGAATATCTTTTTCATCTTACTGCAATTTTATAAGCTTTCGTGCCGGTCTTCACAATATATATACCTGGATGTAACTGCTCTTTGGGTACTTGTCGACCTTGAAGGTCGTACACAATGGCACTTGTGTCCATCGAAAGAGCATCCGCATCAATAGAAACGATACTGGTAGTGCCTGGGTCATCGGAAAAGGCCATCTTCGCAATACTTGTCAGCGGGATGGTGACGGTGCTTGTTCCGTTGGTGGCGGTCAACGTACCATCGGAATAACTGATACTCGTTCCCGTGGCGGCAATGCTTTGGGTGGTGCCGTCGGTCAGCGTGAATACCAGATAGTCATAGTCGGCAGCTTTCATCCCGAAAGTCAGCACGCTAAGCAAACTCAATAAAAATAGTCTTTTTCTCATATCGCTTGTTTTTTGGATATAAATGAAGTTTGTGCAAAAATACTTGCTTTTGTTCGTTTTGCCAAATTATAATCAACCAATTCCCTTTTTCTTTCAACAAAAAACTCGCTATTAACTCGCTCCTGTAGCTTTCTTCTACATTATTCGTGTAACTCGTGAAATACGTATTCAAATCTACTTTGTGATTAGTAGTCCTGTTATTTTTCGTGTTATTCGTGTATGTTTTTTACCAAAAATTGAACTTTCCTTTTGCCTTCTGTTTTTTTTTGTTATTTTTGCAAATACTTTTTTCAATACAATTACACTCAGTTACCTGATGATGAAGAAAATCTTTTTATTGTTGTTTGCAGCAACTGCAACCGTCAACGTGATGGCGCAGAATGACAGCCTGCAATATCTGAATGAAGTGGTGGTCACGGGCACACGTAATGCTGTTGATGTACGTCACCTGCCCATGACGGTGAATGTCATACAACGTGATAAACTCACAGAACAACACCAGACGAATGTTCTCCCAACGGCTATGCAACAGGTGCCGGGACTCTTCCTCACATCGCGCTCTATGATGGGCTACGGCGTTTCGACAGGCGCAGCGGGTGGCATCAATCTGCGTGGCATCTCAGGTGGTGCCGGTCAGCTACTGGTACTCATCGACGGACATCCCCAATACCAGGGAATCTACGGTCATCCTATTGCCGACAGTTATCAGACGCTGATGGCCGACCGCGTGGAGGTGCTTCGTGGACCGGCATCGGTGCTCTATGGCAGCAATGCCATGGGCGGCGTACTCAATATAGTTACTCGGGCTATGCACGGTAACGGAGTAACAACGAATGTCAATCTGGGAGCAGGTAGCTATGGTACGGTGCAGGCGGAAGCTTCCAATCAGACACGCTTCGGCAGGTTCAGCAGCACCGTTGCAGCGCAATACGGACGGACGGACAATCACAGGCCGCGTATGGGCTTCGAGCAGTATGGTGGTTACCTGAAACTCGGATATGATATCTCATCGAACTGGAACGCCTATATTGATGCCGACATCACGCATTTCAACGCTTCATATCCGGGAACTGTCACAAAGCCGATGTTCTCGGCTGACCAATGGATAACACGTGGCATGGTGTCGGCAGCGCTCGAAAACCATTATAACAGAATGAGCGGTGCCTTGAGCGTGTATTCTAATTTCGGCAGACATAAGATTGACGACGGAACGGACAATCCTGAAAATCCCACACAACGCTATTTCCGCTCGAAAGACGCGCTCACAGGAGTATCAGCATTTGAGTCGTTCGTCATCGGTGACATGCTGTCGCCTAACCAAGGACGACTGACCGTCGGTGTCGACTACCAGCATATCTATGGCCGTGCCTACTATACGTCGAAAGCGACGGGTGAGGTACTCGACACGCCCAACAAACAGAGTGGACGCTCCTACCGCAATGAGATTGCAGGATATGTCGATTACCGACAGGACCTGCTGGGATGGTTGACCCTCGATGCAGGTGTGCGCGTTGACTATCACTCCATCACAGGAACGGAATGGATACCGCAGGCGGGTGTTGTTGTCCGCCCCATCACACAGGGTGAATTGAAGGCTATGGTGAGTAAGGGCTTCCGCAACCCCACCATGCGTGAGATGTTCCTCTATCCACCGTCAAACACGGAACTGGAACCTGAACGCCTCTGGAACTATGAACTGTCGTGGCGACATCGGGTGAGTGTAGGACAGGGCATACACAACTTGACCTATGGTGCGAACCTCTTCTATATCAATGGCGACAATATGATTCAGACACAGCCGGTGGATGGCAAGCCGCGTAACGTGAACACGGGAGAGATAGAAAACTACGGTCTGGAACTGGAAGCGGCATGGCGCATCGACCGCCACTGGAGCGTTAACACCAACCACTCATTCCTACACATGGAACATGAGGTGTTGGCAGCACCCACCTACAAGGGATTCCTCGGGGCGGATTTCAGACAGGGTAAATGGCTCGTTAATGCGGGACTGCAATATATCAGTGGTCTGTACACGACATTGCCAGCAGGGGATTCGGAAGGAACGAAAGAGAACTTCTGCCTGCTGAATCTTGCGGCTTCCTATGCTCTCACACCTAATGTCAGTCTGTGGGTTCGCGGCGAAAACCTCCTGGCACAGGAATACGAAATCAACCTCGGATACCCCATGCCACGGGCAACATTCATGGGTGGTGTGTCACTGAAATTCTGACAACAGTATTCTTTTGACTATAAAAAGCAATGTGGGGGCAAAATGCCCCCACATTGCTTTAAAACTGTTGTTTCTTTTTTCTCCCAATTATTCATTAAATTATTACCATTTTCCTTTACAACGGATAATCCTCGAAAGCATAGAGAATGGTACTCAGGTAACGTTCACCCGTATCGGGCAAAAGAACTACAATCTTCTTGCCCAGGTTCTCTGGACGAAGGGCTATCTGAGTGGCGGCGAATAGGGCGGCACCAGATGATATTCCAACCAAGAGACCTTCCTGCTGACCAATCTCACGACCAGTGCGGATGGCATCGTCGTTTTCTACGTCAAACACTTCGTCAATGATGTCTGCATCATAAGTCTTGGGTACAAATCCCGCACCGATACCCTGAATCTTGTGAGGACCACTCTGACCTCCATTGAGCACAGGGCTCGACTTCGGCTCCACGGCGATGACTTTCACCTGAGGATTCTGCTCCTTAAGGTATTTTCCTGCGCCGCTGATGGTGCCACCGGTGCCCACGCCACCTATGAAGATGTCCACCTGACCATCGGTCTGTTCCCATATCTCGGGACCCGTTGTGGCATAATGCTTGGCGGGATTGGCGGGGTTCTCAAACTGCTGCAGGATGATGCTGCCTGGAATCTGGTCACGCAGGGCTTCGGCGGCACGGATAGCACCGGGCATTCCGTCTTTGCCGGGGGTGAGGCGTACCTCGGCGCCATAAGCTTTCACCAGATTGCGACGCTCGACGCTCATCGTCTCAGGCATGGTGAGAATGAGCTTATAACCTTTCACTGCCGACACCAGAGCCAGTCCTACGCCGGTATTACCGCTCGTCGGTTCGATGATGGTAGCACCTGGTTGCAGAATGCCTTTTTTCTCTGCATCTTCAATCATCGCCAGAGCGATACGGTCCTTAACACTGCCACCGGGGTTAAAATACTCTACCTTGGCGATAATGGGTGTGGTGATGCCCTTCGCCTGTGAATATTTGTTGAGCTCAAGTAGAGGAGTGTTGCCGATGAGCTCAGTCAACTGTTTTGCTATCTTTGCCATAATATTCAATTTTTTATGTTTTAACTTCCTTTTCTACCTTCCTTCTATCTTCTTCTAACTTCTTCTACCTTCCTTTAACTCCCTCTTAAAACCTCATATTTTCTCAAATGCTTGTTTGAGGTCTTCGATGATATCGTCGATGTGTTCAGTGCCGATGGAGAGACGGATGGTAGAGGGCGTAATGTGCTGCTCCTTCAACTCTTCGTCGGTCATCTGCGAGTGGGTGGTGGTGTAGGGATGGATGACAAGACTCTTCACGTCGGCAACGTTGGCCAAGAGTGAGAAAATCTCCAATGAGTCGATGAACTTCCAGGCTTCTTTTTCGCCGCCTTTGATTTCGAAAGTGAAAATCGAACCGCCACCGTTGGGGAAATATTTCTTATACAGTGCATGGTCGGGATGACTCTCCAACGAGGGATGGTTCACATGGGTTACCTTGGGATGGTTGGCGAGAAAATCAACAACCTTCAGTGCGTTCGATACATGTCGTTCCACGCGCAGACTTAAGGTCTCTACACCTTGCAACAGGATAAAGGCGTTGAAAGGAGATATGGCGGCTCCTGTGTCACGAAGGATGACGGCACGGATGCGGGTGACGAAGGCGGCAGCACCGGCAACATCGGCAAACACCGCACCATGATACGATGGGTCTGGTTTCGCCAATGTGGGGAACTTGTCGGGGTTGGCTTTCCAGTCGAATTTGCCACCATCAATGATGATTCCACCCAGACTGGTACCATGACCACCAAGGAATTTGGTGGCGGAGTGGACCACAATATCGGCTCCGTGCTCCAACGGGCGGATAAGGTAGGGTGTACCGAAGGTGTTATCCACAATCAAGGGGATGCCGTGCTTGTGGGCTACGGCGGCCACACCTTCTAAGTTGAGTACCTCACTGTTTGGATTGCCGAAGGTCTCGGCATATACTACTTTTGTGTTGGGCTGTATGGCGGCTTCAAGGGCCTCAAGGTCATTCACATTCACGATGGTGTTGCTGATGCCTTGTGTGTCGAGTGTGTGGGTGATGAGGTTGAACGAACCACCATAGAGATTGTTCGCTGCAACGATATGGTCACCCAGTTGCACGATATTTTGCAATGCATAGGTGACGGCAGCGGCACCACTGGCAACTGCCAGACCGGCGACACCTCCTTCGAGGGCGGCCACTCGGTCTTCGAAAACGCCTTGGGTGGAGTTCGTCAATCGTCCGTAGATATTACCGGCATCACGCAAAGCAAAACGGTCAGCAGCATGTTGCGAATTACGGAACACATAACTGGTGGTCTGGTAAATAGGCACGGCACGCGCATCAGTAGCGGGATCGGGCTGTTCCTGACCAACATGCAACTGCAAAGTCTCAAAACGATAATTCTTCTTTGTACTCATATTCTTTTCCTTTCTTTATATTTTAATTTTCTAATCTTTTAATCTTTTAATTTTCTAATCTTTTAATCTTTTAATTTTTCCGCTGCAAAGGTACGAACTTTGGAAATATCCTCCAAATATTTTGTAGAATTCAGAAAAAATCACTATATTTGCACCAATTAAAGAAAAAATTTCCAAAACAAGCATTAAAAAGCCACGGAAACAGAATAAAACCCCAATATATCCCCCAAATAAACATATTAACATGCTTTTGTCCCTTTAACTCCCCCTTTAACTCCCCCTTTAACTCCCATTTTAACTTCCCTTTTTACTCCCACTTAAACTCCCACTTAAAAATCATGCCCGAATTATTAGACGAAACCGACTTGCAGATACTCAAAACACTGCAGAAAAACGCGAAATTGACCACCAAGGAATTGGCCGACGCGGTACATCTAACCCCTACACCCGTTTTCGAAAGACAGAAAAGGCTTGAGAAAAAAGGCTACATCAAAAAATATGTAGCTGTTCTTGACCCTGACAAATTGAATCAGGGACTGCTCGTGTTCTGCAAGGTGAAGCTCAAACAAATAAACCGAGAGATAGCTGAGTCCTTCACACGACGCATCATGCGTATTCCCGAGGTGACGGAGTGCTACAACACGTCTGGCAACTACGACTACCTTTTAAAAGTACGGGCACGCGACATGAAACAGTACCAGGAATTCGTGCTCACCAAACTTGGCGACATCGACTCTGTGGGCTCCATTGAGAGCACTTTCGTCATGAGCGAGATAAAACAAAACTACGGCATCAATCTATAAACATTTTTATTACTATAACTATTATGGACAGAAGAAAATTTATAAAAAAGACTGCCTTGGCAACGGCCGGTTTGGCAGGTGCGGCAATCACATCGCCCGTATCGGCTATGCTCAAACAAAATGAAACGGTACAGAAGAAGGTCAAAGTGTTGATGCTTAACGGCAGTCCACGTGCCGACGGTAACACGTTTTGTTGTCTGAAAGAGATAGAGAAACAGTTGCAGAAGCATGGCGTGGAAACGGAAATCGTTCAGATTGGTCAGAACCCCGTTCGTATGTGTATTAACTGTGGTGGTTGCCGGGATGGAGAGGGCTGCGTGTTCGACGACGATCTCTGCAACGTAATAGCCAAGAAAATGGAAGCGTCGGATGCACTCATCATGGGTACTCCCGTTTATTACGGACAGCCGAATGGGGGAATCCTTTCGCTGATGCAGCGGCTGTTTTTCTCGGCAGGACATCTTGTGCAGAACAAACCGGCGGCGGCATTGGCAGTATGCCGAAGGGGTGGAGCGACGGCTACACTTCAGACCATGAACATGATGTTCGAGATGATGAACATGCCTGTAGTCACCTCACAATATTGGAATATCGCATACGGAGCGGGAAAAGGGGAGGTGAAACGCGACACCGAAGGTATGCAGACCATGCGTACTTTAGCCAACAACATGGCATGGCTGTTGGAGAATATTCATGCTAATGGAAAGGCCGCTCCCCAGCGTGAGGAACGGCCCGTATTCATGAATTTCATCAGATAACAGACATCAGAAGAACTTCGCTATTTCATCCAAAGGCCTTCTCTCAGGACGGTTTGGCTCTTCAGCACGATATCCTAAAGAGATGACGGCCATGATGGTCTCATCGCTGGGGATGGAAAACAACTCCCGTAACTTATCGGCTTCACGCATGCCCATGATGAGGGTGTCGAAACCCATGGCACGTGCCTTTAGGATGAGATAGCAGTTGCTCAGCCCATTGTCGTAGGCTCCCCATCCGTCGCCAATCTCATTGCTCTGTTCGCCTTTGAAAAAGCCCGACTTGCCTTTTTCATAGGTTGAGACGATGAGTACAGGGGCATCCTTGATGCGCTCCTTGTTACCGCCTACCATGTCTTGAACAGCGGCCAGTTTCTCCGCACTCATAGCCACGTAATATTTTGTTGGCTGCTGGTTGGCCCAGGAAGGAGCTTCCTGTACGGCCTTGAGCAGGTCGCGCACTTCAGCCTCGGAAATCTTTTTCGTGGCATCGTAGCTGCGCACACTCCTGCGGGTGGTTAATACTTCATCGAACGAAACGCCCGATGCTGTTGTCTCTTTCTTGCTGTCGGAACAGCTTGCCAAGGTCAGTAATGACACTGCGACAAATAGCAAAAACTTTTTCATGTCTCCAAATATTAAAACTCTACAAAAATACCAATTATTTAGCAATTACATCAATTTTTTACGTATTTATTATTGTTGTATCATGAGAATAAGTATATTTGCACCCACATTTTGATATTGTTACCAACAAAGCGAATATTCATTAACAAAACTAGACAATGAAAAAGACAATGTATTCTTTGATGGCATCATTGGTGGTGCTGTCTGTTTGCGGACTTTTTGCTGCTTGTGCAGGAAGTAAATCAATCAAAAACGTATGCGGCACGTTGGATGGCCCCCTCGCCGAGGACTCTGTACCAGCAAAGGTGAAACTGGCCATGGACAATGCCAAGAAAATCCATCCCCATGAAATCATGAGCGATACGGCCAACGATGTCAGCGTGATGAGCATCGACCAAGCAGATGAGATCTCTACGGAGGGCTTCGGCATCATGGTGACAAAAGGGAGTCAATCAACGACTTTCCCGCAAATACGTAACGTGCGTCAACCCAAGGCAAGATACAACAAAGCTACAGGCGACCTGTGGCTTGCTACCAGTGCCATGGAGGGTACAGGGGTGCAGGTGGAAAGACTCTACCAGATTCGTTTCAAAGAAGATGGACAGGCTTTTATCGCCAATACCGTCAATCCCTACGATGTGCAGCAGGCTTTCTGCAAGCACCTCGGATATACCACTGAAGGGGAGAAAATCTCGATTTATTTCGACGAAGAACTGATAGACTCGGTCAAAAACACCGTTACCGACATGGGTGGCTTCGATGAGGATGCACTATGGATAGGTGAACAGATAATCTTCGACCTCACATTCACATACCATCAACCCTGCTGCGATACACCCGCTAACTCTCACAGTGGGGATAGCCACAGCCCACTCAACCAACCCCGTGTATGCGTTACTCCGGGTGTGAAGTTCGTGACAGGGTTGGTGCTCCATTACGACAACATGCCTGAAATCTCAGCCAATATCACGGTTGATGACAAGGGCGCGCTCACCCTCTCCGACATCGATGTGAGAAAGAAGTCAACTTGTATGCTTGCCATCGATAAGTACCTTGTAAATACTTTCGGTAGCCAATACACTCAAGGGGATATTTGCATCCCGGTCAGCTCGTATGTGGATATCGACAACACTAACCCAGATGAGCTCTTGGTATTGGGTGATTTCTGGGTGTTCAACTTAAACCTGGCAGGCGACACGCTGAAAACAGTGTCTGGTGGAAACCATCCGGGACTTATGCACCTGAAAGAAAAAGCGGACAGCTTTGAGGTGATTGCCTTCGACCAGGTGGAGGATGGCGCAGGCAACTTGGAAAGTGCCAAACGCATCTTTGGTGAAAATTACGAAGCTTTCCACTATGTCAACGGTAATGACCAAGTAAAGGACAGCATTAGGACAAAGGCTATTTCCGATTACGTGAAAAAGCATGGCCTTTCCGCCACCATGTATCAAGACTACGGTTGGCCTGCCGTAAAACTGCAAAAGTAATATCATCCACATCCCATTCCCAATAACCCCTTATATTCCCTTCAGGGAGAAAGGAGAAAGATTATCCCCTGCAAAAACAGTTTGCAGGGGATAATCTTTCTTAATAGTAGCCTTGATAGCTATGGAGGAATATGGGTGGTTTGTCAAATAATGTCCCACCCTCACTTTTTTATTTTTTTAATCTTTTAATTATTTAATCTTTTAATTTTCCCGAGTTCTTATTTCTTCAATCCCTCACCCGACATGAGAATGTCAACAAGAGGTTTGTCCTTATAGTCATGCTTTGCCTGATCCCAGAAGCCGAAGTCGGCATCATAGCACCAAGTGGTCCAAGCAATGTCGAACTCGTCGAACACGCTCAGCATGTCCTTATACCATTTGTAAGCCAAATCCCTGTTAACCGGCTCGTAAACACCCCATTCGCCGCAGAACAGCTGCAAATTGTATTTCTTGGCCACGTCGATGGCATCTTTGAAGTCCGCACGGATTCTGTCGATGTTCCATTCCTGGGTGGTGAATGGCTCAAGAGCCTCTTTAATGGAATCGGGAGCAGCCTCATAGTCTTCTCTCGAGACGAGGACGCCTGGGTAGTTCACTTTACCCTTGTACTTGCCGAGAGGTGTCCACCAGGCACCGTAGTGGGTCAGTATCATGGGGTTGTAATAGTGGAAGGAGAGGATGATGTTCTTATCGCCCTCGGGCACTTTCAGGTATTTCATTGTCTCATAGCCTTGCCAGCGGTTGGAACCGATAACGAGGGTGCGTTTGGGCTCGCGCTCACGAAGGGCTTTGTGTACCTTGGCCACCAACTGGTTCCACTGCTCATGCTCGTCTGCCACCGGCTCGTTCATGAACTCGTAGGCCACAGAGTCGGTACTGTAACCTTTCAGCACGTCTGATAACTGGTACCACAGGTTGATGAGATCTTGCTGTGCCTTCTCCGAAGTGAAGAGGGTGTTGGCAGCCTTGTCTCCTTCGTTAGCGGCATTGAAGTAATGTGAGCGGATAATGTGCAGGTCAACAATGGCACGTAAGTGATGCTTGCCAGCCCATTGCAGGGCACTGTCCAGTAGTTCCCATGCCTCAGGCAGTTTGTTGCCTTCCTCATCCCAGAACTGCACCTCGTCAATAGGTATGCGCACAAAGTCGAAGCCGAGTTGTTCCAGACGCTCGAAGTCGTCCTCATGGATGTGCTGGCGACGTGCTTCGCCGCGCTCCTCAGATTGTGAGAGCCAATGGCTCACGTTAGTACCACGTCGGATGCGGAAATTGTTCTCGCCGTCAGTCGTTTCTGTCTTGCTCGTGCAGGCCGTAATGGTCCACATGGCCGTGGCAAAAAGTGCCAGATAAAAAAATGTTTTTTTCATTTATGATTGTTTAAGATTGGTATATTCAAGGCTCAAAATGACAGATTTTGGAGTGCTTCATAGTGAGATTAGCAGGAATATTTGGCAAATATAGTCAATAATTTTGAATTTCCGAAATTCAAACCTAAAATTCTTTATTCTTCCTCATATTGTCTTTAATCTTTTAATTTTTTATTTTTTTAATCTTCTAATCTTCAATAATCTTTATCAAGTAATCGCAGGTAATTAGCATTTTTATTGGATATAAATTCCAAACCCGATAAAAAAGCGTACCTTTGCACCAATTTTACACTCTATCTATTTGATGAATCAGCCAGGAATGTAACATCTTATATCTCCTCCTGACTTCTCCATATCCCTTGTAACTCCTTACAACAGGAGTTTGGGGAAGTTGAATTAACTGTAGGAAACCATGCCCGACAACTCGCTGAAGCGACAATTAAAAGTTCTCACCATCCCCGTATTCATTGAAATGGCACTCGTCATGATGATGGGTGCCGTTGACACGGTGATGCTGAGCCGCTACAGCGACAATAGCGTGGCGGCGGTAGGACTCGACAACCAGCTCATCTCGTTGGTGTTCCTGGTCTATCAGTTCTTTTCGATGGGAGCCGCCATCCTTTGTGCTCAGTATGTCGGTGCAGGATTGCATAAACGACTGGTACAGGTGGTGGGCATGGCATTGGTGGTGAACTTGTTGTTGGGCTTGGCGGTCAGCGCAATGCTTTTTTTCTATGCCGAAGAGTTGTTACACCTGATGGGACTCCGACCTGAATTGATGGGCGACGGACTGGTGTATCTGAGGCTGACTGGAGCATTGTCATTCTTCCAAGCGCTTTCCCTCACTTTTTCTGCCTCCCTTCGCAGTGTAGATAAGGTGGTCTATCCCATGGTGGTGACAGCTATTGTGAATGTCATCAATATTTTCGGCAACTATGCCCTGATATTCGGACATTGGGGATTGCCGAAGATGGGTGTCGAAGGTGCCGCCATAGCCACCGTCATAAGTCGGGCAATAGCCACTCTGCTGCTCGCACTCATTCACTTCAAGGTGCACATACCGAAGTTTCCCCTGCACTATTTCCGACCCATGCCATGGAAGGAGTTGCGCAACCTGTTACACATTGGCATTCCGGCTATGAGCGAGAACATATCCTACAGCTTGTCGCAGGTGGTTATTACTTATTTTATCAATCAAATAAGCAACGAGGCTTTGGCTGCACGAACCTACTGTGCCAACCTCATCATGTTTGTATATCTGTTCTGCCTCAGTATCACACAAGGAGGCGATATCCTCGTGGGACATCTCGTAGGACAGCAACGTCATCAGGCGGCGTATGTATTAGGTAACTATTTCTTCCGTGTCTCCTTGATGGTAACACTCACGGGCTCTGTCATCCTCGCATTGATGGGAAAGAGTATCCTTTCGGCATTCACCGAAAATCAGGAAATCATCGCCATGGGATGCTGGGTGCTCATCGTTGACTGTTTTTTGGAGATAGGTCGTACGTCAAATATCTTTGCGGTGGGAACGCTCAGAGCCACAGGTGATGTTGTCTATCCTGTCATCATCGGCATTATATTCCAGTGGCTTGTCGCTGTGGGCCTGAGCTATGTGGTAGGTATACCGCTTGGATATGGTTTGGTGGGCATGTGGGTATGTTTTGCACTTGACGAGAACATACGCGGCATCATTCTCATGCGTCGCTGGAGGTCAGGGAAATGGAAAACAAAAGGTTTCGTAAAGCCGCAATAATTTGTTGGTCTTTTGAGACACCTCTTATTTGCGGTTTTACGAAACCTATTTTTGGAAAAAATATCCGGCTGATAAATGCTCCTTACTTATACAAGAAGCGCTTGATGCTCATCTTTGGGGTCTTCTCAAAAGGTGAATCCATCAGTTCAACCTTGTTGATTTGGCTATAAGAGGGAAGCGACTTGTTGGCCGTTTTGCGTATCAGTTCAGGGATGCCATTCCTTGTCTCATCGTCCAAATCCTCGGGAATCTCCGGGTACACCAAAGCCACGAGTTTGTTGTTGCGGTCCACGACAAGTGATTCAATCACGTAAGGACAGCCAGACAGCACTGCCTCTAATTCTTCTGGATAGATATTCTGGCCGGAAGAGTTGAGAATCATCGATTTGATACGTCCGCGGATAAAGATATTTTCCTCGTCGTCTATCAGGCCTAAGTCACCGGTTCGGAACCATCCGTCATCAGTAAATGCTGCTGCATTGGCCTCGGGGTTCTTGTAATATCCCACAGTGATGTTGCTTCCACGAACTTGTATTTCGCCGGCAACATTCTTCGGGTCTTCCGAGTCTATCCTCAGTTCGTGAACAGGTTTTCCGCAGGAACCAGGTACAAATCTAGTCCACCATTCCCAGCCCAGCAACGGACAAGCCTCTGTCATGCCGTAACCTACGGTATAGGGCAGGTGCATATCGCAAAAACATTGCTCCACCTCAGGCTTGAGCGGTGCGCCTCCCATGATGAAGCAGCGCACACGACCACCAAAAGCAGACAACACTTTTTTGCGGATAATCTTATAAAGCATTTTTTTCGCATAGGGTACGGAAAAGCTCCATTTCATCTTCTCCAATGCTGGTTTGATGGAATTGGCATATACCTTTTCCATCACCAATGGTACGGTAACCACCATATAAGGCTTCACTTCCTGCATCGCTTTAAGAAGGGTCGTTGGCGAAGGTGTCTTGCCAAGGAAATACACGGTGACACCATCTACATTGGGATGGATAAACTCAATGGCCAGACCGTACATGTGGGCCATGGGAAGCATCGAGACGATGGTCTCTCCGGGATGGTTTGGAAATTGTCTATTGGAAAATTCGTCGGTGTCAGACATAGCACCATAGGTGAGCATCACTCCCTTGGGATTACCTGTTGTTCCTGATGTGTAATTGATGATGGCCAATTTATCCATGTTATTCGTTGGATATGACACATTCTCAGGAAGCATACCATGAGGATAACGGCGTGAAAAAGCTTTCTCTCGTTTCGTCCACGCTTTTGACACTTTCTCTTCCCTGTACCACAGCATACTAAAGTCTTTCACGTTGATGGCAGCCTTGAGCATTGGCATTTGCTCAGGGTTTAGCTTTTTCCAAATGTCCTCGTCTGTAAAAAGAAGAACACTGTCTGAGTGGTTGGTGAGGGCAGTGATGCTGTTGGGATGGAAATCAGCCAATAAGGGTACAGCCACGCAACCATTCACATTGATGTCCCAAAAAGCTATCGCCCAACGCGCGGAATTACGGGCGCAGATGGCAATCTTGTTGCGCTTGGTGATTCCGGCATCATTGATGAACAACCGAAACAGTTCTATGTTCGTGGCCAAATCAGCGTAGGTAAAGGATTCACCTGCATAGTCGCAAAGTGCTTTCTGATCCCAATGGGCTCGGATGGTGTCCTCCAATTTTTTCAGATAGTGTTTCATCTTCAATATATAGTTGGTTATTAGCAGCAAATAGCTGAAAAAGAAGTGCTTTCGCTACATGGCTACAAAGTTACGGAAAATCGAGCGCAGAACAAAATAAACTTATTTATTTTTTATGCCGAGATGTAGTAACTTATCCAAAGTTACGGAAAATCGAGCGCAGAACAAAATAAACTTGTTTATTTTTTATGCCGAGATGTAGTAACTTATCCAAAGTTACGGAAAATCGAGGGAAGAACAAAATAAGCCTGTTTATTTTTTTCTTTTGCTTTATTCACCGATAATCGTTGCTACAAGTTTTCTTG
Organism: Prevotella sp.; assembly: GCA_017548605.1. Taxonomy (GTDB): domain Bacteria; phylum Bacteroidota; class Bacteroidia; order Bacteroidales; family Bacteroidaceae; genus Prevotella. The sequence goes on along the minus strand of JAFYZT010000011.1, from coordinate 31,467 downwards.
CTCCACCATAGTTACGGTACTCGCAGAAGTAGATGCCCTGCCATGTTCCCATGTTCAGTCGACCGTTGGTGATGGGAATGGTGATACTCACCCCACTCAATATCGATTTGGCATGAGCCGGCATGTCATCTGCTCCTTCCAGCGTATGTTCATAGTAGGGCTGGTTCTCGGGTACCAGACGGTTAAAGATGCTTTCCATATCTACACGCACATCAGGGTCACAGTTCTCATTGATACTTAGTCCGCAACTCGTATGCTTCGTGAAGATATTGATGATGCCTGTTTTTGGCAACTTTGGCAACTGCCGCAATATCTCGTCGGTCACCAGATGGAATCCCCGTGGCTTCGCTCTCAGTGTTATTTCTGTCTGCTGTATCATAAGGTCTCTTTGAAAGTTTTCATTTCTTTGTCTTTTATGAGTACAAAGGTAATAATATTTGATGTAAGTTCCGCATGTTATGAAGATAAAAGAAGATAAAGGAAGATAACCGCTTGTCAGCGGCAAAGATAAAGAACAATACTCCGTCTATCATTATTCAGTACCTCAAAATACTAACTCTGGCATACGGCTTAACTCCTTTAACTTCTTAACTCCTTTAACTCCACAAGGTAATGGTTTATCTTCTTCTATCTCCTCCTTACTTCCTTTAAATCCTTACAACTGGAACTTGTGGAGGTTGAATAATTGATGTATTACAAACGAATCTGGTGTTATTTCAGTATTGAAAAACAAATGAAAAGAATGGAATCTCTTCATAACCTTGTAAAAATAACGGAAAAGTTGTATCTTTGTAGTCGAAATGCAACTTTAGATACCTAACTATTTCTTTTTATTTGGCACAGTTAGTTCGATTTAACTTTAACATGATGAAAATATCCAGAATGATGCTGGCCGTCATGATAACGGCTATTTGCTGCTCGCAAATCGCAGCACAGGGATTTCGTAGGGAGAGTTTCCCCGATGGGTCGTATTCCCCGGTGACTAATATCAACCGCGGCTCCTATCCGCGGGTGTTGTCTGACAACAGCGTGATGTTCCACGTGAACGCTCCTCAGGCACAGAGCGTTCAGATTGACCTGTGCGGTACAAAGTATGACATGACGAAATCGGAAAACGGTACATGGACAGTGACCACTAAACCGCAGGTTCCGGGATTTCATTACTATTTCCTGATTGTCGATGGAGTGTCGGTGGCCGACCCTGCCAGCCAGTCGTTCTATGGTTGTAGCCGATGGTCAAGTGCCATTGAAATCAAGGAAACGGGGATGGATGATTTTGAAGTGCGAGAGGTGCCGCATGGCGAAGTGCGAACGGTATATTACTATTCCAAAGTGGATGAGGCGTGGCGGCCATTGATGGTCTATACCCCGGCGGGCTATAACGAGAGCAAGCAGGACTACCCGGTTGTCTATATCCAACATGGCGGCGGCGAGGACCATCGCGGATGGATGGAGCAGGGTCGTACTGCTCAGATTATGGACAACCTCATTGCCGCAGGTAAGGCGGTGCCGATGATTGTGGTGAGTGCTAACAGCAATGTTCAGTCACGTAACGGTGGAATGGGAGGTGGTTACAATTGGCAGGGCATGCAGACCTTTCGCAGCGAAATATTGGAGAATGTGATACCATTTGTGGAGAAGACCTATCGTGTCAGGAAGGACCGCAAGAGTCGTGCTATGTGCGGCCTGTCGATGGGCGGTGGACAGTCCTTCTACATTGGTCTGCGTGATCCTGAGGTGTTTGCCAACGTGGGGGTATTCTCTACAGGTATGTTCGGCGGCATTCGTGGGGCATCCAATTTTGACTTGGAAACGGAGGTGCCGGGTATGTTAACTGATACCAAGACTTTCAATAAGCAATTCGATGTGTTCTTCGTGAGTTGCGGAGAGCAGGACCCTCGTATTGAATATACCCGCGACATCGTAAAGAAGATGCGTGAGGGTGGGGTGGAGGTGCGCTTCAACTCCTATCCCGGTGACCATGAGTGGCAGGTGTGGCGCAAGTCGCTGCATGAGTTCGCACAATACCTGTTTAAGTAACGACCGCAGTAGTAGCGGAATCAAGCAAGAAGAAACATCTTACGATAATACCTATTTATTATGGAGAACAAACTGATTGACAACTGCATGAAACTGGGCTTCGGTATGATGCGTCTGCCCAGGGTGGAAGGAACGCAAGACATTGATTTGGAACAAACCAAACGGATGGTGGATGCCTTCATCAACGCCGGTGGAAAGTATTTTGATACCGCCTATGTGTACGAAGGCTCGGAAGAAGCAACCAAGGCTGCCCTCTGCGACCGTTATCCCCGTGAAAGCTATTACCTGGCCGACAAACTCAATGCCTCTGAATTTGCTTGTAAGAGTGAGGAGGAGGCGAAGAACGAAATCAATATAAGCCTCGAACGGTCGGGGGCAGGTTATTTCGATTTTTACCTGCTCCATGGACTCGATACGGGGAATATCGTAAATTTCAGACAATACGGCATCTGGGAGTATATGAGGAAACTGAAGGAAGAAGGTTTAATCCGACATTATGGCTTCTCCTTCCACTCCACGCCTGAGCAACTCGATGAATTACTCACCGAACATCCTGACATCGAGTTCGTGCAACTGCAAATCAACTATTCTGACTGGGATGATCCTTTCATTGCTTCGCAACGTTGTTATGAAGTGGCCACACGACATGGAAAACCCGTTATCGTGATGGAGCCGGTGAAAGGGGGCAAACTGGCTGATCCTCCCCAACAGGTAAAGGATATCCTGCTGAGGGCCAACCCTGATGCTTCCTTCGCTTCTTGGGCTATTCGTTTCACGGCTTCGCTGCCCAACGTGATGATGGTGCTCAGTGGCATGTCGAGTATGGAGCAGATGGAAGACAACCTGTCGTTTATGCGTCAGCTTCAACCGCTGAATGATGAGGAACAAATGGTGTTGAAGGAGGCCTGTAAGGAGTTGTCACAGTTGGAGGACATCCCCTGCACAGCCTGTCACTACTGCACACCGGGTTGTCCCATGGATATCCATATTCCTGAAATCTTCGCGGTGATGAACACATATAAAATGTATGGTAACCTGGAGGAGGCACGCAATGAATATAAATGGCGACCGGGCGGGGAGAAAGCCTCGGCTTGTATTCAGTGCGGCCAGTGTGAAAACGCATGTCCACAACATCTTCCCATCATTAGTTTGCTGGAAGAGGTGGTGGATGCTTTGGAATAAATAATCATAAAGAATTACACTTATATGAAGACATTGATTAAACGAATGATGGTGTGCCTCTTCGCCGCTATGGGCGTGATGACTCTCTCGGCACAGCGTATTTATGATTTCACGGTGAAGGACGATGCAGGCAAAAAAGTGTCGCTTGCTGACTACAAAGGAAAGGTGCTGCTCATTGTCAACACCGCAACAAGATGTGGATTCACGCCGCAGTACAAGGAACTGGAGGCTCTCTATGGGAAATATGCCTCAGAGGGGCTGGAGATACTCGACTTCCCTTGTAACCAGTTCGGTGAGCAGGCACCAGGCACTATTCAGGAGATTCACCAGTTCTGCACGGCAAACTTCAACATTCATTTCCCCCAGTTCGACAAGATTGAGGTAAATGGTGCCGGTGAGCATCCGCTCTATACCTATCTGAAATCGCAGAAAGGTTTCGGCGGCTTCGACCTCACCGACCAAAAGGGGAAATTCATGGACGACATGCTCCGCAAAAGCGATGCTGGCTACGATAAAAAGAATGACATCAAATGGAACTTCACAAAGTTCCTCGTCAGTCGCGACGGTCGTGTCATCAAACGCTACGAACCGACGGACAAGATGAGCGACATAGAAACCGACATACAGATGGAGCTCAATCCAGTTTTGAGCGTCATCATGGCTCGACGGTCCATCCGAAAATATCTCGACAAACCCGTGGAACATGAGAAACTGGAGATGGTGGTCCGTGCTGGCATCAATGCACCGAGCGGTGTCAACCGACAGCCGTGGATTGTCCGTGTGGTGGAGGACCAACAGCTGATAGCCGATGTGACAAATGTTTACAAACAGGAAAATGCGGAACAGGTGAAGCGTGACAAGGATTTCAAAAACATGTTCAGAAATGCGCCGAATCTCATCTGTGTTTGTACACCAGTCAATGGTGGCGAGCTGGATGCCGGTCTGCTGGGAGAGAACATGATGCTGGCTGCACATTCCATGGGACTCGGCACTTGCTGTCTCGGCGGACCCGTGCGTTTCCTGCTCTCCAATGAAAAGTGCAAGTTCTTCATCGACCGCCTCGACATCCCATCGGATTACAAACTGAACTACATCATCGCCATCGGCTATCCCGACGAACAGCCGGAGGCCAAGCCCCGTGATGCCTCGAAAGTCAAGTTCATCAGGTAACCTTCATAAACTATCCTAATAATCGGTGAACATTCACGGATGTTCACCGATTTTTCGTATCTTTGAATTACTTACTCCATCTCGGAATAAAAAATAAGCAGGCTTATTTTGTTCTTCCCTCGATTTTCCGTAACTTTGAATAAGTTACTCCATCTCGGAATAAAAAATAAGCAGGCTTTTTTTTGTTCTTCCCTCGATTTTCCGTAACTTTGTAACAGAAAAAAGAACTTCTACATGACAGAGAAAGAAAAGATGCTGTCGGGTGAGTTTTATTCTGCTGTTGACCCGCAGTTACTCGAAGAACTGACAGTAGTGAAGGAAATCATTCATGACTATAACCTGTTGCGCCCTTCTGATAAGCAAAAAGCAAAGGAAATCCTCAAAGGGCTGTTAGGGCATATAGCCGATGATGAGATTCTCATCATTCAACCGTTCTACTGCGACTATGGCAAGCAGATCAGTGTGGGCCGACGGTTCTTCGCCAACTTCAATTTCACGGTACTCGACGAAGCCCCTGTCACCATCGGCGACGACTGTTTCATCGGACCGAACGTCAGCATCTATACCGCTTGTCACAGCACCGACCCAATAGAGCGCAACAGCCGCAGGGAATGGGCTGAGCCTGTGCGTATCGGCAACAACGTATGGATTGGAGGCAGCGTTACCATCCTCCCCGGAGTGACCATTGGCGACAATGTTACCATTGGTGCGGGAAGTGTTGTTGCAAAGGATATTCCTTCCAATGTCGTTGCTGTGGGAAATCCATGTCGTGTAGTTCGTGTTCTTTAAGATAGTATTAAACTATGGAGATCTTCAGGGCTGAAACAACGGCTTTAAGGGCTGGTGCCTACTATGTTCGCATCCAGGCTATGGCGAGGAAACATCAGATACCGCTCGACGTGGAATTTGATGAGCACGACACACCCGACACGAAGTATGTCGTGGTGGTTGACAACTATTTGCCCGTTGCCACTTGTCGCCTTTATCCTATTGACGATAAACGTATGATGTTGGGACGTATTGTCGTCCTCCCAGAATATCGTCATCAGGGTATCGGTACGCTGGTCGTCAGGGAAGCTGAGGTTTGGGCGAAAGAGTTGGGTTTCACGACGACTGTTGTTGAAAGTCGCGACAACAAAATTCCTTTCTACGAGTCGATGGGCTATGTGGCTGACCTCGACCGAAAAATCGAAGGCGACACGTTCACCTGTTATCGGATGGAAAAGGATATCTGAATCAAAACGAAACCACCTATGAACAAAGTACGAATCACAGCCATCCGACAGACGGTCTATACGGACCTGATGGAGAAATATGAGAATCCTATAGAGCATACATGCGATGTCAAGGAGGGGCAGCAATGGGTTTCCATTGATGGTCAGTGCCCGGAAGGGATGTGCCCCTCGGCTTGGTCTTCCATGAAGGAATTTGTGGAGTCGTTGGCCAGGGGAGAAGGCAACTTCTATGATGGATGGATGAAGAACCCTATGAGTGCGATGATTAGTTGTAATGACGGCTTCCGTCCTTTCAGTTTCTATATTGAGGTAATTGAGTAGAGAAATATGAATCCAATCAGTTGCCGTCTTCTTAACCAACAGCTTGTAGCACCTCAGTTCTTCAAACCCGACGAGGTGGTCAGCTATATGGGGGCCATGCAGGCGCAGGAATACCGCATGATGCGATGGGCGGTGGCCATGCGGTCTCGCAACCCGTCACACAAGGCATTCAAGAAGGCATTTGATAATGGCAGTATTATCCGACTGCACCTCATGCGGGGCACCTGGCAACTCGTGGCAGCGGAAGACTACTGGCAGATGATTGACCTCTGTGCACCCAAGGCTATCGCGGCAACGAAAGGGTGGATGAGAAGCAATAAGATTACCATCCCCGACGAGGAACTGATACATGTCAGGAATATCCTTGAACGGACAGCTGCCGACAAAGGGAGTGCGACGAAAGAGGACTTTGTCCGTGCGTTGGCAGAGAATAATTTGCTGATGGATGAACATCGTCTTTCGTATCATATCCGGATGGCAGAGATGACGGGCGTCCTATGCAGTGGGGATTTGTTGCCTATGAAAGCCACCTACGCCCTGACAGCCGACAAGGTTGGCCCAAAGGTGAAAATGGACAGAGACGAAGCCTTGATACGCTTTACCCGGAAATACTTCCGAAGCCGTCAACCTGCTACGCTGGAGGATTTCGTGTGGTGGTCTGGTCTGAACATCAGTGACTGCCGTAGAGGAATAGCACTCTTGGGGAATACGATACATGCCGAGCGATGGCAAGGCAGGGAATTCTACCTGACAGACGACTGTCGTACACGAGGATTCAGAAACGGCAAATTCTTGCTAATTCCTCCTTATGACGAATACCTCATCAGCTATAAGTCGCGCGACATCGTGCTTCCGACAGAGCATAGGCATCATGCCCACAACAATAGTGGCATCTTCCAACCTGTTATTGCTCACAACGGCACGATATGCGGCAACTGGTCTCCTTTTAAGGATGAATGCCAAGCGAAATTCTTCAACGGTGAGCATGGCATGGATGATGTGAAAGAAGCATGGCAGGCGTATAAGCATTTCCGAGTTTCATAATAGAAATAAAGAGACTATCCTATGACAAATGTAAAACCATATTTTCTGTTGCTCTTAACAACTCTTGTGCTGCTGACTTCATGTAGGACCAGGCAGACAATAGAACTGTCTTCACTGCCCATTCGGGAGCATAGGTTCGTTCCTGAGCATTCGCCGAATGTGTTCCTCGTGATGTATGATGCTGAGGTGGGTAAAGAACCGTTGTTGAAAGCCATCAAGGAATATAAGTGCGAGATAGTCTATGACTATAATTTTATCAACGGCATGGCTTTGAAGAAACCGGAAGATAAGACGCTTGAAGAAACCATGCAGTACTTCAAAGGTGTGAAGGGTGTCACAACGGTGGAATACGACCACATCATCCGCCTTACCGACCCTGTTAAACCGAGGTTGGAAATCGAATGACACAATTCAAATAGAAATGTCAAACGTCGGGCTTTTTCATTATCTATGACGTTTTGCAATTAAAAACTCTGCTGCCATACGTAATGACAGCAGAGCAATACAATTATTCAATCAAGGTCTAAAATTACTGACCGCTGCAAAACATCGCCAATTTTCACGCCATTGATACACAATTCGTCCCATATGCGCGTGGGATTATCAAATGTAGCAAGAATTTCACCTGCAGAAGATGTCATTGGCCCATTGCCATTTTTGTCCGCTTTCATGTACTCTCTTTCACCATCCCAATGAGGATTGTCGTAAATTCGGCGAACTTCAATAGGGTTGAGTTCCGTTTCAATAGTGTAGAATTTTCTATCTTCTACCCAGTAGAAAAGGATGTTAAGCCCTACAATTTCTACGAAATAGCGGAAACAGGTCTCAGGGTCATCAGACTGGGCTTCAAGTATAAGATTTTTCTGCCATCCTAAGTCTTCCTCTGCCAATGAAATGTCTCCATTTACTCCGACGTTGAAAAACTTTTCAATGATAATGTGTCTATTCTCCATGTTCGTTATTCCATTTTATTGCATTATTCATTAATCTGGTATCACGATCAGACAATTCATGTGTATTATGCTTGTCATGACGCTTACGACCTACCACTTTACTATTCCAATAATGAACATGAGGACTTCGTCCTTCCTCAAAATCAACGCTTTTTACAAGGCGATGATTACGAAAATAATAGATGTGTTCGATACGGTGTCGCTCTTTCGAATACGAATAATAAGTAGTATTACTTGTGTTTGAGTATGTCGTTGTCGGGTTGTTCCTGAAAGCGTCACATTGTATGATTTTGATGCCATCAATCATGCCAATCTCACTGTATTTACGGTTCTCTAAGGGTATTCCTCCCGTACGCCCCATGTTGGGGTCAAAAGATCCTCTACCTCCCATGTTTTCTTGCTCTTTTAAATCGATTGTGCTCAACATGTTGAATATGAAGCTGTGAAGGCATCCATGAGAGAATATTTTCATTTACATCTCCATATAGGAGAACGGAATCGGGCGATATTCGCCGCAACATTTCCATGAAACCAGATTGGAAAAACATCTGAGAACGTTCATCTCGAAGGGTTCCAATCGTAGAGACCATGACTGCTCCGCCTTTTGAATGGCCGTCAAAGCAAAAATCGTAAGAACGGGTATCACTCCATGACATATTGGGTAACACCTTTACAGAATGTTCTACTGCATAATATGCAATGACGTGGCTCCTGAATGTGTTTGCTATTTGTACTGATAACGGTGAGCCAACACATAAAGAGAAGTCAGGTTCCGCAAAGCACTTGTAATTAGTAAGAGAACTGATGTATTTATCAGGATTGTACCATATTTTATCTAACTCGAAATCATAATCTGTTCCTGTAACGCCAGCGTCAGTGTCACTCAGATTATTGATTTCGCTGAATGTTATAAGTTTGTTTGGAAGAGTGCCCGTGTATGCAGGTAGCAAGGGAATGCCATATTTCCCTGATTTAATGGCATTAGTGCATAGCTCAAGGCCAAAATTACGACATTTTTGGTCAAACCATTTTTCTTTGGCTTTGTCATCTCTTGGTTTCGTGATTAGGGAGTCGAAATCCGGAAAAAGCACTCCTTCTTTATAATTTTTCATTTGAAAAACAATAATAGAATTAGTATTAATTTTATGTATGACGGATTTCAGCACCTAAGATTTGGCAGATTCAAATAAAATGTTTAAATTTGCATCGGCCAGACTTCGGGCTGTGGAAGGCTTCGATGTTAATGCGCTGTTATCGGTTTTCTCAGGGCCTCATAAAGCGCAGGCCATTCCCCGCTCACCGTCAAACACGGGCGGGGTTTTTCGTATAAGTTAATGCTTGATACACCTCCTGGATGACCAGCAACCTACAATTTTTATCATATGAATCAATTTTTTATTAAACCTATGCGTGGTTATAAACTATTGCTGATATGCATATGCAAAAGTACTTATTATTACTATAAATAAAGAAAACATCGGCTATTTTTCGTTAGTATTTAACAATATTTTATATTTAATATAACTTTTAAGTCGAAATATTTGCGTTATTCAAATTTACTATATATCTTTGCAAACACAAATATGAATAAGAAAAAGTGAAAATGGGCGTGAAAAATGGGTGAACTTTTCAGTTACAGTGTAGGTGAATACCTTCGCAAATTGCGTCAGCAACTGGGTTACACACAAGAAGAGGTGAGCCGCTTTTTGGGTATCAGCCAACCTGCATATTTGAAATACGAGAACGGAGCGACAGAGGTTTCAGATGAAATGTTAAAGCAGTTGGCACAGTTGTATCATGTGAATGCAGATGACCTTTTCCAACGTAAAATGTCAGTATTGGCCGCTGATATTGCTTTCGCATTCAGAAAAGATAAAGGTTCTATGGTTTGTAAGGAGGACATTGAACAGTTCAGAACTATAGTTAGGAACTACATTGAGATGCGGAATGAACTGGAAAGCAATCAATGATCAGGAGTTGGAAAATCTTGCCATGCAGTTGAGGCAGGAAATGCAAGTTCCCTTTACAGAACCAATAATATTGGAAAAAGTAATTAGGGATAAGAATATCATTGCATATTTCCAACCCATCAATGACCAAATCTCGGGTATGGCTATTGTCGTAGGGCAGGATTACAACGTATGCCGCTTTATGTTGGTTAATACCAATCACCAATTTTGTAAGCAAAGGTTCACGACTTGTCATGAACTCTACCACCTTTTATATCAGAAAAAGTTCTCTTCGGTGGTCGAGAAAGAACGCATTGTTGAAACTGACGATTTGGATGAGATTCGTGCCAATCACTTTGCTTCAGCATTACTCATGCCAGAGATAGGACTCAGAATGCTGACACCTATTGAACAACAACGCAAGGATTCTATTACCATGGGTACACTGATGATGCTTCAATACCGTTACTTGTGCTCTCATAAAGCATTGCTTTACCGCTTGTTGAGACTTGGATGGGTGAGTAAGGCTTTTATTGAACGGATGAATGGTGATGTGAGGGTGCACGTAAGAGAATATGGGTATAATCCAGGATTGTATGAGCCTACAAAGAAAATAGAACTCATGGGCGATTATAATCTGATTGCACGAAAATTGCTGGAAAAGAATATTATTACATCCGAAAAGTATCAACAATATATCTCAGCCATGGGGCTTTCATCCAACTAATCTGCCTTGAACTCTTTCTCTATCAACTCTTCCATGCGTCCTTCCTTGGCGTATGGAACAGTATCTACCTGTCGGAAGTTGCTCTGTTCGGGTCGTAGCGAAGGGTCGAAGCCGAGGATATAGCGGGTAGCGATGCGGTAAATGATTTCTGTCGGTGCAAAACCATAGACTTGATGGCGTAGGATGTGTAGGATACGTTCGTGGTCATCGGGAATCAACCTGCGCATTTCGGCATTATTGTATAGTCGGCGTACAATCTCTGTGATATACAAGCCCGACTTCATGTAAAGGTCGGCGAAAGTCTTCTGAGGGTCTTCGAAAATATGGGGATTCTCTTTCTCAAGCAGGTCCACCATTTTCTTGACTACCCTCTTGGGCGTAAATATCTGGTTCGTTTTTTGCGGAGGAATGTAGTCGAAGATATCTTCACCGAGGCTCTCGTCGAAATAGTTGGCCAGTGCTTCGCGTTTCTGCCGGAACACCTCTATGGAGTCATCGAATACCACCTCGTCGAATAGGTCGCCCTCGAAATGTTTCTGCTGCCCGTCTTCCGTGTAATCGCCTCCGTCGCGAAGGAAACGGAATTCCTCAAGCGTGATGCCGGTCACTTCCTCAAAGACAGCGGGAGTCACTATTTGGTCGAAGTTGCTGAGCCGAAGAGTACCGTCATCGTAGGCCATGATGAAACTTGGGATGGTACGCGAGAAACCGCGTAGGTGGGCACGTACCTCTTCCTCAATGTCAGCCTTCTTCTTGTTGGCGCGGTCGGTCTCAATGCGCTCTATCACTTCGCGGGGCTTGTTGTTAACCACCTCCTCTATCTGTTTCTTCATTGAACTGGTCAGGTCGTTCATGGCTTGTTCCATCTCTTGACGGAAGGCATCGTCGGCTGCGTTGGCAGCTTCTTCTGTATTGGCTTGATCAAGGGCTTCTTGATGTCTCAATTCAGCGATACGCGCTTGCTGCTGATAGTCTCCGCGTATCTTGTCTATCTTGTCGCGGACCTCTTTTGTCGCATCTTTGGCCAGTCGTTCGGCCTGTTTCTTGGTGAGTCCGTAGTTGTCGGCCACAGGCTTGATGATACTCGTCTCGATGGTCTTGGTAATGTGGGTCTCAATCTTGTCAATGCCTCGCATTACATCGGTCGGCTTGTCCTCACCAGCCATGTCTGAACATTCCTCCTGCAGAGACGTAAAACTCTCATATACCTTATTGCCGAAGATATTCTGTTCCTGGCCGATGATGATATCCTCCGTTACCTGGGCATTACCTTCGTCGTCCACCTCCACCTGTCCTGCCTCACCGAGCGAGGCATTGGTGTTGCGCCCCCTGTCTTCGTGAGCCTTTTCCAGTTTCTCTAGAATGTTTTGCACCACGCCGGGAGCCCCGAATATATTGGCGATATTCTTGAACAGGAAGTTGCACTGGAAACCTCTGAATACCACTTCCTGCGACTTGATGCTGCGGGGGATGGAGAGCACTTGGCGGGCATCAAGCTCCACCATTTTCCCGTCCTCGTCTTCAGCGATGACGGGGAAGAAGTTGAGCAACCTGCGGATGTTTTCCTCTCTGCTGGAAGGTGTGCCGCCGTCAGCAGCGGTCTCTGTTTTTAGGTTGTTGGCAAACTCATCGAAGATGATGAGAGTGCGGGCTGGGTCAAAGTCGAACACGTAGGCATTCTCTTTGCGATAGCGCAAACCGTCGCGGGTGATGTCGCAGGGATTCTGTGCACGGAAGGCTGCTTGCATGTAGAGCGACGGACTCTTCATGTTGCTGAGCATGAGAACACCGCTCCATTCCGGTATGGTCACTCCTGTGGTGAGCTGTCCCACGCTCAGGGTGATGGTCTTGTCATGATGGGCAATGGCTTCCTTCACCTTGTTATACGAGTTGGCAGTCTCTGCATCCTCGCTCAGACGACCGTCACCAGCCGCCAGTACAACTTCGTAGTCATCAAAGCCCGATCCTTCCTCTTGAAGCAGACGGGCAAGGGCCTTGGCACTATCTACGCGGTTCAGCAGCCAGAGCGTGTGAGCCAGTTCGGTGCGGAGAGCTTCCGTGGAGAACGGAAATTTCTCCTGTTCTGTCAGTGCCTGAAGGAATTTCCGCACGTCCTGCTCATAGACAAACTTACCACCTTCTGTCTTGAAAAATTCATTCAGGTCGAAGGCATATTCCGTGGCACCCTCGTCATCATCGTCCAGTTGGGTGCCTTTCTTCACCTTCTCGCGCACAATATCACTCATTCGGTAGGTAAAGAGGTTCAGTCGGGGCATGTCTTCGTAGGGATTGTGGTCGAGACTGTTCCACGCCTCTTTGGCCTCCTGTTCCTCGGCATAGCTCCAGTTGAAGATTTGCTCTTTAGTAAACTGCCCTCCTGCAATAGCCTTGAAGGGTGTGCCAGAGAGGTGGAGAGTGAAGTCGCGCTGAATATTGTCGAAAGCACGGTCTGTACGCTTGGTGTCCACACCCTCATGGGCTTCGTCAATCACGAGCAGATCCCAGTGCAGTTCCCGCATCCACTTCAGTTTATTGTAGGTGCCACCGAAATACACGGAACCTTTCAGTCCCTGCAGACTCTCGAAACATATCTGGCCGTCGAAGTCTTGGTCGCGTTTTGGAAGCCATTTCACAAACTGTTGTCGAGTCATAACGTAGGGCTTGTCACGAAGTGCATCGTTGTCACTCACAAAACGGAACCCCGTCTGCCACCCGATGAACCGCTCAAAGTCGTCGTACCACGAGTTGGCAATGCTTGGACGGTTGGTCACAATGAGCACGTTGAGAGGCTTTTCCCTTTTCATCCGTCGTATCAGCTCATAAGTGGTAAGTGTCTTGCCAAAACGGGGCTTGGCATTCCATAAAAACTTACGTTTGTTGGCGTCGGATGCCGTTCTTTTATTCCCCTCCCGTTGAAGGGGAGGGGCCGAATATATCTTGTTCCCCTCCCATTGTAGGGGAGGGGTCGAATATATCTTGTTCCCCTCCCATTGCAGGGGAGGGGTCAGGGGTGGGGTTCGTCTCATATATTCCAAAGTCTTCCTGACAGCCTCTTCCTGCTTGTCACGGAGCACATAGCTGGAACCGACTGCCATTTTGGGATATTGCCGTGAGGCAAACTCGTTGAAGTATATTTGTGACAGCGGACCGTCAATCCGAAACCACTCCGTGCCCGGATTTCGCTCCACGTCCTTTCGTCGTTCCAGAAAGTCGTGGAAATCGTGATCGCTGAAGAATTCTCCGCTACCGTCCTTGAACAAGGCGTTGTCCATCCACTGCAGTTCATAGTCTATCCAGGCGGTATGTACCTGCTGATGGATGCGCCGTTCCACACCGTTCTTTGTCTCGCCAATCTTTGTCCACCCGTTGTGTTTGGGATAGCCGGGAGTCTGGTAGGCATATATCATCGGCACCACGCGCTTGTAGCTGTTGATTCGGGTTTTATCGTTAGTCATAGTTGCTGTTTTTTATCAAGTTGTTTCGCCTTATTGATAGCGTTTAATAATTATTATTTGTCATTTGTTGGAGGTTTCAGAGATTTCATTTATTTTTGCAACAAAAACTAAGAAGTCATGACTGCAACACAAATGAATGCCGAAATTCTACGCAACATGAGCATCATTGCCGAGGATGAGAAGCTGCTGAAGCGGGCTGCAAGATATCTGCGTAAGCTAGTGGCAGAAAAGGAAGACCCGACGCGGATGACAAAGGAAGAGTTCTTCGCAAGGGTTGATGAGGCCCGCGAGGAAATCAAACAGGGTAAAGGCAAACGTTTTTCAAACCCTGAGGAAATGAACGCTTGGCTTAATTCTCTTTGACAATGTATGATATCGTTTTTTCTCTGAAGGCCGAGGAAGATTTGGCAAAACTGCGCCATAGCGAACCAGCAGCCCATAAAAAGGCTGTGAAACTGCTCAACGAACTGATGTTGCATCCTCGTACAGGTACAGGTCATCCCGAACAGTTGAAGGGTGACCGTACTGGGCAGTGGAGCCGAACCATTACCAAGAAACACAGGCTTATTTACGAAATTTTCGAAACCGAAGTCTATGTAGACGTGCTCTCTGCTTACGGGCATTATGGTGATAAATAGAAGATTCTTTTCACACTTTTGCTTCTTCATAGTCCTTAATTCATTTCCTTTACTTTCGTTTCGATAAATTCTATCTCCTCTTTTGTAAGTCCATATTTTCGATAGAGTTGCTTATCTATCTCTGGAATGGTCTTTGACCAGTCGATGTCAGAAGAAGGGGTAAAGTCTTGAAGGGGGACGTAAGCCCATTTGTCAGGGGTTATATCTTGTGTGGTTTTTAAGATACTCAATAGAGTGCGTACAAACTTTGTCTTCACATAAAGCAATGCAGCTTTTGCTTCATTTTTATTAGTAAATGATCCAATACTTAGAAAACTTTCTGTTGTTCCTGTCATGGGTGGTTCAATTGTTGGATTACCTATAACTCTTGCAGGAATAGGATTACCTATAGTTCCTGCTGCTCCATCTGCTCTTGCAAGAACTATTTTATACTTTTCCAAGTTTATTACATTATTAACATAATCTCTTCTGATATATCGATACGCTCGGTTTCCGTCACATCTTCCTAACATACGAATATACAAGAACCCATCATTTGGAATCTCTTCATAAAAAATGTGAGGAAGACGTTCAAAAATATTAGATGACATATCATAAGCATGTCCTTTACTTAGTTGAGAAACAGCATTGGGATAATCCTTGTGAAGTTTATCGGTGAGTCTATATACGGTTCTGGATATAACAATGTTCTTAAAACTTTCAAATCCTTCTTGTAATGTAACTTTTTTGAGAATCATATTTAATTCCATAAAAGATGTAAATACACCAATGGCACCAAATTGGTGTTTTTCATCATGATATGAAATAGCGATGCCCCCTGTGATTTCTGAATTTGGAAATATTTTTTTTGTATTTGATTCATAATGTAAAATTTTAAAATGAGGATCGTTAAGCATTTTTTTATTCCATGCTTTTGACGTACTGCCTGCATTAAAAAGGAAACGTCCAGGATGAATCATTAACACAGATTCTGCAACCTTGTAAGATTCTTCAAGAAACTTATCATAGATCTGTGGTGCATATGTCTCATTTTCGCCAATAGTTTCCTCTTGATATGGTGGATTACCAATAATTACATCGAACTTCATATTATTTTGGTTTTTAGTTAATCGCTTTTTAATGTCATTTACTTTGAAGGTCTTTCCTTTTTGCCAGTCCATGATGATGCAAAAGGGTGGGGGTGTCTCAGCAGGGCCCTCATTGAAAAGGGAGAGTTCATCTTGTGGCTCCTCCTTCTTCTCGCTCGGTATTCGGTAGGTAAGACCGTCCATTTGCCATAGGTTCCATGAGATGATTTCGGCAAATTCTTGTAACAGCCCTATGTCGGGCGTGCAGCCGTAACGTGCCTCATAGTGCTCAACAAAAGTATAGAACAGATTTTCGCGTGCCAGCAGCAGACTGTCGCCCTGCCACTCATAACCGTATGTGCTTTGGAATGCCTGTCGCACTTGGGCTAACCAATCCTCATCGCTGAGTCGCTGGTCATTTACCATGCGAAGTTTACGGTCGAGTATTCCCACACGCTCGTTAATGTCAATAGGCTCGCCCGTAGTGGCATCGTAGCGGGAAACGAGAAAGGGGGCTTCGCCGCATGTCAGCTCCAGGCAGCGCGTTTTAATCTCGATGTCAACATAGTTCACCATCTTCTTCACTACCCACGAAGGAGTGAATACCTCTGCCATATCTCTTGAACGATCAGTCTGTTGCTCCTTCGTTTTCAGTACTCGGGGCTTGATAATCTTGCCGTTTTCGTCAGTGATGTTCTCCGGACGTATCTCGTCGGCATATTGATAGCCATCGCCAAATTGTTCGTAGTCGTGGGTAGCCCAAAAGATATGCCGACCCGTGGTGTGGTCGCGCAACAAAAGTTCCAAAATATCGGGAAGGAAATCGTTTTCTGAAATATCAACCGAATGGTCGGGCATTGGTCAGCAGCAAATGGTCTGACTGATACCCAAGCGTCAGAAGGGATTCGCGTTTTCAGGGTTACTACAAGAAGAAAAAATGAGGGTATCTCCTGCTGCCCGTTCTGCTACTTCGGCCCTGAGAAAGCCTTCCTGTTAGAACGAACAGATTTGATACCCCCACGAGTATATACAATACACCCAAAAGTGTGCGTGAGGGCACAAGACCCTCGGCACACTCCGGTTGCGTATGATATACACATCCGTAGGCGTCACCTCTGCGATTGTCTTTGAACAGGATTTGAATTTCTCAGGTTCAAGTAGCCAAAAACAAAGCGTACAGTGTCGCTTTTCCCGCAATGTAGTGCTACGGCAATGGTCAGAAGACATGTCGTTGCATTTGCAAAAATACAAAATAATTGGAACTTAAGCCACTTTTGTCCTCTTTTTTTAGAGAACATGATGTCTTTCTTCCATCAATGAGTATGTATTTCGACTAAATAATACTAAACCACCAAAAAAGGGTATAATGCAACCCCCTTTTCAAAAACATTTTGTATATTTGCACAATAAGTAAGATAAACAGATAATCAATATGACAAAGAAAGCAAACATCATCTTGACTCTTTTCCTGCTGTTGGCAGGATACGCTGCCGTATATGGCGAGGATGGTAGCCGTCTGTGGCTTCGCTTCGACACAACCAACACATCGGCCACGGTAACGGGTGTGAAGTGTACGGCCATGACCGAGTTGCAAACCTATTGGCAGGGAGGTCCTGTGGTGCTGAAACGACAGAAAGGCATGGCTAAGGATGCCTATGCCATCAAGAGCCAGGGAGGAAAGACCGTGATAGCCGCAGCCAATGATGCGGGCCTGCTCTACGGAGCCTATCACTTATTACGCCTGCAACAGACAGGCCAATCCTGTGTTAACCTCGACATCAGGGAACAGCCGGCCTATGACCTCCGTATCTTGAACCATTGGGATAACCCTAACGGCACCGTGGAACGAGGCTTTGCGGGCAGGAGTATCTTCTTGAATCCCGACCCTGCGCGAATGAAGATGTATGGACGGGCCAATGCGTCAATCGGCATCAATGGTACCGTGCTCAATAATGTGAATGCCAAGCCAGAGGCATTGTCTGCCGACAACTTGCAGAAAGCGAAGACCATTGCCGACCAGTTGCGGCCCTATGGCATCCGTGTCTATCTCTCCATCAACTTCGCCTCGCCCATCAAGTTGGGTGGACTGAAGACGGCCGACCCGCTCGATGCCGACGTTGTCCGTTGGTGGAAGGACAAAGTGAACGAGATATACAAGCTCATCCCTGACTTCGGAGGCTTCCTCGTGAAAGCTAATTCAGAAGGGGAACCTGGTCCGCAGGACTTCGGACGCACACACGCTGATGGTGCCAACATGTTGGCCGAGGTATTGCGGCCGCATAACGGCATAGTGATGTGGCGCGCATTTGTCTATAATCCTCAAAGTAACGACCGGGCCAACCAGGCCTACGAAGAGTTCATGCCGCTCGACGGTCAGTTTGCCGATAATGTCATCATCCAAATAAAGAACGGCCCCGTGGACTTCCAGCCCCGTGAGCCTTATAGCCCGTTGTTCACAGCCATGCAGAAGACACCGATGATGGTGGAGTTCCAGATTACGCAGGAATACCTCGGAGCCGCCAACCATCTGGCCTATCTTGCCACGATGTGGAAGGAGTTCTTCTCTTTCGTGAAGCCTGGCAGTTTGAGGGCGATGGCTGGCGTAGCCAATATAGGCGACGACACGAACTGGTGTGGTCACCACTTTGCACAAGCCAACTGGTATGCCTTCGGACGACTGGCATGGAATCCCTCACTGACATCAAAAGAGATAGCGGAGGAATGGCTCATGCAAACGTTCTCACCCCACACTCCTCAACTCTCATCCCTGACCTCGATGATGCTCGACAGCCGTGAGGCAGTAGTCAGCTACATGATGCCGCTGGGCATCCATCATATCTTTGCCGGGGGGCATCATTACGGACCTGAGCCTTGGTATAATCCGCCAGGCTTGAGAGCAGACTGGACACCGCCCTATTACCATCGTGCCGACTCCATTGGAATGGGCTTCGACCGTACGCTGACAGGCTCGGCCAATGTTAAGCAGTATCCCGCCGAACTGTGTACCCTCTATAACGATATCAATACATGCCCTGAGAACCTGTTGACGTGGTTTCACCACGTGCCATGGGACCACCGTATGAATAGTGGACGCACTTTCTGGGACGAACTGTGCCATAAATACAACGAAGGTGTCGGTCAGGCACGTCATTTCCTGGCAGTATGGGATGCCATGCAACCCTATGTCGATACTCAGCGTTTCAACGAGGTACAGCACAAACTACGCATCCAGGCACGCGATGCCGTGTGGTGGCGTGACGCATGCTTGCTCTATTTCCAGACTTTCTCCCACCGTCCCATCCCGCAGGATGTGGAGCATCCCGTACACAACCTCGATGAGATGATGAAGTTCAGAATCCCTATCACGATGTATGAGAATCCCGAAAGCGGATATACTAAATAACTTGACTTTCGCATTTCGAGAGAAATTAAAGAAGTTAAGGACCTAAGCCAATTGTTTGCCCTTTCCTACTACTCCAAGAAACGATGAAAAGGAAACTGATAATCTTCGACTTTGACGGTACATTGGGTGACACCAGAAAGAATATCGTTACGACAATGCAGATGACCATAGCGGAACTTCAGCTGCCAAGGCGTAGTGATAATGAATGTGCTTCTACCATTGGACTGCCTCTTGCCGGCTGTTTCAAAGCGATGTTTCCTGATTTGCAAGCGGAGCAGCTCCAACGCTGTGCTGATACGTACAGGAGAATCTTCAATGAGAACCTTCAGACCATCAAACCGCAAGCATTCCCTCATGTGGTGGAAACGTTGTTCATCTTAAAAGAAAAGGGATTCACGCTCACGATTGCATCGTCCCGTTCCCATGCTTCATTGTCTGAACTTACCAAGGATATGGGCATCTCAGATTGCGTTTCTTACCTGATAGGAGCCGATGATGTGGAAAAAGCAAAGCCCCATCCAGAGCCAGTTCTGAAAACACTTGCTGCCATGCAATTTGAGGCCTCCGAGACGCTTGTCGTTGGAGATATGGCAGTAGATATCTTGATGGGTGTCAACGCAGGGACAATGACATGTGGTGTGACTTGGGGAAACGGAACAAAAAAGGAACTACTGGAAGCTGGAGCTGATTACATAATTGACAGCATGGAAGAACTCATCGAAATAGCAAACGAAATATGAAGATAATCCATAGACCTAATCCGAACGAGGCGTTTCCGAATCCAAATATTCCAAGCCTTTGTTACATCAAAAATGTGGTGAAGAATCCGCGTATCATCGTAGGCGACTATACGTATTACGATGACGTGGACGGTGCTGACCAGTTTGAGAAGCATGTCACTCATTTTTACGACTTCATAGGCGACAAACTGATTATTGGAAAGTTCTGCGCCATCGCTAAGGGTGTGGAATTTGTCATGAACGGTGCTAATCATAGAATGGATTGTGCAACGACTTATCCCTTCTACATTATGGGCGGTGACTGGGGTAGTGCTATGGCTCCCGTAAAAGATGAACTGCCATTGAAAGGCGATACGGTTATAGGTAATGATGTTTGGATTGGGCAAAATGTAACCGTCATGCCCGGCGTTCATGTCGGTGACGGGGCTATTATAGGAGCAAACTCTGTCGTGGCAAAAGATATTCCTCCTTATTCTATTGCAGTAGGCAATCCGTGTCGTTTCGTCAGGAAACGTTTTGATGATGAGTTGATAGGTTTGTTGCTTCAATTTAAATGGTGGGATAAAAGCATCGAAGAAATTGAGACCCTTATGCCTATCCTCTCTTGTGGCGACATGGAAATAGTCCGAAACGAAATAAAGTCAAGACTATGATCATTCTGATTACAGGTGCATCACACACAGGTAAGACACTTCTGGCACAACGGATGTTGGAGGAATATAAATTTCCTTATCTCTCCATGGACCACCTGAAAATGGGGCTGATTCGTAGTGGGAATACCCGACTAACTCCTGAAGACGATGATGCCCTCACCGGTTATCTCTGGCCGATTGTCCGTGAGATGGTAAAGACAGCGATTGAGAATCGGCAAAATCTGATAGTCGAAGGATGCTATATTCCTCCTGATTGGAGAAAGGATTTCAATGAAAACTATTTGCAGTCTATTAGGTTTATATGTCTTGCTATGACAGATTCATATATCGATGCTCATTTCGATGAGATTAGGAATCATGCCTCTGACATAGAGACAAGATTGTATGACTCGGAATGTACCCTCGAATCATTAAAAGCCGATAACCATCATTACATCAAAGCGTTCAAACAGAGCGGTGAGAAAATAACGTTGATTGATAAGGAATTTGAGGAGGTTATATCTCTATGTTTCAAAACTCTATTATGATGAAACGTTTGATATTTAAACTATGACATTTATTCAGATGAAAAAAACAATCCAAATAATTGTATTTGAATTCGTATCCTTATTGCTTATTTGGGGCATATCATTTCTCTCTATGTTGTGTATTGAAGGATTTGTTTTGATTTCGGAAAGTAGAGAAGTCCTGTCATATCTTATAAGATATCCTTTACCTCTGTTGACAAGTGTTATTTGCGGAATAGTTGCCACCAAAAAATTTTGGAAGAGATACCGATACGTGATAATGCCCGGATGCGATGACAAGCATTCTCTACGTGACGCTAATAGACAATCGGTGGGAGTGAAGAGGGCGTTGAGCGTGACATTCTATTTGGCGGTTATTGTCGTTATTATTTGGGCAATATTCGTGTTGATAGATTTTCTCGTTTACACTTTTTCCAATTTGGATATAGAGTTAGAATCCTTGGGCTGGTGTAACTTTTTAGGGAACGTCATTCCCACTATAATAATCATTATATGCGATGTTTTTGTTATCTGTATTTGCATTAAAAGATTGGGTCGAGGATAAGGGAGTTATGATGAACACATAAAAGAAAAGGATACAGGAACTCTCTCACCCTTCCTGTTCCCTCCCTTTGGGAGGGCTAGGGTGGGTTTCTCATCCCTTCCTGTTCCCTCCCTTTGGGAGGGTTAGGGTGGGTTTCTCATCCTTCCTGTTCCCTCCCTTTGGGATGGCTAGGGTGGGTTTCTCATCCTTCCTGTTCCCTCCCTTTGGGAGGGTTAGGGTGGGTTTCTCATCCTTCCTGTTCCCTCCCTTTGGGAGGGTTAGGGTGGGTTTCTCATCTTTCCTGTTCCCTCCCTTTGGGATGGCTAGGGTGGGTTTCTCACCTTTTCTGAAGGGTTAGGGTGGGTACTCCTTTTGACTTCCCTCCCTTTAAATCTCAATTCCGAACGAGATGGATTGGAATTTCGGTCCCCAGTCACTTTGCAGCACGTTCATCGGACTGTATTTTACATAGAATGTGATGCTGGGATTATAGAAGTGCAACATCCAGTCGATGGTAAACGGATTTTGGTGGATGCGCTTGTCAAGGTCTTTCATTTTACCTCCATCGGTCTTGTATTTTGTCTTTATACTGCCATAGACATTCCAGTTGAGCACAGGACCGATTCCAATGCCGAAATGACGGTTAAACTGATAGCAATACTCGATGGGAAAGGAGAGACTGAACACTTTGATGCGCGAGAACTTGGGACGGGCTCCTTCGGGATAACTGGTCGCAATAATATGCCCGTCGGCATCTTTGTCAAAACGTGTGCTGCCCGTCATGCGGTAGTTGCGCCAGTCGAGGGCGAAACCGGTCGATAGACGATGGTGTCCCTCGGCATCTAAATAGTGATTATATTGTGCTATCGTCCACATGAGTTCAAACGAACTACTGGTGCTGAAGTCAAGTGGTTCAGGAGCGTTGAGCACGGCATTCATGCCTATACCGAATTTCATAGCAATCTCGTTCCTGCTTGTGATGTCTCCACGGAAGCCACGCAATCCCCAGGTCCAGCGCACAGGATCGATGGTCGTTTGACTCACATAGTTGCTGTCAACCAGCTGGATGCTGTTCTCATAACGGTAGTCATCATTGTCCTCACGACCAATGACCTCTATCTTTTGAATAGAATCGCCCGTGATAATTGTCACACTCTTAGGCTTGTTGATAACTACCGTGTCATTGTCAGTCTCAACGGCATGGCTGGCCAATGATACACCAAATACCATGCAAATAATCATTTTTCTCATATTTTTTGTTTTTTAAATTTCCAGTTTTTGTTGAAAATTTGAGTCTATTTCTTTATCGCCAAATCATTCGGCTTAACTCCTTAACTTCTTAATCCCCTCCCTCACACTACTCAAAACTCAAAATCGTCTCCAGTTCATTCAGCGAGGCCAGTGGACCTTCCATGTAAATGACCACTACGTGGCATCCCTTGCTTTTGTTTCTCGATTTAAAGCAGAGAAAACGGTTTTTGCCTTTTTTTGCAGGCAGTTGGCGCATGAGGGTTTTTACTTTTTTGCTCTGATAGTCAGACGAGGCGATATTCTCCTCTTTCTCAATCAATCTGGATACCCGTTTCGCCTCTTCTTCCGTTCCGTCGAACACCGCGCTGTGGAAGAGCGACAAACGGTATTTCTGCATCATCATGCCTTTGATGCGAGTCACTACCATCCGTTCTTGTGGAATAATCTTCCCCTCAAACAGCGGATAGATTTGCAAATCGTTTTGAGCATGGAGCGCAATAGCCATGAATACCATCAATGATAAAATGATTGCTCGTTTCATATCTGTTAGTCGTTTTTTTATTCTGTTGTAAACAAATCTCTTAGTTGCGATTCCATTCCGTTTTCGTCTTCCAAGTCGCTCATCTCGCTCATGGTGCGGCGCATCTCCTGGCTTACCAAGGCTGGGTCGGTGCATTTCTTGCCATAGATATAGGCCACGCAATCCTCGTCGGCCGATGAAGGAGATAACAGGCGATACGTACCAAAGACTGCTAATAAGGTGAACGACGCGGCGATAGCTATACGAAGATATCTTTTCTTCGACTTCGGCACGATGACAGCCTTATCCACTTCATTCTCCTCTTCCTCTTCGTTATGGAATGACAATGCTGCAAAGTCACGGAACACTTCCGCATACTCTTTCAATTCGGCCGATACTTCAGTGCCGTTGTAGTATGCGTAGAGCGTCCGTTCCTCCTCGAGGGTGGTCTCTCCCTCGAAGAATCGCTCTGTCAACAGTCTTATATCCTCGTCTTTCATCTTCATGAGTTTTGTGCTAAATTTCCTATTTCGTTACCTTCTCGTATTTCATCTCCCCTCCCTTTGGGAGGGTCAGGGTGGGTATTTCCCTTTTTTACCCTTCCCTGTTATTCCCCTCCCTTGGGGAGGGTCAGGGTGGGTATCCTGTTATTCCCCTCCCTTGGGGAGGGTCAGGGTGGGTATCCTGCTTCTCCCCTCCCTTTGGGGAGGGTCAGGGTGGGTATTTCCCCCTTTTTACCCTTTCACCTTTCCCATCACTTCCTGTCTTGCCCGGCTGAGTATTTTTCTCACAGCAGCTTCGGTGTGGGTGGTCAGGGTGGCTATGTCGCGGATTGACATCCCGTCCATGTGTCTCAGCCGGAGAATAATCTGCTGTTTGATTGGCAGTGTGTCTATCACTCGCATCATCCGCTCGATGCGGTCATCTTCGGTCGTGTCTTCGTCGGCGACATCCAGGGTGGGGTAGTGGGGCTTTTTCCTCCGTTGATGGTTGATGCTCAGATTTCTCGTCAAGACCACGGCCAGACCGTCAGGAGGCGACTGCAGGTCATCATGCATGAGCCAGAGCTTCAGGAGCGCATCTTGTACGATGTCTTCCGCATCGGCCTCATGGTCTGTGTATCGCCGCGCTACTGCCGTCAGTTTTGGACGCAGTCGCAGGGCCTCATTTTGAAACGTTTCTTCTGTCATCTCTACCTGTAATACGCAACACCTCTCGTTTTGTGACACAAAAATGCAAAAAAAATCATGAATTGCCGCAGAAATAAATGTCAAATAAAACTAAACGAAGAATCAATTACAAATTATTGGGGAAAATTGTTTATTTTTGTCTCTTGAATATAAAAGAACATTCTAGTTTCTCATGTTATGAAGATAAAAGAAGATAAAGGGAGATAGCCGTCTGTCAGCGGCGAAGAAAAATGACAATACCTTACTTGTTCCCCTCCCTTGTAGGGGAGGGGATAGGGATGGGGTCAGTAATCAGTAAAAGAAAGAAATATAACTATATGGTCTATGAAAAGTGTGTATCGCTATATGTGTTGCTTTGTTGCTGCCCTGTTTGTCGCTGTTAATGGACAGACACAAACACCCTGCGGACCCGTGCCGACGGTGAATCAGCTACGTTGGCAGGAAATGGAGATGTATGCGTTTATCCATTACTCGATGAACACGTACACAGACGAGGAGTGGGGTTACGGCAATGAAAAGTTAGAACTGTTTAACCCCTCCGACCTTGACTGTCGGCAGTGGGCACGCGTCTGTAAGCAGGCGGGCATGAAGGGCATTATCTTCACGGCCAAGCACCATTGTGGCTTCTGTATGTGGCCCTCGAAATATACGGAGTACTCGGTCAAGAACACGCCTTGGAAACAGGGCAAAGGCGATGTGGTTCGCGAGCTGGCGGATGCCTGTCGCGAGGAGGGGCTGAAGTTTGCCGTCTATCTATCGCCTTGGGACCGCAACCACAAGGACTATGGTCGTTCTGAATATGTCACCTATTTCCGCAACCAGTTGCGCGAACTGCTCACAAATTATGGCGACATCTTCGAGGTGTGGTTCGATGGCGCTAATGGTGGCGACGGCTGGTATGGCGGGGCTAACGAGACGCGTACCATAGACCGCACGACCTATTATGAATGGCCGGAAACTTACCGTATGATCCACGAGTTGCAGCCACAATGTCTCATTTGGAACGACGGCGGTGATCGTGGTGACCTGCGTTGGGTAGGCACAGAGGCTGGCAATGTGGGTGAAACAAATTGGAGTTTGTTGAATAATGTTGGTGAGGTGACGTGGACAATGCTTCACTATGGATTGGAAGATGGCGACTCGTGGGTGCCTGGCGAGACGAACACCAGCATCCGTCCGGGCTGGTTCTACCATAGTACAGAGGACGAGCATGTGAAGAGTTTGTCGAAACTGATGGATACATATTATAAAAGTGTGGGCCGCAACTCGTGTCTGCTGCTTAACTTCCCTATTATGCCCAACGGACGCATCCACCCAAACGACAGTCTGCGAGGCGTCGCTTTCTACAAGATGATTCAAGATGTCTTTGCGACAGACCTCGCCCAAAAAGCAAAGAAAAAGACGCAGGGCTTAGAGACCATCATCACCTTCAACGAGCCTACTGCTTTCAATCGTTTCTTAGCCGAGGAGGATATCAGATATGGTCAGCGCGTGAAGAAATTCGCACTGGAAGCTGAGGTCGACGGCAGATGGATTGCCTTGAAAGATGAACTGGTGAAGGAGGGCGATGGTCTGACCACCATCGGCCATCGTCGCATTATCTGCTTCCCCACCATCAAGGCAACAAAGCTGCGATTCACAATCCTCGATGCCAAGTGCGAACCTATCATCAAACGTATCTCCATCTATCTGGCTCCTGAGTTGACAGCCGACATCCCAGACTCTGGTGAGAAGTGCAGCAGTAACCTCCACTATTTCTTCAGTAGTCCCAAGCAGATGATGATTGATTGGGAGCAGGAACAGACTATCACTTCGTTCCACTATCTGCCTCCTCAGAATTCAAAGGCGGGTATGGTTACTCACTATACCCTCTGGGCTTCGTCCGACTGGCAGCAGTGGACGAAACTGGCCTCTGGCGAGTTCTCGAACATCGTGAACAACCCCATCTGGCAGACCATCAAGTTCGCACCCACCAAGGCAAAGATTCTCCGTTTGGATGCAGACCGCCTCGCTGATGGCGACCGCATGGCTTTCGGCGATATTGAAGTAATCATAGAATAGACATAACAAGAGCCGAAGGTAAGTTGTCATAGTCTTATTGATATATTATTACTTACTTTTGGTTAGCAATTTTTAGCGGGACAGTGCAAGTGCGCAATGCTTAAAAACACTCATTTTTAGGTATTGCGCCCCTTTATTTTTCGCTATACCTTTGCAGCGCAACAAAAAGTAATTCAAAAATGAGAAGAAAATGGCACTACTTACTAAGTTATTCACTAACTGCGCCTGCCCCAAAGGGCGGATGGGACGTGCAATGCTAAAGTTTATG
The DNA here is from genome assembly GCA_017548605.1 of Prevotella sp. Lineage (GTDB taxonomy): Bacteria > Bacteroidota > Bacteroidia > Bacteroidales > Bacteroidaceae > Prevotella. Next base: position 4,550 of record JAFYZT010000011.1, on the reverse strand, counting down.
AACCTCTGTCACGCTCCACTGACAAACTGGGGTCTGAAACTTGTCAATATTCAGAACGGCTGGACAATGCTCGATATCGGATGTGGCGGTGGGGCAACCTTGCGGCGACTATTGAAAAGGAGTGAGGACGCACGGGTCTATGGTATCGATATCTCTAAGGAAAGCGTGGCAAAAGCTAAGAAGGTGAATGCCAAAGTGCTTGACAAACAGGTTTTCGTCAGTCAAGGCTCTGCTGAGAAACTGCCCTACGAGGATGGAAAATTCAATCTCGTTACAGCGGTAGAGACAGTATATTTCTGGCTGAACCTGCCCAACTGCATGAAAGAGGTAAACCGTGTGCTGAAAAAGGGCGGCAAGTTCGCCATCATGGTCGAGGTTGTTGACGGTGATTCCATGTGGACAAACGTGGTAGAGGGTATGACGGCCTATTCACCGGAAGAATTAAAAACGATGCTGGCCGATGCTGGTTTCATCCAAACGGAAATACATCGCAAGAAACCGTCCTATGCCACGATCATTGGCATAAAACCTTGATTTTGCAACTCAGTTGCGTTAGTTTTTTCGTACCTTTGCAACTGATGACAATAACACTCATTATAGGTCTGCTGATACCGTTGTTGGGCACGATGCTCGGCTCGGCGTTCGTCTTCTTGATGAAGGACGAGATGTCCGTTCGACTGCAAAAGTCGCTGCTGGGTTTTGCCTCGGGTGTGATGGTGGCGGCATCAGTGTGGTCGCTGAGTGGAGCCGTGGAACCTGTCGGGGCCATCGCCATCCTGATGCTTGCTTCACTGCTGGTGCCCGTTCTTCCCTATATGCTTGCCTTTGCTGCAGGTGCCATGTTCTACGTAGTAATAGAGGAACTCATCCCGGAAGCTTCCAGTGGTCAGCACAGTAATCTCAGTACCATTGGCTTTGCTATCGGCTTCGTTTTGATGATGGTGCTCGACGTGGTGATGGGATAGTTAGTCGATTCACTGCTCTGTCAGGTTATTCCTAACATCGGGATTAATATCGTTTACCTTAACTCTGGGTCATCCATCGAATAAGAAGTATTAAGTATGAACAAGTCTCATTTTTTCGGCTATCTCCTGGGACTGATTATTTTTGTCATCGGAATTCCTGCCCTGATGTGGTTGGTGTCAGGTCGTACGTTTCCGTACATTCCTGATTCGGTTGTTTTGTGCGTAGTAGCTGTGTTGTTCGCTATATGTGGACTGGCACTTAGCATTTACAGTATTGTCTATATGCGAATCGTCGGGAAAGGAAACCCTTTCGATGCCTACGGTCATGAGGTGGCACCACGTACCATGAATCTGATGACAAATGGTCCGTATCGCTTGTGCCGAAATCCGATGCTTGTTGGAATCTACCTCTACGATATTGGTATCCTTGTTTGGCTTTGGTCCGTTTTGCCGATATTCGTTTTTCTTGTCGAAGTTGTCCTGTTGACTATTCAAGTCCACAGCGAGGAAAAGAGGTTGGAGAAAGACTTTGGAAAGGATTATCTTGATTATAAGAAACGGGTAGGGAGGTATTTCACAATCTGAAGAAGAACTTTTTATTCGGTTGTCCCTAAAACCACACAAGAGATTATTTATAAATATGAACTGCACCTCAAATTTGAGGTGCAGTTCATATTTAGAGGTTTGTTCGCAAATTAGAAATTCTTTCGGACTCCTTGCCAATCGGGGAATTCCTTTTTCAGATATTCATCGTCAAGGAAAATGGCGGCTTGTTCCTTCTTTCCTTTCAACTGCCAGTCGAGCCACTTCACCACTGCCTTGGCATAGTTGCCGCCATGTTTCTCGTAATAGGTGCCGCTGTGACCATCTTTCGAGTTCAGCATCACAACAGGGATATTGTCGGCAATGCGTGCGTAATCCAGCTGCGCATTCTCGTAGGCGATATCGCCAGGACCGCCAATCATGTAGAACATCGGTTGGTGGAGACCTTTGAGCGATTCTTTCGTCGACCCCATCATATTCATGTCGCCGATACCGGAGTTCAGCATGATACAGGTCTTGATACGAGAATCGTCTGCAATTCCCAAAACCTGTGCACCACCACACGATTGTCCCATAGCGGCTACATGGTTGATGTCGAGACATTGATAATACTCCGATCCGGCGGCACCATTCTGGTATGTCAACCAGCCAAGCACCTCCAGCAACATATCAGGGTAGGTCTGGATGAAAGGTGGTGGGGGAGCTTGCTCTTCGCCATTCTGTTCTTTCTTCCGCATCTCTTCAAGTAATTTTGCTTGTCGTTCCTGTTGAGCCTTTATCTCTTCTGCTGTATATGGCAGTATCTTTTCGCCGTTGGCCATGATCACCTCGCCTTTGGTCTCCGGATAATTGGCTCTCAATACTCCTCTCCATTGTGCCATCACGTCCTCTTCGTCATAAGGACCGATGGCGGCCACCACATAGCCGTATGATGCCACCTCGCTCAGCAGCAGGCGCATCTCTACGTTGTTGTTATAACATGCACCGTTGGCATAGACAATCACTGGCAAAGCTCCATTTGTTGTCACCACGTCCTTCATGTTCTGAGGGCGGTACATTGTGAAGCCTGGGCATAAGGCATCACCTACCACTTCCGACTTGAATGGTCCTGTACCACCATCTTCCACAATTTGCCTTTGGGTTGTCTGTGCTTTCATCAACCCTACGCTTGTAGCGGCAAACAACGTTGCCAATAAGATTTGTTTCATGCCTTTATATTTTTAGTTGTTTAGAATTATGTACTTAATCACAAGGATGAGAAGTGAGAACAGAAATGAAAAAATACTTTTCATGCTGTTTGATGATAAGGCATGCAAAAATACGATTAAACGAGCAAAAGGCCAAATTTTTAAAGCTTTTTCGAGATTGTGTTTAAGAAACAATACATCTTTCGCAATCAGTTCATGGCATTCGCTCAATCATTGTATTCAAAGAAATAAAAATCAGTCCAAGCAGTATTCTCGGCATAAAGATGCTGCTGACCACGGAACTCAAAGCCTAATGCCTTATAGATTTTGTGGGCTGGCGTATTGGAGGCAAGGGCATCAAGACGGATAGCTTTCATTCTATGTGTCTGGGCGAGACGGATGGCTTCGCGAATCATCTCAGAGCCGATGCCTTTTCTTTGACAGTCAGGACTCACAGCAAGGATATGAATAACAGCTGCTTCATTGTCCTGTACCTGCTTAGACCATTCAATGGCATGATAATCCTCACCTTGGTACATCGTCACAGCCATCGCGCCAATGATAGTGTCATTCTCTTTGTAAATGTACATGCTTCCCTCCTCGATATAGCTTCTGATGCCATTTTCTGTGGGATGTTTGTCCTTTTGCCAACGGGCATAGCGTTCTATATCTGGAGTACGTGTCGTAACATCATCGTAGAATGCAATGATAGACTCATAATCTTCAATTGTTGCTCGGTATAGTTTCATTTCTTTATCCTTAAATATGACTGCTCACCAACTTTTTAAATTTTGACACTGCTAAGATACGAATAGTTACGGATGACTCCAAATTTATGGGATATTCTGTACATATTTGTGATAAGTGAATACTGAGAATCTTCACACCAATTAATGGTGAAACGCTCATCGCTAAGTATGTGGAGACACTCATTAGAAGGACATTCGGCACTCCAGATGCCATGAAATGTGAAGAATGGTGTACTATCACACAATTATTCTGGTACCTTTTCCGTTTTATCAATAAAGAACCAATCCTATTGCAAGATGAAAAGACTACTATTATCCATTACGCTGACGCTCATGTCCATGACAACGTATGCCACGGGACAGGATGGTGACTATATCTATATTGACGGTACGAAATGGGAACTGCTGGACAGACCTGTCTATGCCGACACCGCACTGAGAAACAGCGTGAAGGCCATGCTGCCAAAGAACCGCGCTATTTTTTCATCCAATTGGGACGGCTTTACGACCTACTGGAGCATACAGCAGGATAAACTCTGCTTAGACAGCATCCAGTATGAATTCTTCAATGCAACGACCCTAAAAGGACGGAAGGAATGTGTGCCATCCGACACCTTGCTCCGCGTGTTCAGGAAATATGTCGTTGGAGGGCGCATTGTGGCTACATGGCTCACTGGCGACATCCGCATGGCAAGGGGGGAAATGATTTGGTACCAGCACTCATTTTTTGAACGGAACTACGAGAACGAGCGGATCATCAGCATCAAGCAGGGGAAGGTCTGCGGGATGAAAGACTTTCATAACTTTGTCGTGGATGGTTTCGCTTTCGAAGACGTTAAGGGCAGGGCAAAAGTAACCGCTGCCGAGCTGAAAAAGATGTTTCCGTTACATCTTGAAAAATACCCTGAGTTGGCTGGTGTCAAGCGTATCATGTTCAGCATCAAGCGAGCCTGCGTCGATACCACGGGACATTTGATTGATTGTGAGGTCAGGGTAATCCGACCAGACGACAACCCGCAACTGGCTGCCGAGATGGCAGAGGCGATGAAGGCATACCATCCTTGGCGTGTCATGTTCATCAATGGCGAGTACCGCGCCTACGGTAT
>JAFYZT010000010.1 GCA_017548605.1 Prevotella sp. | reverse complement strand
TCGGGACGGTGCATCCAAAAACCGTATAAGAAAGGTGACCTCAAGGACTATGAGATGGATTTCGAGAACCGTCTGAAGCATGGTGAACTGACGAACCCCGACAGCATCCATTTCGCTGACTCGCTGAAGTTCTACACCCTGCATGAGCACCGCACGGTGTATGGCGGCGGTGGCATCATGCCCGATTATTTCGTGCCGCTCGACACCACCAAATATACGCGCTTTCATAGGAAGATTTCGGCGAAAAACCTGATTATTAACGCCAACCTGCGTTATGTGGACCAGCACCGCAAGGAGCTGAAGAAGCGCTATCCTACCTTCGAGGCGTTCAACAGTCAGTTTGAGGTGCCCCAGTCATTGGTCGACGACATCTTGGCGGAGGCAAAGAAACAGGGCATCGAACCCAAGGATGATGACGAGTTGCGGCGCACCGTACCTTATATGCGCACCCAGCTGAAAGCACTTATCGCCCGCGATATCTGGGACATGAACGAATATTTCCAGATTATCAACAAGTACAACGATATCGTCCAGAAAGCGTTGGAGTTGATAGGGTAACCCACCCCGGCCCTCCCGAAGGGAGGGGGAATGAGGGGGCAGGGGGCAAGGAGCAAGGGGCAAGAGAATACCCAAAGTGGAATTCTCTTGCCCCTTGCTTTTTTACCTTTTTACTTTATTACCCTTTAACCCTTCAAGGCTATTGGCCTCTAACTTCTCCTAACTTCCTTTTACTCCCTCCCTTCGGGAGGGCCGGGGTGGGTATCATTTCTTCTCCTTGCTCCCTGCCCCTTGCTCCTGGATATCTCTCACTTCTTACCCCTTAACGCTCCCTCCCTTTGGGAGGGTCGGGGTGGGTATCCCCCTTCGGGAGGGTCGGGGTGGGTGTTAGGTATCATTTCTTTGGTTTCCTCCTTGCCCAACCCTCTTCGGAGAAGTCGGGCTCCTCACCAACAAGTTGAATGTCGTGGTTTTGGAAGAACTGGCGCCAATCGTCTTTCTTTCCGCTCTCCTTGACGGGAGCATCCATGCGGGCGGCACCACGCTGACCGCGACGTGAGGGCTTCTCAGTGGCAGGATTGTTGCGCTTTGACTTCTTCTCGTAGGAACTGAATCCCTCACCTTTTATCGCTTTGCCCTCGGCCTTCTGCTTTCTTCCCTCGGCCTTCCTGCTCCCTCCCTTTGGGAGGGTTGGGGTGGGTTTCTGATCCGCCTCATTACATCTCACGCTGCGTCCTTTGTAGGTGGTACCATCGAGGGCGCGCATTACGCGCTGGGCATCTTTCTCGGGCACTTCGATATAGGAGATGGTGCTCAGCAGGTCGATATGTCCCACGGCTTGTCTTCCTTCCACATGTTTGTTGATGAACTGCATCACCTCGCCAGGGTAGAAACCGTCGGCCTTACCCAGGTTGATGAACAGTCGGCGGTAGCCTTTTTCCGCCTTGCGAGCTCCTCTGCTCCTTGCTCCCTGCTCCTTGCTCTTTGCCCCTTGCTCCTTGCTCCTTGCCCCTTTTTCGGGCTTCAGAATCTCCGGTGCGTCGGCATAGTAGGCAAGGAACTTGCCAAACTCCAACGACACGATTTTCTTGATGAGGTCTTCTTTCTCGAGGTAGAAGAAGTGGCGGTTGATGTCGTCCATGAAGGGGGCTATCTCCTCCTCGTTCACGTCCACCTTCTCTATCTGATCCATCACCTTGTAGAGTTGTTTGGTGCAAATCTCGCGTGGCGAGGGAATATCCCCTTCCACGAACTGTTTGCCTATCTCTTTCTCTATGGCCCGTATCTTATGTTTCTCACGTGAGTGTACGATGGAGATGGAGGTGCCTTTCTTCCCAGCGCGGCCCGTGCGGCCGCTGCGGTGGGTGTAGCTCTCTATGTCGTCGGGCAGTCCGTAGTTGATGACGTGCGTTAGGTCGTCCACGTCGAGACCGCGTGCTGCCACATCGGTGGCCACGAGCAGTTGGGTGAGGTGCTGGCGGAATTTCTGCATCGTCAGGTCACGTTGTTGCTGCGACAGGTCGCCGTGCAGCGACTCGGCGTTGTAACCGTCGTGAATCAGTTTGTCGGCTATCTCCTGCGTCTCTACCTTCGTGCGGCAGAAGATGATGGCGAAGATGCGCGGGTGGAAGTCAACGATACGTTTCAGTGCCAGGTATTTGTCCTTGGCATGTACCATGTAATAGATATGGTTCACGTTTTCCGCCCCTTCGTTGCGGCTGCCCACCACGATTTCCTTGTGGTCGTGGAGGTAGTTCTTTGCGATGGCTTCTATCTCGCGGCTCATGGTGGCCGAGAACAGCAGTGTGTTGCGTTCTTCGGGCACACCTTTGAGTATCTCGTCGATGCTCTCCGAGAAGCCCATGTTAAGCATCTCGTCGGCCTCGTCGAGCACCACGTTATGTACCTCGTCGAGCTTCGCCACGCCACGGTTCATCAGGTCAATGAGTCGGCCCGGGGTGGCCACGATAATCTGCACCCCTTTACGCAGGGCATTGATCTGGTTGACGATGGATGTGCCGCCATATACCGCCACGATGCGGATGCCTTCCATGTAGCGGGCATAATCTTTCATGTCGTCGGTAATCTGCAGGCACAGTTCACGTGTGGGGGCGAGGATGATGGCCTGTGTGGTGTTCTGTGCGGTGTCAATGCGTTGCAGCAGGGGGATGCCGAAGGCGGCGGTCTTGCCCGTGCCGGTCTGTGCCAGGGCTATCACATCGTTACGTGTGCCCAGCAGGTAGGGTATCACTTCTTCTTGTACGGGCATGGGCTGTACGAAACCCATTTCTTCGATGGCGCGACGTATCGGTTCGCACACGCCCAGTTCTTCAAATGTCTTCAACTTCTTGTCTTTTAATAATTTGGGGTGCAAAGGTAGTGTAAAAAAACGATTGCACCAAATATTATGGTACAATCGTTATGGGTAATAGGAGAAAAACAGATTACTTGACTATCAACTTTTTTCCGTTCTTGATATAGATGCCGGGAGGTAGAGAGGTATTTTTATCTATTTGGACACCTGTAATGGTGTAGGTGTTTCTGTTGGCTTTTGTGGATACTGATTTTGCTTGTTCTATTCCAGAATAAAAGGCAGAAAGATATTCTGCAGCATCCCATTCATACAGTAATATGCCGTTTCGGGTAAAATTGAGCATGTGAATGAATTGAGTAGCATAACTATAATCTAATTCATAATCTATACCCATATAATTAAAAAGACCAACAAGGTATCCGATGCCCTTAATTCTTACGAAGCCCCCATCTGCAGGATAGATCCAAAAGATGTCTTCATCCGATAAGCGCAACCCTTGCGTTACAGTTCCATCTAAAAGCGTCGTTTCTTGTATGCCGTTAAGTGTACGCATTTCATATTCTCCAGAAAGAGGGCTGTACTCTTCTATTTGTTTCCCCTCTTCCCAATTGAAATCATAAAGTTTTACCTCTTCTGGACAGTAATGCCAATATCTAACATACACCATTCCATTTTCTTCCCTCAGACAATAATTGTGCTCTTCCAGTGGCTCCCAATGCCAAGGGCCAATATTATCCCAACTAAACGTTCCTGGGGGTACTTCGTAATAATCAAATAACCCAAGACGGTTAAAAGAATCCAATACTTTCGCCTCTGAAATTACTCTTTTGTAAGGTGTTTCGTCAACAATGGTGTCACCTGATATGGTGTGACGTAAATATAAAAAGCGGATATGTCTTCCCCCATCATACTCTCTATAATAGGCTTCCTCCCAAGTCGTTCCTTGTGGGAAATATTCAGGATGCTCTTCTTGAGCTCTCATTGGCATGAAAGAAAAACAAAAGAAAAGTAACAATGTATATTTGTAATTTATTTTTGCTTTCATAATAGAGTTATTTATTGATTATTATTTGCAAAATAAGTAATTATCTTTTAGAAATCCAAATATTTAACAGAACTTTATTTTGTAGATTTCTATATCATAGTGTAGAAAAACAAAACAACAATAATCATCAATTCTTGGGGCAAGAGGCAAGGGTATGGAGTGAACGTTCCAAAATAACAAAATAACACCTAAAGGATGCGTTTTTTGCAGTTTTATGATTATTTTTGCATCATGGATGTGAAAAACAGGTTTTAATGCCTATGATGAAAGCGATGAAACAATGGATGCTGGGCATCTTTCTTGCGATAACCAGTGTTGTCAATGCCCAGGTAACCACCTCGGGCATCAGCGGACTGGTGACTGCTAGTGGCGAAGAAGCTATCGGTGTCATCATCAAGGCGAAGCATATCCCCACAGGAACGCTCTACCGTGGCTTTACCAACTATGACGGGCGTTACACCATCACCGGCATGATCGTGGGCGGTCCCTACGAGGTGGAGATGTCGTACATCGGCTATCACACCGCCAAGTTTGAGGGCATACGGCTGACGTTGGGACAGAACACGGTGGTCGATGCCACACTCTCAGAAGAGAGTGCGTTGCTCGACGAGGTGGTTATCGTGGCACCCACCAACAACACCATGCGCAGTGACCGCTCGGGAGCCGTGACACACCTCAATGCGGCTCAGATGGCCGTCGTGCCCACCGTGGGACGTGCCATGACCGACCTGATGAAGATGACGCCACAGTCGGCCTCATCGAGCGGCATGGCCATCGGCGGCGGCAACTACCGCCAGTCGAGGGTGACCATCGACGGAGCATCTTTCAACGACGCCTTTGGGCTGGGCAACTCACCGCTGCCCGGCGGCGGCATGCCCATCTCTCTCGATGCCCTGGAGCAGATGACGGTGTCCATCACGCCCTATGATGTGCGTCAGAGCGGATTCATCGGCGGAGGCATCAATGCCGTGACTAAGAGCGGAACGAACGAGTTCAAAGGCTCGGCCTATTCTTACCTCACCAGCAACGCACTGAAGGGCGACCGCGTGGCATCGACAACGTTGCCCGTGGCTGACGGGCACAGCAACACCTACGGTTTGTCATTAGGCGGTCCCATCATAAAAGATAAACTGTTTTTCTTCGTCAATGGCGAGGTGGAAGATATCGTGATGGCCGGTCCCGAGGCTCATGCCGGCAATGGCAGCACACCCTATACCGTGACCAACCGACGTCCACAGATTGAACAGCTGGAGAGTCTCTCCAACTTCCTGCAGACCACCTACGGACTGACCACCGGTCCCTGGCAGGGGTATAACGTGAAAACACCAGCCTACCGATTGTTGGCGCGTCTTGACTGGAACATTAACGATAACCACCGTCTCAATGTACGTTTCACCAAGTCGAACAGGAAAACATCGAATTTCAGTTCCCTCTCTCGTTCGATAGGCAGTAACCGCAGCACCTTGATATATGGCGGCAATCAGAACGATTACGGCTCGGGCACCAACTACAGCATGTCATCGCTCTCCAGCCGTTACTATGCCGAATACCGTTTCACATCTTTGGCCGCCGAGTTGAACAGCCGTTTCGGTAAGTGGCAGAACACGCTGCGTGCCACCTATTCCTTCCAGGACCAGCCACGCAGCAATGAATATGGGGAGTCGGTGCCCATGGTGGAGATTGTGATGAGTAACGGCCAGGGCTTCTATCCCTCATGGGCGGTGACGGGTGACCCCTATACCTATGGCAACTTGGCGCAGACGAAGAACACCGTGATTACCGACGAGGTGAGCATCCAGGTGGGCAAGCACCAGCTGTTCGGCGGATTGCAGTTTGAGCACAACAGTGCCACCAACGGCTATGCCCATGCCGCGGCAGGCTATTACGCCTTTGAGGCCACTCCTGAGCAGGTGGCTGCCGGCGACTGGGCGTCGGTGTTCACACCCGAACAAACCCGTCTGTTCGGCATCACCTACGGCAACAATGCCGACCATTCGATGTTCAAGTCGAAGATGTCGACCAACCAATGGTCGTTGTATGTGCAGGACAACATGTCGCTGACCGACCGTTTCCGCCTGTCTGTAGGCCTGCGTCTGGAACTGCCGTCCTATCCCTCATTGAAGGATAATTTCAACGAGGATTTCTATAAGCTGGACTTCGGAGGACAGCATTTCCGCACCGACAATGTGCCTGATGCCAGCCTCTCCGTCTCGCCGCGCATCGGTTTCAACTGGGATGTGCTGGGCGACCAACGACTGATAGTCCGTGGCGGCTCGGGACTGTTCGTGGGACGTATGCCCTTCGTATGGCTCATCTCCGCTGTCAGCGGCTCGGGCATGGGACAGACCACCTTCACCTATTCGCAGCAGGACTATAATAATGCTGTGGCAAAAGGGGAGACACCGCTGATGCCCACCTTTACCATGAGTCAGGAGGAGATGTTGCAACAGATTCATGCCACCAGCAAGACCACGGTGCCCGGCAGCCCGACCATCCTGTCAGAAGACCTGCGCATGCCGAAGACGTGGAAGACATCGCTGTCGGTGGATATGAAACTGCCCGGCGATATTGACTTTACCCTGGAGGGAATCATCAACAAAGACATCAACCCTGTGGTGGTGGCCAACCGCGATATCTATTGGGACGGTGTCTCTGTTGTCGATCTCGGTCACGGTGATGTGCGCCACCAGATGTCGTACTATGACGATAAACACTCCGTGTTTGTGTTGGAGAACGCGGGTAGCAAGGCATATTATATGTCGCTCAGTGCCCAGTTGCGCAAGTCGTTCGACTTCGGCCTGGACCTGGCGGGCAGTTACACGATATCACGGTCGAAGACCTACACGCCAGGCTATGGAGACCAGGCATCGTCGGCCTATAGTGTCTATCGTTACTCCGTCAATGCCATGGAAGACAATGAGACGGGCTTTGCCCCCTATGTGGCACCGAGCCGACTGCTCCTCTCCGCCGCCTACCGATGGAAGATGACGAAGAATATCTCTTCCGTGTTCTCCCTGGTGTACGACGGCTACCAATTTGGTTTCTCGGGCGAGTTCTCCTACAGCCGCTATTCGTATTGCTTCTCTTCAAATGTCAACGGCGATGCCTTGGCACCCGGCAACCTCATCTATGTGCCTGCGTCGCGCGAGGAACTGGATGAGTGGGACTTCGCCCCCAGCACCTACGGGACGGACAAGATGGAATATACGGCGGCCATGCAACGTGATGACTTCTGGACGTATATACAGCAGGATGATTACCTGAAGGACCGCAAGGGACATTATGCCGAGCGGGGTGGGGCGAAGATGCCTTGGCACCACCAGCTCGACTTCAAATACCTATGCGACATCGGTGTGATGGCGGGCAAGACACGGCACACGCTGCAACTGGGTGTCGATATCCTTAACCTGCCCAACCTGCTGAACAGCGACTGGGGCATCTACAAACAGGTGCAGAGCAATGCCCTGCTCACCTACAGAGACGGCAAATATATTTACAACACGGTGAACGGCGAACGCCACACGAAGACGTATCAGGACTATCTCGATACAGCATCCACCTATCAGGTGATGTTCACGATCAGGTATGTGTTTAATTAAATGCCTCCCCCAAACCCCCTCCCATGACCTCCCCCTGTCCCCCTCCCAAGGAGGGGGAATGGAGTGGAGATTGAACGTTATGAATAGCTGATTAATTAGCGGTCTTTTAACTTGTTTACTTATAAATAATGAACATAGGAATTTTCTGTTCGGCCAATGAAAAGATAGACCCCGACATTATCGCGGCCACGCGTGAGTTGGGACGGTGGATCGGCAGCGAGGGCCATACCTTGGTCTTCGGCGGCTGTAATTTAGGACTGATGCAATGTGTGGCCCAGGCGGTTCATGAGGCAGGCGGCCGCACCATCGGTGTGGTGCCCTCCATCATCGAGAAGCACGGGCGTGTGTCGGAATATGTCGATGTCACCATCCCCACAGCGACACTCAGCGACCGTAAGGACCTGCTCCTCGCCCATAGCGATGTGTGTGTAGCTCTGCCGGGCGGCGTGGGCACGCTCGACGAGATTTTCACCGTCGTGGCGGCCTATACCATCGGCTATCACCAAAAACGTGTCATCCTTTATAATGTAAAGGGTTTCTGGAATTCGCTCATCACCGTGCTTGATGAGCTACAGCAACAAGGTATGTTGCGTGGACATCGTGAGGATTATATTCAGGTGGCAAATAGTCTTGAGGAGGTGATTGGAAGCCTCCCCCTGTCCCCCTCCCAAGGAGGGGGGAGCAAGGAAACACCCACCCCAGCCCTCCCAAAGGGAGGGGGATAGAAGGGGTGAGAGGTAAGAGGTGAGGGGTGAGAGAATACTCTACAAATTCTTCATTGATAATTCGTAATCGCGAAGCGACAATTCAACATTCAACATTCAACACTCAACTCCCTCCCCTCGGGGGAGTTAGAGGGGGGCTGGTAGTAGTGGCTTTTAAAAAGTTGTGCCGGAAGATGGTTTTGCAACCTCCTCCGGCACTGCTATCGTTTTTCAGACTTCTGTTGTTATGCTTCTTTCAGTCGGGCAGCCATAGCGCGGCCCAGGGCTTCGCACTGACGACGTGTCTCCTCAGTGAGAGCCTGTTTCATCTCAACGGGTTCACCCACAGCCTCGAAGTGCAGGTGGTTGTCGTTCCACTCCTGAATCTTCGCCACTGCCTTGCTGGCCCAGCCGAAGCTGCCGAACCAGCCAAAGAGACGGTTCTTCATATCCTTACCGGCGATTTCCGAGAGTAACACGTCCATCTCGTGGTACAGTCCGGTGTTGTAGGTCGGCGCTCCCACGATGAGACCACGGTAGCGGAAGATGTCGCGAATGATATAAGAGTGATGTGTCTTCGACACGTTGTAGAGCACGATGTTCTTCACACCGGCCTCACTGGCAGCACGGGCAATGACCTCGGCCATACGCTCGGTATTGCCGTACATCGTGCCGTAGCATACCACCAGTCCCTCCTCGGCCTCGTAGCGGCTCAGACGGTCGTAGATACCGACCACCTTCGTCACATACTCATGCCATACCGGTCCGTGGGTGGAGCAGATATAGTCGATGGGTACACCGGCGAGTTTCTTCAGCGCGTTCTGCACGGGCGTGCCGTATTTACCCACGATGTTCGAGTAGTAACGCGTCATCTCAAGCCAGAATGTGTCGCAGTTGATGTCTTTATCGATGATGCCACCGTTCAGGGCACCGAAGCAGCCGAAGGCATCACCGGAGAAGAGTGTCTTCGTCGAGGCATCGTAGGTCACCATCGTCTCGGGCCAGTGAACCATGGGTGTGAGGAAGAACTGCAGGGTGTGTTGTCCCAACTCGAGGCTGTCGCCGTTCTTCACTTCCATGCCCACCTCGTCGATGCCGTAGAATCCCGCCATCATGCCGAAGGTCTTCTTGTTGCCGATAATCTTTACGTCGGGATAGTATTTCTTGATGAGCGCGAGCGACCCGCTGTGGTCGGGTTCCATGTGGTTGACCACCAGATAGTCGACGGGACGGTCGCCGATGACGTTACGGATATTTTCAATGAACTGCACGAAGAAGTCCACCTCCACGGTGTCGATGAGGCACACTTTCTCGTCGTTAATCAGGTAGGCGTTGTAGGACACGCCATTGGGCAGGGGCCACAGTCCTTCGAACAGGAACTTGTTGCGGTCGTTCACGCCCACATAATGAATGTCGTTAGTGATAATCATATGTATGATTTGAGGTTATGAGATTTATCTGGAGTGGAGTAGTGAAAGACAATAGTTCTCGTGGTAATAGCTTAACTGCTTAACTCATTAAATTCTAACTTCATTTTTTCTCCGAACTCCACGGGGATGGAGTTGCTGATATGTTTACAGCACTCGGCACAGAATACCTGGGCGCAGTGGATAATCTGGTCCCATTGCTCCTCGGTCAGTCCTTCGTCGATGGTGTCGCGCGTGATGCCGTATTTCATCATGCCATAGACGATGCCGGCATTGAAGTTGTCGCCCGCACCGATGGTGCTCACCGTGTTGGTGGCAATCACGGGATAGCTCTTTTTCAATCCGTCGGCACGCAGCTCCACGGGTTTTGCTCCCCGGGTATAGATGAATTTCTTGCAGTAGAAAGAAATCTCGGCGTTGTACACACGATCGGGGTCGTCTTTCTTATAAAGCACCATGAAGTCCTCGTAGCTGCCACGTACGATGTCGGCATGTTCGAGGTTCTCCAGCAGGTTGGGCGTTATCCTCATCACGTCGTTGCGGTGTGACGAACGGAAATTCACGTCGTAGTAGAGGATAGCCCCTTTCCGCTTGGCATATTCAAGGAATCCAATCATCTGAGGGCGTATCACCGGGTTGACGGCGTAGTATGAGCCGAACATCACGATGTCGTCGCGCTGCACGTCGGGGTAGATGAAGTCGAGCTGGTCGTGCGGATGGTCTTTGTAAAAGAGATATTCTGCATCGTTGTTCTCGTCGAGGAAAGCCAGCGAGATAGGCGACTTGCTGCCGGGGTAGACATTGATATTGTCGGCATTGACATGATTGTCGCGGAGGAACTGTATGGTGTTTTGGCCTACACGGTCATCTCCGGCCTCGCTGATGAACGAAGCCTCGATGCCTGCACGTCCAAGCGAGATGATGCCATTGAACACGCTGCCGCCGGGCACCGCGCCAATAGGTTGCTCGTCTTTGAAGATAATGTCGAGCACCGTCTCGCCTATTCCAAATACTTTTCGCATAGAGTGTATGTTGGTTTTTTAAAAAGCGTATCAAAGTTGTGCAAAATTACGAAAAAACGGGGGAAATACAAAGTAATTGTTCCGTTTTTTCCCTTTTTGTTGTAACTTCGCACCGAAATGAGATACAACACACATACTTTGCGCTGTGGACTGCGGATTATCCACCAGCCCGTGGCCTCTCCGGTGGTCTATTGCGGCTATGCCATCAATGCCGGCTCGCGTGATGAGGAAGCCGACAGTCATGGACTGGCCCATTTCTGCGAACACATGACGTTCAAAGGTACGGAACGGCGTCGCTCCTGGCATATCCTCAACACATTGGAAAGGGTAGGGGGCGACCTTAATGCCTTTACGAACAAGGAAGACACCGTCTATTACGCCGCCATCCTGGCAGAACACCTGCCCAGGGCTGTCGACCTGCTCACCGACATCGTGTTCCACAGTCAGTATCCCCAGACGGAGATTGACAAGGAAGCCACGGTCATCTGCGAGGAAATAGAGAGCTATAACGACACGCCCGCCGAACTGATTTACGATGAGTTCGATAATGTCCTTTTTGAGGGACATCCCCTGGGACACCATATCCTCGGCACCATGGAGCGTGTGCGCTCGTTCACCACGGCCGATGCACAGCGTTTCACCCATGAGCATTACCGGGCGGACAACATGGTGTTCTTCATCTCGGGCGATATCTCTTTCGACCGGCTCGTGCGCCTGTTGGAACGGGCCACCAGCGACCTGCCTGACGCACAACCAGCACTGCCCGACGAAACGCCCATGACGACGACGCTGCAACCTTTCTTGGCACGTACGTTGCGTGTGGAACGTTCCACCCATCAGGCTCACGTGCTTCTGGGCACCAGAGGCTATAGCGTTCACCATCCGCTGCGAATGCCTTTGTATCTGTTGAACAATATGATGGGTGGTCCGGGTATGAACTCACGCCTGAACATGGCGTTGCGTGAGCGGCGCGGCTTGGTGTATGCCGTGGAGAGCAGCATGGTGAATTACAGTGATACGGGGGTGTGGAGCACTTATTTCGGTTGTGACCCGCATGACATCGACCGTTGTCTGCGTGCCGTGCGTGTGGAGCAGGACCGCCTGCGTGACCGTCTGCTCACGCCAGCCCAGCTCACAGCCGCCAAGCGACAGCTGAAAGGACAGATTGGCGTGGCCTGTGACCAGCGCGAATCGTTCACCTTAGGCTTCGGCAAGAGTTTCCTACACTATGGCTGGGAGAGCGACCCCGACAAGCTCTACGCCCGTATCGATGCCATCACCGCCGAACAAGTGCAACAAACCGCCAACGAGGTGTTTGCCCCCGACCACCAATTGGTGTTGTGTTATAATTGATTCTAGTTTTTTTATGTTATGGAGATAAAAGAAGATAAAGGAAGATAGCCGCTTATCAGCGGCGAAGATAAAGGACAATACCTTGCCCGACCACGTTGATGGGCTCTGGGCTATTGGCTTTTAACTTCTTCTAACTCCTCCTTACTTCTTTGTAACTCCTTACAACTGGAGCTTGCGGAAGTTGAATGATTGATAATTGTTTCTTTCTTAGAAAAACCGTCACCCAATGAATTTGAGAGAGTCATTCGAGTTAAAATAGCCTCTCTGCTGCTTTTCTTCGTTTAATAATAGCGCGGGTGTGTTTGAAACTTTGTATAAAGCAAATGTTATAACCTAATGTCAGCGAACGGGTGTAGGCTTTCCTACCGTTCGACACTTGAAAGATGGGGATGAGACTCTGATTAAAGGCAATGGTGAACGCCCCAACGTTGGCCATCACATGCCAGTTAACACCCAAAAATGGTATGTGAATATGGTGGTCGTCTTCTTCTTCACCTTGAATTTGGAAATCATGTGTTCCTAAAAGTCTCCCTTCGAACGAGAGTCCAGTCTGAAACGAGAAATACCTGTTACGAGTTTGTATGCCTGTCAAAACGGGTATGCGAAGTGTTGTAATCCCAATGTTGTTCCTTTTGAGGGCGTTATCTACATATTCAAATTCCAGGCTGTTGCCTGTACGGTGTGGCATATAATGGTGATCGAGGCTGATGTTATGAATGACAAGTTGGAACGCGGAACTTATGCCTGCGATGCCTTTGTAGAGGTTGTAGTTTATCTGAAGTACAGTGTAACCAACCTCAAATTGTTTCATAAAGCCCTTTCGGGTATGGAAGTCGTCGTGGCTTCCTCCGAAGATGCCGTCGCACACATGAGTATTACCTGTCCAGATAAAGGGGATGGCCGGGTCGTAATAGTCTATGCTGTCACTTTCATAACCAAAGTCTGGATGAAATAGACATGCTAACGGACAATGTCCAGATTTCTGTGAATGTGCAAACAGAAACGCAGCGGCGTATAATAATACGAGGAAATATCTTTTCATCATAGTTTTATCTTAATGTGAATTTCTGAAATAAGTCATGGGCAACTATGCACGTACGTCCTTTCAAACGGCCTGGAGTTTCGTAGGGCCGGTCCACATCATTGTAGATATTGATGCCCTCTTTCAAGTGAATGACCAACTCGATGGAATAAGCATCGATTAGATAGTCAATGGGTTCGCGGTCAACGGGGGTGGTCAGCCATAAGTCGTATTCTATACCTGCACGTTCGAACGGCACGAGCAGGAGACGGATAAATTGGTTGCGATAGGAGTCAGGGACTTGGTGGATAATGCGTTGCGCCTCGCCAACGATAATTTCGGCTTTTTTCTTTGAGGAGAGGGACGTTGAGGCGAGACTGTCGGCAAAGAAGGTACTGATATACAGAGCATCCTGTACGTCGGTGTCATTTCTTGGCAGGACTATGCCGTAAAGACGCTCGCGGAATTTGTAGAAATAGAGAAATGATAGCATTTCTTCGTATCCATTGGGAGTGACGATTCCGACTTTTGATACTTTTCTATGATTATAGAAACTGTTTTTTGGTAGTCGAGTGTAAATGGCAGCCCCAGCAATGATAGGGGCTGTGCTGGGATCTTGGAAATACAGATGCCGAGCCAAGTAATAGGAACCTTTTTTCTCTCTCTGTTTTCTGATGGTACTGCTGTCTGTTCCCCAGTAATTGAATGCAGCGTTAAGCCCCTTGTCGATGCGGCATGCCATGCGGTAATCCACTACTGGAAAGGGCTGCTGGAAACGCCATAAATGGTGCAATGGATTTAGTGCATCATACGACCATTGCTCGTTGTAGGTGAACATGTCGATGATGTCGCCAGTCTGCAGCAAGGGGAGTTCTATGCTGTCTGGGCGCAGGTTGACAGGGTCATCAACATCGGAGGGGCGTAGGTATTGACTGGTATTTACGGTGTATATGGTACCGTTAGGCTTAATGATTCGGATGCCTATTGCCGAACAGTTTTTGATACGTGTTCTTTTCTTTTTTGTTGATTTTTGTTCGTGTTCAAACGATGTGACCATGGTTTTATCGTATGGTATTTTAGAGAGTATTTTACAGCCCTCTTCCTGATTGATTTTATATCTCCGACGGTGCAGTTCATATTGCACATGCAAGGGACTTCGGTTGGTCGTCCAAAACGATTCGCCACCTTTGACGGTCAGCACGCTATCCAACTCTGTCAGGATAACCACCGCACTATCGGCCCATAACTCAGGCGTGTCCATACGGTTAAACTCAGGCATATAACTTCCCCACACCTCATCGCTGATTTGACGATAAAACTGGTCATAATCCATCGGGGGTAGCCTTTGGGTGTTTCTCTCTATGATAATTTCGGCAAGAGGTGTGGTCTTCTCGCGCATGGTCACATGATAAATGCGACTCATGTCGTATAGGTTGACCACTTCTTCATAGCCAACATGGGTTAGGCGACCTATTGCCCGCTGAATAGGGCATGGCACAACAAATTGTCCGTTGATATTGCTGGTGCCGTGGTTGATAACGCTATGCCCGTCACTGCCTATGATGGTGATGTTGGCATTATGTACTGGATGGCCTTTTTCGTCGGTGATTCGTCCGCGCAGTCTATAAGGCTCTTTTTGGGAACATTCAACATAGATTTTGTTACCATCGAAAGTTAGGTGGATGGGGTAGTTGACTGTCACAGCTCTCACCGCGTCAGGTACGCTCAATTGGCGGATATCGGCAGTAACAGTGAAATCTTCCAAATCGTTATATATATAATTGATGCGATAATGGGGTGCCGCTCGATGAATGCGCTGCAACGCCTCAGGTAGGGGTACGTCGCGTAATTGTAGAGTGATGGTATGCTGCGCCATGATGGACATGGACAGCATAAAGCATAGACAAATGAAGGTTATACGTATTCTCATGGATTGGGTTGGATGGTGAAATATGTGGCATGGTCTTCGGTAACAGCCCTCTTGCCCACATAAATAGTGGGCACTTGGTCGGCTCGAACGTGGTTGTTGTCAGGGTAATATAGAGAGTCATCAGAACGAGTTTCGACGAATATTGGATAATGGGGATAATCGAGTGGAAACAGGCATGTCCCGTCTGCATCTATACGAACAAACCATAGTTCTCCGTCGTGGTCGGCTTCTTCTAACGCGTTCTCGTAGTTCCTGTTGGTGTATGCCATTTGAAAGGCAATATTGTTCTCTTTCAGAAGTCCGACCAAAAGTGACAGTTCTTCAGGTTTAGGTAGGATGTTCAAATCAGTTAGGTCGCGGCAGTAAAGCGCGATTTTTTTCGCTTTCTCACTCGGCGACAATGACGGGTCAAGTGTCAGTGCAGATGGCGAGATGCCGTAATCCTTGTATAGTTTTTTTAAAGGTCTTTCAAGTAGAATGTCTTTGTATAATCGCCGTATATCGGGGTGACCATATAACGTGTGATTGACAGCCAGACCAGAATTGGTTTTGATGCCTATGTACCGACATTCGTTGACATTGATGGCTGTCATCCTGATATGAGGTTTGATGGTGTCGGTGATGTGCTCCTTTGACAGTCGTAAGGAAAGAGTTTTTTTGCCTTCATCCACATATGGGGACAAATCTTCTGAGGTATATACCCTTGTTCGCAATTTCTTGTCCACATGGGCATCGTAAGTGTAATGTACTATCGGGAATTTTGCACGTGGAGGAATAAATAAAAAAGAAATCGCTTCATTCGTCCTTTTTTTGCATTCGATGACATACTCTACCATGTCACCACTATTGAGTGGTGGCAACTCCATGCTGTCTGGTGGTGTTTTTCCCTGATAAATATACATATCAGTAGAAGCAAGAGCACCGCTCTTGAAAATCCGAACAGCAGCGGTGTAATTGGCCAATGTGTCATTTTCCTCGATGTGTCGGATAGCTGGTATGCCAAAAAATGGGGACTTTTGGTTGTCGTCGTTAATCTTGATTAGATAATGGCTGGTTATGCGAATGTCTGTCACATGTTCATTGCGGGCGTGAAAAAACAGGCGAATGGGATTGAACACTTTCTTGTCATGCACGTCAACTTGGTGGTTTTCTGATAGGACGACAATGGGGAAGTCACCCCATCCCGCTGGCATGATGATGGGCTGATTATTGAAGGATTCCCAAAGGGTGTTTCCCTCTTTCAAAGCCTGCGGGTCAAGAGCAGTATGCTGTTGTCCGAAAAGGAATAACGGGCAAAGGCATGTGACAATTCCAAATATTCTTTTTTTCATTCTGCAATGATATTTTCCTGTTCAATCGTCAGATGGAAACTATTAAAATGGTTCAAGTCGTTTATAACCGCGTCTAATGGTTGCTCGACATCCCACTCATAATACAAACGGAGCGATTTGATGCCCTCTTGTCGGAAACTGACGTTCGCATGATGATGCTTGGCAATGGATAGGAGAACATCTTCCAACGGTTTGTTCTCGAAAACGACGGTTTTCTCTTGTTCAGGCGATGACAGGTCAGTTGGTTTTTTTATATCGATTGTTTCTATGTTGGTAGTTGGGGGTGCCTGTAATTCTTGGGTGGAATGGAATAATCCCAAACGAATGGCAGCAAAGGTGAGTCCCGATAACAGCACAAAACCTATGATAACCGCTGCAATGCTCCATCGTTGGTGTCGTTGAGAGGGCTGGCACACCTCTACCAGTTCCTCCCATGCCGATTCTGCTGCTACCGCCGATGGACGTGACATGGCAAATGCGCCCGCAATGCGCGAGAGCCAAATGAAGTCGTTTTCAGAGAGAGCCTGATCGATGTCGTGGTCATCGTAACATTCAGGGCTTTCCGTGATATGGAGTAATCGGAGAATGGTGTCGTTTTCTGTCATGTCATTAGAGTTTGTTGAAATGGTCTTTAATCAGATGAATCGCTTGGGCAAGATGTCGATAGACGGTAGCTTCGCTGATGCCTAACACCTCTGCTACTTCTTGGTATTTAAGTCCGTCTTTGAAACGTAGCGTCAGCACTTGATAGGTGAGTGGTGATAAGTGCTTTTCCGCAAACTGGACAATGTCGCGGTAGTTTTCCTCCATTAGTGGAAAATCGGTGACTTCATTTTCCGCCAACATTCTGCTGGCTCGTTCTTTGACGTTTTTATGTCGGATTATTTTTAGGCAACGGTTGCGTATACAGGTCAGCAGATACTGCTTCTCTTGGTTGTGAGGAGGTATGGTTCCGTTTTCCATCAGCAGTGTGAACACTTCGATGACGGCATCGCGGCTCTCTTCCTCATCATGAAGAAGACACCGCGCCAACAGTAGCATTTGTTCATAATGCTGCAGAAACAACTGCTTATAACGTTCTCTCAATGTCATTAACTCGTTTTTGCTTTTCACTCTAAAGCCTTCTGCACCCCTTTACTTGATGCTTTCTTATTATATAACCCTTTAACGGCGGTTTTTCCTTCACGTTAGGATATAATTTTGCTTAATAATCTATATTTACCTGTTACTTTTGTCTTTTAAATACTTAAAGAGATATAAGAGCCGATATAATGAAGAATAGCTTGTCTTTAACGATGGTTCTTCTATGCTTACAGGCTTTCTTGGAAGGGATTAATGCGGATGAAAAAAACACTCAGATGAAAAAGGTTGTCTTTCTTTTTTCATTTTACTCTTCAAAGGAAGAAAATGCTTTCGTTTCCCTCATTGAAGAGCAGGTCGAGGATGCTGAGGTTAGGAAGGAATCCGTATTTTGATTGATAAACCTGATAGTATGGCTTCGGTATGAAGTCAGCATCGGGCAGTGGATGTTTGGGACGAATCACCTCGCGGAAATCAGCCACGTAATCCACCGCCTCTGCGGAGTAATCTCTTGCCCCTTGCTCCTGCTTCACTCCCTCCCTTTGGGAGGGCTGGGGTGGGTGCTTGCCCCTTGCCCCTTCTCCTTGATAACTTTCGGTGATATGCAGGGTGGGGTGAATGTCCAGCCACTGGCACATCAGCCGTATTATTTCCATGTTGAAGTCGAGCAGGAACTCCCATTTCTTCTCGAAGAAGGGGTGCAGGTCATCGGCGTAATATTCGAAAAACGGCGACTCGCCGTAGGCCGTCTGCAGGGCGTTCCAATGCAGGCGGCGCCATTGACCGTGGTCGCTGATGCGCAGGTCGCGCATGAGAATCTTCGGCTCGTCGTGCACCACGGGCACCGTCAATGCCAGCGGACCGCCAGGCGAGGCGATGACACAGCGGTTGCGGAAGGTCTGTTTCTGGAAATGGTCCATGCCCTCTACCCATACATGTTCGAACCGGTTCAGTTTCTGATACCACTGAACCGGTCCGAAATAGGTGGAGGTGAGCAAACAGGATGTCCTCACCCTCCCCTCATTCCCCCCGAAGGAGTCTGCTGTTACCATGTTGTTCATACCGAATAATTGCAACTGCAAAGTGTTCACGTTCCCCCTCCTTGGGAGGGGGACAGGGGGAGGCCCTACCTGATATTATCCACCATGCGGAACATCCGTTTCCAGCGAATCTTCGGTCCCAGGTCTTCGGGATTGATGGAGAGCCAAATGAAGATAGGTTTGCCCACCACATGGTCCTCGGGCACGAATCCCCAGTAGCGGGAGTCGGCGGAGTTGTGGCGGTTGTCGCCCATCATCCAGTAGTAATCCATCTGGAAGGTGTATTCGTTGGTCTCCTTGCCGTTGATGAATATCTTGCCGTCGCGCACCTGCAGGTCGTTGCCTTCATACACACGGATGGGACGGTCGTAGATAGCGATGTTGTCCAATGTGAGCGACACTTTCTTTCCCTTGGCAGGAATCCAGATGGGACCATAGTTGTCACGTGTCCAGCCGTAGTTGCCGTTCACGGGATAGGTTTTGCCGGAGTCCATGTGGTCGGCATCGGTCACCGGACGCACAAATTCCACGTAGTCGGGCATCTTGGCCAAAGCCTCGGCGGCTTTCTTTGTCATCGGCATATATCCGCTGACGTTCATGCTTTGGATGTCCTCCATGGTGATGGACAGCTCTTCAAGCGTGGCATCGGGAATCATCTGCTTCAGCCTGACGAAATAGGAGAACTGCACATTGTCGGGTTCCTTGGTCGCCTTGCCGTCGATGAAGATTTTTTGGTCTTTAATCTGCAGCGTCTGTCCGGGCAGTCCCACGCAACGTTTCACGTAGTTCTCGCGTCGGTCGGTGGGACGAGTGATGATATCGCCGAACTCGGCAGGGTTCGATTTCACAATCTCGGCACCGTTGCGCATCACCGTCTGGTAATAGTCCCAACGCTGCTGTGCCGACATCGAATCGACGGTCGTATTGGTAGGTGTGCTCTGTATGCCATAGGCATAGCAATACTGGTAGTAGTCTTGCGCCTGATAGCGTTCGTCGCTCATCACCGTGTCGCCGGCGGGGTAGTTGAACACCACGATATCGTTCTGCTCCACCTGACCCAGTCCGCTGACGCGGCGGTATTTCCATTGGGGCCATTCGATGTACGACTTCGTGCCGAACACGGGCAGCGTATGTTGGGTGAGCGGCATGGTGAGTGGTGTCTGCGGGATGCGCGGACCATAGCTCAGCTTACTCACGAACAGGTAGTCGCCACGGAGCAGCGATTTCTCCAACGAGCTGGAGGGGATGACATAGTTCTGGAAGAAGAACAAGTTGATGAAATACACGGCCACGAGGGCGAAGATGATGGCATCCACCCAGCTCATGAGCACACGTACAGGCTTCTCGGAGTCTTTCCACCACTGCCACTTGATCTTCTTGGTGATATACACGTCGAAGATAAAGGGTACGACGAGCAGACCCAGCCAACTCTTCACCCAGAAGAGGAAGAGCAGGTAGAGCACCAGGACGATGATGAACTTCGTCCACTGTTTCTTCATATTCAGGTTCGCTTTTCTCTTGTCAATCATGAGAAAAATTAAAATATTAAAAAATTATAAGATTAAAATATTATTTCTGCATTCCATTCCCCCTCCCTTTGGGAGGGCCGGGGTGGGTAAACTGAAACATATCGCTGATGGTGAGCAGGCCGCTGTGGTGGGCGGTATATTCGGCAGCGAGCACGGCACCCAGGGCGAAGCCCTTACGTGAGTGGGCATCGTGGGTGATGGTGATGCAGTCGGCCTCGCTGTCGTATCGGATGCTGTGTATGCCGGGCACCTCATCGCGTCGCACGCTGTCGATGGCCAGCTGGTCGTCTGCACAAGCAGCCTCGCCGCTCACGCTGCCGTCGGGAGCCACGAGCGTCCCTTTTGTCCAGTTGTTCAGACGACTCATCTCACCAACGATATCCTCGGCCAGCGTGATGGCTGTGCCTGAGGGGGCATCGAGCTTATGGATGTGATGTGTCTCCTCCATGCGCACGTCATATTGCGGAAAGCCGTTCATGATATGTGCCAGATAGCGGTTCACGGCTTGGAAGATGGCCACGCCCACGGAGAAGTTGGAGGCCCAGAACAGCGTCTGGCCACCCTCGGAGCACATACGGCGCACGTCGTCGCCATGCTCCTTCATCCATCCCGTGGAACCCGACACCACCTTCACGCCCTTGGCAAACGCCTTCAGGTAGTTGCCGTAGGCTGCCGTGGGACTGGTGAATTCGATGGCCACGTCGGCCTCGGCGAAACGGGGCGACTCGAACTCCTCTGGGTTGTCGATGTCGATGATACTGACAATCTCATGACCGCGCGACAGGGCTATCTGCTCTATCATGCGACCCATCTTGCCGTATCCTATCAATGCTATTTTCATAAATGGTAATCGTAAATTCCATGCAAAAATACGGAAAAGCCAACAAAAAGCGGTCATTATGAGTGTTAATCTAACAAAAAACAACTTTTTCCAAGGAAGATTTGTTAAATTTGCACGGAGAAAGGAGGAAAACGGAAGGGAATTGTTCATAACACAATAGCTCGCTATCTTTGCCCTCCCTTTGGGAGGGTTGGGGTGGGTTTAGCATGACGTTATATGGAACAACTATTGCATTACGTGTGGAAACATAAGATGTTACCTCTGGACCCCTTGTTCACGAGCAGGGGAGAGCGTGTAGAGGTAATCGACCCGGGTTTGAACAACCGTAATGCGGGTCCCGACTTCTTCAATGCCAAGGTGAAGATTGACGGTGCGTTGTGGGTGGGCAATGTGGAGATACACGACCGCGCCAGCGACTGGTATGCCCATGGTCATGACCAAGATGCTGCCTACGACAATGTGGTGCTCCATGTGTGCGGCGATATCGACCGGCCTGTGGCCAACAGCCAGGGACGGATGTTGCCACAATTACAACTGTCAGTGCCCGAGCGCGTGGCTGCTCATTATGCGGAGCTGCAGGCCACGGACAAATACCCGCCCTGTTACCGCATCATTCCCTCCCTGTCGAAACTGGTGCTACACAGTTGGATGAGTGCGTTGCAGACAGAGCGGTTGGAGCGAAAGACCATCGACATAGAGCGGCGCGTGGAACGTGTCGAGGGCGACTGGGAGAGAGCCTGCTTCGTCACCTTGGCGCGTGCCTTCGGTTTCTCGCTCAATGGCGATGCCTTCGAGCAATGGGCCCTGTCGATGCCTCTGCATGCCGTGGACCATCACCGCGACGACCTTTTCCAGGTGGAGGCGTTCTTCTTGGGACAGGCGGGATTGCTGGATGTGCTGGCGATGCCCGAGCGGCAGCGTGAACGGGCGTTGGCCGACGATTATTTCCAGCGTCTGCGTTCGGAATATGCTTTTTTAAAGCATAAGTTCGGACTGATACCCATGGATGGGCACCAGTGGAAATACCTCCGTCTGCGTCCCCAGAATTTCCCGCAGATACGACTGGCGCAGTTGGCCAACCTCTATTATGAGCGGCGCACCGGGTTGCGGTCGCTCGTGGAGAGTGAGTCCATCGCATCGTTGCGCGAACAGTACACCACTCAGGTGACTCCCTATTGGTCCACTCATTACAGCTTCGGCTGTGAGAGCGACCGTAATGATAAACGACTGACGCAACAGACTCTCGACACCATCATCCTCAATGCAGCCATACCCATGCTCTTCGCTTATGGGCGGCACCAGGGCGATGAACGGCTGTGCGACCGCGCCTTCGACTTTTTGGAGCAGTTACGTGCTGAAGACAACCATATCGTGCGCATGTGGAGCGAATGCGGCATGGACGTGGTGTCGGCGGGTGACAGTCAGGCTCTGATACAACTGAAAAAGGAATACTGCGACAAGCGCGATTGCCTCCGCTGCCGCATCGGCCATGAATATCTGAACACCCACCCCTGCCCTCCCCAAGGGAGGATGTAGGCGGGTTCTCACCCCTCACCCCCTGCCCCTTCCTCCCCCTCCCTTTGGGAGGGTTGGGGTGGGTTTACCCCTTAAAACGACCAATATGACATACGATTTTGAGACGCGCCTGGAAGTGCGCGATTATGAGTGTGATATCGAAGGCATTGTCAACAATGCCAATTATCTGCATTATATTGAGCATACACGCCACCTGTTCCTCAAGAGCAAGGGTGTGAGTTTTGCCAAGATGCACGAGCGGGGACTGGATGCTGTGGTGGCTCGCATGACCATGCAGTATAAGGTGCCCCTGCGTTGCGACGATGTGTTTATCTCGCGCTTGGCTGTTAGCAAGCAAGGCGTGAAATTCGTGTTCCAGCAGGACCTGTTCCGCGAGAGCGACAACGTGTTATGTTTCCGCAGCACCGTCGATTTGGTGGTGATGGACCACGGTAAACTGGTGCGCGAAAGCGCGTATGATGAATTGTTGCTGTAGCCCCTAAATGATTAACCTTCAATAAAATGGATTCCCAGGAAATACTCCATGCCATGGCGCTGACACGGCTCAGCCATTTCAGGCCGGCAGCACTCAACCAGCTGTATGCTGCGTTGGGTAGTGCTTCTTCCATCATCGAAAACAAGGGACATCTGCGGGATGTGCTGCCCGACGTGTCACCACGTTTTGAAGAAGGGTTGCAAGGCTTGGATGCTGCCCTGCGTCGTGCTGAGGAGGAGTTGACATTTTGCGCCAACCACGACATACTGCCGCTGACACCCGACCAGCCTCTTTACCCGCAACGGCTGAAGGAATGCGACGATGCCCCGCTGGTGCTCTATTACAAGGGTATGGCGAACCTGAACCAACGACGTGTCATCTGTATGGTGGGCACTCGGCGATGCACCCCCTATGCGCAGGATCTCATCAGGCGGTTCATGGCCGAACTGCGGACAGTGTGTCCTCAGGTGCTCGTGGTGAGTGGTCTGGCCTATGGCGTGGATATCAATGCCCATCGGCAGGCCCTTCAATGTGGCTACGAGACGGTGGGCGTGCTGGCCCACGGCCTCGATGACCTATACCCTTCGCGCCACCGTGAGACGGCCAATGCGATGGTGAAACAGGGCGGACTGCTCACGGAATTCATGACGGCCACCAATGCCGACAAAATCAATTTTGTGCGCCGTAACCGTATCGTGGCGGGCATGTCCGACGCCTGCATCGTGGTGGAGTCGGCGGCTCATGGTGGCAGTCTGATAACGGCGGAGATAGCACGTGGCTACGCCCGCGACGTGTTCGCCTTTCCGGGACGAGTGGGCGACACCTATTCCGAAGGGTGCAATAACCTCATTCGCGACAATGGGGCGGCGCTCCTCACAGGTGCCGCCGACTTCGTGAAAGCCATGGGGTGGGAGGAAGATGCCCTGTTGGCGAAGGCTCAGCAGGAAGGCATTGAGCGGGAACTCTTCCCCGACCTCACCGATGAGCAGCAACGGGTGGTGGAGGTGTTATCCCGTCAGAACGACCTCCAGGTGAATATGCTCTCGGTGCAGACGGGACTGCCTGTCCATCGGCTCACGGCCATCCTCTTTGAGATGGAGATGAAGGGAGTGGTGCGCACCCTCGCCGGAGGAATGTATCATTTGATAAGTTGATACCCACCCCCGACCCCTCCCCAAGGGAGGGGAGTCCCAAGCGAGCAAACGACAGTAGTTAAGAAGTTAAGGAGTTAAGCCATTACCCCGCTGGCATATCTCTTGCTCCTTGCCCCTTGCTCCTTGCCCCTGGCATATCTCTCACCTCTCACCCCTCACCTCTCACTTCTGAACAAATGAAAATAGGACAAATAGATTTGGGTAAACAACCAGTGTTGTTGGCACCGATGGAAGATGTCACCGACATAGGATTTCGCCATCTGTGCAAACGTTATGGCGCCTCGATGGTATATACCGAATTCGTGAGCGCCGAGGCACTGGTGCGCTCCATCAAGAGCACGGTGAACAAACTCACCATCAGCGACGAGGAACGCCCCGTGGGCATACAGATTTACGGGCGCGACGTGGAGAGCATGGTCGAGGCGGCGAAAATCGTTGAACAGGCCCGTCCCGACGTGATTGACCTTAATTTCGGCTGTCCGGTGAAGAAAGTGGCGGGCAAGGGTGCCGGTGCGGGCATGCTGCGTAATATCCCCTTGTTGCTCGACATCACCCGTGAGGTGGTGAAGGCGGTGAAGGTGCCCGTCACCGTGAAGACGCGCCTGGGATGGGATAAGACCGACCTTATCATCACCGACTTGGCGGAGCGGTTGCAGGACTGTGGTATCCAGGCCCTTACCATCCATGGCCGTACCCGTTCGCAGATGTACACGGGCGAGGCCGACTGGACCCTCATCGGCGAGGTGAAGAACAACCCGCGCATCCATATCCCTATCATCGGCAATGGCGATATCACCTCGCCCGAAGAGGCAAAGATGGCTTTCGACCGTTATGGCGTGGATGGCGTGATGGTGGGTAGGGCCACCTTCGGCCGTCCGTGGATTTTTAAGGAGATACGCGACTTCTTGGATGGTCGACCAGCTGACGAAACAATGGATTTCAACTGGAAACTGGATGTGCTGAAAGAGCAGTTACGTATCAATGTGGAGCGGATCGACGAATACCGTGGCATCCTGCATACCCGCCGTCACTTGGCGGCCAGTCCGATATTCAAAGGGATACCCAATTTCCGGCAGACGCGCATCTCTTTCCTCCGCGCCACCACCTGCGACGAATTATTAGGTATCTTGGAAAAAGTCAGGGTCGATTTTTCTTCTCCGAACACTCTGGGCACAGTCCCTTGAGCACATAGTTCACACTTTCCAGTATGAACCCGTCGGGCAGTGGCACCACAGGCACCTGCAGGTGCTTCAGGCAGAACGTGCGGCGGCAGGCGGTGCAGAAGAAATGGGTGTGCTCGTCATCGACCGTGCAGTCGCAGTCGTCAGCGCATACGGCATATTTCAGTGAGCCCGATCCGTCGTCCACCGCATGGATGAGACGGTGCAGCAGAAAGAGCGTCAGCGTGCGCGAGATGGTCGATTTGTCGATGGTCGGCAACAGCCGTTCCAGTTCGGGCAGCGACACTGTCTCGTCGCCGCGGTACATCTCGCGCAGGATGAGCAGGCGCGTTGCCGTGGGCTTGATGTCGCGGTGCTCCAGTTTATGCAGGAAAAATTCCTCGTCTTTCATACTGTGTTACAGGTCTTATGTTGCAAAACTAAGCAAAAAAAGTAAAATCACAAAAAAATACGCTAACTTTGCAAGCATGAAGACCATATTTCTGAAAGACGGAGCACAGGGAATGCTCCCTTGCGTGGCTACGATAGGTTTTTTTGACGGGGTACACCGTGGACACCGATACCTCATCGACCGTGTGGTGGAACTGGCACGTGCCGAAGGATTGCGCTCGGCGGTCATCACCTTCGAGGACCATCCCCGACAGGTGCTGCAGCAGGACTACCAGCCCAAGCTGCTCACTACCTTCGAAGAGAAAACCTTCCTCCTCTCCCATACGGGAGTGGACTATTGTGTGGTGTTCCCCTTCAACAGTGAGACGGCAACGATGAATGCCCGTCAGTTCATGGAAGAAGTGCTCTGCCATCAGCTCAACGTGCGTCGTCTGGTGGTGGGTTACGACCACCGCTTCGGACGTGACCGCAGCGAGGGCTTCGAAGACTATGTGCGTTATGGTCATGAACTGGGTATTACCGTCGAGAAAGGTCATGCCGTGACGTTCCATGGTCAGCGTGTCAGCTCGTCGCTCATCCGCCAATACCTGGCTGAGGGCGAGGTGGAGCTGGCTGCCGAGTGCCTGGGCTATCCTTACACCCTTGTGGGTAGGGTGGTCGAGGGAAAGCAGCTGGGTCGTAAACTGGGCTTTCCTACGGCGAACATCGAGATTGACAAGGATAAATTACTGCCCGCCCCGGGCGTATATGCCGTGAAGGCCCGCCGTGAACATTCCATGGAGATGCGCCGTGCGATGATGAACATCGGAGTGCGTCCCACCTTCGGTGGCGACAAGCTGTCGTTGGAGATACATATCTTTGACTTCGAGGAGGAGATTTACGGTGAGCTGCTGTTGGTGCAGTTTATTCACCGTCTGCGTGAGGAACGCCGTTTCGACAGTGTCGAGGAGTTGTCACAACAGCTTCAGGCTGATGAGCGGTTGGTAGTGGAACAGTTTGAGAAAGAGATGGAGGAATAAGATGAAAAGGGCATTATTATATTTACTGGCGTTTATCCTGGTGCAGTTTGTGTGTACCTATGGTGTTATCGTTCCGTGGCTCATGGCAGGGGGCAAGACCTTGCAACAGGCAATGAGCTCGTTGGCCGACGGTTATGCCTATACCGTGCCCATGCTCCTCGTGTCGAGCGCGGTGACCAGCATCGTGCTCATCGCCTTGTTTTTGGGTTACCGTTGGTGTGAGGTGTCGCGTCATTACCTGCGCACACGTCCGTGGGGTGTCCTCTTCTGGGCCTCTCTCATCGCCATCGGTGCTGCCATCCCTTCGCAGTGGCTCATGGAGCAGTTGCAGTTTGAGGACACCAATGCCAGACTCTTCAGCATGATGATGTCTACGCCCTGGGGCTATGTGGTGCTCTGTCTTCTCGCTCCCCTGGCCGAGGAGATGGTGTTCCGTGGCGCCATTCTGCGGTCGTTGCTCGGGTCGTACAAGCCTTGGCTAGCCATCCTCATCTCCGCCATCTTCTTCTCTGTTGTTCATGCCAATCCCGCGCAGATGCCCCATGCCTTCTTCATTGGCTTGCTCATGGGCTGGATGTACTGGCGCACGGGTAGTATACTGCCCGGCGTGGCCCTGCACTGGGTGAACAACACCATCGCCTATGTCTCCTACCGTCTTATGCCCGGCATGGAGGATATGACTCTCGGTCAGCTCTTCGGCAGCGAGGGCCGTGCGCTCATGAGTGTGGCTTTCTCGTTCTGTATCCTCCTGCCCGCCATCTATCAGTTGCATATCAGGATGCGTAAGGAATAGTCAGGAGTCCGTCCTTACCTGATAGCATCTCGGAGAGGGGGAATTTGATCCATTTTGAAATCATCTTTCTTTTGCTGATTATTCAAAAGTACATCAGCTATTTGAAATAATAGATAAAACCGATCTTCAAAATACACATACTTGTCAAATTGTATGGCGGGCGACTTGCTCTTGTCTACGAGCACCTTTCCCGATCTTCAAAATACACATACTTGTCAAATTGTATGTCTTTCAAAAAAGACATCAAGTATTCATAGGCTATATACTTTATCTTGTCGTGGGATAGCACTTTCCACGCCGTACCATCAAAATACCATAGAGGTTCGATAGTGGTTTTTCCGGTATTTTTGCTTATCAATTCAATTTTCAATAACGGTGTTTGAGGAATTAATATGTGATAGGGTGATTGATAGGGTGATTCTATGATATCAATAATCTCACAGCTACTTAAAGACAAGAAGGTTTCTTCTTTCAATTCGTATGGATCTTTCTCGAAATCAATGAAAGAAAGAAGATAGTAGTCCATAAGGCTGTCTTTGTTGTTTAAAATTTTAATGTAATTGGAATAGTCGTCTTTTGTGATTTTGATGTATTCACAACGGTCTTCAGTAGAATAAAGGTTACAGTCATTTAGCAGTTTTGCCACACTTTCCTTGGAGATGGTCTTTGGAGGCTGATAGAATCGAGGTATTCCGGATGATTTCTCTAACTGTAGGTTGTAGGACTTTTTATGATATGCATAACACGTCGTGCAGCGATATGATCCATAGCCACCCAAATATAATGAAAATGTGATACGAATGGTGTCAACATCATTTTGACCTTTTGCCAATCCGCACACGCAAGTGTTAACCAGCAAGACGAAGAGAATTATCTTTTTCATCGTTTTCTCAGCTTTATGGTTTGTCAAATTTCCCGTGCATCTGATACAATCAAATGATTCATTTTATCTTTATCAATATAGTTGTTGCCGATAGTACCAAGTAATAATTCCCAATTGATTTTTAAGGAATCATCTTCTTCATATATGCAGATTAAAGACTGCACGCCTTCCTTGTTTTAATATTTTTTTACCATCCAATAATACTTTTTATAAACTGAACATAACTATCTGTAGGACTCAATGAACTTGTCGTAGGTGAACTTGTAGCCCCGCTTGGGGTAGTATTCGTCGCTCCTCCACCTGACGGCGCTGATGCTGCCGTTCCAGCGTGGCGTGCCGGGGCCGCCGCTGACGAAGCCGCCGCCGGAGGAGGTGATGGGCAGCCACGTCTTCACCCTGCGGCGGTAGTCGTCGTACTCGTGGTGGACGACGAGGTCGGGCAGGGAGGAGCCGGGGAAGGACTGCACCTCCTGCACCACGTCGCCCAGCCCGTTGTCATATACGCGCTGCTCAAGCAACTTCGTGCCGTCGGAAGACAGCCTCGTCCTCGACACGATGCTGCTGCCCGGTGCGTCCTGGCCGAGGGCCGGGGAGGTGTAGGTGAGCATCGGGACGGAGAGGAGGGAACAGCGCAGGATCATCGGGTTTTTACAGTTAAGTACAGACTGCACAAAGGAATGAAAAAATCCCGACATCACACCGCTTCCTGCATGTTTTTTGATGCGGGAAGGTAATTTCACGTATATTTTGCCTTTTATGTCGTTCACCTCATTCTTGTTCTTCATGTCCATCAATATTGCGGGTTCAGGTAGTCGTATTATCATGCAGGGTATCAAATTCCCCGTCCCCGCGATACATAATCATCGTTTCTTTGGCAGATATAGGCCATTTAAATACTTGGCATAATATATGTCTAAATCAGAATCGTTTAATCTGATGGAATTCCCATAATACAAAATCGCATTAGGATAACAACAGTATTCATATAGATCTTTTGGCCTGCATGTTTCTTTCCACGATTCTATATATAAGGGGTAGGAAGAGCCGACTTCAATTTTATTATCCGAAAAGTCATCCCATAACCTTTCATAATCCTTTCCTTCATGAGAAACTATTTTATAGGTTTTACCATCCTTGATGCCAAATATTACATATACATCATTTGGTAAACTGTCAATTCGGCTAATGTAATAAAAATTCTCAGAAACGAACGATTCTTTTATCTTGGATAGTTTTACCAATGCCTTTGTGTCTATTTTAGGTACAAAAGCATATTGTTGTACCATGTCTTTATGTGTACAGCCTATAATTATGACTGTAATAATAACAATTAAATATTTCATATCGAAAATCAATATTTTTTGATTAGTAAATCTATGTTATATAATACTTTAATACCTTGTTGAGTTTGTACAAAATACTTGTAGCTGTTTGATATCGGAATAAAGGTGTCTGAATAATTGCCTGTAAAGTTGAAAAAACCACCTTTTAATTCTGTTTGTGGCATTGCAGTTTTATGGGCAGCATTATACAAGTTCGAAGAATCAACACCTTGTAAACGCAATTCTGCACCATTATATGATTCTGATATTTCATGAAATATATTCTGACCTGGTGAACCAGCCTCATCCATTATTGCTAATTGACGTGGATTAATAACTTGATTAGCTATGATGGTTCCATTGTCCATAACTTCGTTCCCTAAAAACCCACCAGCAACGAACCATCTACCATCACCCAACTCATTACGACTTATAGCATTAATATTAACTATAATATTGTGATTGTCAATTATTTTTATTAACAACTTTGCTTGTTCAGATAACAAAGAAGTGTCATAGCCATCACTAATCTGATATTTTAAGTTAGAATCTGCATCAGAATAATATATTGAAATACCTTCACCAGCACCATTTTGGATTTGTTCTAATGAATTACTGATATTTGTTGAGTCACCATGCAAAATTAAATCCCTCCCATCTGGATCAATAAAGTTTAAAGGGTCTCCATGGCAATACGCATACGGACTGATGTCATAGTATTTCTCACAGAGCGGATCCATGGTCGTGAACCTTCCCCCCACGACCGGGTCCATCCACCTCGCGCCGAAGTCGTACTCATCCAGGGGCAGCGTGCGCTCCAGTTCCTTCTGCCCGAACTTGTAAGGCTGCACCGTGCCGTTCGTGCTGGTGTACATCAATGTGCCCGAGGGGTAGTAGTCGTTCACCTGCTCCACAGTGCCGTCACCGTCCAGCACCACCCGTACGCTGCCGAGGTGGTCTTTCAGATAGTAGTGGTAGAGGGGCTCGCCGCGCTCGTCGAAGGTGACGTAGCCCTCCTCCGTGAGCAGCATCGACAAAGTGTCGTTCCTATATATCAAGTTGCCGCAGTAGTCGGTCACCACCTGCGGGTCGTTCTGGTTGATAGGCGGCAATATCGGACCCACGATGCCGCCGCCCTGAGGCTCCGCACCTCCACCGAGGGCGGCGGGACCGACGGGGCCGCCGGGGTTGAAGGTGGGTATCGTCCAGTATTCAGCCCTGAGCTTGTTTCCCGCCGCGTCGTAGGTGAGCTTCATCTTCGTGGCGTCGGAAAAGGTTATCTGTTTCGGCAAAGATAGTGCAAACCGAGTGGAAAGCAAAGAATACAACGGCGTTTTTCCTTTCTTTTTCGAGGTGCAGCCTATCTTCACGGCTTTTGGCCGTAAATTTAATGAATTATATTCAATCGACGTAATATCCCGGTTGAATTTCATTCCAAACACCTCTCGCTCGGCATGACGAACCAATTCGCCCTGCTCTCGCTTACTCGGTATTTTCAAATCTTTCACCATGTTTCCGTTTTGGTCGTATTCGTACTCCTCGTCCTCGTCTGCGAGGTCCTGGAAGTGGTGCGCCCCGTTGTTCGTGGGCTGCGCGCTCACCGCGTCGTCGCACTTGACCAGGCGGTTGCCGTCGTAGCCAAGTTCATTATCTCTGTCCCCGTGAATTCATTGGTGCAAACCATTTCTCCAATTCATGTATTATATCAAATCGTAAATCTAAATTTTCATTACGTTTTAGTGTGCCATCGCTATTGATTTTCAAGATATAATATAAAGGATACTTCTCATGTTTTTCTTTATAACCTGGTATTATACCATTATATGAGACAATCAATTTTTCAGGATTCACAAATGATTCATACATGTTCCCAAATGAATAGCAAACAACCAATGCTGTTTGGTAAAAGAAAAAACCTTTAAGGTGCTTTTTATCATATGAATAAGAACCCCTAATCAATACATATTTAGTTCCTTCGTATTGAAAGAAAACGAGATAAAACATAAAAGTTTCACTAAGCTTTATATAGTTCCTCAATTCTTCTGCAAGATAAGGATTGGTGATATACAAAGAAAGATTATCGGGCTCCGTTATTAATGTGTGTGGAATGGAATCGATTATCTGTATGTTATCTCTGCTTTCAATTATGAATACTTTCTTATCGAGGCCTCCGTCGAAAACCTCTCTGTTTGTAGTCCATCCATCAGGAACTTTCCCTTCAAACCTATTAGCCTTTGCTGAATCAAAAACATCCTGATGATTAATGTAAGTGCCAAAAT
>JAFYZT010000009.1 GCA_017548605.1 Prevotella sp. | reverse complement strand
GGCGTAGATAGTCTGCGGGGTAATCATTCTCCCCCTCGGGAGAGTTAGTGGGGGGCTCCCTCATGAGGGGGAAGGGGGGAGGCTCTTCAGAACAAACTCGGTTCATACCCCACTTGCTGATAGGGGTTGCGGCCCAGATGTCGGTAAGCCAGTTCGGTCACCATCCTTCCGCGCGGTGTTCGTTTGATAAATCCCTCCATGATGAGGAACGGCTCATACACCTCCTCCACGGTGCCGGCATCCTCGCCGATGGCCGTGGCGATGGTGGTCAGTCCCACCGGTCCACCTTTGAACTTGTCAATGATGGTGAGCAGTATCTTGTTGTCTATCTCGTCGAGACCATACTGGTCGATGTTCAGTGCCGTGAGGGCAAATTTCGCGATGCGAGTGTCGATGCGTCCCGTGCCCTTCACCTGTGCGAAGTCGCGCACGCGGCGCAACAGCGCATTGGCGATACGTGGCGTGCCACGGCTGCGCCGTGCTATCTCCGCAGCGGCATCATCGTCGATGGGCACCTGCAGGATACTTGCCGACCGTTGTATGATACGTTGGAGCGTCTCGGGGTCGTAATATTCCAGGTGCATATTGATGCCGAAGCGCGCCCGCAGAGGTGCTGTGAGCAGTCCGCTGCGCGTGGTCGCTCCCACGAGGGTGAACGGGTTGAGGTCAATCTGTATGCTTCGCGCCGAAGGACCCTTATCAATCATGATGTCGATGCGGTAGTCCTCCATGGCACTGTACAGATATTCCTCCACCACGGGCGACAGACGGTGTATCTCGTCGATGAAGAGCACGTCGTTCGGTTCCAGCGAGGTGAGGATGCCAGCCAAATCGCCCGGCTTGTCGAGCACCGGTCCGCTGGTTATTTTGAAGCCCACGCCCAACTCGTTGGCGATGATGTTGCTCAGCGTCGTCTTTCCCAGTCCTGGCGGTCCGTGCAGCAGCGTATGGTCGAGCGGTTCGCCACGGAATTTGGCGGCCTCGACGAACACCTCGAGGTTCTCCACCACCTTCTGCTGTCCGCTGAAGTCATGGAAGCGCAGCGGTCGCAACGCGTTCTCAAAATCCTTCTCGGCGTTCTGTCCTTCGTGTCGTATGTCAAAGCTGTCCATGCGTATCTCGTTTCCCGTGGTTCCTCCCCATCCGTTGAAGAACCGAGTATTCGAATGCAAAAATAAACAATTCCATTTTATTTTTGCCCTATTTTGGCAAATAATCTTTAAAAATGTTTGGATAATCGGGGAAAAGGGCTTATCTTTGCAGCCGCTATTGATGCCGCCCCCTGTTTGCGGCCGATGCGTCGGACTTGTAGCTCAGTTGGTTAGAGCAACAGACTCATAATCTGGAGGTCACAGGTTCAAGCCCTGTCTGGTCCACAAAGAATAAGCACTTGCGAGATGTCTCGCAAGTGCTTATTTCATTTATGGGTGAACATAAAGCCCAGGAAAATGACCATAGGGGAGTAAACAGGTTCTGCTCACAAGTTGTTGCGACATGAACATTATTTTTGCAAACGGCTTAACCGAGAGACGATAAGCTCTTCATACGCTTTCTTCATATCTTCGTTGAGGAAAGAATTGTGTATGAGCGTTTGCCATTTAGGGAGAACCTTTTGAAGACTTTCTATGAGACGCATCACTACGTTTTCCTTCAGTCCCATTGACTTTGCAGCAGTTAGAAAATCATTAAGACGTAGCTTCGTCTTTCGTCCAGAAAGAGGCAATGCCAACTCCTCTTTGTCCTTGGGATTTGCGATTGCAACATTGAGGAGATCATAAGCCGGGGTTAGCTGATAACCCTCTGAAGGGCGGTAAAGAGAGAAGTTCTTTAAGTGCATGTCGTTGTTGCCTGTGACAAAGCAGAAAAGCAACAATTGCATGTAGTTCGTCAAGTCGAGTTTGGGAGTGCTGCTATATTGCATTATAGTTTTAGCTATCTGCTCATGCGACCCCTTGTACTTATATTCCGTTGGATGCAACGTTAGTTGGCACATATCCTCCATGTCTATCTTCTCGCCATTCTTGGTACGGTCTATACGCTTGGTTATATAACCCAATTTTCCGTCAGCCAGACGAATCAAGCTATGAGGCACGACATTTAACTTTGCAGCTTCTGCAAGATGCATCGTCAAGTCCTCATTTTCGGGCAACTGTGGATAACTCTCTGTCTGAGGCTTGAAGATAAAATCACCCCAAAGCCCCACAATGGTTAGTCGGCTACAGCCATCGTGTTTATTGAGGTTTAGAGACAATTTGGGTTGAACACCTGTCAGCGATGTTTGGGCACGGATTATTTGCTCGGCTAATTGGTCGAGGTCTTCATGCCTATATTCCAATAAGGGCACATCTTTGGTCCCAAAGAACTTTCGGGCACATTTTGGATGAAAGTCCTTCTGACCTTCTTCCAATTCCTGATAGCAGTATAGACATTTACACATTACACACCACCTCCTGTTTCTTGTTTGGGGACGACACTGACAGAACCTATACACTCCTTACAACATAATAGCAATAGCGACATACGGTCAAGAATACTGATGTCGGTGTTGCGAAGTGCCACATCGAGCAACCACCCTTCAGGTATCAGACCGTCAAAGAACGGGAATAGTACGGGACTTACGAATGCCTCTGTTTGCAATGGAAGTGTCAGACTGACAGGCTGCGCACCTTCCCTTGCAAGATACGTCTCATCATAACAGAAGCGGTATTCACCACCATCTTCAGTTAGGATGCCGGCAAGGATCTTCTTCCGGTATATTTCTGCTTGTCTCATGACTTTTTGGTTGCTGTCAGTTCATAGTTAAACAAATCAAGTAGCTGGTTGACCTTATCCATCCTTAGTGTTGTCTTTCCTTGCTCCAGGCTGCGTATAAAACACAGACCGACTCCCGACTTCATGGCAAGGTCTTCTTGTGTAAGGCCATATTCCTTGCGCAATGCCTTTACCACTGCCGACAATTTCGTTCTTTCCATATAAATTATATTATTTCGAATACAAAATTAAAACAATATTCTTAAACTACATCATTTCTAATATAAAAATGTTATAATTTAACAATTTTATATTATTTCTACTATAATTTTAGATATCAAACTTCGCAATTGCAATAATAATCACTACAAATCACAGAATAAAATCCCGCCAAATAAACGAAAAAAAAGTAGTAGTAACCACTTATTCCATATTTCTAACATTATTTTTTCCAAATTACGCCAACTTATT
This sequence comes from Prevotella sp., assembly GCA_017548605.1. GTDB lineage: Bacteria > Bacteroidota > Bacteroidia > Bacteroidales > Bacteroidaceae > Prevotella. Next base: position 104 of record JAFYZT010000009.1, on the reverse strand, counting down.
GAACGTCATTTCCCCTTCCTTTGGAGGGGGTTAGGGGAGGTCTTCCCTATCCTCCGCGGCCATCATTGGCGGCTGTTCCGGCAGTTCATAGTGGAAGGAACTGT
>JAFYZT010000008.1 GCA_017548605.1 Prevotella sp. | reverse complement strand
GAATTAAAAGTAGAGTCTCTTCCATAAAAAAGCGGGAAAAAGACTGTTGAATTGCATAGATTTTGAATCTCAAAATACAATTCAATTTCGCGACCCGATAATGTATCCTCTGAGGTTATAGGACAATGATAGGTGTCAGAAACATAATAAATAAATGCATTCAGATAAGCATTATCCTTTCCTTTATCCGTACAGCAAATCATTGCTATTAAGGATATAAAAAAGAAAATACACTTAATCAATGTCATATTGGGACGCTTGTTATTTTTTATCCTTTCTAACATGTTCATATTATAAGTTTATTAATTCTGGTGTTATCGTTTTCCTATAAGGATATGATTGTTGTAACATATTGCGGGTTCATGTAGTCGTACTCTCACGCAGTGTATCAAATTCCCATATGCTTAAAATAACCTTCACTTCCTACAATACTCTCCCATTTCTTCATGATCTGAACATATCATAAATATAAAAAGCCTACTGCCAGTACAACGAATAATGTATGCTTCTTTTTTACCATACTCACCATCAAAAATTATTTTTGGCCAATCCAAGCTATAATACTCTCCACTGTCGAACGACATCCAATCACTGAAATAAGCGCCACCTGCATACTTCCAATCATTCCGTTCAATAAATGAAGAGTTATTATAAAAAAATGACTCATAAAAAAAGTCAAAAACAAGATAAAGCGTTATAAGAAACAACGTATTCATAATCTTTCTTCCCATATTCTTAATGACATCTTATTTATGACTTATAAATAGCATCCCCCTCTTTGTTATTATATGTTTTTGTTTGTCTGTGGCAAATATATGAAATAGTTTTCAAAGTTCCAAATTTGAATACCGAGATTTACCATTGTTTCATGCAAATAACCATCTGATTCACAACAAATAGCACGTTTTTACATGTTTTACATGTTACATTTGAAAACACGGATTTTCTGGTCAATAGACCTCGTTTGCACCTTTCCGCCGAACAATTTCTGCGCAAGGGAGCTTCTCTGGTGCAGTTGGAGGGTTTTTATGACACAGTAAATAAGGAAAAAGGCTCAAAAAAACAAAAAACAGTGAAATAATGTGATAATAGGGCGTATTATCATAATAAAACAGGGATTTCACGTTTATTGTATCGTGAAAAGGGAAGATAGGAGAAGATAAAGAACAATAGCTATGTGGATAATCAAGAATAAAGGTTTTTCAAGACGATGGGGGGCACTGATGACAGTGCTGCTCCTTGGTATTATGCCCATGAGGGCACAGATTACCGACGACCTGTTGCTGGCCGTGGACAGCATCGTGGAACTGCTGGTGAACGATACCGTCACCTCCGTGCCGCAGACACAGAAACAAGCAAGACTACAGAACGACACCACACACCACCGCATACTGCTCTTCGGCGACTCCATGCTCGACGGTGTGGGACGGCGTTTCTATGAATATGCGCAAGAGAGCGGTCATTACCTGTTCACCTCGATATGGTATGGCTCGACTACCCACTCATGGGCACGAACCACGGAACTGGACAGGCTGATGGACCAAGTGAAACCGACATTCGTCATCATCAGCCTGGGAACGAACGACCTGGGCTACCACGACCTGAAAGCCCGCAGTGAGAGCGTGAAAGAGATACTGCGCGTGGTGGGCGATATTCCATTCGTATGGATAGGTCCCGCCAAACTGCCTAAACTGAACAAGGACTTCGGCGTGGTGGGCATGCTACGCGAGACCATCGGCGACGACCTCTTCTACGACAGCTACAACGAACGACTGGCCCGTCTGCCCGACAATGTGCATCCCACCTTCGCCGCCAGCGCAGCATGGGTGGACAAGGTGGTGCAGTGGATGAACCGCCCTGAGGCACCCTATCACATCCGTCTGGTCTATCCCACACAGAAATATACCTTCAAGAACTATGAGACGCATAGTCCGAGGTATAAGGGGAAACAGAAAAATTAGAAAATTAAAAGATTAAAAATGGAAAGGAGTAAAAATGGAAGTAAAAGAGGAAGTTATAAAAGGGAGTTAAAAAGGACAATAGCATGAGGCGGAGTATTGTCCTATTTAACTCCCACTTTTACTCCCTATTTAACTCCCTATTCTACTTCCTTTTAAAAAATCAATTCACCCTTGAGGTGATGGGGCTGCGAGTGCCACGCATACCTGTGACGTAGGCCTTGGCACTGCCGAAATTGAGGTTGAAGTCGATACGCACAGGGATATGATTGGCATCGTCGGTAACGTAGAAGACCGCCAACTCCTTGTATTTTCCTTTCTTCTTCTTGTATTCGTAATATGACAGTTTCAAGCAACGGTATTTCACGTTGTTGTCGCCCTTGACAGTCTCCTTGCCCTTATATTCCAGGTAACCCTTGCCCACGCCGTCGCCATCGGCCACATCGACGTTTTGCTTCCAACCCGGTTTCCATCCCGAATTGTTGTAGCTGCGAGCCTTGACGAAGAGGTTGAGCATATCTACGACACAGCTGGTCTTGCTGTCGCTGACCCACTTGCCCTGTTCCTTGTCTTTCTTACGATACATACGCAGGTTGCACTTGCCACCGCTATAGTCGTATATTACTTCGTCAACAGTATAGTGCTTGCCCTCGGTGGCACCTTTGCGGAAATAGAGGGGAACCATCTGTGTGGAGATATATCCGAGCAACGTGTCACGCATGACAAAGAAATTGTCGAGCTTGCCATTGCCCTTCGTTTGCAGGCTGCATTTGAAGGCCTGGTTGCCCTTATAATATGAGGACACTGTGGACATTGCTGCTGAACCCACTTTCACCCATACGAATTTCCAATTGAAATAGAGGTTGTATGACAGGTATTCGCCAGATTTAAATGCGGTGTTCTCCGATGCACATTGCGCCTGTGCACTCGTAGCCAGGAGGCACAGCGTGAAGGCGGTTAAAAGCCAGTTTTTAATACGTTTCATGTCAGTTGGTAATTTTAGGTAAATACTCTATGCCCATCTTACGGGCTCTTTCTGCATTGCGCAGTTTGATTTTCTTATCTTTGTCGGGCTTCTGCTTGGTGATTTCCGACGGTTTGAGGTGGAACAGGTCGATGCGGCTGGTATTCCAATGATTGTCCACTTCCCACTTCGCCTTACATTCCATCTTCTCAGGATAGTAATACACCATCTCACCCTGCTGTCCGGCGGCAAAATCGCCCGTATCCCATATCCCGTTATGGTTGCTGTCCACAAACAGCCGGGCATAATACGCACCAGGTTTGACATAGTTGAATACCGCCACGCCATTATTGGTGGACACCTCGGCCACCACCTTGCCCTGAGTGCTGAGCAACTGCACCACGCAGGTGGTGCCAGCAAGGTTGTCGAGGCGTAAGGTGATGGTGGTGAGGTCGTTCTGACCCTTTACCTTCATGCCTTTCTTGGTCACTCCATTCATGTGACCGTAGATATCGGTAAAGGCCGCCGAGTCGAGTTCCAGGCTATATTCGCCCCCTTCCATCCATAACGAGTCATCGGGCAGGTGCACCTCATAGAAGCGCTGCGCCGGTCCATAGGAAGGCACGTCAGACCGACGGGACTTCTCAAACACCACATCAACGGGATTCCACACCGTATCGTTCTTCATGAACAGGTGTATGCCCTCGGTGTTCATCTCAAGGATGGGCGTGGGAAATTCTATCTGCACCACACTGGAGGGCAACATGTCGGCAGGAATATTGATTTTTGGTATCAGCTCCTTGCGGGGCATGATGCTGTCGTAAGACTGTCCCTTCTTTTTCCTCTTCTCCTGGGTCTTGCGCCAACGCTCCTCTTCCTTGGCCTGTTCCTTCATCCGTCGTACATAGGGAGATTTTGATACCGTTTCCGCCGTGTCGGCATATTGCACGAGCGCACCCGTGGAATCGCTCTTCAGGTAATGGGCGACATAGCGCAGCGTGTCTTGGTTGACCAGTGCCGTATCGGTAATCCAATAGGTGAGCGTGTCATGGTGCTGGTTGGTTTCGAGCAACAGTGCGTCGGCATTGAAGTTGAGCGCTTCGATGACGGGCAGTTCCTCATTGCCATAACTGAAATAGAACGACAGACGATCAGCGTCTTTGCGTTCTTTCTTTATCAGGTAACGGTCGGTTAGAATCTCTGTGAACGCCCGCAGCACGATGTCGTCGGGCAGGAAATGGGTATATCCCACACGGTTGATAGTCTCAATATGCAGTGAGTCGCGCCAGATGGTATCCTGCCGGAAGTCGGGCTTGAAACTGGGCGTGATGAGGTCGGTGGTGAATGCCAGCCGTTCGCTCTTCTGACTGAAGAAATAATTCGCATCGACATCTTCAAGGGCGTAGATGCGGTAAGTGCCCGATTTCACCCCTTTGATGACGAAGTGTCCGCTGCCGTCGGTGCGGGCCACGCGAAGCATCGGCTCCTGCTGGAAAGCACTGTCGGCGAGGTTATCGTACAGTCCGACGAGAATACCCTTGATAGGTTCCAAGTCCTTGGCATCAATCACATAACCCGACACCTCTAGCGTATCGATTTCAGAACCCGTGGAGAAACTATACGTAAAGTTGCCCAAGGGGTTGCCCTCATTGTTGTCGGTGATGGCATCGCTGAAGTCGATGGTGTAGGTGGTGTTCTCACGCAGCGTGTCGCGCAGTTCGATAGTGATTCGTTTGCCGCCGCTCTTGATTTCCGGTGACTCCATCTGTGGCGGTGAGACAACCACTTTTTCGGAGGAGTTCTCAAGTTTGATAAACTCATCGAAGTAAATGGTTATCTTCTGGCTGTGAACGTCGGTTGCCTTGTCGTCAGGTGAGCAACCCATGACACGGGGCGGTGTCTCATCGTACCAGCCGCCGTCGGGTTTTCCCATCTTGGCACAGCCGACGATGCAGAGAAGCAGTCCCAGCAAACAGAATTGTCGATATGTGCGTAGATGGAGCATGACGTGAGGTTATGGTTGTTGACGAAGGATTTCCAACATCTCGTCGATGTATTGACGGCTGTTCGACAGGCGCGGTACCTTGTGCTGACCGCCCAATTTGCCTTTTTTCTTGAGCCATGCATTGAACAAACCCGAAGAAGCAGGAATAATCTCCAGCGGCTGCAGGGTAATGTCCTTGTAACGCTTGGCCTCGTAGTCGCTGTTAATCTCTTGCAACTTGGTGTCGAGCAGTTGTGCGAAGGCATCGAGGTCTTCGGGCGGACGGCTGAACTCGATGAGCCATTGGTGCCGGCATTTTGCGTTGCCGTCCATGAAGACAGGAGCCGCCGTATATTCCAACACCTCGGCTTGTGTCTGCTCGCAGACATAGGCCAGGGCCTTCTCTGCATTGTCAACAATGAGCTCCTCGCCAAAGGCATTGATGAAGTTCTTGGTACGACCCGTGATGATAAATTTATAGGGGTTGACTGACGTGAAACGCACGGTGTCGCCAATGATGTAACGCCACAAGCCGCACGACGTGCTGATGACCATGGCATAGTTGACACCCGTCTGCACACCGGCCAAGGATACCACGGTGGGATGGTCGCTGCCGAACTCATCCATGGGGATGAACTCGTAGTAGATTCCATAGTCGAGCATCAGAAGCATCGCCGGGTCGGAAAGGTCGCTCTGCAGTCCGAAGAACCCTTCACTGGCGTTATAGGTCTCCATGTAGTGCATGTCGGGACTGGTGATGAGCTGCTGGTACTGGCTGCGGTAGGGCGTGAAAGCCACACCACCGTGGAAGAACACCTCCAGATGAGGCCACACCTCTTCAAGATGGGTCTTTCCCGACAGTTCCATGACGCGGGTGAGCACGGAGAGCATCCACGAGGGCACACCCGAGAGATTGGTGACTTTCGCCCGCAACGTCTCATGGGCGATACGGTCACGTTTTACCTCGAAATCACTGAGCAGAGCCGTTGCTTTCTTCGGCACACGCACCAGATTGACCAACGGGTTGATGTTCTCGATGAGAATGGCACTGAGGTCACCCACAAGGCTGTTGCTCACATTGTAGTTGGGAGAGTGGCTGCCACCCAGAATCAGGCCCTTGCCGTCGAACATACGGCTCTTGGGGTTGGACATGAGGTAGAGTGCCACGGCATCCTTACCGCCGGCATAATGCACGTTGTGCAGCCCTTCGGGACTGACGGGAATAAACTTGCTCTTGTCGTTGGTGGTGCCCGATGACTTGGCGTACCATTTCACCACACCCGGCCACAACACATTACTCTCCCCATGACGCATCCTGTCGATATCAGACTTGAGGTCTTCATAGGTGTTCAGTGGCACTTGGCGGGCGAAGTCGTCGCCGTTGTGCAGGGTGCTGAAGAGATGCTGCCTGCCGTATTCGGTGTCAGCTCCTTTCTTCAACAGGTATTGCAGCACTTCAGCCTGCAATGCCTCTCCTTCGTTGTTATGTCGTTCCAGCTCCTTTTGCCTTTTGCGGAAAGCCAAGGAAGCGATGCTGGTTAATCCCATGGTGGTAGATATACTATGTCTTGATTATACAAAAGTAGGCTTTTCTTTGTTAACAGCCTACCTTTTTACTATTTTTAACGCACGATGTCAACCCTCGGCAAAGGCCGCTTGTTCGGCAGCAGCAATGATTTCTTCGCGGGTCTGGGCGGCACTCTTAATCTTCACGTCGCTGAGGTCAAAATCATCGTTTTTCCTCTCTTTCTGCCTGGTCGCCGGCTTGCCCTGTCTGGCATCTCTCTTCTCCTTCGCGGAGCCATCGCCTTGGGGTTCAGAAGGGGCGGTTTCCGCCGCAGAAGGCTTGTGTTCTTCCTCTGTGGAGGGAACGTTGTAAACGGGGTTCTCCTCCTGTTTGGTCTTCTCCCCCTTGGCGTTGAAGATGGCCCTGACAAGTTGCGGTTCCTTACGCAACCGACTGAGCGTAATTTTCGAAGCCTCCTGCTGACTCTCTTTTTTGGAATAGCCCGAACCCGAGCCGCACGGCACACTTTCCATCACCACCTGATAGCAGAATTTCGGACTTCCCGTAGCATCTTTCTGCTGTTTCAGGAGTTTGTAATCCACTTTGATGCGGTTTTTCTGGCACCACTCTATCAGTTTGCTCTTGAAATTAACCTCCTTATAAGCTATCTTCTCCAAATTAAGATAACGCTTGAGGATGCGGTCGGCCATAAAAGTCATGCACGCCTTGTAACCCCTGTCGAGATAGAGTGCGCCGACAAGTGCCTCGAAAGCATTACCGCCCATGTAGTTATTGTGCGAAGAGACATGACCGTTGGAGATGATGAGCTGGGTGATGCCCAGTTGCTCGGCCAATTGGTTGAGGGTGTCGCGTTGTACAATCTTGCTGCGGGCATTGGTCAGGAACCCCTCCCCTTTTCCCTCGAAGCGTTGGAACACGATATCCCCGACGACAGCATCAAGGATGCCGTCGCCCAGATATTCCAGACGCTCATTGTTCAGGGGTTTGCCTTTCTCCTTGCGCATGATGCTCTTATGCATCAGCGCCAGTTTATAATATTTGATATTTTTGGGGTAAACCCCGGTGATGGCGTATATAGCCGAAAAAAGCTCCTTCTCCTTGCGGAAAGGGAGCCTTATTCTGCCGATGAAGTTATTCAGCATATTTCTTGAATACTACGCAGGCATTGTGGCCACCGAAGCCGAAAGTGTTGCTCAGTGCGGCACGTACCACGCGCTTCTGTGCCTTGTTGAACGTGAAATTCAGATTATAGTCGATTTCCTCGTCCTTATCGTCCTCGGCATGGTTGATGGTCGGCGGCACAATGTCGTTCTTTACAGCCAGCACGGCTACCATGGCCTCCACGGCACCGGCGGCTCCGAGCAGGTGACCCGTCATCGACTTGGTGCTGCTGATGTTGAGTTTGTAAGCAGCATCGCCAAACACCTCCTTGATGGCCTTGGCCTCGCTGATGTCACCCACATGGGTGGATGTGCCATGAACATTGATATAGTCGATGTCATCGGGACTCATTCCCGCATCTTTAAGTGCGTTCTGCATAACGAGCTTGGCACCCAGTCCCTCGGGATGTGAGGCAGTGATATGATAAGCATCGGCACTGAGGCCCTCGCCTACCATCTCAGCATAAATCTTAGCACCGCGAGCCTTGGCATGCTCCAACTCTTCAAGGATAAGGCATCCGCTACCCTCAGCCATGACAAAGCCGTCGCGGCTGGCGGAGAAGGGACGGCTGGCTCCCTGCGGGTCGTCGTTGCGTGTAGAGAGAGCTTTCATGGCATTGAAGCCACCCACACCCACTGCACAAACGGCGGCTTCAGCACCACCGCTGACAATCATGTCGGCTTTACCCAGACGAATCATGTTGAAGGCGTCGGCCAAGGCGTTGCTCGACGAGGCACATGCCGATGTGGTGGTGAAATTGGGACCGTGGAATCCGAAATGAATAGAAATAAGACCGCTGGCAATGTCGGCTATCATCTTCGGGATGAAGAAAGGATTGAACTTTGGTCCTGCCTCTATATGGGTGGAGTAATAGCTCACCTCTTCTTCAAATGTCTTGATACCACCGATACCTACGCCGTAGATGACACCGATACGGTTCTTATCTACCTTTTCCAAATCCAGACCGCTGTCGGCCACTGCCTGCATGGCAGAAATCATGGCAAATTGGGCATAGCGGTCCATCTTGCGGGCCTCCTTGCGGTCGATATATTGTGTCACGTCAAGATTTTTGACTTCACAGGCAAACTGTGTCTTGAACAGACTACTGTCAAAATTGGTAATGGGTGCGGCACCGCTAACGCCATTGACAAGGTTCTTCCAGGTCTCTTCGGGTGTGTTACCTACAGGCGTCACAGCGCCTAATCCTGTAACTACAACTCTTTTTAATTCCATTTTTACAGATGATATAAAAATGCTTATGGTTTATAGCGGGGGTTGGCGATAAAGCCCACACCGGCACTATAAACCATAAGCATTTGATTCTGAATTATTTCGAGTTCTCCTCGATATAAGCAATGGCATCACCGACAGTACGGATCTCCTCGGCTTTGTCGTCAGGAATGGAAACACCAAATTCCTTCTCAAACTCCATGATCAACTCAACGGTGTCGAGGGAATCAGCACCCAGATCATTGGTAAAGCTTGCTTCGGGCTTCACTTCTTCAGCACTAACACCAAGTTTCTCAACGATAATGTCCGTTACTTTTGCTACGATTTCTGACATAGTTTCTTAATTTAAAATGTTTGTTAATAATGTTCTAAACCAAAATCGGGTGCAAAGGAACGAATTTTCTTTCATGTGTGCAAATATTTTGTAAAAAAAGAACGCGTTTTTGCACAAACACCCCTAAAGTGTGCAACAAATTTGACCCGTTTTTGACGTAAGTCAATCTGTTTTAGTCATCTCCGCCACCTCCACCGACTCCGGCACCGGCATTGAAGTCGCCCCGGTTGTCTTGCTGAAGGTCATCCTGACCATTGTCGCGACCCTCTTCCTCCTTGGGACGCTTCGGTGTCATATTACCGAAGTTCCATGTGACGGTAAGATTGACAGTGCGTCCGCGGCGCCAGTTCTCCTGATAGCGTGTAAATGTGTCGCCACTGGTATAGGTCTTCCACCTGCGGCTGTTGAGCAGGTCGCGGCAATTGAGCGATACGACCAGCTGACGATTGAAGAAATTCTTCTTGACACCCATCTCCATGCTGAAGTTCGACTTACGGTAGCCTTGGGTAATGACCTGGCGGGAACGGTAGCGTCCAGACAGCTGCACAGTGATGTCGTAAGGCAAAATGATACTGGCCTGCATACGCGCATTCCACGTGAAGTTATGGTTCTCGTCGCCTGTCACCGTCTGCCCGTCGATCACATAGCTGAAGCCATTTATCTTGTAGTAATAGGCATTGGCGGTGGTGGTAAGGTCGAGGATGCGGAAGAATTTGTTCTTGAGCACCACCTCAAGACCTGTGCTCAGACTCTTCGCCAAGTTCATGCTCGTTTGGTACATCATCCCGTCGGTGCTGCTCTGCCACCGTATGCGCTGCATGACATCGGTGGTGGGACGGTAATAGGCACTTACCAGAAGGGAGTGCTGTGTCCATGTACGCAGGTAGTTGAGCGAGAAAGAATTGCTGAACTCAGGTGTCAGCTCTGGGTTGCCGAATTCCACCATCGAGGCATCACGCGTGTTCCTGAACGAGTTGAGCTGTCCTCCCCACGGCCGGCGCAGACGACGGGTGTAGTTGAGCTGCAACTGGTCGTTCTCGGTAATCTGGTAAGAGAGGAAGACACTGGGGAAGAGTTGGAAATAGTCTTTCTTGAAAGGTTTGTCGCGCAACGATGCGTCGCGTTCCTGATACCAGTCGTAACTCTCGGTGTTCACCTTCCAATATTCGCCGCGCAGACCCGCCATCACACCGAAATTACCGAATTTCATGGTCGAGGTGAAATAGAGGGAATGAACATCCATATCATAGATGAAACGGTTGTAATAGGGCTTATCCTCCACTTGTGAGCGACCGTCCCAGTTGCTGTTGTCAATCCATGATTCCTGGGGGGTGTTCTCATGGGAGAAACGGCCATTGTAACCTGCCTGGATGAGTACTTGTTCGGAGATGGGGTTCTCGTAGTCAAGCCTCACCTCCCACGAGCGGTTACGGATAAAAGCGGGACGATACTGATAGGTATAGGTGGTGGGTGTGACACCGTCATAATAAGTGGTGGAGTCCTGGTACACATTGTCGTTGTCAGAACGCCAATTGTTATACTCTACCACGAAGTCGAGGAAATGCTTGTCGGTGAAGTTATGACGGTAGTTGAACTCACCATGCATCATACGCATGTTACCGTCGCCTGAATTCCGGCGTAGCATGAGTTGTGTGTCGGTGTCGGTGCCGAGAAGTCCATAGTGGTAAGGGGTGATATTGAGATTATTGTTACCTCCTATCATAAACATGCCGCCTACCGAGAAATCATCTTTCGACGTAGCATGCCACGTCAGTCCGCCACGCGAGAAGAGATTGTTGCCACGGCTGTCATTTGAACCGCGATACATCTGGTATTGGTTCGTGGTGAGATATTCCTGATAGCTGTAGCTGCCACCGCCATTGTTTTGACGATGACGGTATCCGATGTTGAAATAGGCATCGAGGGCTGAACTGTTGTAGTTGATATTGAAGCTGGTGTGAGCACTGCCCCGTGTGTTGCCTCCTGCCTGCACCGAGCCGTAGTAGCCGGCCTTACGGTCTTTCTTAAGCACGATATTGATGATACCAGCACTGCCTTCAGCGGAGAATTTGGCCGAGGGGTTGTCGATGACCTCGATGCGCTCGATACTCTCGGCAGGCAGCTGTTGAAGAATCTGCGCACGGTTGTCGCTGGTGAGACCACTGGCGCGTCCGTTGATCCACACCTCTACGCTGGTATTACCACGCAGGGATATGTTACCGTCATTATCCACCTCGACGGAAGGGATATTTTCCAGCACATCGGATGCGGCACCTCCTGCATTGGCGATGTCCTGCGTCACATCAAACGATTTACGGTCCACCTCCAGTTTCATGCTGGAGCGCTGGCCGGTGACCGTTACCTCCTGCAACTGATGGGAATCTTCACTCATATAGAGCACATTGTAATGGGTGGAGGGTTTCGAGGCCGTGACAGCAAAATCGCGTGTCAGTTCCTTGTAACCCACAAACGACAGGGTGAGTGTGTAATTCCCCTGAGGCAGGTCAGTGATGTCGAAAGCACCGTCCAAATCCGTAACGGCACCCTTCACCAGTTTCGTCCCACCGCGTGGCGAGATGACCACATTGACAAAGCCTAATGGCTCATCGGTTTTCTTGTCTTTCACCTTGCCACGCACAGAACCCTGGGCCATGGCCATGGAAATACCAACAAAAAAGAATAATAAAGTTTCAACAAATCGATTCATAATATATTTTAGACGCCATTTCAACGAAAAAGTTTAACCATATATACCTTATTTAATTTAATAAAATAAGCCATCATCATGGGCGATATGGAAAAAATCATCGTCAGAAATAGATATTTATGGTTTTTTTGCATTACCTTTGCAGCATCCAAATAGGATACGACACCTTATGTGTCGAGAAAAACGGACCCATAGTTCAATGGATAGAATAAGTCTCTCCTAAAGATTAGATCCGAGTTCGATTCTCGGTGGGTCTACGAAAGCGGATGTCTCAGGACATCCACTTTTGTTTTTTTGTTGAAAATAATGCCACAAGAAACACACCATATCGCTTTTTTTCGTATCTTTGCATGACAACCTAAACAACCAAGCCTTATGATTGGAGCTATTATTGGAGACATCGTGGGCTCGAGATTTGAATTTTCCGACGCCCCACAACCCGGATTTGAATTGTTCACCGACAAATGCGGTTTTACCGACGACACTATCTGCACCATCGCCGTGGCTGATGCCGCCATGCACGGTGGCGATTACAAACAGGCGTTACTGAAATGGTGCCGCAAATACCCCAACCCCATGGGAGGCTACGGGAGCCGGTTCTATCAATGGATCAACACAGACGACCCTGCCCCTAACAACAGTTGCGGCAATGGGGCGGCCATGCGCGTGAGCAGCATCGGATGGCTGTTTGATGATTTTGACCAAGTGATGGAAGAGGCCAAGCGTTCCGCAGAGGTGAGCCACAATCATCCCGAAGGCATCAAGGGGGCTCAATGTGTGGCCGCTCTCATCTATTGGCTGCGTACCTGCCGCATCATCAAGGATGATATAGAGAGGTCGGTAAAACGCAGTTTCAACTATGACATTCCATCGATGGCCGATGTCAACAGGATAGGCAGTTTAGGTCATTTCGACGGCACCTGTCAAGAGACGGTTCCCATGGCCATCCGCTGTCTGATGGACGGCAACGACTTCGAAGATGTACTGCGCAAGGCCATCCTTGCCGACGGCGACACAGACACCAAGGGTGCCATCGCCGCATCCATGGCAGAAGCACTCTACATCATTCCGGAAGAGATTGTGGAGAAAGCTTTCACCTATCTTCCCAACGATATGCTCGACATCATCAATGAGTTCATCAGCAGGCAAGTACAAGTAGAAGAATAAACTATAGAAACTATAGTAGCTAAAGATACTATAGAAGCTATAAAAACTATAACCCCCACCCCCAATAAGAAATCAGACGAGCGATGTCTTCGCTCGTCTGATTTGTTTATCGTTTCTGGAAGCAGTTATTTCTTCTTAACAGGTTCTTTCACTTCTTTCTCAGCTACGGCCACTTCGCCTTCCTCAATCTTGCGACCCATGGTCAGATAAGCCACAGGAGCAGCAATGAAGATGGACGAAAGCGTACCGAATATCACACCGAGAATCATGGCGAAGGAGAAGCTGCGGATGCTCGCACCACCAAAGATGAAGATACAGAGCAACACGATCAAGGTAGATACCGACGTATTGATGGTACGTGCCAAGGTCTGGTTCAGCGAACTGTTGAAGATGGTCTGCTTGTCACGTTTCTTATACAGGCGCAGGTTCTCACGCACACGGTCGAAGACCACCACCTTATCGTTGATGGAATAACCGATAACGGTAAGGATAGCACCGATGAATGTCTGGTCAATCTCCAACGAGAAGGGAACGATGCCCCACAGGGCGGAGAAGAAGCCGATAACGATGAGCGTATCGAGTGCCAGAGCTACGAGCGAACCAACAGAGAACGCCACGTTGCGGAAACGAATCAAGATATAGATGAAGATGGCGATGAGGGCCACGATGACCGAAACAATAGCCTTGTTGGTCACATCGCGGGCGATGCTCGGACCCACCTTCGTACTGCTGATGATAGAACCACCCTCACGTACGTCTGGGTTCTTGAAGTCGGCCTCATCTTTCTGGGTAACCAGACCGGCATCACTCAAGGCCTTGAACAGCTTGGTCTCAGCCTCGTCATCAACGGTAGGACTGTTCGACTCGATATTCCAGTTCGTGGAAACACGCACGGTCTTGCCGTCGGTACCCAAAGCGATAACGCTCGTATTGGCCTCAGTACCATTCTTCTCACCCAAGGTGTTAATGAACTTACCAGCCACAGCCTGACGAACCTTCTCCACAGGAGTAGCCTTGTCGAGGGTGACCACATAGTTACGACCACCGGTGAAGTCGATACTGCGGCTCAAGCCACGGATAGCGAAGAAACCGATGAAGATCAACGCCATGATACCCCAGATGAAGAAGGTCTTTTTGTACATGCCCATGAAGTTGAACTTCGTGTTCTGCAACAGGTTGCGCGAGAAACGGGTGGTAAAGTCGAGGTTGAGCCACTTGCCCTTCTTCATCATGTGCTCATAGACCAGACGTGTGAGGAACACTGCGGTAAAGAACGAGCAGCATATACCGATGATCAAGGTGATGGCGAAACCACGTACAGGACCTGTACCGATAACGGCCAGAATGACACCCGTGATGATAGAGGTGAGGTTCGAGTCGAAGATGGCAGAGAAGGCGTTGCTGTAACCGGCAGTCAGTGCCTGACGCACATTCTTGCCCGCACGCAACTCTTCTTTCGTACGTTCATAGATAAGCACATTGGCGTCCACAGCCATACCCAGGGTGAGCACGATACCGGCGATACCCGGCATGGTAAGCGCCGACTGGAACGAGGCCATGATACCCATCGTGAAGAACAGGTTAATCAACAGGGCGCAGTTGGCCATCATACCCGGGATGAAGTCGTACATGAGAATCATGTAGAGCATCAGCACCACAAAGGCGATGATGAACGAGGTGATACCCTGCTTGATGGACTGGGCACCGAGGGAGGGACCCACCACCTCTTCCTGTACGATACGTACGGGAGCCTTCATACGACCCGACTTGAGCGTGTTGGCCAAGTCCTTGGTATCTTCAACGGTGAAGCTACCGCTAATCTGTGAGTTACCACCGGTAATCTCCCCATTCACGTTAGGAGCACTGTAAACGAGGTTGTCGAGCACGATAGCCACGGGCTTACCGATGTTCTTCTTGGTGAGGTTGGCCCAGCTGCGTGCACCGTCCTCATTCATCTGCATGGTCACCACGGGACGACCGGTGAAATGGTCGAACTCATCGTTGGCACCTTCTATCACGTCGCCCTCCAACGGTGCACGGCCATCGGCAGTAGTGACGCGTAAGCAGTAAAGCTCATAGATACGCTTGTTGTTAGGTATGCGGTCGCTGGGTTTGGCGCTCCACAACAGTTTCACATCAACGGGCAACATCTGGTGTGCCTCGTTGGAGTGCAGGATGGTATTGATGGCAGCGGTATCAGCCACGTTGGCCATACCGACCACGCAATACTGGTCGCGGCTGAGCTGCAACATATCGGTGAGCTTCTTCTCACCGGCAGCCAACGTCGTTGTCGTAGCGGCAGGAGTCTTCGCCTTGGCAGAATCGGCAACAGCGGTCGTCTGAACGGCTGTCGTGTCCTTAGCAGCGGCAGCGGTGCTGTCCTTAGCTGCAGTATTGCCATAGGCCATGCTCAGCTGGCTGAGATACGGAGCAATCTCCGCACTCTGGTAGGTCTCCCAGAACTCAAGGTTGGCACTACCCTGAAGCAGCTTACGCATACGCTCGGGGTCTTTCACACCCGGCATCTCCACCATGATACGGCCTTCCTGACCTTCCAACATCTGGATGTTGGGCTGGACGACACCAAACTGGTCGATACGGTTGGTGATAACGTTCTTGGCGTCGGTCACGGTCTCGCTCACCTTCTTGCGCAGGATACTCTCCACCTCGTCGTCGCTGCTGTTGGTCTTCACCTCAGGCAACTGCTGTGTGGCGAACACCTCGGCCAGACGGTGACCAGGAGCGTTCTGCTGGTAATGTTTGATGAACAGCGAGATAAAATCGTCTTGGGTCTGCTCTTCCTCGGCACGTGCTTCCTGCATGGTCTTCAGGAAAGTAGCATCTTTCTTGAAACCAGCCAGGTTCTCCACCAAGTCAGGCACAGACACTTCGAGAATCACGTTCATACCGCCCTTGAGGTCCAGACCGAGACCTACCTGTGTCTCCAGACACTTCTGATAGGAGTAGATACCCAGGTATTTCACGGAGTCCTTATAGTCCTGCTGGGCTATGGGGTCTTTGATTTTAGCGGCTTGCTTGTCATAATAACTCGTAGCCACCGAGAACGACAAGTAGAAGATACTTGCCAGCGTCAAGAGTACGGCTGTAACGATTACAATTCCTTTGTTTTGCATTTTGTTTATGATTGTTTTTGATTATTTTTTCCGCCATTACACGTTTTAGCGTGCAAAGATAGTCATTTTTTCACATTCGGGAAAAAAAATGTACTTAAATATTCATTTTTTAAGGATTTGCGCGTCTTTTTATCCAACAATAGATAGGATAATGGTCACTTGCGGTGACCGACCTGTCCACTTGGCAGTTGTAGGCATCGTAAGTCTTTGAACAGAAGATATTGTCGATACGCACGTGCATTCCATAACGCTCGAAGGTATAGCCAAAGCCCGTGCCGGAGGCGACAAAACAGTCACGCAAACCTCGCCCAATGGTGTGGTGGGCATAGGACAAGGGGGAATCGTTGAAATCGCCACAAACGATAACATGCTCTCCTCCTTTCTCGGCGATATAACGCGCCACGGCATCGGCCTGTGGGGCACGTTTGGACTGGGCTATCTTCAGTTTCGAGAGGAAATGGCGCTTCTTCACCTTGGGCTTCTTCCCTTCTACCATCTGATTGAACAGTTTTTTCTCATGCATCGAAAAGCCTACGGTTTCCAGATGGTTATTCACCACCAGCACCGTGTCGCCGTCGATGAGCAGGCGAGAGGCCATACTCTGGTTACCTTTCGAAGAATAGCTGATGCGCTCGCTGCCGAGAATGGGAAAACGGCTGTAGATGGCCAAACAGTCACCATCATGTCTGTACATGATGCTGTCGCGGTATGGATAGAGAGGGTTCAGGGCCTCGTCGATAAGCCGGGGATCATACTCATGGGGACTGGCTTCCTGTAAGCAGATAATATCGGCATCACTTGCCACCAAATAGTCGACGATAGGGTTACTGCCTGTTTTCTTATATTCCCATCCAGCCCATAGGAATACATTGAACGACAAGACCTTGAAAGAGCCTTCAGGTGGCGGGGTATTCAAATTGATAGGTACGTATGTGCGCACGGGTGGAAAAGCCAGAAGCAGTCCGGCAATGGGCAGGAGCATCATACGTTTGCGCACAAATAACCACACCAGCACCATGAGGATGTCAAGGGCGAGAAACAGGGGAAAGATGAGCCCCGAAAGACTCAGTAACGGATAGTCTTCCGGCGAGAAGTAGCCCGAATAGCCGGAAAGCAGCATCAAGGCGATAACCACCACATTGAAGACTACCAGCAAGGAAATAAAAAAACGACGCAAAGAACGTGCCATGACGGTCATTTCTTGTTCCCCGCTTCGAAGAGCTTACGCTTCTCTTCCTTGGTAAGACTATCATAGCCACTCTTACGAATCTTATCAAGGATGAGGTCTATCTCGTCTTGCTCACGTTGCTTGCGCACATTGTACTGCTCGTCGGTCTCACGACGAGTAGGTTCCTCCTGACGTGGCTGACGCGGCTGAGGGCCGGCATCTTTGTGCGTGCGCCGCTCCCAATTACCACGCATATTGTCAAAAAACTGCTGTCCCTTACTGCGTCCATAGTTGCCGCCCGTGTCGGGATGGCGCTGCCAATAGCGTATCATAAGGAAGCCGAAGAGCATACCGCCAAGGTGGGCAAAATGAGCCACGTTGTCGTTCGACGTGCCCAAGGCGGAGAACAGTTCCACAGCCACATAGAAGATAACAAACCATTTGGCCTTAATGGGTATGGGGAGTGGGAAGATGAAGATACGCTCGTTGGGGAATATCATACCAAAAGCCAAAAGGATGGCATAGATGGCACCTGAGGCTCCCACCGTGGTCCAAGCATTGAGTGCTACAGCCAGTTCCTGACGCAGGGAGAACACCTCTCCCAGTCCCAGACCTGTACTGACACAGAGTGACACCAGCTGCGACACTTCTTGCAACAGACCGGCACCCAGACCGCAGGAAATGTAATAAAAAAGGAATTTCTTGGGTCCCCACACTCTTTCCACCACACAGCCGAACATCCACAAAGCGAACATATTGAAAAACAGATGTTCCCAACCACCATGCATGAACATGTAGGTGAAGAACTGGTAGATATGGAAATCGCTGGCCAAAAAGAAATGCAACCCGAAAATGTCGTTCAGGTCAACTCCTTTGGACTTAAAAACCAACATCGCGATGAAGGCGATGACGTTAACAATCAACAGATTCTTGGTAACGGTAGGTATGCTGCGCATGATTTTGATTCTATAGCAAAATATGGTTTATCGGGCGCAAAATTACTAAAAATATCCGTTATTAGGCACAAAATCAGCGGCATACACGATTTTTTTCAAGATTTTCTTCACTTTTTTTTATTTTTTGTTTGTTTTATGAAAGGAATGGTTTATATTTGCCACGAAAATCGTCAATTCGTTTCATATTTTTAACCCAATAATTAACATCAATCATGAACAAAACAGAACTTATCGAGAAAATCGCCGCTGGTGCAGGTTTGACCAAGGTGGATGCCAAGAAAGCATTGGACGCTACATTGAAAGCTATCAAAGAGGCTGTCGTAGCAGGTGACAAAGTGGCCCTTATCGGCTTCGGAACATTTAGCGTTGCTGAGCGTCCCGCTCGCGAAGGTATCAACCCCCGTACCAAGGAGAAGATTAAGATTGACGCCAAGAAAGTGGTCAAATTTAAGGCCGGTGCCGATTTGGCTCTCTAATTTTGTAAAGAAAAATCAAAAAGGTGTCTTCTTGGGAAGACACCTTTTTTTGTGGTGAGGGGTGAGAAGTGAGAGATTACCCCTCAGACTATTCTCTTACCCCTCACCTCTCACCCCCTTTAAGGCTGTTTCCCGATATAGGCAAGAATGCCACCGTCAACGTACAAGATATGACCATTGACGGCATCGGAGGCATGTGAGGCGAGGAACACGGCGGGACCGCCCAGTTCTTCGGGTTCGAGCCAGCGCCCTGCAGGTGTCTTGGCACAGATGAACGAGTCGAAGGGATGACGGCTGCCGTCGGCCTGACGTTCACGTAAAGGTGCCGTCTGAGGTGTGGCGATATAACCCGGACCGATGGCGTTGCACTGGATATTATACCCTCCATATTCGGAGCAGATATTACGAGTGAGCATCTTCAGCCCTCCCTTGGCGGCGGCGTACGCCGAAACCGTCTCACGTCCCAGTTCGCTCATCATCGAGCAGATATTGATAATCTTTCCCTCACGGCGCTCCATCATCTCGGGGATGACAGCCTTGGTCATAATAAACGGCCCCACAAGGTCGATGTCGATGACCTGCTGGAACTCCTCACGTTTCATCTCGTGCATAGGAATGCGCTTGATGATGCCCGCGTTATTGACAAGGATGTCAATGTGTCCAAATTGGCGACGGATGGCATCCACCATCTTCTGCACATCGGCTTCATTGGTCACGTCGCACAAGTAACCCTGTGCATCGATGCCCAAGGCACGATAGTCGGCCAACGCCTTGTCCAAATGTTCCTGTCCACGACAATTAAATGCAATCTGCGCACCGGCCTTTGCCAGTGCCTCGGCAATAGCGAAGCCAATGCCATAGGCTGCACCGGTCACCAATGCCACTTTTCCTTTGAGTGAGAATAGGTTCATAGTTGTTTATTTTTGGGAGTTTGGGAGTTTAGGAGTTTGGGAGTTTGGACATTAGTCCATCCCCCGACTCTTTCATTTATTCCAACTCCGATTTTATTCCTTTATTGTTAATTATTCCATTGCAATAAGCCGTCAGCAACCTGCCTGCGCTATTTATCGTTTCACACAATTTAGTAAATTGCTCATCGTTAATAAAACCAAGGTCTTTTGACAATAAGATGTAGTTCATACATTCAGCCATACTACCTTCGGCAATATTCAAGAAGCGGAGTTTGTCAGCCTTGCTGAGTTTTTTGTATCCTTCGGCAATATTGGCTCCCACAGAAACAGCAGCCCGTCTGAATTGAGATACCAAGCCATATTTCTCTTCTTCGGGAAAAAGACCCGTAATCTCGTAAACAATTAACGAGAACTCATGTGCCTTTTGCCATGCTAAGATATTCTGAAAAGTAAACGTTGCCATCATCTATGAATCTATTAATTACAAAGTATCGTCCAAACTCCTATACTCCCATACTCCCACACTCCTATGTTCCCACAAACTATCGTCCAAACTCCTATACTCCCATACTCCCACACTCCTTACCTTAATTCCCCAATCTTCGAAAAATCCTGATCGCCGTAGTCAAGGTTTTCGCCGCCCATACCCCAGATGAATGTGTAATTGTGGGTGGCAGCAGCACTATGGATACTCCATTCAGGAGAGAGCACCGCCTGGTCGCCCTTCATCCAGATGTGGCGTGTCTCTTCCACCTCACCCATGAAGTGACATACAGCCTGCTCCTCGGGCACCTCAAAATAGAAATAGGCCTCCATGCGGCGGCTGTGAACGTGCGCAGGCATGGTATTCCACACCGAACCCGTCGCCAGCTCGGTCATGCCCATCTGTAGTTGACAAGTAGACAACACCTGGTTGACCAGCATCTTGTTGATGTCGCGTTCGTTGCTCATCTCCAAGCTGCCCATGTGGGCCACCACGGCATCTTTCTTCGTCACCTTACGGCAGGGATATTCCTGATGAGCAGTAGTACTGTTGAAATAGAACTTGGCTGGTTTCTTGCCGTCTTTACTCTCGAAGAACACATCACGGTCGCCACGGCCGATATACAAAGCTTCCTTATAGCCAAGGGAGAACTCTTCATCGCCCACACGGACAACACCCTCACCACCCACGTTGAAGATGCCCACCTCACGGCGTGTGGTGAAGAAGGGAGCACGCAACGGATCGATGGCCTCAAGTTTCAATGCCTCTTTCACTGGCATGGCACCGCCCACCACCATTCGGTCATACATTGAATAAACCATGTTCACCTCATCGGCGGCAAACACCTTCTCAATGAGGAAATCGCGGCGAATACGCGCCGTGTCGTAATGCTTCGCATCCTCGGGGTGCGCCGCATAGCGTACTTCATAATTGGTTTTCATACTTTATATAAGTGTTTTTTTGATTTGTTTGTGCAAAGATACGATGAAACACGCAGAAAATCAAAAAAATCAATTTTTTTTCATAATCCTTGTAGTTTTTGTAACTTTGTTGCGTCTAAAGTGTGAAAATCAATCGGAAAAGACAACAATGACAACTTTGGAAAAACAGTTTGCGCAAACCATCGCAGAACACAAGAGCACCATCTACACCGTGTGCTACATGTTCTCGAAAGATGCCGATGAGGTGAACGACCTCTTTCAAGAGGTGTTGGTAAACATCTGGAAAGGATTCGACAACTTCGAGCATCGCAGTGACATCAAGACATGGATCTACCGCATCTCACTGAACACTTGCATCTCTCTCGACAGAAAGAAACGACGCAGCAGCAATGCAAGGCTGACCATGGACATCAACCTTTTTGAAGACCACGACGAAGACACACGTCAGGTGGACATGCTCCACAAGCGTATCTCACGCCTGCAACCCTTCGATAGGGCCATCGTCCTGCTCTGGCTGGAAAACCTCACCTATGAGGAAATCGGACAGATTGTCGGCATCACCACCAAGAACGTCAGCGTTCGCCTGTTCCGTATCAGAGAACAATTGAAACAAATGTCAAACAATTAAAATTCACACAAGATGAACAACAACGATTTTGAATTCGAGAATATGCGTGAGCAGATGGCCACGCTGAAGAAGAAACTGGAGCAACAGGAGATAGTGAACGACCACTTCATCCGCCAGTCAATGAAAAAAGCTGCCGGTAACATCAACCGCACATATTTCTGGGTGATTATCCTCGGTCTGGTAATGATTCCCTATGGCTACTGGGCTTTCGTAATGCTGTCGGGCCTCTCCGTCGCCTTCTGGATTGGCACAAGCATCTTAATGCTGATATGCGCAGGAGCCACCTATTACAATAAGAGGAACCTCAATGACGCAAACCTGATGGCGAACAACCTGGTAGATGCCCGCCGCCGCATAGCCCGCGCCAAGAAGTTTGACAACGACTTTCTTTTCTTCGGCATCCCCGCCATCCTGGTTTGGCTGGCTTGGTTCTTCTACGAATTATACAAAATCGACAACGACTTGTTCAACCAGCCCATGTCCTGGGGCGCCTGCGTCGGAGCGGTCATCGGTACGGCCATCGGTCTCTCCATCCACTTCAGAAACCAACGTCAGTACAAGGAGATTATCGAACAGATAGACGATCTGACGGAATGATTCTCTCTCTCGTTACAAATGAAAAAGGACAGGCATTTCACCTGTCCTTTTCTCTTGTTGTCCAAGGCGGATTCGAACCACCACAAACAGAACCAAAACCTGTTGTGCTACCATTACACCATTGGACAATCGCAAAAATGCGGATGCAAAGGTAGTGGTTTTTTACACCACCACCAAATTTTTCCGCATATTTTATTTTACGGTTACCAAATAATAGTTTTTCTTGCCTCGCTGAACGAGCAAGTATTTGCCGTTAATGAGGTCGTCGGCAGTAATAGGACGGTCGAAAGCGGTCAGTTTCTCCTTGTTGAGCGACACACCGCCACCCTGCACCATCTTACGCATCTCGCCACGGCTGGGGAATACAGGCACATCCTCACGTGTGAATAATTCGACGGCCGGGGCACCTATCTGCTCTTTGGGCAAATCGAAATGAGACACACCTTCGAAGATGTCGAGCAATGTCTGCTCATCGAGTTTCTCAAGTGCCTCTTTGGTGGACTTGCCAAACAGGATGCCGGAGGCCTCGATGGCCATCTCCAGATCGGCCTGTGAATGTACCATGACGGTCACCTCCTCGGCCAGACGCTTCTGTAACACACGGCGGCCGGGATCCTGACGGTGCTCTTCCACCAATGCATTAATTGTCTCCTTCTCCAACGAGGTGAAAATCTTGATGTAACGTTCTGCATCGTCATCGCTCACGTTCAGCCAGAACTGGTAGAACTTGTAGGGAGTGGTGCGCTTCGGGTCGAGCCATACGTTACCGCTCTCCGTCTTGCCGAACTTCTTGCCGTCGGCCTTGGTGATGAGCGGACAGGTGAGGGCAAAAGCCTCAGCCTCGTTGCCCAGAGTGCGACGGATAAGCTCAGTACCCGTGGTCATATTGCCCCACTGGTCATTACCACCCAACTGCAACTTACATCCCTTGTTCTGATACAGATAAAGGAAGTCGTAGCCCTGCAGCAACTGATAGGTGAACTCCGTGAATGACAGTCCGTCGCGGGCCGTGCCATTGAGACGCTGCTGCACACTGTCCTTGGCCATCATGTAGTTGACGGTGATGTGCTTGCCCACGGTACGTGCAAAGTCGAGGAACGTGAAATCCTTCATCCAGTCGTAGTTATTCACCATCTCGGCGGCATTGGCGTCAGTGCTCTCGAAATCAAGAAACTTAGCCACCTGACGTTTGATGGCCTCCTGGTTGTGGTATAAGGTGTCGCTGTCGAGCAGGTTACGTTCCTGGCTTTTGCCCGAGGGGTCGCCAATCATGCCCGTGGCACCTCCCACGAGGATGATAGGTTTGTGCCCGCAACGCTGGAGATGGCGCAGCATCATGATACCACAGAGGTGACCAATATGAAGTGAGTCGGCAGTGGGATCGGTACCCAGATAAGCCGTCACCATCTCTTTCTGCAACAGCTCTTCAGTGCCCGGCATGATTTGCGCCAGCATACCACGCCACTTCAACTCTTCTACAAAATTCTTTCTTATCGCCATATTGATTTCCTAATATTTTAATTTTTTAATATTTTAATTTTATAATTTCCTACGGTACCGGGTCGTAACCACTGCCACCCCAAGGATGACATCTGAGGATACGCCGTATGGCCAGATAAAGACCCTTGAACGGACCGTGCTTAACCAGCGCCTGACGAGCATATTCCGAACAGGTGGGTGTAAACCGACATGATGGCGGCGTGAGCGGTGATATGCACACTTGGTAGAAACGGATAGGAAGGAGCAGCAACCATACCAACACCCTCTTAACGAACGACCACACCTTTTTTACTATCATTATAACCGTTCGCATAACCGCTCAAGTAAATTGGTCATCTTAGCGGACACGGTAGCGGAATCGCACAAACAACTATCCAGCCATACGAAAGCCAGCAGGAGCGTCTCTTCCGGATGTGTCTCCATCAGTCGGCTCACATCGGCCTTGACATGACGATAAGCCTCACGCACCTGCCGCTTCACCCTGTTGCGCTTCACGGCACGTTTGAAACAACGCTTAGGCACGCTCACCATCATCCGAGCCACCACACCGTCATGTTCGCGGGGCACTAATGTATAGACCACTCGCAACGGATAAGCGGACAGAGAGCGGTTGGCACCATCGAAGAGCCGGTCTATCTCCTTACGGTTGCACAGACGCTCTTTCTTGGGCAGGGTGAACAATCCCAGAGCGGCCATCGGCAAACGGTTATCGGTTCTTCTTCAGATAAGCACGCAACGCGCTGGTCATCGAAGGATATTCTGCAGTGGGGGCATTCAGGTCAAGCCGCAGTCCTTGGTCGGTCACTTCCTTGGCCGTTGCAGGTCCGAAAGTGGCAATACGAATGTCGCCCTGTTTGAAGTCGGGGAAATTCTTGGTGAGCGACTTGATACCCGTGGGACTAAAGAAAAGGAGCATGTCGTAGTCAAAAGTGGCTACTTCTTCCTCAGTGAAGTCATTGCTCACCGTGCGGTACATCACACACTCCGTATGCTGCAACTTCTTGGCATCGAGCAGTTCCTTCACGTCGTTGTTGTGAACATCGCTCATGGGCACAAGAAATTTCTCGGTCTTGTGTTTCACCATCAAAGGCACCAAATCAACAATCTTGCCCGTGGTGCCAAAGAAGACCTTACGCTTGCGGTACTGCACGTATTTCTGGATATACAATGCTATTGTTTCCGTCACACAGAAATACTTCATGTCCTCAGGAATCGTCAGACGTAACTCCTTGGCCAAAGTAAAGAAATGATCAATGGCATGCCGAGAGGTGAACACTACGGCAGTATGGCTCAGGATGCTCACCTTCTGCTGGCGAAAGTCCTTAGCTGTGATACCTTCCACCTTGATGAAAGGACGAAACACCAATTCCACACCAAACTCCTCAGCGATGTCAAAATACGGTGATTTGGAACTGGTAGGCTGGGGTTGTGAAACCAATATTTTCTTAATCATTTCTTGTCTTAAAAATTGATTTTCAAATACTCATTAAAAAACGCCATCACGCCGTACAAAACGACAAGAGGCATCATTTCGAGGGCACAAAAGTACAAAAAAATTTGCAATAAGGAGCCCGATCGGCGAAAAAAGATGATATATGCCTTATAAAAAGCCAATATTTTTATCAAAATGATGACTATTCCGACATAAATGAGTACAATTTCGATGGGTATGGACACGTAAGGGAGCAACAATACCACGGGATAGACCAACAGTCCTTCCATCGCAGTAAGCAACAAAAGAGACTTGTGCCATTGTAAGTTTTTTTTCTTATCGAAAAATATCCAGTCGATGAACAAGTAGGCACATGTCTTCAACAGGAAATACAGTAATACGATTCCTATGAAAACAAACAGGTGGGTTTGTTGAGGAAGAAAGAGCAGGCGGCCAAGACCTTGCTGATTGACGAACAGATAGGAACCCAGACCGAAGACAAGCACCGTGTTCACTCCAAGGAGCCACAAGCCACGTATCTCCGTCTTCGTGTCGGGCACTGTCGTGGTACGCGCCTTCTCATAATGAAAGAATCCCTTCAGATGGCGGCGAATGAACTTGCTGCTGTAGGAGAAAGCCACCATCATCAGCAAGAGACAAGCGATGTAAATGGAGATAACCCAACTGTCGGTGCTGACAGAATAAGGAAGGGGGTCGCCCGCCTCTCCTTTCGGCACCATACCCTCAACGACAAACGTGTCGGTCTGAAAGCCGACTACGGCATCACCATAACTAGAAGAAGATGCCGAAAACAGACTGTCGTTGAGAAAAGGCATGGCAAGAGATGATGATTACACCAAAGCAAACGCCTTACGGATGGCATCCACTTCGTCAAGTTTCTCCCAAGTGAAAAGCTCTACTACCATGACTTTCGTTTCATGGTAATGGCTGGTGAACACCTTCTTCACCTTGCAGCACTTCCGGCCCATGTGACCGTAGGCCGCCGTCTCCAAGTACATGGGCTGACGCAATTTGAAACGCTCTTCTATGCCACGGGGGGTCAGGTCGAAATGGTTACGTATCCACAAGGCTATCTCGCCATCGCTCATGGCCACATGACTACGTCCATAGGTGTTTACATAGACACTAACGGGTTGGGCTACACCGATGGCATAGCTTACCTGCACCAACATCTCATCACTCACACCGGCAGCCACCATATTCTTGGCGATATGACGGGCTGCATATGCCGCCGAACGGTCCACCTTGCTCGAATCCTTGCCCGAGAAAGCGCCGCCGCCATGTGCTCCCTTGCCGCCATAGGTGTCAACAATAATCTTGCGTCCCGTAAGACCTGTATCACCGTGGGGACCGCCGATGACGAACTTGCCTGTGGGATTGACAAAATACTTGATATCGGAATGGAAGAGGTCCAACACCTGCTGGCTGGTGATGCGTTCCTTCACACGCGGAATAAGAATATTGATGACATCCTGACGTATCTGCGCAAGCATACGCTCATCGTCGTCGAGGAACTCGTCATGCTGCGTCGATACGACAATGGTATCGATGCGGCGCGGCACATTGTCATCGCCATATTCGATGGTCACCTGACTCTTCGAGTCGGGACGCAGATAGGTCATCTCCCTTCCCTCCCTGCGGATGGTAGCCAGCGTTTCCATCAACAGATGGGAGAGATAGAGCGATACAGGCATGTAACTGTCGGTCTCTGCCGTGGCATACCCGAACATCATACCTTGGTCACCGGCACCCTGCTCGGCAGGTGTGGCGCGGTCGACACCTCGGTTGATGTCGCCACTTTGCTCATGTATGGCGGTGAGAATGCCACATGAGTCACCGTCGAACTGGTATTCCGACTTCGTATAGCCGATACGGTTAATGGTGCGGCGGGCAATGGTCTGCAAGTCAATGTATGCCTCGGAATGCACCTCACCCATGATAACCACCTGACCAGTAGTCACGAAAGTCTCTATGGCACAACGGGCCTGGTCGTCATAGGCCAGGAACTGGTCGAGCAGTGCATCACTGATTTGGTCGGCCACCTTGTCGGGATGTCCTTCCGATACAGATTCTGAAGTGAAAAGATATGGCATAATATGAAGATTATACGTTTGAGGGTGCAAAGGTACGATTTTTTATTCATTTCGCACTTTGCACCCTCAAGAAAAATGGAATAATTCTTTATTCACTCATATCGGGCAGCATAACCACTTCCACCTGGTTACCTGGTTTCATCACCACGTCCTTCACAAACGATGCAACCTTCTGCGGAGTAATGCCATTGATGATGCTCTTGTAGTTGGTGTGCAGGTCGATGCCGTTCTCTGCATAGGCTTCGAGCACATTCACCCAATAGCCGTTCTTGCGGGCATTGTCATCAGCCTGTTTGAGCATCAGTTCCTTCACCTTGCCCAACATGTCTGCATCCACCTCGCTGCACAACTTGAGAGCTTCGTCGCGCATGATGCCGAGAGCCTCGTCAGCCTGCTCAGGTTTCATCGGACAGACACCCACCAAGGCGGTGAAAGGCTTGTCGC
Source organism: Prevotella sp. (assembly GCA_017548605.1). Taxonomy (GTDB): domain Bacteria; phylum Bacteroidota; class Bacteroidia; order Bacteroidales; family Bacteroidaceae; genus Prevotella. Next base: position 107,609 of record JAFYZT010000008.1, on the reverse strand, counting down.
CACCCAGTACGGAATAGCCTCCTGCACCAGCCGAATAGGCTGCACTGGCCTCCTCGCGTATCTTCTTCAGGTAAATCATTTCCAGCACCTGACCGGCAGCCGTCACCAATACGTCACCCTCCTGAGTATAGGGAGCGGTATCGTTGAACCACACCATGCGTGAGTTGGCTTTCGGCGTTTCCATCTTGCGCAGGAAACGGTTCACCTTCTTGCCCTGGGCGTATGTCGTCACAGGACGCCATTGGTCGCGCTGGCCGTTGTCGGGCAACGAGGCGATATATTGCTCAATCATCTGGCGAAGCAACGCCTCATCGTAGTTGCCCACGAAGATGAAGGTATAGTCACCGGCATTGGCCGTACGTTCAGCTGCTATTTGCAGGATACGGTCGTAGTTGACCTTCGCCAGGTCGCCGACATTCATCGACATAAATCTCGGATTACGGTCATACAGGGTGACACGGATAGAGTCGGAGAATGCCACATCGGGCGACAGGTCTTTGTTCTTGAGTTGGTTCTCCAACATGCCCATCAGAGTGGCGAACGATTTCTCGTCCTTGGAGATATTCGTGAACTTGAGATAGCAGAGTTGGAACATCGTCTCCAAGTCTTTGGGAGCACAGTTACCTGACACATTTTCATGGGTGTCGCTGAGCGACAGACTTACCTGTGCCTGCTTACCAGCCAGTGCCTTGTCGAGCTCGGTGCTGTTGAAAGCACCCAAACCGCTCATGCCCACTACGCTGCCCAAAAGAGAGGTATTGAAGATGTCACTTTCAGGATAGAGTGAGGAGCCACCTTTTGAGAAGGCATACATACGCACCTCGTCGTCCTTGAAGTCGGTCTTCTTCATCAGCACCTTGGCACCATTAGATAGCTGCAGCTGTGTGAAGCCCAGCTGTTCGTTCTTGCTCTCGCTGACGATGGAACCCTTAGCGGGCATCTCGCTGATGAGCGGCTCTTCCTTCACGTTGTCAACCCAGGGGGTGAGTGTCTCGCCACGCACGCTGGAGATGGCCCGGTAAAGACCGTCGGCCGTAGGATATACCTTGCCGTCTTTTTCATTGTTCAGGCAGAGCACCACCACATTGGTGTCGGTGCGGCTCACCAACTCGCCCAGCACCTCGTTCACCATCTCGACAGGTACCATCGGAGCGAACTGGTCATATATCTGCTTCTCGGCGTCGATGGCCATCAGCGGCTCATTCTCCAAGAAATGGTCGCGGCAGGCATTGCCATAGACGGAATTGTCACGCTTGTCACGATTGGTGTACACCTTGTCCACCTGACTGAGGAACTCGGCACGGGCACGGGCATATTCAGTGGCTGTGAAGCCATGCTGCAAGGCTCGTTCCACCTCGCGGTAGGCGGCGGTCAGAGCTTCCACATGTTTGCCTTCCTTGGGAACGACACTCAGGTCGAAAGCACCCTTGGTATGCGACAGGAAGAAAGCACCGTCGCCAACACCTGCATTGAGGAAGGGACAGTCGGGCTCCTGTCCCACCTCGGTGAGACGGTTGTCAAGCATAGCCACAACCATGCGTTTGGCATATTCGCCGAGAACATACGACAGGTCGCCTTTTTCCTCGGCAGTCTCTATCTCATGCTTGAACATCACCTCTATCATGTCCGTCTGCTGTTCCTTGTCCTTATCGATGATGATGATGGGCTTGGGATTGTCGGGCACCGGCTCGGGTACCACCTTGGGGGCACCGGCAGGAACCTTGATGCCGCTGAACATCTCCTTAATCTTCGCCTCGGTACGGTCCACGTCAATATCACCCACCACGATGATGGCCTGGTTGTCGGGACGATACCATTTGCGGTAATAAGCCCTCAACACCTCAGGGGCGAAGTTGTCCACAATCTCCATCTTACCGATGGGCATACGACGGCCATACTTGCTATCAGGATACAACGCCTCAAGGTTACGTTCCAACATACGCATGATGGGCGAGGTGCGCAGACGCCATTCCTCATGAATCACACCACGTTCTTTCTGTATCTCTTCCTCTTCCAACAACAGGCCGTTGCTCCAGTCCTTGAGGATGAGCAGACAGGAGTCGAGGGCACTGATGCGTGCCGAAGGCACGTTGCAGATACGGTAAACCGTCTGGTCAATGCCTGTGTAGGCATTAAGGTCGCCACCGAACTCCACGCCGAGCGAACGGGTGTACTCGATAAGGTTATTGCCTTTGAAATTGTCGGATCCGTTGAAAGCCATGTGCTCGAGGAAGTGAGCCAAACCACGCTGGTCCTCATCTTCCTGGATACTACCCACACGCTGAGCGATGTAGAAGTTGACGCGGTGCTCGGGATAGCCGTTCTGCCGCACGTAATACTTCAGACCATTATCCAACTGTCCCATCCTCACGGCGGGGTCAACAGGCAGCGGATACTGCTGCGCCTTGGTCGTGGCTACCACAACAAGCAGCAACACGAGAGTAACGATTTTCTTGATATTCATATTTGTAGAATTAATGGTATGCAAAGGTATAGAAAAACGAGATAACAGCCAAGTTATTTGTCTGCATTTTTTCTCAATGTAGCGCATCCAATAAGATAAAGGCAGCCCAAAACAGGGGATCCTTGTAAGGATGGCTCTTTTGTGGATCTGTCTCTCCTTCAACAGTATATGTCCGTACAGCATGCTGCGCCATCCGCAAAGCCACGTTTTTGGCATGACCAGACATCAACAGCTCATAAAAGTGTGTCATCAGAAGACGGGTAGCATCATCATCGACCTTCCATAAGGTCATGAGCAAGGTATTAGCTCCAGCTTTCTTGAACCCTCTTTGCAAGCCGAACACACCATCACCCTTGATTTCTCCAAGACCAGTCTGACATGCCGAGAGAACCACCAGATCTAGACCCCGCAAATCCATACGCGAAATCTCCTTGGCCGTCAAGATACCATCGTCTAAGCCTTCTGGCAACGGAAGACCTTTAAGCACATGGTTAGCACCGGCAAAGAGCAGGCCAGAACGGGTGAGCATCTTGTCCTCGGAATCGGCAGGCTGACCGGTAGACTGTTGCAAGAAAGACAGTTTGCTCATCTTTGTAGCTTCACGTTCTGTCCAATAAAAACCATGCGTGGCAATATGAAGCATCCTTACTCCTTCTCTCGGCAGCACCTTGAAAGACATCTCTGTCGCATCTGTGTCTGTTTTCAACGATGTGGGGATATGATGAGCAGAGAGTGTTCTTTCCACTTCTTCTGCCTCATTCTTTGTGGCTGGCAGATAAGAAGCACCTGCCCGTAGATGGAGAGAATCGGCAACAAACGATAAATCATCCAGAGAACGGCTTCCGTGATTGGTATTGGAATCATACGCCAGCTGACTCACATCGGCATCATAGCGAATACCGCCGTAAATAACGGCATTACCAGTCTCGGGGATATCATGTTGAATGACTAATTCTCGGGTTGACGACAGCCGATAAAAATTCCATAAATCAGATAGGAACATTCCTTTCCCCGCAGGCATATTCTCTATAGCTTTGTTATATAGCTCGCCGTCGGGAGAAAAATAGATATTGCTAATTCCTTCCAACTCTCCTGCCATCGGTTCAAACAGTTTGAAAGCTGTCTGCTCATCATAGTAGCTCAAATCAGATAGTTCCCTTTCTTCGAAAAGCCTGTAAACCTTGGGCTGACTACTATCCGCCCTTAAGACGACGGCCATATACACCACACTGTCGTTATCAATAGGGCATCGCACGAATTCTATGGCCAAATCCTCCGGTTTCAATGCCGCCTTTACATCCTGCCATTTCACACGGAGGTTTTTCGTAAAGTCACCCACAGCGGAGGATTTTCTCACCAGCAACTGCTCTTGCCGGTCAACAAGTTGTGTCAAGGAGTCGATATTGATTGTTGTGTCGCCCTGCGCCACCTGGCCACAAGCTTGGGTCAATTGGTCGCGCATATCACACAACTGTTCATAGGTGGACAGTAATTCCGCATCGCCACTGCTCAGAATGGTTTCCCGCAACTGTGTATCGGCACTTAGAAGCAAACCCTTGGAAAGCAGCATACCATTGTAGAGTATCGGTGCAAAACCGGTATCGGAGGAATAGTAAGTATAATAAGGTAACTCTAGGGTAAACACTTTGGCATATTTACTCCAAAAATCATTACGGTTACCGGCATTAAGCCCTGTGAAATAATTAAGCACCATGTTCGATGAATAATCTACATATTCCGACATAGCTTTTACGGTATTGTCATGATGACCGTTCAGAAACGAGAAAGCACCATAATTATACAATACGGAAGAATAATACTGCCCATACTTACCATAATGTTTTTCTACCAATGCCAACGACTCTTTTGCCAGGTCCTCTGCCCTTCCATAATCGCCCATCTTACTATAAATCTGAGCCAACACATTCCTTGAACCGATGGTAAGAATATGACTTTCACCCAGAATATGTCTTCTGAGGTCTAAAACCTTAAGTTCCATATCAAGCGACCTGGGAAGGTCTGAAAACATCAGGTAAACAGCCAAATTATGCAATGCCGTGATATAGTCAAGGTCGGTCTCCTTGCAGTAACTCTTGAGCAATGCTATCTCCTGCTCTTCTATTTCCACCGCCCTGTCATAATAACCCATACCATTGTATGCACGAGCCAGGTAATTTCTACACATGGCCTGCTCCTTGGCACCTATCTCTTTCCTTTCTTCTATACTTTTTACTTTCTCGCAAATCTTGGCCGCCTTTTCATAAAAAGACAATTCATTGAAAGCTGCAGCAAGATTCAAGGCTGTATGTATATAATCATCGGATTCTTCACCTAAGACCACTCCCAAGATATCCAACGATTTCTCAAAGTAAGCCAGACCTTCAACTTCCCGGCCACAGTTGGAAAGGGTAACGCCAAGATTAGCCTGACTACGCGCATATTCCATACTATATTCTCCATAAAGGTCCTTGTATATAGCGGCCGACTCTTCCAACAATTCAACCGTCCCTTCCATCCTATACCCTTCCACATGGAAAATACTTAACAGGTTTAGCGCATAAGCTAATCCTTCCTTATTGTCGGGGATTGATTTTTTATACAAATCCACTGCCGACTCCTCTAATGCGATGGCACTGACAAAATCATGCATCCAATAGTAGGCCGAAGCAACATTTTCTATAGCGTCAGCCTGTTGTTGAGAACATTTCAACGAATCGTACAAAGAAACAGCCTGGAAACCATAAGTTATTCCCTCTTTATACTCCTCTCTATCAATATATTCCACAGCAATAGAGTTGAGCAGTTCGGCATAAGTAGTATCCCGTGGACCATTATAATGTTGTAGGGCATACAACAAAGAATCAAGATGTGTTTCCAATTGCTTTCCTGCAAAAAGGTCATCTTCGGTTTGTGCTTTGACGCTCATTGGCATCAGATACAAAACAGCAGCCGATAAAAAAAGGATTATCTTATTCATCTGTGTCATTATTGTCGGATATAATGTTTCTCGGATGATGCTCTTCTATCTCGCGACGGAGACTGGCCATGTCGATATGGGTGTAAATCTCTGTGGTGGTGATACTCTCATGGCCGAGCATGGCCTGTATGGCACGCAAGTCGGCACCCCCTTCGAGCAGTGCCGTAGCAAAGCTGTGACGGAAAGTGTGCGGACTGATGGTCTTCGTGATGCCTGCCTCGGCACCGAGTTTTTTCACCATGATGAGAATCATCGTGCGCGTGAGATGTGCCCCCCGGCGGTTCAAGAAGACATAGTCCTCCTCGCCAGGTTTAATGTCCATATCATCACGACATTTGAACCATAAACGTAACTCTTCGATGACCCTCGGTGACATGGGTACCAACCGTTCCTTACTCCCCTTACCCATGATACGCAGGAAACGCTCCTGGAGATAGAGGTCTGACAGTTTGAGATTCACCAGTTCCGACACGCGCAAACCGCAACTGAAGAGCATCTCCACGATGGCACGGTTGCGGTGACCCTCCCACTTCGACAGGTCGATAACCGCCTCTATCTTGTCCACCTCTTCCGTGGAAAGCACCTCGGGCAGATGAGCACCCAACTGTGGCGATTCCAACAGTTCGGTGGGGTCGCTGTCAATATAGCCGTCGGTCAGCAAGAAATGATAAAACGAGCGCACACCACTCAGGATACGGCATTGCGAACGTGCACCAATGCCGAGGTCGTAGAGGGCGGCAGCGAAATGACGCAGGTCATCAAGAGTGGCCTTGACAGGTTCCACCTGTTCCTGTCGCAGGAACTGCAACAATTTGTCTAAATCCCGCATATACGCCTCAAGCGTGTTGGGTGAATAGTTACGTTGCAATCGCAGGTAACGACGGTAACGTGACACCACGGAGGCTGGTTGCTTGTCTGAATGCGACGATACTTTGTTCATGGCAGGATATGGATAAGAGTCAGTCCGTCGCGCAGGGGGAGAATCACCTTCTCCACTCTTGCATCAGAGGCCACATGGTCGTTGAAACGGCGAATGCCGAGGGTCTGCGGGTCACGGTCGTACTGACGGTCCACCACATGTCCGTCCCACAACGTGTTGTCGGCCAAGATGAACCCACCAGGGCGCACCAATCGCAATGCCATCTCGTATGTCTCCACATAGGTGCGTTTATCGCCGTCGAGAAAGGCCATGTCAAACGTAACGCCTAAACGGGGAGCCTCCACCAAGGCATCACCGATGATAAAACGTATCTTATCTGCCACCGACGACCCTTCTATCCATGGACGCGTGAAATCCTCCAACTCATCGTCTATCTCAAAGGTATAGACCATGCCGCCCTCGTCCAATCCCTGTGCCATGCTGATGGCACTATAGCCGCTGAACGTACCCACTTCGAGGATGTTACGCGGACGAATCATGCGCACCAACATACGCAACAGCCGCCCTTGCAGATGACCACTGGCCATACGCCCGGCAAGCAGATGCACATTGGTAGCCCTCCAAAGACGGTAAAGATAGTCGTCTTCAGGGTCGATATGGGCGGCAATGTAGTCTTCCATTTTCAGGAATTTCTGGAGTGTCGTGAGTTCAGACAAAAGACCTTTGCCGAAAGCACACTAAACACTCAACACTAACCACTAAACACTATCTCCCTTCAACGCTTCTATGGCCAGACGGTAGCTGTCAAGTCCGAAGCCGCAGATTACTCCCTTGCAGGCGGCACTGATAAGTGAGCGGTGACGGAAAGGCTCACGTTGGTGGACATTGCTGATGTGTACCTCCACTACAGGAGCCTTGATGGCACGGATGCAGTCGTGCAGTGCCACACTGGTATGGGTATAGGCCCCGGCATTAAACACGATACCATCAACAGTAAATCCCTGTCGCTGTATCTCATTGATAAGCTCACCTTCTACATTGCTCTGATAATAGCCTATTTCAATGTCAGGATAGTGCTCACGTAGTTGGGGCAAGTAGGCTTCAAACGACTCGTTGCCATAGATACCAGGCTCGCGCTGTCCTAATAAATTCAGGTTGGGACCATTGATAATGAGTATATTCATAACACGTGTGAATAAAATGATGAATCCGCTGCGAAGTTACAATTTTTCCACGTAACTGCAAAATGTATTTGGCTTTTCCAATAAAAAGCCGTAACTTCGCAGCCGAAAAGAAAAGGAAAAGTAAAAGAGTAAAATACCCACCCCGACCCTCCCAAAGGGAGGGGGTGAAGGGTAAAAGGGGAAAAAAGTAAAAAGGTAAAAGTTGTGGGAGGAGTAATGTCCATTTTAACTCCCATGAGCGAAGCGAATTAACTTCCATTTTAACTCCCATTTTAACTTCCCCCCAAAAAACTCCCACTTTAACTCCCGATTAAAAACAATATTTATGCAAGAGACAAGACAAAACCGCATAGCAAGACTGCTGCAGAAAGAGCTGAGCCTCATCTTCCAGTCGCAGACACGTATGATGCATGGCGTGATGGTCAGCGTAACGCGCTGCCGAATATCGCCCGACCTAAGCATTTGCACCGCCTACCTGAGTGTGTTCCCTTCGGAACGGGGCGAAGAAATATTGCAGAATGTGAACAACAACGCCAAAACCATAAGGTATGAATTAGGTACGCGCGTACGTAACCAACTGCGTATCATTCCTGAACTGAGATTCTTCATCGACGACTCGCTCGACTATATCGAGCATATTGATGAGCTGCTGAAGAAATAACACATCGGTTGTTTTTCATCGCTCATCGTTCTGCCCTCAAGAAATGGCCAACTTCCCGTTCTTCATCGCACGAAGGTACCTGTTCTCGAAAAAGAGCACCCATGCCATCAATATCATCAGTGCCATCTCGGTGATAGGTGTCGCCGTGGGTACGTTGGCATTGGTGGTCACGCTGAGTGTGTTCAACGGATTCCACGACCTGGTCGCTTCATTCTTCACGTCTTTCGACCCACAAATCAAGGTGGTGCCAACCATGGGCAAGACGGCACCAAGCGATGACCCCATCCTCACAGAAATCAAACAGCTGCCTGCCATCGACGTAGCTACAGAATGTGTGGAAGACCAAGCCATGGCCGTCTATAACGACCGTCAAGCCATGGTCAAGGTGAAGGGTGTGGATGAGAATTTCCCCAATCTCACTCATATCAATGATATTCTCTATGGCGACGGACAGTTTGCCCTGGCAAAAGCCAACCTGCAATATGGCACGCCTGGTATCCAGCTGGCCCAAAATCTGGCCTTGGGCGTGAGATGGAGAGGTTACCTTCATCTATTCGCACCACGCAGGGAAGGACAACTTGACATGACGCACCCGGAAGAGGCCTTCGTCACCGACTCGCTTATCTCCTCTGGCGTGGTGTTCAACGTACAGCAGTCGAAATATGACCGTGACTACTTGCTTGCACCCATTGCCTTTGCACGCAACCTGTTCGGACAACAGGGCATGCTCTCCTCATTGGAACTGCGCCTGAAAGAGGGGGCCAATTTCGATGGCACGAAAAAAGAAATAGAAAGGATTGCCGGTGATAAATACAAGGTGATGGACCGCTATGAACAACAGGCCGAGACATTCAACATTATGAACATCGAGAAACTTCTTGCCTATGTGTTCCTCAGTTTCATTCTTCTGGTGGCCTGTTTCAATATCATTGGCTCTCTTTCCATGCTCATCATCGATAAAAAAGAAGATGTGCAGACCTTACGCAACCTGGGAGCCGACGATAAACAAATAACGAAAATTTTCTTGTTCGAAGGACGTATGATAGCCACGGCAGGTGCTGTATTAGGCATCATCGGCGGTCTGCTGCTCTGTTGGATACAGCAACAATTCGGCGTGGTGCGCTTAGGCGACAGCAGCGGCAACTTCGTGGTCGACGCCTATCCTGTAAGTGTTCATTTCTGGGATATCATCATTATCTTCTTCACCGTTATCGCCATGGGATGGATAGCGGTGTGGTATCCCGTAAGACAACTGAGCAAAAAACTATTGTGATAAAGGAGTAAGGAGCAAGAGATTACTCTAATTCTATCCTTTCCACGAAGACGTCTTCATGGAGAAATACTTGTGCCTGCTCCTTGAACGTATCGGGGTTCTCCGTCGTGAGATAACGTACCGTGGCACCTTTCGAGCAGTGACGCTCGAAATCGGGATGGCGTTCAAAATACTGTTGCAAACTGTCTGCCACGAACTCGCCTTGGGGAATGATACGCACACCGGGAGGCAGATACTTCACAATCTTGGGCATCAACAAGGGATAATGGGTGCAACCTAGCACCAAGGCATCAATATTGGGGTCTTTGCGCATCACCTCATCAATACGTTTCTTCACGAAATAGTCGGCTCCCGGACCGTCGGCCTCATGATATTCCACCAGAGGCACCCAGAAAGGACAAGCCACACCCGTCACTTGGATGTCTGGATGTAACTTGTTAATTTCCAAATCATAACTCTTACTCTTAATGGTTCCCTCCGTGGCCAGCACCCCTACATGGCGAGTCTGTGTGAGCGAACCAATCACCTCTGCCGTGGGACGTATGATACCCAGCACACGACGATGGTCATCCCACTGTGGCAGGTCGTTCTGCTGAATGCTGCGCAACGCCTTAGCCGATGCCGTATTACATCCGAGAATCACTAGATGACAACCCATCTCGAAGAGTTTGAGCACCGCCTGACGAGTGAAAGAATAGACAACATCGAAAGAGCGGGGGCCATAAGGAGCACGCGCATTGTCACCCAGATACAAATAGTCGTATTCGGGAAGCAGCTGGCGGATGCCATGCAAGATGGTCAGACCGCCATAGCCTGAGTCGAAGATACCAATAGGTCCAGGTGAGGAAGGCAAATCCATTATCTCAAACGACTAAGAATAACATTGGTGAGGTCTTCCCCCATCTCCATGTCCACATATTGAAGGGCATCGCCATCGGTATTGAGAATCATCAGGAATCCACGTTCCCGTCCCAAGGCTTTTACCACTTCACTAATCTTATTGTTCAACGGCACAAGGGCATCCTGCTCCGCCTGACGCAACAACCGTTCGGCTTCCTGACGGAACTGTATGTTCTTCGTCATCAACTCCTGCAACTCAGTCTGACGTTTCTGCAAGATGGTAGGTGCGAAATCGCGCTGACCCTCCAGAAATTCCTCATATTTGCGGTTGAACTCATCTTCCACCCGCTGCGTCTCCGCATCATACTGACTGCGCAGTTTGTCGATGGCACTTTGCGCCTCGGCATAACCCGGCATGGCACGAAGCACAGCGTCGTGGCTAAAATATCCCACCTTTGTCTGGGCTGTCATCACCATTGGAAAAAGAAGCAACAGTAACAACCAAAATGTTTTTTTCATGTCGTGTCGGTTAAAAGTGTAACAAGGGGCAAGCATATTTGTGCCTGCCCCCATAAACAGATGTATGAATGTTTATTTTTTAGCTAACTGAGCTTTCACATCGCTCGTCACATCCTTACTGATACTGTCGTTGATGTAAGGAAGAGAGCCGTTTGACATGATGTAGACATAACCACCAGCTTTGCCAACTGCTTCAACAGCCTGCATCACACGTTGCTGGATGGGAGCCATCTTCTCCTGCTGGGCACGTTGGAACGCTTGTTGGTTCTGCTGGGCCTGCTCGGTAATGCGTTGATATTTCTCCTGAAGGTCGGCTTCCTTCTCCTGCTGCTGAGTAGCACTAAGTGTGCTCTTGGTCTTGTCGTATTCCTCGGCCAAACGCTGCAACTCTGTCTGAGAAGCGGTCAGCTCCTGTTCATATTGCTTGCCAAGAGCTTCCAACTCCTGCATGGCAGTAGTATATTCAGGCAACGATTGGATCACTTTGTCAAGATCCACATGGCCAAACTTCTGCTGTGCAAAGAGTGAAAGGGGAGCGCACAGCATCAACATCAAAAATAGTTTCTTCATTTCTTTCGTTATTAAGTGATTATTGTTTTCTTGCTTCTTTGCCACAATGGCGCGGCAAAATTAATATAATTAATTGGAATAGCCTAATTTTTCAAGCACTTCGTTGCTGATGTCTATTTTCGGTGAGCCGAAGATGATGCCTCCATTGCTGGCACGGTCAAGCACCAACGAATAACCGCGAAGTTCAGAAATGTCTTTCACGGCATTGTAAATCTCTTCCTGAATGGGGGTCATTAAAGCCTCGCGTTTCTTGAACAATTCGCCTTCCGGACCGAAATATTTCTTCTTCAGTTCGCTGGCTTCCTTTTCCTTGTTCATGATTTCCTCTTGCTTTTTCTGTTTCTGTTCCTGCGAGAGGAAAACCACCTCGTTCTGGTAGTTCTTGTACATAGTAGCCGCCTCAGTATTGAGAGCCTCAACCTCGGCTTGCCACTTGCGAGATACCTGATTGAGCTGTTCGTTGGCGCGTTCATAGGCTGGCACATTGCGAAGGATATAGTCCATATCGACCAATGCGAATTTCTGGGCATGGCTCACCATTGCCATCATAGCCAAAAGGCTTAAGATCATCAGTTTTTTCATCGTCTGTCGTTTTGTTTTTGTTGGTTCCCTTGTTTGACGGGCAAGCAGGAGAATTGTCACATGACGCCAACAATTATTTAACATTTATTTTAATTAGGCCCCTCTCTAACTCCCCCAAGGGGGAGAACAATTTCCTCGTAATCTACACACTCCCCTTGGGGAGGGATAGGGAAGGGGCTCTTAGAATTCCTGTCCGAGAATGAAGTGGAACTGGCCGCCACCTTTCTTGCCCCATACGGTGTCGAATCCGTAGGCCCAGTCAATACCCATCAGACCCACCATGGGAAGGAAGATACGCACACCCACGCCGGCACTACGTTTCATGTCGAAGGGATTGAAGTCTCTGGTCTCAGCCCAAGCATTACCGCCTTCCACAAACCCAAGTCCGTAGATGGTGGTGTTGCCCAGGAGGAAAGGATAACGGAGTTCCAGCGTCATGCGGTCGTAGGCATAGCCCGAATAGCCATAGGGCGTCAGCGAACCATTCTCATAACCGCGCAAACCGATGGTCTCCTCGGCATAACCAGTACTATAGCCGCTCATACCGTCACCACCCATATAGAAGGTTTCAAACGGCGACTTCTTATATTTGTTATAGGAGCCCAACAGACCGAATTCCACACGTGCCATGAGCACCAGACATTTCACGTTGTTGGTCAGCGCGGTGAATGTGCGGGCTTTGAATTTCCATTTATGATATTCCACCCAACGGTATTTCTCCTGCTGCTCCTTCACATAATCGGGCGATTGGCTGTTGTTGGCCAACTGCGAATAGTCCTTGCCGTCCCACAACGACCATGGCGGTGTGATGGACAATGAAGCGGAGAACTCACTACCCGAACGAGGGAAGAGCTGGTTGTCGGTAGATGCCCTGTTGATGGCAAAGTTCAGGTTGAGATTGTTAGAGTTACCCGATGTCATGAGGAAATAACGCCAATTCTTGAGCATATAGCGGGTATACGATATGTTCATTGAGAGCGTGAAATAGTCATCAGGCCAGCTCAGACGTTTACCCCATCCCAACGAGGCACCCAACAGCTTCACATATTTGTCGGGGTCGTAATAGTTTTCGTATGAATTATAATAATTGCCGTAATAGGAACCAACGCCATACAGGTAATTATAGTAATTGTTCATATAACCGCTATTGTAATACGAACTCGACACGTCGGTCTGCTTCGAGAAATACACACCGAAGCTGAACTGTATAGGTCGTTTGCCACCAAACCATGCCGTGGAATAAGACAGGTTATACGACTGGTAGTACGTACCATTGGTCTGTGCACCGATGGAGAGCACCTCGCCATCGCCAATAGGCAGGATACCACGATGTTCCTTGTTCTTATTGAACAAGTTGGCCATGGAGAAGTTGTTGAGCTTCAATCCCACGCGTCCGATGACACCCGTCTGTCCCCAACCCAACGAGAACTCAATCTGATCGTTCGACTTCTGTTCGAGGTTCCAGTTGATATCCACGGTACCTTCTTCGTAGTTAGGCTGCACGTCGGGGTTCACCTTTTCCGGGTCGAAATGTCCCATGGAGGCCAACTCACGGGCCGAACGCATGAGCGCATCTTTGGAGAACAAATCACCTGGCTTGGTACGGAGCTCGCGGCGCACCACATTCTCATAGAGTCGTGTGTTACCGAAAATGTTCACATGGCTGATATGTGCCTGTATACCCTCGGTAATACGCATCTCCAAGTCGATGCTGTCACCTACGATGTTCACCTCGGTGGGTTGCAACTGGTAGAACAAGTAACCATTGTTCCAATATAGGTTACCCACGGCATCGTCATCCTCAGTAAGGCGTTTGTTGAGCAGTTTCTGGTTATAGACATCACCTTTCTGCATGCCCAGTATCTGACTCAGCTTGTCAGTGGGATAGACGGTGTTACCCACCCACGTGATGTTGCGCACGAAATATTGCTGTCCCTCATCCACTTTCACGTACACATTGACGTGTTTCTCGTCATAGTTCCAAACACTATCGGCCAGGATGGTGGCATCGCGGTAACCGTATTCGTTGTATTTCTCAATCAGTTTCTGCTTGTCTTCCTTCCAACGTTCTGGGGTAAATTTCTTCGACTTGAAGAAATTGGCGAGTTTGCCAGCCTCATGAATCTTAGAGAAAGCACCTTTGCGGAACATTCCACCTTTGATTTTCGAGTCCGTCAGATGGTCATTACCCTCGATGATAATCTCATGCACCTTCATCTTCTCTTTCTTGTCGACGGTGACATCGAGAATCACCTGGTTCTTGTTGGCCACGTCATCACGTTGCGTGATGGTAATATCCGCATTCTTGTAACCTTTTTCGTCGAAATAGCGCTTGGCCAATATCTTGGCACGGTCGATGATGTTAGGTGTAACCTGACCTCCCTTGATGATACCCAGTTTCTGCTCCATATCCTCGCGCTCCGATTTCTTCAGACCAATATAATTGATTGTCGAGATACGGGGACGGATGGCCAGGTTGATATGCAAATAAGCATTGTCACCCACGATGCTGTCAACACTGATTTTTACATCCGAGAACAGGCCATGGCGCCAATAACGCTTCACAGCATCAGTCACCTCGTTGCCAGGGATGGTCACCTGTTGTCCTACTTTAAGACCGGAAATGCTCAAAAGCACATAATCCTCGTAGCCTTCCACGCCCGACACCGTCAATCCGGCAAGCGTACAGGTTCGGGGCGTGCCGGCATACGACACATCGGGATGCTCCACTCGTTGCTGGGCATAGAGAGCCATGCTGAACGTCATCGCCAGCACGGACAATATCACCTTATTAATATATTTCATCATCGAATAAATCGAATATTCTTATTTCAAGTCATTATTGTTCTCTTCCACCTGTGCCTCGGTCTTACCGAAACGACGTTGCCTACGCTGATAATCAGCAATGGCTTCCAACAGGTTATCCTCACCAAAATCGGGCCAGTAGGTGTCACAGAAATACAGCTCCGAATAAGCGATTTGCCAAAGCAGGTAGTTGGAAACCCTCACCTCGCCTCCGGTGCGTATGAGCAGGTCGGGATCAGGCATATAACGGGTGTTCATGTGCGCCGACAGCGCATCCTCGTTGATATCGTCTATCTGCATCCTGCCCTCGGCCACCTCTGCGGCTATCTCCTTGGCAGCCTGTGTCATCTCCCATCGCGACGAATAGCTCAGGGCAAGGGTCATGGTCATGGCATCGTTGGCTGCGGTATGTTCCATCACCTCGTTGAGCTTATCCTGTACGCTGGCGGGCAAACGGTCGAAATCACCAATCACACGCAGCCGCACATTGTTCTTCATGAAGATCTCTTCCTCGAGGGCAGAGAGCACCAGAGCCATGAGAGAAGCCACTTCCTCTTCCGGACGGTTCCAGTTCTCGGTGGAGAAGGTATATAGGGTGAGATATTTCACACCTATGTTCTTGCACACTGTAGTCACGGCGCGCACCGACTCAACACCAGCCTGATGACCATAGCTGCGCGACTTTCCACGTTCGGTGGCCCACCGGCCATTGCCATCCATGATAATGGCAATATGCTGCGGTATGCGATTGTTATCTATTTCTATGTTCATTTCAAATGACAAATTTCTTTTTCATCCTTCACCCACTCAACACTCAACATTCAACACTCAACATTCACCCCCCTCCCTTTGGGAGGGCCGGGGTGGGTTCTAATAATCATCGTTGTGACAAGTGCGGCATTTAGCCATGAAGCTGTAGGTCAATGTCACTTTGAGCATGCCATAACAGTCGGTGTTTTTGAACAGTCCGCTGCTCTTGATGCCGTAGGGGTCCTTAAAGCCATCCAACTTATCGCTCATGGAGATATGCATGGCATAGGAAATGCCGATGTTGGTACGGTCGCCCATCTTGTATTTTACGCCGATGCCAAAAGGCACATTGGCGGTGAACACGTTTTTCTCGTCACCCTTGACAAATGTGCCACCGATGCCACCAAACACGTAGGGTGTAATCCTCTTGGCGCCACGATATTCCCTTCCAGTGCCATATGGCCAGAAATTACATTCAAACACCACATTGAGGTCGGCCAGGAGATTATCGAACTTATAAGGTGTTACATCCATATCGGGGTAATAGGTGTCTGCATCTGCTGATGAACCTTTGATTTTCCCCACACCCACGTCTGCCCGAAGACCCATATAGGGGTTGAATACCCTGCGTAGCAATAAACAGCCCATGGGCTGCAGGCTCTTCGTTAAGGAGCCGTTGAAGTCACCCTGGTAATTGAGCAATCCAAGACCGCCACCCACTTCCATCTGGTATTCCACATCATCCTGGGCCATGACGGGAGTCATGGTCATCAACAACAGGAGAAATGGAAACAGTCTTCGCATTATTTACGTTTATGAGTGATGAGTTATGAGCTAAGAAAAAATACCACAGGCTATTCTTCACTCCTCAACTCTTTAACTCCTTTACTCTTTGTTTTATTGTGTAATCGCTTTTTCTTCTTTTTGCCATCCCTCTTCATTGAGACGTCCACGCCACACCTGTCCACTCTCCGAACAGAACAACCAGATGAAATGGTTGTTATCAACAGTCATGGAGAATACACTGCCGCTAGCAAAAGCCGAAGGCAGGACGAATCGGCTGTCCGTCTGCCACAACAGTCCACCGTCCAGACTAAAGAAGAATTTCGAGAAAGCAGTTTGGTCGCAAGCCCCTACCCCTTCTGCGCCCAAGGCCAGCAATCCTTTGGCATAGGGTACCATAGCCAGATGGTTCATCCTCGGCAGAGCATAGCTCTTGGTGGGGGTGAGTAACATCCATGAATTTTCAACACTTTCCGACGGATTGATCTTTACCCAAACCACGGCTTTGTCATCATCGGGATAGGCTGTCACATCACGGTTACCTGCCATGATAATACGCTCTGCCGATTCATCAGTGACCAACGGGGCGGCCACCACGTTGACATCAGTCGTGGGGAGTAAAGTAACCTGGTCATCCAATGTCTCAACAGTCCACGAGGCACCATTATCTGACGAGGCATATAACAGATTGTCATTGCCCAAAGCAAAAAGTTGGTTCGCCGAAGAACCCACTAATTGGCGATAGGGAATATTACCTACCTCTTCCCAGTTCTCACCATTGGCACTGCGGAACAGTTTATCTCCCACTTTCACATACAACAAGTCGTCTTTCACCACTACATTCTCATGGATATCTGCTGGCAGTGACCCGCTGATATCGGGGGTGACGGCTGTCCATTCGTTACCATTTTCCAAAGAAGAGGAATAAATGACACCCGTGGAACCGTCGGCAGACCCGAATACAAACATTCGGTCGCCGCAGGGCAGTGCACGAAGCGACTGCATACCCGCCAGCCACTCTGGTGTGGTCATCTGCTGCCACTTGAATTCATCAGCCTTCTCTTGGTGTACGTTCACCTTGACGGTATAGTTACGTGTAGCCGTCAAGTCGTTCGAGGCTATCACGATGATGCGCGGCGTTGAGAAATCGATAGAGTCACTACTGACGTAAGAATTGATGCTGTCGCTGGTCAAACTTTTGATACCGATATAGCCTGAGTTCTTGGCTGTGATGGTACATACCACATGCTTGGCATCAGTACCATAGGGCAATGAGTCGGGATTATAAACCGTACGATTGATATGGTCGATGTAGAACTTATAGACGTTACCCGTATAGGTCTCTTTATATACGCTATCCACTCCCTTGCTGCTCGTTGTGTGCAAGTAACGGTTCATGGTACCGAGTACGAACGCCGAGATGGCAGTGTCGTTATAGGAGATATACTCATCTTCATTGTCGCCAAGACATGACGTAAACACGACGGCTGCCATGCAGAGCCATGCCAAGGGCAAGAATATTCTTTTCATCCGTTTTCAGATTAATAATTCATGTATCAATTACCCAAAGCTTACCTTTCGCGCACCAACATTGGCCCGCATCACGTGTCTTAACGCTGTCGGTCATGGGTATTTAGGGTGCAAATTTAAGCAGAAATCCGCAAAAAAGACTTCTTTTTGCTTCAATATTATACAAATTATTGAATAAATGAGTATTTTTAAGGTCTGTTTAGAGTTAGATACAAAAAAAGAGGACGACATGAATCGCTCATCCCGGCCTCCTGAAAACATCTTAACGGATGTTGGTCTTCATTAGTCTGACCACACAAAGGGTGGTCATCAGTCCTACGAAAGCCAACACCATGGCTGTTTCAAAATCTAATAACATAATCATTACCTTAAAAAATCTATCAAACTACTAACCTATGAATAAGTATTCTCACGAACACGATGCAAAGATACGTGCTTTTCCGCTTATCAATTGTCTCAGCGACTACCTTTTTCCGAATATTGTATAATTTTTTGATATAAATCAACATGAGGAGTGAGAGGAGTGAAGGGAGCGTGCTCGTCTCACCTACAATACGTGAAATCCATAAAAAAATCGGAACACCCAATGGATGTCCCGATGGTTTATTGTATGTTTTCAGGAATACAGGCAAGGTTCCAAGCTATTCTCTTGCTCCCTGCCCCTTGCTCCCTGATTACAGTTTCGGTCCGGCAGCCACGAGAGCCTTACCAGCCTCATTTCCTTCGTACTTCACGAAGTTCTTGATGAAGCGGCCAGCCAGGTCTTTGGCTTTCTCGTCCCACTCTGCGCGATTCTGATAGGTGTCACGCGGGTCAAGAATACCCCATGCCACGCCGTCCAGCTGTGTGGGCACTTCAAGGTTGAAGTAAGGAATGCGCTTGGTGGGAGCTTTCAAGATGGCTCCACCGAGGATGGCGTCAATGATGCCACGAGTGTCCTTGATGGAGATACGCTTGCCCGTACCGTTCCAACCAGTGTTCACCAGATAAGCCTTGGCACCACTCTTCTCCATGCGCTTCACCAGTTCCTCAGCATACTTCGTGGGATGCAACTCGAGGAAAGCCTGGCCGAAGCAAGCCGAGAAGGTAGGAGTGGGCTCTGTGATACCACGTTCGGTACCTGCCAACTTGGCTGTGAAACCGCTCAGGAAGTAATACTTGGTCTGCTCGGGATCGAGGATGCTCACCGGAGGCAGCACACCGAAGGCGTCGGCGCTCAGGAAGATAACATTCTCGGCAGCGGGACCAGCGCTCTTGCCATAGATAGGCTTTACAATCTTCTCAATATGCTCGATAGGATAGCTTACGCGGGTATTCTCGGTCACGCTCTTGTCGGCGAAATCAATCTTGCCCTCACCATCCACGGTAACATTCTCCAACAGGGCGTCGCGACGGATAGCGTTGTAGATATCGGGCTCGCTCTCTTTGTCGAGGTTGATAACCTTGGCATAGCAGCCACCTTCGAAGTTGAACACACCGTCGTCGTCCCATCCGTGCTCGTCGTCGCCGATGAGCAGACGTTTCGGGTCGGTGGAAAGGGTGGTCTTACCTGTACCGGAAAGGCCGAAGAAGATAGCCGTGTTCTTGCCTTCCATATCGGTGTTGGCTGAACAGTGCATGGCGGCGATACCCTGCAACGGCAGGAAGTAGTTCATCATCGAGAACATACCTTTCTTCATCTCACCACCATACCAGGTGTTGATGATGCACTGCTCACGGCTGGTGGTGTTGAAAGCCACACAGGTCTCGCTGCGCAGACCCAGCTCCTTATAGTTCTCTACCTTAGCCTTGGAGGCATTGTAGATAACGAAGTTGGGCTCAAAGCTTTCCAGTTCTTCTTCGCTGGGCTGGATGAACATATTCTTGATGAAATGAGCCTGCCAAGCCACTTCCATGATGAAACGGACAGCAAGACGTGTACCCTCATTGGCGCCGCAGAAAGCGTCGACCACGAAGAGGCGTTTATTGCAGAGTTCCTTGACAGCAATCTCTTTCACTTCTTTCCACACAGTTTCGCTCATGGGGTGGTTGTCGTTGGGATAGCCCTCAGTAGTCCACCACACCTTGTCGTGGCTCTGTGCATCGTCAACGATGTATTTGTCCTTAGGCGAACGGCCGGTATAGATACCTGTCATCACGTTGACAGCATCCAACTCGGTCAATTGTCCTTTATCAAAACCTTCCAGACCTTCTTTGGTCTCTTCTGCGAAAAGCACCTCATACGAGGGATTGTAAAGCACTTCGGTAGTTCCAGTGATACCGTACTTCTCCAAAACAGACTTTTCAAACTTTGCCATTTTTTGTTTTATTTAAGTTGTGAATATTATATCCGAAATACATATCTCAAAAATTCGGCTACAAAGGTACGAATTTTTTGGGGCTTTCCCCGTCATTGCACACCCAAAAAAGCGCGTGCAATCATCGATTTTTGGTTAAAGTTTTTAAAAACGCTCGCTTTGGCAATCATTTTGACATATTCACTTTACAAAAATAATTATCTTTGCAGCAAACAATTATTAATTGGAAGTAACTGAAAGGAAGTAAAATTGGAAGTAATAAAAGGAAGTTATGCACTTCGTGCAGGACAATAAGCCTTGAAGGGTAAAAAAGTAAAAGAATTAAAATACCCACCCCCGACCCCTCCCCAAGGGAGGGGAGCAAAGAAGGGGTAAGAGGTAAGTGGTGAGAACCCACCCCAACCCTCCCAAAGGGAGGGGGAATGAAGGAGCAGGGGGCAAGGAGCAAGAGAATACCCTATAAATTCTTCATTGATAAATCAGAATCGCGAAGCGACAATTTTTCGACATATGTCTCAACAACTCGTCAACAATCAAAATTCAAAAATCAACATTCAAAAAATAGCGACGCGAATTAACTTCCATTTTAACTTCCACTTTAACTCCCGATTAAACAAAAACTCCCACTTTAACTTCGATAAAAAATATCATCATGAATATCATCAATCTGAGCGATGGCCATTCCGTCATCAACCAATATCTGGCAGAGATTCGTGATACTGAGTATCAGCAGAACCGCCAACTATTCCGTAACAACATACGCCGCATCGGCCAGATGATGGCTTATGAAATCTCCAAAGTTCTCAGTTATCAGCCACGTGAGGTGACCACACCTCTGGGCACGGCTCGAATCGACCTGCCTACCGATGACATCCTCCTGGCCACTATCCTGCGGGCCGGACTGCCTTTCCACGAGGGGTTCCTCGACGTGTTTGACCATGCCGCCAACGCCTTCGTCTCAGCATTCCGCATGTACACCAACCGCGAGCATACCGAAGTAGGCGTACATACTGAATATATGGCATCGCCCACCATCGAGGGTAAGACGCTCATCATTGCAGACCCCATGCTGGCCACCGGCGGCTCCATGGCTGCCAGCTATGAGGCGCTGCTCAAGACGGGCAAACCTGCCGCCCTGCATATCGCCTGCGTCATCGGCACAGAAGAGGGCATCGACATCGTGCGCCAGGCCGTACCAGAAGACACCACCCTCTGGTGCGCTGCCATCGACCCAGGCATGAACGAACACAAATATATCGTTCCAGGCTTCGGCGACTGTGGCGACCTCTGCTACGGCGAGAAATTATAATTCAACTTCAGCAAGCTCCAGTTGTAAGGAGTTAAAAGAAGTAAGGAGGAGTTAGAAGAAGTTAGAAGCCAATAGTCCAGAGCACAAATATAAAGGGGAACCGATGGCCATTCATCGGTTCCCCTTTCCAATTTATTACCTAATCCCCCTTTTACTTTTTTACCTTATTTACCCTTCCCCGCCATTCATCTCCCCTCCCTTGGGGAGGGGTTGGGGGTGGGTATTTTTACCCTTCAACCACTTCCCAAGTATCGTTGGTCATGAGCAACTCCTCAAAATTGTGATATTTCTTCTGGTCGCTCACCTGGGCTATCTGCTCGTGTACGGCAGCATCGTAGGTGGGAGCCTCTACATCGCGGATAACGCCAAGTGCTACGGGGAAGCCATTCTCGGGATCCATCATGGCCAGTTTCAGTTGCAGGGTGTTGTCCTCGCAGTGAGCATCATGCACGAGCACGTCATCGAGGGTATAACCGTCTTCGCCGATTTTTACCACCTTCAAACCAAAACCTTCCTGCACCAAACCGAATTCATCGTTCTCACCGAAGATAAGTTTCTCACCATGGCGCACATAGATAGCATTTTTCTTACGACCCTCTTTGTTATATACGGAGTCGTGCGTACCGTTGTTGAAGATGACGCAGTTCTGAAGAATCTCGCACACTGCGGCGCCCTTATGTTCATAGGCAGCCTTGAGAATATCTACAGTTCCCTGGGCATCAGTCGCCACGGCACGGGCGAAGAAACGGCCACGGGCACCGAAGCACAGCTCAGCCGGACGGAAGGGGTCTTCTACAGTGCCATAGGGACTCGACTTCGACACGAAACCGCGTGGACTGGTAGGTGAATACTGTCCCTTCGTCAGTCCGTAGATACGGTTATTCAGCAATATCATGTTCAAGTCGATGTTACGACGCATGGCATGGATGAAATGGTTACCACCAATAGCCAGACCGTCGCCATCACCTGACACCTGCCATATTGTTAGGTTGGGATTAGCCACCTTGGCACCTGTGGCAATGGCCGCCGCACGACCGTGAATGGTCTGCATGGCGTAGGTATTCACATAATAAGGCAGACGGCTGGAACAGCCGATACCGGAGATGACTGCCATCTCATGGGGTGCCACACCCACTTCAGCCATGGCTTTATGCAACGAGGCGAGGAAGAAATGGTCACCACAACCCGGGCACCACCGCGGCTGCCCTTTTTTATAATCTTGTGAAGTGTACTGAATCATATTATTATTACTTTTTCTACAACGAATTATACAAATTAAACGAATTATCTTCGAATGATTTAATATATTCAGCTCCAATTATCTTGTAGCTTTTTTGAGGATATTTTATAAAAGGCCGTTTATCATCCATGCCAAAATAACAAAAATATAATAATCGTTGTCGATTCGTTTCATTCGTCAAATTCGTTGTCGACAATTTATATTAGACTTTCAAAATATTTTATTAGCTGGTTTTCCACAAACGGTTGTCCTTTGACCTCGTTGAACTGGTAGGGAACGAAGTTGTCGACCTTGGTGCGCAGATATGCCGCCAATTGACCGAGGTTCTGTTCTGCCACCACCACCTTCGGGTATCTCTTCAGTACCTCTGCAGCGTTAGCGGGCAGCGGGTTGATGAACTCAAAATGAGCGTGAGCCACCTTGTGACCTTTGGCACGAAGTGCCTCCATAGCCGAATAGAGATGGCCGTAAGTACCGCCGAAGCCCACGATAAGCAGTTCGGCATCGTCAACATCACCCTCCACCTGCAGGTCGGGCACGGCGATACGAGCTACCTTGTCGGCACGAAGCCGGCACATGAGGTCATGGTTCTCTGGGTCGGTACTGATAGCACCTGTCTTACCATCTTTCTCCAGACCGCCAAGGATATGGGTGTAGCCCTCCTGTCCGGGAATAGCCCAATAACGCACCAGCGACTCCTCATCGCGGAAATACGGGGTGTAATTACCTTTCATTTCCGGCGTGACGTAATGGGGATGTATTTCCGGCAACTCAGCCATCGTCGGCAGCTTCCATGCCGCAGAGCCGTTGGCCACGAAAGCATCCGTAAGCAGCACCACAGGGGTGAGGTGCTCGAGTGCCATCTTCGCGGCTGCGTAGGCAGCATCGAAGCAGTTGGTAGGCGAAGTGGCGGCGATGACGGGCATCGGCGATTCACCGTTGCGACCATAAAGCACCTGCAAAAGGTCGGTCTGTTCGCTCTTCGTCGGCAGACCCGTGGAAGGACCGCCACGTTGTACGTCGATGATGACAAGTGGCAGCTCGTCGATAACAGCTAGGTTCATGGCCTCTGACTTCAGACAGATACCTGGTCCGGAGGTCGATGTGGCAGCGAGGGCACCGGCAAAGGCGGCACCGATGGCGCTGGCTGCGCCCGATATCTCATCCTCGCACTGCACGGTCATCACGCCCAATGACTTATGTTTCGACAACTCATGCAGAATGTCGGTGGCGGGGGTGATAGGATAGGAACCGAGGAAGAGCTTGAGTCCCGCTTTCTCAGCAGCTGCTATCAGACCGTAGGCCGTGGCTTTGTTGCCCGTGATGTCCATGTAACGTCCCGGCACCTTCTCCTTCGACTCTATGCGGTAGGTGGCGGGCACGGAGGCGTGAACGTTATGACCGTAGTCGTAGCCAGCCTGCACCACCTTGATATTACTCTCCGCGATGGCAGGTTTCTTGGCGAATTTCTCACGCAGGAAGTTGTTCACTAGGTTCAGGTCGCGGTTGAAGAGCCAGCATACCAGACCCAGCGCGAACATGTTGCGGCATTTAAGGATGGCCTTGTTGTCCATGCCGCTGTCGGCCAGACAATCTTTCACCATCGTCGTCAACGGGCACTGCACCACGCGGTCAGGGTCGATGCCCATCTCACCCAGGTAGTCAGGTGTTTCGAACTGTGCCTTTTTCAGGTCGTTCGGTCCGAAACTGTCGGTGTCAATGATGATGGTGGCCTGCGGTTTGGCATAACGGTACTGTGTCTTCAGTGCGGCGGCATTCATCGCCACCAATACGTCGCACAGGTCACCGGGGGTGTACACCTTACCCGAGCCGATATGAACCTGAAAACCACTTACTCCTGTGAGCGACCCTTGCGGAGCACGAATATCGGCAGGATAGTCGGGAAACGTAGATATGCCGTTACCCACCGATGCCGACACGGTAGAGAAAATGTTTCCGGCCAGCTGCATGCCGTCGCCGGAGTCGCCCGAAAAACGGACTACTACTTGTTCCAATTCTTTCACTTCCAATGCTTCAGCCATAACTGATTTAAATTTTCGCGATTGTTACCTTTTTTCTTCCTTATTATAACTTAGGAAATTGAAAAATCTATAATTTTGCGTGCAAAGGTCTTAAATAATCTCGACATAGCAAAATCTTTTAGCATAAAAATTCATTTTTGGCACATTAATTGCAAATTGTTGCATTTTTATAGAAAAAAGTTCGCTGCTTTTACATTTCTATGGCAAAAACAGCGAGAATGAAAGGATTAATGGCCCATTTTCGTTCACACAAAGCAACTTAAGTGTTTTACCTCTCTCATCGTCATACTCTTGTTCTTTTGTTATTTTAATGAAACCTATTTGAGTTGTCGATGTCTTCGAAAACAACCTATTGTCAATTATTCCACTGCGAATACTATAGCATTTTATCTATACACTTGCAAAAACTAAAAATTTTATCTATTTTTGTACTCGAATTACATCGACAATCACAGCATCCAGACAGAAATCATTATTGGCAACCCATTTTTGACAATGCTATATGTTAAGGATACATTATATGACAACCAAGATAACCGTTTATCCATGAAAAAAATCGTCCTTCTCTTCATAACATTCTTATTTTCCATCTCGTTATATGCACAGACGGAAATAGAAATACAAGGGTGGTTTTATAGAGGCTTGGATGCATCTGAACAAGGTAATTCTCAAGATGCTATCAAGTGGTTGGAGATGTGCAAAGAGGGGTATGAAAAGTTAAACAAACAAGAGGATGAGAAATATGGGCGAACACTGGTCTTGTTAGGAAATAGTTATAATGACCTTGGTATTGAATATTACAACCTCGGCGACTACGACAAGGCGGTGGAAATGGGAACAAAGGCCATGGAGATCTATAGGGAAACGCTCGGAGAGAAACATCCCGATTATGCCACGTCACTGGGTAACCTCGCCGAGTATTACTCCCATCTCAGCGACTATGCCAAGGCGGTGGAAACGGGAACAAAGGCCTTGGAAATCCGCAGGGAAATGCTCGGAGAGAAACATCCCGATTACGCCTTGTCACTGAACAACCTCGCTAATTATTACTACTATCTCGGCGACTACGCCAAGGCGATGGAACTAGGAACACTAGCCATGGAAATACGTAGGGAAATGTTCGGAGAAAAACATCCCGATTACGCCACATCACGAATCAACCTCGCCAATTATTATGACTACCTCGGCAACTACGACAAGGCAGTGGAAATGGGAACACAAGCCATGGAGATCCTCCGGGAAGCACTCGGGGAGAAACATCCAGATTACGCCATTTCACTAAACAACCTCGCTGGTTATTACTCCCATCTCGGTGACTACGCCAAGGCGGTGGAAATGGGAACAAAGGCCGTGGAAATCCAAAAGGAAGTGCTCGGAATGAAACATCCCGATTACGCCACGTCACTAATCAGCCTCGCCAATTATTATTACAGCCTCGGCAACTACGACAAGGCGGTGGAAATGGGAACACTAGCCATGGAAATCCTTCGGGAAGCACTCGGGGAGAAACATCCCAACTACGCCATGTCCCTGAACAACCTCGCCCTTTATTACTCCGATTTCGGCGACTACGACAAGGCGGCGGAAATGGGAACACTAGCCATGGAAATCCTTCGGGAAGCACTCGGGGAGAAACATCCAGATTACGCCTTGTCCCTGAACAACTTCGCCCTTTATTACTCCAATCTCGGCGACTATGCCAAGGCGGTGGAAATGGGAACGAAAGCCATGGAAATCCAAAGGGAAGTGCTCGGAGAGAAACATCCAGACTACGCCACGTCACTGGGCAACCTCGCTAGTTATTACTCCCATCTCGGCGACTACGCCAAAGCGGTGGAAATGGAAACAAAGGCCATGGAAATCCAAAGGGAAGTGCTCGGAGAGAAACATCCCGATTACGCCACGTCACTGGGCAACCTCGCCAATTATTACTACTATCTCGGCGACTATACCAAGATGTTTAAATACTATAATGAAAACATTTCCATCAAACAGTCCAACACCCTACAACAATTCACAGGATTAACATCTACCCAGCGTTCGATGTTCTGGGCAAAAGATTCCTATGATTTCACAGACATCTACCCTTCCTTCACTTATCAGTCCCAAGCCACTACCGTCCCCGACCTCTACGACAAATCGGCACTATTTACGAAGGGGCTGCTCCTTTCTACGGAAATAGAAATGAACCGACTTATTCAGGAGAGCGGCGACGAAGAGGCACTGAGGATGTTTGAGAAACTGCAGATGAACAGAATGCAATTGCAGAAATCGTATGAGACACCCATCGCCGAGCGGCATACCAATACCGATTCTTTGGCACAGGCAGTTGACCGACAAGAACAAGCATTAGTAAAACGTTCAAAAGTATACGGAGACTTCACCCGCAAGTTGCGAACCACATGGCAAGATGTGCAGGGGGCGTTGAAGAGTGACGAGATAGCCGTGGAATTCCTGTCTTTTAACGTATGGGGTTCAGACAGCACGATGGTGGCTGCACTCACGCTGCGGAAGGATGATACCGAACCAAAGTTCATACCATTGTTCGAGCAACAGCAATTGCAATCAGTCAGCGACCAGCAGTATTATCATTGCCCAGAAGTAACTGCTCTTGTGTGGCAACCTTTACAACAGGAACTGAAGGGCATCAAGAGAATCTTTTTCTCACCTGCAGGAGCACTGCACAACATCGGCATCGAATATGCGGCGGGAATGGAGAACTATGAGATGTACCGGCTGTCCACGACGAGGGAGATAATCGCCCTCTCTGAAAGCCGCGCTGAAATCCACCCCGCCCCTCCCCAAGGGAGGGTGAGGGAAACCTCCCCCAACCCCTCCCAAGGAGGGGAGCGCGTTACGGCTTCCTTGTTCGGGGGAGTTGATTACAATGCCTCAATCAGCGGCACCCCTCCTTTGGAGGGGACGGGGGAGGCTTCAGTATCCATTGCCCTGCACCGTTCTCTCATCGACAGCCTGGATGTTCGTGGGATGACGGCCAACTATTTGCCACAAACACTCACCGAGGTGCAAGAAATCAAGGCTTCATTTGACATTAAGAAACAGATTGCTACTTTGACCACAGGAAAGGAAGCCACAGAGACATCTGTGAAATCGCTCTCGTCGCACTCGCCAAGAATAATCCATATCGCAACTCACGGATTCTATCTCACCGAGGACAGGGCAGACTATGCGAGAAGTCAGGATAAACTTCGCTTCCTCGGACATGACGACCAACGCAGCGCGGCAGACCTCGAGGACAAGGCACTCACACGCAGCGGTCTGCTCATGGCAGGAGCCAACGAAACGTTGCACGGCGAAGACAGGCCGTTGGACGTGGATGACGGTGTACTCACGGCACAGGAAATCTCTCGACTTGACCTGCGCGGTCTAGACCTCGTGGTACTCTCTGCGTGCAAGACGGGCAACGGCGACATCAACCAAGGTGAGGGAGTCTTCGGGCTACAACGGGGTTTCAAGAAGGCGGGGGCCCAGACCATCGTCATGAGCCTATGGGAGGTGAACGACGAGGCCACGCAGATTCTCATGACAGCATTCTACGAGAACCTGCTGCAAGGCCAATCGAAACGTGATGCCTTCCAGAACGCACAGCATCACCTCCGCACCGTGGATAATGGTCAGTTTGACAAGCCCCAATTCTGGGCGGCATTCATATTATTAGATTAAGTAATTTAGACACAATTAGCACTCTTATCCCATTCTATTCATAGGATTTCGACCTTAAACCCAGAGATTGGATTAAAAGAACGAAATGACTCTCGAACAACCTCCCTTGAAAACAAATGTAAAAAAGTGTGGAATTTTGTTAAAGCACAAAAATCCACACTATATTTTTTGTATGATTACACACCTTGTCCTATTTTTGCATGAAATTTAAATCAACTAAAAAAGTTACATCATGAAAAAGCTATTTTCCGCTCTACTCATCACCCTCATGACTTGCTCTGTAGCTATGGCACAGAAAGCATCTTCTGGTGAAAACATCACCATAACAGCCAACGGTATCACGTTTACCATGGTCTTTGTCAAGGGTGGCACCTACACCATGGGAGCCACACCGGAGCAAGCAAGCGATGCCAAAGCCAACGAGAAACCCGCCCACAAAGTCACGCTCTCCGACTATTACATCGGCGAGACGGAAGTGACACAGGCACTGTGGGTGGCAGTCTTGGGTGGCGACAATCCTTCAGAATACAAGGCTCCCGGTATGCCCGTGGAACTGGTATCATTGGAAGACTGCGAATTATTTGTAGAGAAACTGAATGCCCTCACCGGCCTTAAGTTCCGCCTCCCCACCGAAGCAGAATGGGAGTTTGCTGCGCGTGGCGGCACCAAGAGCCGCGGCTATAAATATGCAGGCAGCAACGATATCGGCTCCGTGGCCTGGTATGAAAGTAACAGCGACAATAAAACACACCCCGTGAAACTGAAGGCTCCCAACGAATTGGGTCTTTACGATATGACCGGTAACGTGTGGGAGTGGTGCTGCGATGGTTACGGCCCTTACAGCAGTGCTGCCCAAACGAACCCGAAGGTCTCCGATGACAATGCTGATGCCAACGTAACACGTGGCGCCAGTTTCAGTAACGAGCCTAAAGACTGCCGTATATCGATACGCAGTTTCTCACCCGGCTATATCTCCCCGGGCCTCGGTTTCCGCATCGCCATGTAATGCCCATCTGTGTTGTCTTTGCAAATTATCATCATTAATAACCTAAATTAAATATGAAGAAAGTATTTTTATCCTTGACAATCGTTGCGCTGGCTGCTATTGGCATGTCAGCATGCAAGTCAAAGACTGCTGAACCGACAGACAAAGCAGAGAAAGCAGAAACGACTGCCGCTAACATTACCTCCGAAAACCTGGCTGCCCTGATAGATGCCGACTGGGATGCTGTACCTCAGACCCTGCTTGATTCCATGGGTATCAAGGTCCTGAAATCCTTCAAGGAGGAAGCAAAAGAGGCACAGTGCGACAATGTGCAATACTATTACGGAAAGGGAGCAACGGTGGAAATCGACGAGGAAGGCATTACCAAGAAAGTAACAGCCGACGATGATCATGCCGTGGTTATCCACCTGACTGCAGAGTCGGTAGCCTCTGGTTACATCGCATTCCGCAGTGAAGCTGACTATAACGACTTCATGAAGAAAGCCCCTAAAAAAACAGGTGAAGAAGAAGGCCTTGAATTTGAGTTCAACGGTAACGGAGACGAAGCCGATTGGTTGTGGTCAAGCGGCTATGAAAAGGGTAAATGGTATATCGTGGAGTTCATAAACGACAAATAATACTGTTTTCTGTTTATCCCCAAACACGATGGCTGGCGGTCAGCAATGACCGGATATAATCACCCATCAATCATAAAATAAGTGTGGACTTTTGCTTTTTTTGCAAAAATCCACACTTTTATTTGTCACATTTTTTTATTTTACTTAAATTTGCACGAATTATGAGCACTCATAATTATAGGTCTGTTCATTCATTAATAATTTATTAGAAAACATATGAAAAAAAAGGCTTTTCTGGCAATTCTCGCCATCGGACTGATGGGACTGGGAGCTTGCCACAATCAGGGAAACAAAGGTAATGAGGAGAACTTCGACATCGCAGGTAAGACCTGGACGGACGGACTCTACTTCTTCAACGTCACAAAAGCTGACAGCATCTTCAACTGCGAAGGCGGCAGTGTACATGAAGGAGGTATCATGTTCGCGCTCGTACCCACAGAAGAGGGATTCGTAGGTGCCAAGGGTAACAATGGACTAGCAAAAAACGACTCCAACTATTATGAAGGCTATGTCTTCACGGGAGAAGAAGGGGACAAGTTCTTACCGAAGGTATTCAACGACAAGAAAATGCTCATACAGTATGATAAGAATAACAAGGCTATAGCTGTCTATGTGGAGACCAGCGATATCAACCAAACGATGAAAGCAGATTTACTGCGTTACCTCTTCAGTGGTGAATATACGAAAGAAGACGGAACAAAGGTGGTGTTCAGTGTTGACAAACCCGAGGTGACCGGACTGAATGCTGAAGCCACCACCTTCGAACCGGTTACTATGTACGACCTGCCTTCTGGAACATTCAAGCTGGGCAATGATGCTTTCACCTTAGAGCGCACCGACGATGGAGCGACACTGCAACCAGTGAAGCAGTCGAAAGAAGACGAAGAAGTATGGGACGATGCTGGACAGCCCATCGTACTGAAGCGTGTACAGGGTTCGGAAGACCAGACTGGCAACGTGTCGAAAGATGTTCTCACGACCTCACAACTGAGCTATTTCACCAAGGGTGAGCGCAAAAAGATGATTGATGCCTTGAAAGCCAAGGGTGACAAGGCCAGCGAAATAGAAACAATCAATCTGCAGTTGCTGGAAGCCATGGCTGCGAACGAAGCAGACTAATCTTCCAATAACAAAGAGAAATCAATTTTGCACGTGGAACAACTTATAATCCCTATTTGATATTTTATTAAAATTCACCATGATTAGAAAATCATTATTCTTGACCGTGGCTCTCATCTCGATGATGGCATGCAACGGCAATGCAAAAAAAACAGCGGAAACGGGTGAGAAGGGCACCAACCAAGAGTCCACCCAAACACAATCAGCAGAGGCCGTCAAGGCTTCCATTGAAGTAGGTTCAAAATGGCATGATGGCTTGGAATGGTTCCAGGTGCGCAAGGATGGCGATGTGCTCGTCTTCTTCGGAGGTACACTCCACGAGGGTGGTGCTGTATTTGGACTGAAGGCCAACGGCAACAATCGTTATAAGGTGGTACCTGCTCTTTGGGAAAACGACCCGGAGATGGAAGCTGAAGCATCCGTATCGGCACGTGGAATGCTCGGACTGGAACCCAACGACCTGACCGCAGAGCTGAAAGCCTTTGACGGCAAGCCGGTCATCGTCATCAAGCATAAGACATTGGGAGTGCGTTCTGTTCTCCTGAGTACCGACGACGGCATGAAAGCACTGGATGCTTCCATGCAAGCCAGTATGGCTCAATGGATGTCGGGCAACTGGCAAAGTGCCGACGGCAAACGCTATACCTTAAAAGCCGATCAAAGCTACTCTTTCCCCTCGGGCAGCGGCAAATATAAGTTCGAATATGTTTACGACACACCTTACAACGTCATTACCCTCAACGACGGCTCACACTGGAGCGTGGAGGCTGCCAAAGGGAAAATGACGCTCACTGAGGTGAAACAAGACAGTCAGGATGAAGAACTGTGGGAACCCATGAACGGGGGCAAGACCATATCCCTTTCACTGTCACAGGAAGACCAACAGCAATGGCGTTATGGTTTCGCATCCACACAACCGCTTACCGTAGGTATGATTGAAGGTTATGATAAAGAAGATTTGCGTATTATGCGCAACGAGATTTGGGCACGTCATGGGTATAAGTTCAATTCCCCCGACCTGCAGCAACGTTTCAGCAAGGTGAAAGGATACAAGCCCGTGGCCGACAATAATCAGGTACACCTCACTCCGCTGGAGCAACTCAATGCAGAAACCATCAAAGCCGTGGAAGAACGCACGGAAGAGTGGTAAGCAACGATATTCTCTTTTTGAAATTAATAACTATAAAACAAACATTTCAATAACACTACGACATGAAAAAATTATTGTTTTTTGCCTGTGCCATGCTGCTCATCATGGCATGTAACAAAAATGGAACGGGAACACCAGAAGCTGACAACAGTCCAAAAACGGACAGCGTGATAGATTCCCTCAAAATACACCAAGGTAAACAAGACATCTCCACAAAGATAAAGATTGTCGTTCCCGTTGGAAACGAAGCCTTGACCAAGAGCATCAACCAAATGATCAAGGCTGCTGTCGAAGCAAACGACAGTGTTGACGCCAACGACCTCAAGGCCATGGCCCGCTTCTTCGTCGAGAACAGGGCGAATGAAATGAAGGAAGATGCCGACTATGAAGGCGACGACCCGGAAGGTCCCAACCTTTGGCATGAGATGGAAATCAAGATTTTGTATGAGAACGATCAGATAATCACCATGGGTGTGATACAAGATGTGTATCTGGCTGGTGCACACGGATCAGCTCTTTTTGAAGGCGTTACATTCAACAAGGCCGATGGCAAGGTACTCGGCAAGAATATCCTGGCACAAGACAAGATTGATGAGGTGAGGAAAGCCGTGACCCAAGAACTGGAGAAATACCTCAAGGACACGATGGGTAGTGATTACAACGAGGCTGAATCACCGTTAAAGGATGAAACGGGCAAGGATAATATTGTAGAATTGCCGGAAAAAGGTATTTACATCAACAATGATAGCGTGGTGTTCATATATCAGCAATATGAAATCCTGCCATACGCTTTCGGTTTACCTGAGGCAAGCCTCTCGTTGAAAGACATGAAGAAAAACGGCTGGCTTGAAGCTGAGTTCGCCAAGACAGTCAAATAAAATACCCACTCCTACCCTTCCAAGGAGTAATAACAAAAAAGAAATATGCGGGAATACCCCGCATATTTCTTTTTTGACAAGTCTTGGGAAATTCTTCCTCCCTCCCTTTGGAAGGTTAGGGGTAAATCAATACTTAAACGAGCTGCCACCGAGGAACTCACGGAGTAATGAAGTGGGCGGCAACTGTTTGTTGGGAATAGGCCGGATATAACGTAAGAATTTCTTCAGGCGGTAGGCCTCGGAATATTCATCGGCACGTTCGGGCACCAGTTCGAGCAACGGTTCGGCCTGCTGGCGTATAACTGCCAGTTCATATATCATGGCGGTGTTGAACATCTCATCGGCATTCTCTTGGAACGGGAATATCCATTTCTGCTCACCTGCCCTGACCGACGGCCAGCGACGTATCGTCTCCTCAGCACTCACACCACGGTATTTATAGTCGCGAATGATACGACGAAGAAGACGATTGTCAGTGGTAGGGATATAATTATGACGGTCGAGAAGGATGGATGTGAGCGCCGAGGCATAGACACGGAACTTCTGTTCCTCGGGCACTTGTTTAGTGAGTTCCGGGTTCAGGGCGTGTATGCCCTCAATAACCAACACCTCGTTAGTACCAAGACGCAGTTTCTTCCCTTTCTCCTTGGCACCTTTCTGGAAATTGTACTTCGGCAACTGCACCTCCTCACCACGGAGTAAGGCATTCAGCGTATCATTGAGCAACGGTATGTCCAAAGCATAGAGGCTCTCAAAATCATAGTCGCCCGTTTCATCGCGAGGCGTGAACTCACGGTCGAGGAAGAAGTCATCGAGTGAGAGCATGATAGGTTTCAGACCG
Organism: Prevotella sp.; assembly: GCA_017548605.1. Taxonomy (GTDB): domain Bacteria; phylum Bacteroidota; class Bacteroidia; order Bacteroidales; family Bacteroidaceae; genus Prevotella. The sequence continues at coordinate 73,608 of JAFYZT010000008.1, read as the reverse complement.
TTACAAGCCAGTTGGATGGCTAGTCGCTTGCATGTGGTGGTCTTGCCACTCGACGAAGGACCGGCAATGAGTACCACACGCACGCCACGACGATCGGCAATCTGCTCGGCGATATGCGCTATCTTCTTCTCCTGCAACGATTCCGACACATTGACAATCTGAGTGGCATAACCCGCCATCACCGCCTCGTTGAAGTCTCCGATGGTGGTCATGCCCAGAATCTCCTGCCAGCGATGCTGTTCCTTGAAAATGCTGAACATCTTGTCTTGCCGAATCAGTGGTCCCAAAGCCGACGGGTCACTTTTCAGGGGAGCGCGAAGCAACACTCCGTCATAATATTTCACCACATCGAACAGGTGTAACTGATTGGTATTGGTAAGCAGCGAACCATAGTAATAATCAGCATATCCGTCGATGTCGTAATAGGTGGTATAGAGCCGACCTATGGTGCGCAACAGTTTCACCTTTGAACTGGTGCCCCTTTCCTCGAAAATCTGCAAGGCCTCATCGGTAGGACATTCATAATGTCCGATTTCATAACCCGCATCGATAATCTCCTGCATGCGACGGCGTAGCGCATCAACATCCTGAAGAGTGACGGCACGACCCAGACAGAGGTCACAATAATAGCCGTTGCTCACGGGAATATCAATGGTCACACTGCCCGTGGGGAAAAGGTCATGAACAGCCTTGCAAAGGACAAAAAACAAGGTACGTGTGTACGCGCGATTTCCCGAAGAAGAAGAAAGGTCGAGAAACTCCACGTCTTTGTCGTGGAATACTCGGAAGTCCATGCCCTCCACTTTATTGTTCACCTTGGCATTTACAGGCCCGTAGGGCATTTCAAGCTCGAAACCTTGAAAAATATCATAAAGTGTGCTGCCTATTGGGAATTTTTGAGTTTTTTTATTATTTTTGCAACGGATTTGTACTGTCTGGTTCATGGCCGTTTGTCATTAAAGCGTTAAACACCGTGTAAAGGTAAGAAAAAAAACGCAAACCATCGACCATCACCAGAAAAAAAGCATTATTTTATGTCGATTTGGATCTTTTTCAAACTCATTGGGTCGCTCGCCCTGCTCATGTATGGTATGAAATCCATGAGCGACAGTTTGCAGAAAATGGCGGGTCCCCAGCTGCGCCATGTGCTCGGTGCCATGACCACCAACCGCTTCACGGGCATGCTAACGGGTATGTTTGTCACCGCGGCGGTGCAGTCGTCAACAGCTACCACATTGATGACCGTATCGTTTGTCAACGCGGGACTGCTCACCCTCGTACAGGCCATCTCCGTCATCATGGGTGCCCACATCGGAACGACCGTCACGGCATGGATCATGAGTTTGGGATTCTCGTTTAATATCACCGACTTTGTTTATCCCGCCTTCTTCCTCGGCATTATCCTCATCTATATGAAGAAACGCCGCATCTTGGGCGACTTCCTTTTCGGCGTGGCCTTCCTTTTCCTCGGACTGGGCACGCTGAAAGCCACAGGCCAAGACTTGGTGATGAACGACACTACAGGAGCCATCAGCGCCTTCTTCGAGAATTTCAACGACAAGAATTTCTGGAACTCGCTGCTCTTCTTACTAGCCGGTACCGTGCTCACCCTCTGCGTGCAGTCGTCGGCGGCCATCATGGCCATCACCATGACACTCTGCTCCACCGGTGTGTTGAGTATCGACCAGGGCATCATGCTCGTGCTGGGCGAAAACATCGGAACAACCATCACATCGAACATTGTGGCCATGGGAGCCAACACGCAGGCGAGGAGGGCTGCCTTCGCCCACCTCTCCATCAATTGCCTCGGCGTTCTTTGGGTACTCATATTACTCAATCCCTTCTTTAACATGGTGTGCCATATCGTGGGCTTTGACCGCAACATGGCACCAACGGCACCAGGGTTCGCCATCAAGGCATCGATGGTGCTGGCGGCTTTCCACTCGGCATTCAACGTCACTAACACACTGTTGCTTATCTGGTTCGTGCCGCAGATAGAGAAATTTGTCTGCCGTGTCATCAAACAAAAGAAACAAGATGAGGAAGAGGATTTCAGGCTACATTTTATCACCTCGGGTATCATGAAGACACCGGAACTTTCGGTGCTGGAGGCTCAAAAAGAAATACGCTCGTTCTCGGAACGCATCCAGCGTATGTTCGGAATGGTACAGACCCTGGTAACGGAGAAAGACGGCCAACAGTTCAACAAACTGTTCTCACGCATCGAGAAATACGAGGGTATCAGCGACAATATGGAGTTGGAAATAGCCAAGTATCTCGACCATGTGAGCGATGCCCATCTCTCCGACGAGACGAAAGCAAAAATACGCGCCATGCTACGCGAAATCAGCGAGTTGGAGAGCATCGGCGACTCATGCTACAACATCGCCCGCACCATCAACCGCAAGTTCATCACCAAGGAAGACCATTTCAACGAAAAGCAATACGAACATATCCACCAAATGTTCACGCTGACCGACTCCGCCCTGACACAGATGAACGCACTCATGGGAGGAAGGAAAGAAGTTTTCGACGTAAACCGTACGTTCAATATAGAAAACGAGATTAACAACTACCGCAACCAACTCAAGAGCCAGAACATCATCGATGTGAACAACCACGAATACACTTACGCCGTGGGCACCATCTACATGGACATCATCAACGAATGTGAGAAACTAGGTGACTATGTGGTCAACGTGGTGGAGGCACGTATGGGACAGCGGCAGAAAGAAATGTGGTGAGGTCTTGACATTATTTACCAATCATTTATATAACTATGAGAATCCTAAAAATCCTTACACTCTGCATGGCCACTATGACTGTGCCATTGTCACTACAGGCCATCTGCTTCGTCAATACAGAGGCACCTGGCGTACATGAGACCACCAACCCCAAGACCGGGGAAAAATACTGGACAAACAGCAACGGTGACTATCTCTGCTCTTCGGAAGAAGCACTCCCCATAGACAAAATAGACCAGTTCGTCTTCTTCAACGGCGACAAGTCGGGTAACAATCCCTATGTTCACAAGGAGTGGGACCCCAAACGCAAGACATGGGTGTGGAAAGACAGCACAGGTAGTTTTCTCGGACGCGATCCCGAGTCCGTCACCAAGGAAGACATGGAGTGGATGGCCAAGGAAGACCCCAACTGGTTCGTCAATAACGACCTGCCATGGGTAGTCCACGAAAAACTGTTAGATGTCATCTACGAACAACAACTCACCGAAACACTCAAGCAACAAGTACAGCAAAAAGAGCAGAGCGCACAGACGACACAGACACAGGCTGGCAAGAGCAAAACAGATGCTGCAGCGGCGCAGCAGAAACTGCAGCAGGCCGACCAGCAGATGGAGATGACTGATGCCGAGGTGGAACAAGCCCTGGCCGAAATCCGGAAAGCACGTGCTGAACTGCAAGCTGCCGGAGCCAGTGAATACGGCGGATACCTCGATGAGGCTGAGGCGGCTATTCGTCAGGCGCAGGCGGCATCACGTCAGTACAAACAGAAACGGGGTAAATAACAATCAACGCAACTACACATTATGAAAAAATACATATTGTTCATTGTCTGCGCCATTCTCGTCTGTGGCTGCAAGGATAAAGCAACGACATCAACAGAACCGACCCCACAAACCAGTGTGGCAAAAGATGCCAAATGGGATTTCTTCATCCTGGGCACATGGAAATACGAGGAGAGCACACCTGAAGGGAAAAAAGGCACAGCCTACCCCAAGGGCATCGAGACGTTCTACGCCAACGGCGAATACGTGAACCATACCATGACCTCCAATGGTGAGAAAGTGCTCATCAAAGGTACCTGGCAACTTGATGATAAAGAGGAATATGTGCTCTGGGTGACACAAAACGAGGTGCAGTCGGCCTCCGGAAAAAAAGTGACAGGCAACAGCCGACGCAAATACATCATCCAAAGCCTCGACACGGAGAAATCGCTCAACTACATGACAGGCGAATCCTTCCGCAAGGCCGAATGGTTAGGGAAATAAAATGATGAAGGCCGAATGTTCAACATACATTCGGCCTTCATTGTTTTTTTGTTCATTATTAAGCATTCAGACCCAAAACTTTATACAGTTCCTTCATGCCCTCCGAGGCACCTTTCTGAATGTGATTCACACGCGGCACACCTGCCTTCACATCACCTGGGTCAATGAGGTAGATGGGACAGTCGCTGGGGGCATAATGTAACAGTCCGGCAGCAGGATAGACTACCAGCGAGGTTCCTATCACGATAAGAATGTCGGCCATCTGCACCGCATGGGCGGCTTTTTCTATCATCGGCACAGCCTCGTTGAAGAACACGATATGGGGTCGGAGCAGGGAACCGTCACCCGCTTTTTCACCCGGAGCCACATCAAGGTTCGGAGCTTTGAGGGTGCGGATATAACGACTGTCCCACGGGTCGCGCGACGAGCATACCTTCATCAGTTCGCCATGCAGGTGAATCACATGGGTGCTGCCCGCCACCTCATGCAGGTTATCTACATTCTGTGTCACGACATCCACATCGTACCAACGTTCCAGACCAGCCACCAACCGATGACCATCATTGGGCTGTGTTCCTTGGCATTTCTTACGCAGCATATTGTAGAAGGCGTTCACATACTCGGGGTCGCTCACCCATCCTTCATGGGTAGCAACACGTGAAACAGGATAATTCTCCCATAAACCGTCGGCATCACGGAAGGTCTTCAGACCACTCTCTACTGACATGCCCGCACCGGTGAGAACCACTATCTTTTTCTTTTCCATAAGTCTAAAAATATTTGATTTTTGCGAAAAGGTTAATTAATAATGTACAAAAATATTAATTTTTCTGCAAATATGCAATGCCTATGGGGGAAAAATCGTAAATTTGCACCCTCAAAATAATAAAACAGAGAAAGCTATTATGAACAATTTCAGTTATGCCCTCGGACTGGGTATAGGTCAACAGTTGGCACAAATGGGCGCCGACGACCTCAACGTGAGCGAATTTGCCGCAGCCATCACCGATGTGCTTAAGGGCAACAAGACGAAGATGTCTCATCGTGAGGCCCAAGCCGTGGTGCAGGAATATTTCCAAAAACAGGAAGAGAAACTCAATGCTGAGAGCGAGGCACAGGGCATGGTGGCCAAGAAGGCCGGAGAAGAATATCTGACCGAGAATGCTAAACGCGAGGGTATTATCACATTGCCCAGCGGACTGCAGTATCAGGTGCTTCGTGAAGGCAACGGTCGCAAACCCAAAGCCACCGATCAGGTGAAATGCCATTACGAGGGTTTCCTCATCGACGGCACCGTGTTCGACAGCAGCGTACAACGTGGCGAACCAGCCACCTTCGGTCTCGACCAAGTCATCACGGGTTGGACGGAAGGACTGCAACTCATGCAGGAAGGTGCCAAATACCGTTTCTTCATTCCCTACCGCCTGGGCTATGGCGAACGCGGCGCGGGTACATCCATCCCCCCCTTTTCCGCACTTATCTTCGACGTGGAACTGATTGAGGTAAAATAAGATAGTTCCAAAACCTCATAAGCCAAGAATTCATAAACTAAAAACTCATAAACTAAAAATGAAAAAAATTCTATTCATGGCTGCCAGTTTGGTTACGGCAGCAGTGTTCGTCTCTTGCGGCAGCAAGCCCAAGGCCGACCTCAAGAACGACGTTGACACCCTCAGCTATGCCATCGGCGTGGCTAACGGTGCTCATATGAAAGACTACCTCTTACAGCAAGGCATCGACACTGCTTATATCGATGACTTTATCGAAGGCTTCAACGAGGGTGTGGAGACTGCCGGTGATAAGAAAAAGGCCGCTTATGTGCTTGGTTTGCAGGTTGGAAGACAGATGTCCGAAGGCATCAACAATTCTATCTTCGCCGGTGACAGCACCGAACATGTGTCGTACAGCAACCTGACCGCCGGTCTCATCGACGGTGTCAAGGGCAAGGCTTCCATCGATCCCGATATTGCCCAGGGCTTGATTGAGCCAATGGCAGACAAAGTTCACGAAAACGTAGTAGCCAAACGCTACAAGAAAGAGAAAGAAGAAGGTGAGAAATGGATGGCCGAGAATGCCAAGAAAGAAGGTGTGAAGACCCTTCCCTCCGGCCTGCAGTACAAGGTGATTACCGAAGGTTCGGGTGCCGTTCCTACTGACTCGATGATTGTGAAGGTACACTATGAAGGCAAACTCACCAACGACACCGTATTTGACAGTTCCTTCAACCGTGACCCCATGACCGTTGACCTTTCACGCGAACAAGCTGTCATCAAGGGTTTCCGCGAGGCACTGCTTCACATGCCTGTCGGTTCAACATGGGAAGTGTATATCCCACAGCAACTGGGCTATGGCGCACGCGGCATGCAGAGTATTCCTCCTTTCGCTCCGCTGGTGTTCAAACTCCAACTGTTGAGTGCTGAACAAAAACCGAAGAGCCAGCCGGCACAGGCCATCACCATTAATCCCGCTCAGGTGCAGAAGAAATAATCATCCATCATGAGAAGATACCTGTTATTGGCACTCGTCATTCTGGCGAGTGCCTCTTTCAATACAACGCTTGCGCAATCCAAAAAAGGCAAGAAGAAAGGCAAAGTAGCCACTGTCACTCAACTCGTCACTCCTGAGGACTCTCTGAGCTATGCCGCAGGCATGGAAGCCACCAAAGGGCTGAAAGCGTATCTCAAACAGCAGTTCGGCGTGGAAGAGGCGGATATGCCAGAATTTATCCGCGGCTATGAAGAGACCGTTGCCGCTCTGGGCAATATGCGCGGCAAAGGCTACAGTGCCGGTGTGCAACTGGCAGGAATGGTGGCTGGACGCATCATAGGAGCGGAAGAGAAAAACCTGAAAGGTGCTCTCACCGCCGACACCTTGGACTCTCAACTCTTTAACAAAGGATTTATCGCATCGCTGCGCCAGGACCACTCGCTGCTCACCGATTCCACAGCGGCTCACATCACGCAGGCAGCACAACGGGCCACCGCAGAAAAAGCTATGCAGCTGAGCAAGAACTTTATGGCTCAGAACGGCAAGAAAGAAGGGGTGGTGACCAGACCCAGCGGACTGCAATACAAAGTACTTCGCCAAGGCAACGGCCCTGTGGCCTCTGCCGACGACGAGGTAGTGGTGAAATACGAAGGACGTCTCATCGACGGCACCGTATTCGACAGCTCGTATGAGCGTAACCCGCAGACCAGCACCTTCAAACCCAATCAGGTCATCAAGGGATGGACGGAAGCGCTCACCCTCATGCCCCAAGGCAGCAAATGGGAACTCTACATCCCGCAGGAACTGGCCTACGGAGCACGCGAAGCTGGCAAGATTCCTGCCTATTCACCCCTCATCTTCATTGTCGAAGTCGATGAGGTCAAAGCGAAGAGCGATAAATAAACCAACCTTCGCATTTTGAGAGGAGTTAAAAAGTAAAGGAGTAGCCTTATACCCACACGATTGAAATGGCATATTGCAAGGTAATAGCATAACTGCCGAGCGAAGCGATAACTTCTTAACTACTTAACTACTAAAAAAGAGTAAATGCGACACGCGATAAAAACTGAATGATGAGGGACGGACGAAAAAAGAATAGCGTTCGTCCCTCATTATTTAACTTCTTGCTCAAAAATTCTGTCATTTTGTTGCTTATTTCATTTAGATGTTGTACTTTTGCTACCAAATTGACCATATAAAGTGGTCAAAACGACAAATCATCTTACAAAATGGAAAAAATCGACAATCTTGACAAGAAAATCCTCAGTATCCTCTCACTTAACGCCAGGATACCTTTCAAAGACGTAGCAGCAGAATGTAACGTTTCGCGGGCAGCCATACACCAACGGGTGCAACGACTCATCGAAGATGGGGTCATCACCGGTAGCGGCTTCGATGTCAACCCCAAGAGTCTCGGCTATTCCACCTGCACCTACGTGGGCATCACCCTCGAAAGGGGTTCAATGTACAAAGACGTGGTGGAACGGTTGCGCCATATCCCCGAAATCGTGGAATGTCACTTCACCACGGGACCCTACACCATGCTTGTTAAGCTCTACGCCCGCGACAATGAACAGCTCATGCACCTGCTCAACACACAACTGCAAGGCATCCCTGGTGTAGTTGCCACGGAAACACTCATCTCCCTGGAACAAAGCATAAAACGAGAAATACCTGTCAAGACCAACGAAGAATAATGCCACGGCTATGATTTCTTTCCAACTAAACGACCATCTCGAACAGATATACAACACTTTTCCCGAAGCCAACCACCAACCCATCATAGGCATAACGGCCAATTATGCCAACGGTGATGCCTGTCTGCGAGACAAGTATTACCAACAGGTGGTAGATGCAGGAGGCACACCCGTCATTATACCCCCGGTGGCTGATAAGGCAGCCATCGTCAACACCCTCGACCATATTGACGGGCTGCTGCTCACCGGCGGTGGTGACATCAACCCCTTGTGGACCGGCGAAGAGCCGTCACCACAACTGCATGGCATCAATGCCACGCGCGACCTGCCGGAGCTGCTTATCACCCGGCTGGCCTACAACCGGCAGATACCTATCCTTGGCATCTGTCGTGGCATACAGACTCTCGCCGTGGCCCTTGATGGCAAGGTGAAACAAGATATCGCCGCCACATGGGAAAGCAAGGGTGACAATAACCCCGACGACAAGAAACGTAACGGGAAGAAGGAGAAGGAGAAGGAAAAAGAAACTGAGAATACACCTGTCTCACTCATCAAGCACAGCCAGGACGGCGACCGCGACCTGCTGTCGCACTCTGTAGATATCAAGCCCGACACCATGCTCCACGACATCTATGATGCCGATCGTATCTTCGTGAACAGTTTCCATCATCAGGCGGTGGCCGACCCCGGAAAGCGTTTCCGTGTGAACGCCACAGCTCCCGACGGTGTGGTCGAAGCCATGGAGAGCAGCGAATACAAACCTATCCTCGGTGTGCAATGGCATCCGGAATGGCTGGGCGCAGAGGGGCTGAAACTCTTTGAATGGCTTGTCCACCAAGCCAATAATTTCTACGTGGCAAAAAAACTGCACAGCCGCATCCTCACCCTCGACACCCACTGCGACACGCCGATGTTCTTCCCGCAGGGCATCCATTTCGAACAACGCGACCCACGCATCCTCGTCGACCTGCACAAGATGACCGACGGACGACAGGATGCCATCATCATGGCCGCTTACCTCCCCCAGCCCAAGATGGGCGAGACCTTCTCTTCAAAGGTAAAGTTCGACGTGAACACCCCCAAAGAATATGCAGACACTATCTTCGACAAGATAGAAGACATTGTAAAGAACAACCGTAGTTATCTGAGCATCGCACGCAGTCCAGCAGAACTGTACGAGGATAAGCGCAAGGGTCGCAAGAGCATCATGTTCGCTGTGGAGAACGGACTGGCCTTGAACCACGACGTGGCCAATGTGAAACACTTCGCACAGCGCGGCGTGGTCTATATCACACTGTGTCATAACGGCGACAACGATATTTGCGACAGTGCTAAGGGCAGTGAGACGCACCACGGCGTGAGCAAGTTCGGCGAGCAGGTGATACAGGAGATGAACCGCTTGGGTATCATGGTCGATCTGAGCCATGCCGCAGAGAGCAGTTTCTATGACGCCCTCGACATCAGCGCCACGCCCATCGTGTGCAGCCACAGCAACTGCAAGGCGTTGTGTGACGTGCCCCGCAACCTCAGCGACGACCAGCTGCGCCGGTTGGCGAAGAAAGGAGGCGTGGCACATATCACCCTCTATGGAGGATTCTTACGCAAAGAAGGCGAAGCATCCATTCTCGATGCCATCGCCCACCTCGAACATGCCATCAGTATCATGGGCATCGAGCATGTGGGACTGGGCACCGACTTCGACGGCGACGGTGGCGTGCGTGGCATGGCCGATGCCTCGGAGGTAATCAATTTCACGCTTCACCTGCTCAGGAGGAAATTCAATGAACGCGACATCCAGAAAATATGGGGCGGCAACTGGCTCCGTGTGATGGCACAAGTGCAAAACATGAGAAAATGAACACAAAAAAAATCTTTTATGCCAGTATGGCACTGATAGCCGTTATGGCCTGTACAAGCGCCTCGTGCAACAAGAATAAACCAAGTACGGGCGAGGTATCTACGACAAAGGCCCAACCTGTGGGTCCCGACTTCAATGCCGACTCTGCCTTTGCCTTCTGTCAGGCTCAGTGCGATTTCGGACCGCGCACCATGAACAGTGATGCCCATGAAAAGTGCGCCGCGTGGATTGCCAACGCGTTCCGCCAATATGGTTGCACGGTGGACCTCCAGAAAGCCACCTTGCGCGGGTTCGACGCCACGCCGTTGCAGAGCACAAACATCATCGCTTCAATACATAGTGAACGGCCTTACCACGTGATGCTCTGCGCCCATTGGGATAGTCGTCCGTGGGCTGACAACGACCCCGACAGCACCAACTGGCGCAAGCCGGTGATGGCAGCCAACGACGGCGCATCGGGTGTGGCAGTGATGCTTGAAATAGCCCGTCTGCTACAGAACGACACGACACTCAAAGTAGGTGTCGACTTCGTGTGTTTCGATGCCGAGGACTGGGGCGTACCGCAGTGGATGCGCATCTCGTCAGAAGATTCCTGGGCCTTGGGAGCGCAATACTGGGCGAACAACTACCAGAAACCGTCTACCTACACCACGCTTTATGGTATCCTCCTCGACATGGTGGGCGGCCAACAAGCCCAGTTCTATCAGGAGCGCATGTCGATGGACTTCGCCCCATCAGTGGTTGACAAAGTATGGAAGGCGGCCCGTGATGCGGGATACAGCGACTACTTCCCCTTCAAATTGGGCGGGCAAATCACCGACGACCATGTGCCTGTAAACCAGAAAGCGGGCATCCCCACCATCGACATCATACCCTATTACCCCAACTGTCTGGAAAGCACCTTCGGACCCACTTGGCACACCGTGGTCGATGATATGGCCCACCTTGACAAAAACACCCTCAAGGCCGTGGGACAGACCCTCATCCAGGTGCTGTTCACGGAAGAGTAAGGTCTTCATGCGATGCGTATGATCCTATTGAGCTTTGATACAGAAGAGTTTGACGTGCCACGTGAGCATGGTGTCGACTTCTCGTTGGAAGAGGGCATGGCCGTATCGACAGTGGGCACCCACCGCATCTTAGATGTGCTGAGGGAACAGGGGGCGAAAGCCACCTTCTTCTGTACGGGCAATTTTGCCGAGAAAGCCCCGGAGGTGATGCGTCGCATTATGGACGAAGGACATGAGGTGGCATGCCATGGAGTTGACCACTGGCAGCCACAGGCTACGGACTTCGCTCGCTCGAAAGAGATTGTGGAGCGCGTGACGGGGCGTACGGTGTATGGCTACCGCCAGCCGCGTATGTTTCCTGTCAATGATGAGGAGATAGCACATGTGGGCTACCGGTATAACTCGTCGCTCAATCCGGCATTCATCCCCGGCCGTTACATGCATCTGACATCACCAAGGAAGTGGTTTATGAAGGATGATGTCATGCAGATACCCGCCTCGGTGACTCCGTGGCTGCGCTTTCCACTATTCTGGCTGTCGCTGCACAACCTGCCAGAAGGCCTGTACCACCGGCTGGTACGTCGCACGCTGCGTCACGACGGTTATTTCGTCACGTACTTCCACCCGTGGGAGTTTTACGACCTGAAGGAGCACCCGGAGTTCAAGATGCCGTACATCATCCGCAACCACAGCGGTCATGAGATGGTGCAGCGGTTGAGCCGTCTGATTACCATGCTCAAGGACAAGGGCTACAACTTTGTGACATTCACGGAATTCGTGGAAAAAGTAAAAAAGGAAAACGAGTAAATACGGTAAGAAGATGATACGATTAGCGACGGTGTCACCCTGCTATAATGAGGAGGATGTGCTACGCCACTCGACGGAAAGACTGACGACCTTGTTTGATCGGATGGTGGCCGAGGGACTGATCTCGGCCGACAGTATGATTGTGTTTGTCAACGACGGCAGCCGTGACCGCACATGGGACATCATTAAGGAACTGAACAGTGAGAACCCGTATGTTCGCGGCATCAACCTCACACGTAACGTCGGCCACCAGAATGCCCTCATGGCGGGGATGATGACTGCGAAGGAGTGGGCCGATGCCATCATCACCATCGATGCCGACCTGCAGGATGACCTGGAGTGCATCCCCCAGATGGTGAGCCACTTCACTGAGGGCAACGATATTGTCTATGGAGTGAAGGTATCGAGGAAGGCCGACCCCTTCGTCAAGCGCATGTCGGCGATGGCGTTCTACAAGTTGCAACATTCGATGGGTGTGGAAAGTATCTACAATCATGCTGACTTCCGGTTGATGAGCCGGCGTGCCCTCGACATGCTCGCTGACTTTGATGAGCGGAACCTCTACCTGCGGGGGATGATTCCAATGATCGGACTGCCCTCGACCACAGTTGATGATGTCATCAGCGAGCGTCAAGCTGGGAAATCGAAATACACACTGAATAAGATGATGGGCCTTGCCTTAGACGGCATCACATCATTCAGCACCCGACCCATGCAGGTCATCTACTACATCGGCATCATATTCCTGTTGATAGCTTGCGGCATTGCCGTCTATGTGACCTATTCCCTCATTGTTGGTACTGCCGTGCCAGGCTGGGCATCACTTATCCTGTCGATGTGGTTGGTAGGTGGTTTCATCCTGGTTTCTCTTGGCATTACCGGCACATATATCGGCAAGATTTACAAGGAGGTGAAGCATCGGCCACTATATCACATCCAGGAGATTCTGGGGAGTAATAAAGATAAAGGAGATAAATAACATTTGTCTGTGGATATTAAGAAGGATAACTCACGAGGTCAGTTCATGCGGTTCTGCATCAATGGTGTGGTAGCTGCTGCCATTCATTACGGCGTGTATTACCTACTCCAACTGTGGACGGACGTGAACATTGCTTATACGACAGGCTACCTGGTGAGCTTTGTCATCAACTTCTTTGCCACCAACTACTTCACCTTCCATACCAAGCCTACTTGGAAGAATTTCATGGGCTTTGCCACCAGCCATATCGTGAACTATTTGCTTCACATCGTGCTGTTCAATATCTTCCTGAAGATGGGCATCCACCGACTGGTGGCTCCGCCATTGGTGATGCTCGTGGCCATGCTTGTGCAGTTCACCATCCTGCGCTTCGTCTTCAAAGGCAGAGGGGTGCGTGCCGTGTTATCATCGCCCTATGCACGTCTGGTTGTTTACCTGATAACCATCCACCTCTTAGGCTTGGCCATACTCTCACTGTTCCGTCTGGTCACGTTTGTCGCTCTCTACGCGAAGATGTCCGTCACCGATGCCAACCCTGTGGGAGCCTTCCTCCGTGGTCTGTGGTTCGACAATGTGGTAGGCTGTTACATCCTGGTAGTTCCTCTCATCGTCAGCCTGTTGGCTGCGTCCTTCGGCTGGATACCACGACGGATAATTAAGGGCGTGATGGTGTATGTTGCCACGTTCTATGTCATTGTCTTTGCCATCACTGCTGCGAATATACCGTATTATGCCTACTTCGCCAAGAACATTAACTCGTCCATCTTTAACTGGTTCGGCTATGCCGGCACTACGACGGGCATGATTGTCGGCGAGCGTTCCTATTGGCTCTATATCGCCCTGTTCCTGGTTGTCACCGCCATCTACCTATGGCTCATGCACAGGCTGACAAAACTCACCATCCAAGCCGTCCAGACGGGAACAGAGGAGACTTCAAGCACCCACTCACGGAGAAACATTAAGAGGACTATTTGTCGGCTCTCCATGACCCTGCTGCTGAGCGGACTGTGTATCTTCGGCATACGCGGACGGATAGGCTACAACCCCATCAAGGTGAGTCAGGCATACTACTGCAACGACCCCTTTCTGAACCAGTTGGGCATTGCGCCCTCCTTCAACCTGCTGACCAGCTGGCTCGACGACATGCGGCCGGAGAATAAGGAGTTGCACCTGATGGCCTATGACGATGCCATCACCTACACCCGTCAGCACTATGGCATCACAGGAACCGTTGACTCTCTCAACGTGCTACGCCGACACATCGCAGCCGACACCACAGCAACGAAGCCAAACATTGTCATCATCCTGATGGAATCGATGTCGGCCAGTCTGATGCAAACCTTCGGGCAACAGGAGCGTGTCACCCCCACTCTCGACAGCCTCTATCAGTGTTCCTGGGCGTTCACCAACTGCTATTCGGCCGGCATACACACCAATCACGGCATCACAGCGGCACTCTACTCCTTCCCCGCACTGATGAAGCGGAACCTGATGAAGGGGACGGTGACACCGCACCGTCAGGGACTGCCGACAGTGCTGAAATCCATGGGTTATCACAACATGTTCTTTATGACCCATGAGTCGCAATACGACAATATGAACGCTTTCCTGCGCACTAACGGTTTCGACGAGGTGTTTGCGCAGGAAGACTATCCCAGCAGTGAAAAGGTGAACGCCTTTGGTGTAAGCGACCACTTCCTGTTTGACTATGGGCTGAAAAAACTGAACGATTATGACAAGACGAAGGAACCATGGATGGCCACGTTACTTACCATCAGCAACCATCCGCCTTACATCGTTCCCGACTGGTTCAAAGCCCACTCGAAGGACGACGAAATGAAGATTGTGGAGTATGCCGACTGGTGTATCGGTAACTTCCTGCGTCAGTCCCAGCAGCAGCCATGGTACGCAAACACGCTGTTTGTCATCATGGCCGACCATGGCAAGATCGTTGGCAATGTGGATTCGGAACTGCCAGAGTCGTATAACCACATTCCACTCATCATCTTCGGACCCGGTGTGACACCCCACATCACCGATGACCTGGCCACACAAGTGGACGTGATGCCGACCGTGCTCGGCATGTTAGGTGCTGACTATGACTATGACGGTTTTGGTATCGACCTCACTAAGAACAGCCGCGACAAGGTGTTCTACACAGCCGATGACCAAGTGGTGGCCCGTGACCGCGAACGACGCTTTATCTATATGCCAGCCACTGACCAGACCTTCTGCGAGGGCGGGGAGAAAAATACATTTGACGACCTACGGCAGTACGTGTTCGCCATGATTCAAACGGCAGAATTTATATACCTGCATCCCTCGTTTTCCAACGTCGTAGAATAGTTCTAACTGGTAGCCTTCTTTACGGAAAGTCGGGAAGTTACGTTCGGCATCTTCCTGACTGATGAGCAGGAAGCCTTCCTTGGGTTTTTGAAGATGGAAGCTTCCTACCCGATTGCCCAGATAGAAATTGACCTCAAAGAAATGCACGGGGTCGCCTTTCGCTTTCACACCCTCTTCGATATACTCATACAACGTACCGGCAGTGGCAGGAACCTGACGGTCTAAGGCCATCGTGGCAGCCTTCACCGACTTGGTATTCAGTATCGTCGGCGTGTAAACGCCGTCTAAGGCTAGGTAAAGGCCAAAGGTAAGCAACAATACGGCCCAGATATCGTGGCGTCGCCAGACAAACCATAGCACGCCCAACAGCGGGGGCACCATGATGATGAGCCACTGCCAAAGGCTGCCGACAGACTCCAAGGCATGAAGCATCGCCACGTTCTTTTCCGCATGACGACCTGTGCCGAAGATGCTGTCTGGCACAAAACCACCCTTCACCACTAAGAAACACACAAAGAGCAGGATGACCAAGACGGCCAAGACGCTGCCATACACCTTGACTACAGGTTTCTTGCACTTCTCAAGCCATAAGATATACAACGTGATGAAGTAGGCCAGGAAGGGATAGATGGGCATGAGATAGACAGAGCGTTTGCTCTGAGGGATGCAGTAGAACACGAAGATTACCACGACAGCCGTCAGAGAGAAAAGGTCAACATCACGCAGACCACGCACCCATGCCGTGAGCCGCTGCCACCAGCCTGCTGTGGCCGGACGGCGATAGCGCAGGAAAAACAGTGAGAGGGCGAGCATCAACATCCACGGCACATAGCCGGCAATGACGGTGATGAAGTTATAATACCACGGCTCCACACACGACTCATAACCCATGGTGCTTGTCATGCGCCCGATATTCTCCTCGTACATCAAGTCGAGGAACTCCTGACCACCCTGCCGCCAGGCAAAATAGAACCAAATGGCATAGGGAATAAGCGACAGCAGTCCCCAGGCCAGCAGCAGGAAGAATGTCTTGAAGAAATTGACACCGCGCAACAGCATGAAACAGCCGATAACCAGACAGGGGATAAGCGACCCCACGGGTCCCTTCGTCAGCGTGCCAAGTCCCATGAGCAGGATAGCTAACAGCGGCACACGGTGCATACCCTTTTCATACCACGCAAACAACAGGTAGAGTGAGCAGACGGTCAGTGCCGTCAGCACCATATCTACTCGGCAGTTGGCACCTGCACGGTGGAGTTCGAAACTAGTAAAGGCCACTAAGGCAGCCAACAGACCGATGGCGGTGGTACGACGACGGCTGAAGAAACAGAAGCCGCTGATTGTCATCACAATCAGTGCAACGGCTGACGGCACACGCGACGTAGCCTCAGTCACCTCACCCCAAACCGCAGATACGGCAGCCACACACCAGTGGAAAAATGGCGGTTTGTACGCAATCTCACCACCGTTGTTACGCGGCAGCGTCCAGTTGTCGGTGGCCAGCATGGAGTAGGATACGATGGCTTCACGCGGCTCACCCTTGGTATGATACTCCGACAGTCCGATGAACGGTAGCAGGGTAAGTAAACAGAGCAGCAGCAAGAGCCAGAAGACACGGGTATTGGAGGTTTGTTTCAATGTCATCTTCAGTAATGTTCTCTTTTGCGTGCAAAAGTACGAAAAAAAAAGGAATTAGGAATAGTTTTTCATTCTGTTCTTCATCATTTCATCCTCTTTCCCCCTCCTTGAGAGGGGGCAGGGGGGAGGCTCACAACTGTCCCGCCTCAACGAGCAACACCACACGTTCGGTGAGGCGGTCGGTACCTTCGGCATCATACTCTTTTTTGAGCGAAGCCCCGAAAGTCCAGGCAAAAGCCTGCCAGAAACCCGAACGAATAGGCCCGAGGAAAGCCTTCATGATGTCGTAGGCCGATGAGTTACACTCACGATTGATGAGTTTGATGAGCAGCTTGCCTTGTGAATAGGTAAGTTTCTTCATGCGCGGCTTGTAGCTTTGGTAGATATCCTTTTCCACCTTTTTCATGTGCTCATCTTTGGCTCGTTTGTCGGGCAACGTCTGCAGGTACTCATACGTCTCGATGATGATGGCATTGCACTCCTTGGCAATGGGCAACACCTTCTTCACGTTCCTCACCAACCGACTGTACGCTTTCTGCTGCTTACTTGTCTTCAACTCCACGGGGGGATAGACATATACATTGCTCAAGTCCATAAAGAGGGCACTGTCTCCGTCCAAGAGGGTCTTACCCACCTTCATCGTCGGCACGAAGGTGGGATTGTTCATGTCCACCTCGCGGTCTTCAGGATTGACGCGCACAGGTTGCTCAGGCGAACCCGTCTGGGCCCGCACCCCTGTCAACAGACAGAGCACCACCAGCAACATCAATGTCTTTTTCATCTCGACAACAAGCTATGTGTGTGCAAAAATAATGATTATTGGCTGTTTTCTACCACCATAACCCTAAAAATTGATTCTTTTTAGTATATTTGCAGGAAAATCCGACAATCTTATAATCTTTTAATCCTTCAATTTTTTAATCTTTTAATCTTCTAATCTTTTAATTTCCATGAAAAGCTTCCTCCTGTTCATATTGCTCATCACCCTGTCACTGCCACTTCATGCCCAAGACATACATCCGTGGGAAGAAGACTTCAACCAATGGACCACCCTTGACGACAGCGAGAGCGGCACGTGGGAGGAACTATATGAGACGCTTTGCGAACTGGAGCAGCAACCCATTAATATCAACACCGCCACCCGCGAACAACTCGAACAGCTCGGTTTCCTCAGCGAACGACAGGTTGAGGATATCTGCGAATATCTCTACCGATACCGCCAGATGCAGTCGTTGGGCGAACTCGCCATGATACCGTCCATCGACTTCGCCACGCGCCGGCTGCTCACCCATTTCATCACCATCGGCCCTCTGCCGGAACAGGGATGGCCTTCCTTCAACAATATCATGAAACAGGGAAAGCATGAACTGTTTCTCGACACACGCATACCGTTCTACAAACGACGTGGCGATGACAACGGCTACCTCGGCGGACCCGTCGCCCACCGCTTCCGCTACTCCTTCAGCCACGCCGACAACCTCAGAATAGGCATTACAGGAGCGCAAGATGCCGGCGAACCGTTCTTCGGTAAACACAACCCGTGGGGCTACGACTTCTACTCGTTCTATGTCGATGTGCGGCACCTCGGGATACTTGAACAACTCACCGTGGGACGCTACCGCGTAACAACTGGCATGGGTCTGGTGCTTAACAACCAGTTCGGCGTGGGCAAACTGATGTCAACCAACACGGCGGGCACCATGGGTAATATCCTTCGTCCACATGCCTCGAACTACGACGGCGACTACATGCAAGGGGCGGCGACCACCTTGCGGCTGGCGCAAAGGGTGGAACTCACCGCCTTTGCCTCCTATCGCGGTATCGATGCCACACTGGCCGCCCATGAAGACACCATCACCACTATAGTCACCACAGGCTACCACCGTACCCAGACCGAGATGGATAAGAAGAACAATACACACGAGACGCTCGTAGGCACCCACCTCGGCATCAGGACTGGCGGTTGGCGTTTCGGAGCCACCTTCGCCTATTCGCACCTCGACCGTACGCTACAGCCCGACATCAGCCAGCCCTACCGCCGTCATTACCCCTCGGGCGATAACTTCTGGAACGTCAGTGCCGACTACGGCTACATGGCTCACCACATCAGCATCACAGGCGAGACAGCCATGAGTAAAGATGGCGGCATAGCCACCGTCAACAGCGTGAACGTGCAGGCAGCCGAACGCCTCACACTCACCCTGCTCCACCGTTACTATGCTGCTGATTACCAGGCTCTCCATGCCAAGGCATTCAGCGAGGGAGGACGGACACAGAACGAACACGGACTGTATCTCGGTGTACGCTGGAATCCGTCAGACCACTTGTTGATGCAGGCCTACACCGACTATGCGCATTTCGCCGAGCCGCGGTTCATCGCCCTGCATTTCTCGAACACATGGGATAACATGGTACAGGCTACCGTCAGTCATGGCGTATGCTCATGGACAGCCCGTTATCGGCTGCGTTACCGCCAGCGCGACAACACGGAAAAGACTGCCCTGATAGGGCAATGGGAACAACGCGGCCGCCTGGCCTTCACCATTGACGGGGGATGGCTGAAGAGCACTACGCAGGGCGACATCGCCCATTCGCAGTTCGAGAAAAACAGTTTCGGATGGATGGTCAGCGAACGCTTGTCCGCACAGGTGGGCAGAATGGTGCAACTGGCCGCCTCGGCAGGGTATTTCCATACCGACGACAACGACAGCCGCATCTACACCATGGAGCCGGGTTTGCTCTACCGCTATTCCTTCCCCTCATTCGAAGGAGAGGGGTTGCGCATGACCTTCGTGGCTCGCATCGACCCCACCCCACGGCTCACCTTCATCGCCCGCGTGCAGTCGACCAACTATTTCGACCGCGATCATATCTCCAGCGGTTTGCAGCAGATTGACCATTCCTCGATGACCGACCTGCAACTGCAAATGCGATGGAAGTTTTAATCAATCCGCCAATTCGAAGTCGAGTTGGCGTTTTTCGATGTTGGCACGTGCCACCTTGATGCGGACGGCATCGCCCAACTGGTACTTATGGTGATGACGGCGACCCACCAGGCAATAGTTGCGCTCGTCGAACTCATAATAGTCATCATCAAGGTCATGCATGGGCACCATACCCTCGCAGTGGTTCTCATCAATCTCGCAATAGATACCATACGACTGTATGCCGCTGATGTGCGCATCGAATTCCTCGCCAATCTTGTCGCCCATGAATTCCACCATCTTGTACTTGATGGAGTCACGCTCAGCGTTCTGTGCCAGTTGCTCCATATCCGACGAGTGTTGGCACAGCTCCTCGTAATGGTCCTTGTTGGCACTGCGTCCGCCAGCCTGATAACGGGTGAGCAGACGATGGACCATAGTGTCGGGATAGCGGCGAATGGGACTGGTGAAATGGGTGTAATAATCGAAGGCCAGTCCGTAGTGACCAATGTTATGCACGCTGTATTTCGCCTTCATCATCGCACGCAGAGCCACCGTCTCAATAAGTTTTTGCTCACGACGACCCTGACTCTGATCCATCAGTGCATTCAGGCTGCGCGAGATGGCTCCCTTGGTACCCGTGGTCTTCAGCTTATAGCCGAACTTCACGATAAACTCACGCAGGTTCTCCAACTTCGTGGGGTCGGGTGCATCATGGATACGATAAGGCAGCGTCTTTGCTTTCTGTCCCTTCTTCACCTTTCCGATGCTCTCCGCCACGGTACGGTTGGCTAAAAGCATGAACTCCTCGATGAGTTTGTTGGCATCTTTCGACAACTTGAAGTAGCAGCTTGTGGGCTTACCCTCGGCATCGATATCGAAATGCAGTTCCTCGCTGTCGAACTTCACCGCTCCGTTGGCGAAACGGGCGGCTCTCAACTGTTTGGCCAGACGGTCGAGGGTTATCAGCTCATCGGCCAGCTCACCTTTGTAGCCTCCCTTCGGGGCAGGCGGTGCCGGCTCGCCCGTGCCTTCCTTCACGCCGTTCTGTTCGAGAATGGCCTGCACCTCCTCATAGGCAAAGCGACGGTTACTGCGAATGACGGTATGTACCAGTCGCCAACTCTTTACCTCGGCCTTGTCATCCATCACAAAGATGGTGCTGTAGCATAGTTTCTCTTCGTCGGGGCGCAGGGAGCAGATATAGTTGCACAGCCGTTCCGGCAACATCGGTATGGTGCGGTCAACCAGATAGACACTGGTGGCCCGTTTCTCCGCCTCACGGTCGATGATAGACCCCTCCTTCACATAGTGCGACACGTCGGCGATATGCACGCCCACTTCCCACAGGCCTTTGCTCACCTGACGAATGGAAAGGGCATCATCAAAGTCCTTGGCATCTTTGGGGTCGATGGTAAAGGTACATACGTCGCGGAAGTCCTCACGCTCGGCATAGTCGGCTGCCGTAATCTCGGCAGAAATTTTCTCAGCGGCCTCCTCCACCACCTTCGGATAGCGGTAAGGCAGACCATATTTTGCCAGGATGGCATGCATCTCTACGGTATTGTCGCCCGTCTTACCTAACACATCCACCACCTCGCCAACGATGTTCTTCGATTCTTTCGACGGCCACTGTGTGATGCGCACCACGGCCTTGTCGCCTGTCTTGCCACCTTTGAGTTTTTTCTTCGGCACCATGATATCATGCACGAAATAATTGCTCTCGGTGATGAGGAAGGCATAGTCGCGCTCCACCTTCAGCTGGCCGACGAAGGTGTCGCGGGCATGGGAAAGGATTTCGGTGACCATGGCCTCCTTGATGTGTTTCTGCCGACGCGCCATGAACGACACACGCACACGGTCGCCGTCAAGGGCGAACATCGAGTTGCGCTCAGCCACGAACACCGGCTTACCACCGTCATCAGGCAAAAAGCTGTTCTTACCGTTGGCCTTACGACGGAACACGCCCTCCTGCACCTGTCCCTTGGTATTCAACCGGTAGCTCTGGTCCGACACCTTGCTAAGGTAATCGTCCCAAGCCATCTCTTCCATCAGGTTAATCGCCAGCATACGTTGCGGATGGGTATCGAGATGGAGTGCGCGGAACACTTGTTTGTAAGAAAAAGTTTCGTTGGGTTGTTCTTCAAAAAGGTTATAGATCAACTCAGTTATCTGCTTCTTGTTCAGGCGACGACCGCCTTTTTTGCCTTTTCCCATAGTTATTCGATTTTGTTTTCCGCAAAATAACAAAATAATTCGTAACTTTGCAAAAAATTTCGACAGAAAATGCCAATTTGGCTGTAACTAACGCTTTTATGGACAAGATTCTCATCACCGGCGCCAGCGGTTTCATCGGCAGTTTCATCGTGGAAGAGGCCCTGCGGCAAGGCTACGAGGTATGGGCGGGTATGCGCAAGAGCAGTTCGAAGGAATATCTCACCGACCCCCGCATCAATTTCATCACGCTCAACCTCAACGACCCCGAACAGTTGCGCGAACAACTCAAGGAGGTGCGCTTTGATGTGGTAGTACATGCGGCGGGTGTCACCAAATGTCTGGACAAACGCGACTTCTTCCGCATCAACACCGAAGGTACGAAGAACCTGGCCGACGCACTGCGAGCACTCGATATGCCACTCAAGCGTTTCGTTTATCTCAGTTCGCTGAGCATCTACGGTCCAATACACGAGGAACAGCCCTACCAGCCTATCCGCGAAGACGACACGCCGAAGCCCAACACGGCCTACGGCGAGAGTAAACTGGAGGCAGAGCGTTATCTTGACACCCTCGACGGTTTTCCACTTGTGGTGCTGCGCCCCACAGGGGTCTATGGACCGCGCGAACGCGACTATTTCCTCATGGCCGACAGCATCAAGAAACATACCGACTTCAGCGTGGGCTATAAGCCTCAGGACATCACGTTCGTCTATGTGCTGGACGTGGTGCAGGCCGTGTTCCTCGCCATCGAGAAAGGGAAGAACGGCCGCAAGTATTTCCTCAGCGACGGCAAGGTGTACCAGTCGCGCACGTTCAGCGACCTGCTCCATCATGAGCTGGGTGACAAATGGCTCCTTCGTATCAAGGCTCCCGTATGGGTGCTCCGCGTCATCACGTTCTGCGGCGAATATGTGGGACGGTGGCGCAAGAAGGTGACAGCACTGAACAACGACAAATACCATATCCTCAAACAACGTAACTGGCAGTGCGACATACAGCCAGCCATCGATGAGTTAGGCTTCCACCCCGAATACGACCTCGAACGAGGCGTTCCCCTGGCCGTGAAATGGTACAAGGAAAACGGATGGCTGTAATAACCCTCCCCAACCCTCCTAAGGAGGATGCAAGGGTTAGGAGATTAGTAAAATGAAGAGATTTTTCAAGGAACTGTTCGCGATAGAGAAGCATCCCACACGGGGACTGATGGCCTTTGAGTGGGTCATCATGACCTATCTAGTGGTGACGCTGGTCGTGACATTGGCTTTCTACGACCAGGCGGCCAATCCTTCCATCATGATTTGGAGAAGGATAGCCGTGGCGGCCATGACAGCTGTCCTGTGGGGAATCTACCGTATGGTACCCTGTAAGGCCATGAAGGTGGTGAGGGTGTTGGCTCACATGGCGCTGCTTAGCCGATGGTACCCCGACACGTATGAGTTCAATCGCATGTTGCCCAACCTCGACCATCTCTTCGCCGATGCCGAGCAATGGCTGTTTGGTTGCCAGCCGGCACTCCTCTTCTCGCAAATTTTCGACAATAAGTTGTTCAGTGAACTGATGTGCCTGGGCTACAGCTCCTACTACCCCATCATTGCCGCAGTATGCTTCTATTACCTGTTGCGACGTCCCCAGGAGTTCGAACGGGTCATCTTCGTCATCGTGGGTGTTTTCTTCGTACATTACGCCATATTCGACCTGCTACCTGTGGCAGGTCCACAATATTACTATAAAGCCGTGGGTGAGGACATGATAGCACAAGGAGTTTTTCCCAACTTGCACGGCTATTTCTTCAACAACCAGGAGTGCCTGCCGATACCAGGATGGGAGGGAGGCCCGTTCCACCATCTGGTAGTACATGCCCATAATGCCGGCGAGCGTCCCACGGCAGCCTTTCCAAGCAGTCATATGAGTGTGACGATTGCTCTCCTGTTCTTAGCGTGGCATAGCAAGAGCCGCAGCCTTTTCTTCTGGCTGCTGCCTCTGGGTCTGCTCATGTTCTTTGCCACGTTCTACATCAAGGCACATTATGCCATCGATGCCTTGGCCGGATTGGTGAGCGGCACCCTCTGCTACTGGGTATTTATGCGCTACAAGGGAGGACGATGGGCCGTAACATACGCCAACAGTTTCAGGAAACGAAAGAAGAGTAAGAAAAGATGAAAAAACTATATATCGAGACCTACGGTTGCCAGATGAACGTAGCCGACAGCGAGGTGGTTGCCTCGGTCATGCGCATGGCGGGTTATGAGCCTTGCGCCAGTGCCGAGGAGGCCGATGCAGTGTTCCTGAACACCTGTTCGGTGCGTGAGAACGCGGAAAACAAGATACTGCACCGGCTGGAGGAGTTGAAATATTTAAAAATTAAAAAATTAAAAAAGGATAAGATTAAAAATGCACATGCACCCGGTCTGATTATCGGCGTATTGGGCTGCATGGCCGAAAGGGTGAAAGACGACCTGCTCGAAAATCATCATGCCGACCTCGTGGCCGGTCCTGATGCCTACCTGTCACTGCCCGACCTCATCGCGCAGTGTGAACTGGGACAGAAAGCCATCAATATCGAACTGTCAACTACAGAGACCTACCGCGACGTGGTACCTCAACGCCTCGGTGCCAACCACATCGGCGGCTATGTGAGCATCATGCGCGGTTGCAACAATTTCTGCCACTACTGTATCGTGCCCTACACCCGTGGAAGGGAACGGTCGCGTGACATTGAAAGTATCCTCAACGAGGTACGCGACCTGCGCGACCGGGGATTCAAGGAGGTGACACTGCTCGGACAGAACGTGAATTCTTACAAGAGTAACGACATTACATTCCCTGTGCTGCTCAGACGTGTGGCTGAAGAGGCTCCTGAGATGCGCATACGTTTCACCACTTCACACCCCAAGGATATGAGCGACGAGACACTGCACGTCATCGCCGAGATGCCTAACGTTTGCCGGCATATCCACCTGCCCGTGCAGAGCGGCAGCAACCGCATCCTGCACCTGATGAACCGCAAATACACCCGGGAGTGGTACCTCGACCGCGTGGCGGCCATACGGCGCATCATACCCGACTGCGGTCTGTCAACCGATATCTTCGTGGGCTACCATTCCGAGACGGAAGAAGACCACCAGCTCTCGCTCTCACTCATGCGCGAAGTGGGCTACGACTCCGCCTTCATGTTCAAATACAGTGAACGGCCGGGAACCTATGCCTCGCGTCACCTGCCCGACGACGTGCCTGAAGAGGAAAAGATACGTCGGCTCAACGAGCTGATAGCCCTGCAGACGGAGCTGTCGGCCGTCGCCAACCGCCGCGACGAGGGCAAGGTGTTCGACGTGCTCGTGGAGGGATTCAGCAAACGCTCGCGCCAACAATTGTGCGGACGCACCGAACAGAACAAAATGGTGGTGTTCGACAAGGGAAGCCATCATGCCGGCGAACATGTCATGGTACGTATCACTGGCAGTACCAGTGCCACTTTATTCGGAGAGGAGGTAATATGAAAGAGTTTATGCAAGTACTCAGGCGGTTCCTTCCGCCCTACAAGAAATACCTCACGCTGTCGGTGCTGTTCAACATCCTCTCGGCAGTGCTGAACATTTTTTCCTTCGCCACACTCATCCCCATCCTCCAGATACTCTTCCAGACGGAGAAGGCTACCACGGCCACGCACCTGATGGCATGGGGCGACGGCTCGCTGAAGGATGTACTCAGCAACAACGCCGACTATTATGTCAACCAACTTATCGGAAGCGTAGGAGCCACCACTACCCTGCTCATCATCGGACTGGTCCTCGCCTTCATGACCTTTCTCAAGACAGGAGCCTATTTCCTCTCCTCAGCCACCATCATACCCATACGTACAGGTGTCGTTCGCGACATACGCAACCAACTCTATCAGAAGATTACATCGCTGCACATGGGATTCTTCTCTGAAGAACGCAAGGGCGACATCATTGCCCGTATGAGCGGCGACGTACAGGAGATAGAAACGTCCATCATGTCGTCACTCGACATGCTGTTCAAGAACCCCATACTGATCATCGCCTATTTCGCCACCTTGCTGCTCATCAGCTGGCAACTGACCCTCTTCACCCTGGCCGTGGTGCCCGTCATGGGATGGTTCATGGGTTTTGTGGGACGTAAGCTGAAACAGAAATCCATCGTGGCGCAAGGCTTATGGAGCGACACAATGAGTCAGGTGGAGGAAACCCTTGGCGGCCTGCGCATCATTAAGGCGTTCTGCGCCGAAGATAAGATGAACAAACGTTTTGATGAGGTGAACAGCGGCTACCGCCAACATATCATGCGTGTGAATATCCGTCAACAGATGGCTCATCCCATGAGCGAGTTCCTGGGTACTGTACTCATTGTCATCGTGCTGTGGTTCGGCGGTGTGCTGGTGCTCAACAACTCCAGCCTCAGCGGTCCCACGTTCATCTACTACCTTGTCATTCTCTACAGCATCATCAACCCATTGAAGGAATTTTCCAAGGCTGGCTACAACATCCCCAAGGGACTGGCCTCGATGGAGCGCGTGGATAAAATCTTGAATGCCGAAGTAGCTATCAAGGATCCCGAGCACCCGAAAGAACTCAACGGTTTCAACCACCAGATAGAGTTCCGTCATGTGTCGTTCCGCTATGGCGAACAGTGGGTGTTGCGCGACATCAACCTCGTGATAGAGAAAGGAAAGACCGTGGCCCTCGTCGGTCAGAGCGGCAGCGGCAAATCGACACTCGTCGACCTCATCCCCCGCTATTACGACACGGTGGAGGGTGAGATTCTCATCGACGGCATCAACGTGAAAGACCTGCGCATCCACGACCTGCGCTCGCTCATCGGCAACGTGAACCAGGAGTCGATACTCTTCAACGACACGTTCTTCAACAATATCTCCTTTGGTGTCGATAACGCCACCCAGCAACAGGTGGAGGAGGCGGCACACATCGCCAATGCCCATGAGTTCATCATGGCTTCGGAAGAAGGATATCAGACACGTGTGGGCGACCGTGGCGGCCGTCTCTCTGGCGGTCAGCGCCAACGGGTGAGCATCGCACGAGCCATATTGAAAAACCCGCCCATCCTCATCCTCGACGAGGCCACATCTGCCCTCGACACGGAGAGCGAGCGGCTGGTGCAGGATGCCCTGGAGCGGTTGATGAAGACTCGCACCACCGTGGCCATAGCCCACCGTCTGTCCACCATCCGCAGCGCCGACGAGATATGCGTGCTGCACGAAGGACAGATAGTGGAACGTGGCACCCACGAAGAGCTGCTCGCCGCCGACGGCTACTACAAGAAACTGCACGACATGCAGGCATAAGGGATACCCACCCCGGCCCTCCCTGAGGGAGGGAGCGTTAAGGGATGAGAGATTACCCTTCAGACTCCTGAAATTCGTAACTCGTCACTCATAACTCGTAACTCGTCAATAAATGTACTATATCTTATACGGTTTTTGCTATCTGCTGTCATTGCTGCCTTTCAGGGCACTCTATGTGCTCTCCGACGGCATCTACCTCGTACTCTACCGACTGGTGGGGTACAGGAAGAGAGTGGTGCGCAAAAACTTGTCGGCGTCATTCCCCGAGAAGAGCGACGAGGAACGCCGCGATATAGAAAAGAAATTCTACCATTGGCTGTGCGACTTTTTTCTTGAGGCCATCAAACTGCTCAGCATCAGCAAAAAGAACCTTGACAAACGGTTCATCATGACGAATCCGGAAGTGGTCACCGACTGTTTCAAAGAAGGACAAAGCGTAGCCGCCATCCTTGGCCACTACTGCAACTGGGAATGGCTGTCGTGCGTGGGCAAGGATTACGATAATGAGAAATGGAAAGTGGGACTGGTGTACCACCCTCTCTACAACAAAGCCGCCGACCGGCTGTGGCATAAAATAAGGTCGTGCATCCACAACGGCGTGCCTGTTCCCAAACAAGACATCCTACGTTATCTCATTGATTTCAAGCGCGAAGGCATCATGTCCATCTTCGGTTATGTTTCCGACCAGACACCTAAATGGGAAAACATCCATCTGTGGCTGCCTTTCCTCAACCAGGATACACCGGTGTTCACAGGTGCCGAGCGTATCATGAAAAAGATGAACAATGCCGTGGTCTATGTGGAGATGAGTCGTCCCCGACGGGGCTACTACACTTGTACCTACCACCTCATCACCAAAGAACCGCAGAAGATGGAGGAGCATGAGATAACACGCCGTTTCATTGTGATGCTTGAACAGACTATCCGGCAGCATCCCGAGTTCTACCTATGGAGCCATAACCGTTGGAAGCGCACGCATGAGGAATTCGACCGCCGCTTCAAGGTGGTCAATGGAAAAGTCTTAAAAAGAGAGGAGGGCGACACATGAACATCGGGTTCGACGCCAAACGTATCGTCCGCAACGGTTCCGGACTGGGCAACTACGGACGGACTCTCGTCAACGATCTTGCTGAGATTGTCGACGACGATACAAGATTGCTCTTATACGCCCCTGACGAGGGACGTGAGGAACTGCGCAGTCAGGTGCATCCCTCCGACAACCTACGTTTTGTCTATCCCCAAAAAGTGTTGGTGAAGTCTCTCTGGCGCAGCCGGGGCATCATAAAAGACTTGCAGCGCGACCATATCGACATCTTCCACGGTCTGTCGGGTGAACTGCCGATAGGCATCCATGCTGCCGGCATCAAGAGCGTGGTGACCATCCACGACCTCATCTTCATGCGCCATCCTGAATATTACCATTGGTGGGATGTGAAAATCTATACCGCCAAGTTCCATAAGAGCGTGAAGGAGGCTGACCGTATCATCGCCATCAGTGAATGCACCAAGCGAGACATCGTGGAACTGGGCGGTGTCAACCCCGACAAGATAGAGGTGATATACCAAAGTTGCGACACGCATTTCCACCATCCCGCCAACGAAGACAAGAAACAAGAGGTCAACGCCCGTTACCTGCTGCCTGCCCGATACATCATCAATGTGGGCACCATCGAGGAGCGGAAAAACATCCTCCTGGCCGTGAAGGCATTGCACCGTCTGCCCGAAGATCTCTCCTTGGTCATCGTGGGGCGTAATACGCCTTATGCGGAACAGGTGAAGCGTTATGCAGAAAGCAACGGTCTGAAAGGGCGGGTGCTGTTCCTGCACCGTGTGCCCAATGCCGACCTGCCCGCCATCTACCAGATGGCCGAGGCATGTGTCTATCCCTCGCGCTATGAAGGTTTCGGCATCCCTGTCATAGAAGCCATACAGAGCGGACTGCCCGTCGTTGCCTGTTCGGGCAGTTGTCTGGAAGAGGCCGGCGGCCCTGACAGCCTGTATGTGCAGCCTGATGACGAGGAAGGCATGGCAAATGCCATCCTCCAAGTGTTGAAAGGAGCCGAAGGACGCGAAGAACGCATCAGCCGCTCCCAAGCATACATCCGCCGCTTTGAGGGCACCGACGTAGCCAGCCAAGTGCTGCAAGTTTATAAAGAAATACCCACCCCAGCCCTCCCAAAGGGAGGGAGCGTTAAGGGGTGAGAGGTGAGGGGTGAGAGATATGCAAGGAGCAGGAGCAAGGAGCAAGGGGCAAGAGATATGCCAGCAGGGTAATGGCTTAACTACTTAACTTCTTATTAACTTCTTAACTCCTTAATAACATTCAACATTCAAAAAAGCGCGAAGCGACAATTCAAAACTCAACATTCAAAATTCAACATTCCATGTCACTCCGTCTGAATCCATCCTACGAGCACCTGCGGTCGTTCATCTGTCAACTGCCTGACAAGATGGATACCGAGGGTACCTATGTCTATGGCGGCAGACGGAACCTCATCAAGACATTTACAGCCCCCGACGGCACAATACTCAATGTTAAACGGTATAAAAAACCATCTTTTCCCAACAATATCATCTACTCCACGGGCTTGCGCAAGCCTAAAGGCGAACGGGCGTTCCGTTATGCCGCCATATTACGGGAAAAAGGCATTGAGACCCCTGAGGCCGTCGCCTATATCGAAGACCGCTCAACGGGCATCTTACGTTATTCGTGGTTCATCAGTCTGCAATGCCCATACGCTCATCTGCTTTATGAGATGGGCAATGCCACCGAAGAGACCTACGCGCCTTTGGCCAAGGCTCTGGCATCCTACTGTGCCGACATGCACGGCAAAGGGGTGCTGCATCTTGATTTCTCACCAGGCAACGTATTGTGGGAGAAAGATGAAGAGGGTTACCATTTCTCCATCGTCGACATCAACCGGATGCGTTTCGGCAATGTGTCGATGGAACAAGGATGTCGCAGTTTTGCACGACTATGGGGACCTAAACACTTCCTCCAACTGCTCGTACGCGAATACGCCCGTCTCAGGTCGTTTGATGTACAGAAGGCAGAGGATATCCTGATGGAGGAAAGAAAACGTTTTTGGAAACACTACCAGAAGAAACGGGAAATGGAATTTGTGTTGGAATTATAGTTGCGAAACGAAATAAAATGCGTAACTTTACACCCCAAAACATAACAATGCTCTTATGATACGATTATCTAAATCCGTCGTCGGCAAGGCCGAAGCAGATGCTGTGGCGCACATCATCGAAGACATTGGCTATCTGGGCATGGGAGAGACCGTAGGAGAACTGGAGCATGCACTGGAGAATTATATTGGCGGCGGACGGCGATGCATCTGTGTCAACAGCGGCACGGCAGCCCTGCATCTGGCCATTCAGGCCGTGACACGTCCCGGCGACGAGGTGCTGGTGCCCTCTTTCACCTTCGTGGCTTCCTATCAGGCCATCACCGGTGCCGGCTGCGTCCCTGTGAGCTGCGACATCGACCCTATCACTTTGACACTCGACCTCAACGATGCCGAGCGGCGTATCACCCCGCGCACCAAAGCCATGATGCCCGTTTATTACGCGAGCAACTGCCAGATGGCACGCCAATATCAGGCGTTTGCCCGTGAACATGGTCTCCGTCTGGTGGAAGATGCCGCCCATGCCTTCGGCTGTTCTCTCGACGGCGAGAAGATAGGCTCGTTCGGCGACGTGGTATGCTTCAGCTTCGACGGTATCAAGAATATCACGACTGGTGAGGGCGGTGCCCTCTTCACCGCCGACCCCGATGTGATACAACAGGCGAGTGATGCCCGTCTGCTGGGAGTGCAGAAAGACTCGGAGAAACGTTATGCCGGCAAGCGCAGCTGGACCTTCGACGTGGTGGACCAGGGATACCGCTTTCACATGAGTAATATCTTCGCTGCCATCGGTCTGGTGCAACTGTCACGTTTTGAAAGCGAATTCGCTCCGCGTCGCCGTGCCATCGCACAACGCTATACCGAGCTGTTGAAAGATGTGCCACACGTGCGCCTCACGCCCATGGACTACAGCCATGACATCGTGCCCCATATCTTCGCCTTGCAGATTCTCGACGGCAAACGGCCATTGCTCGAACAGCAGTTGAAAGAGGCCGATATTCAATACGGCATCCAGTATGCGCCCAACCACAAACTGTCGTTCTTCAAGGCCGACTACGACCTGCCCGTCACCGACGAGGTGTATAGTCGTATCATCTCACTGCCCATGCACCCGGAATTAACAGACGAGCAGATACAACAAATCTGCCAAATCATCCATAGCTTATGAAAACAATCATCCTGGCCGGCGGTTTCGGCACCCGGCTGTCAGAGTACACCAAACTGATACCCAAGCCCATGGTGGAGATTGGTGGAAAGCCCATCCTATGGCATATCATGAACCATTATGCCCACTATGGCTACAAGGACTTTGTCATCGCCCTGGGATATAAAGGCGAAGTCATCAAGGACTATTTCCTGCAATACTACGCACAGAACAATGACTTCACCATCGACTTGAGCACCGGCAAGGTGAAATATATCCAAGAGCACACCACCGACTGGCGCGTGACACTCGTCGATACCGGCGGTGCCTCTTTGACAGGCGGTCGCATCCTGCGCCTGAAAAACGTCATCGGCAACGAAGACTTCATGGTGACCTATGGCGATGCCGTCTCCGATGTCAACATCGGCGAATTGGTAAAACAGTACCGTCAGGCGGGGAAACTGGCCATGGTGACCGCCGTTCACCCCACGGCTCGTTTCGGTGAGATACAGATTGACAACGATGACTTCGTACGGTCATTCAAGGAGAAGCCCCAGGTGAACCAGGGATGGATCAACGGCGGTTTCTTCGTGCTCAGTCCAAAGGTGTTCGACTACATCGACAATGACCTGACCACCTTCGAGCGTGAGCCGTTGGAACGTCTCGCCGCCGAAGGACAGTTGAAGACCTACCGCCACGAGGGCTTCTGGCAGTGCATGGACACCGTGCGCGACCGCGACAATCTCAACGAGTTGTGGCAGACAGGAAATGCTCCGTGGAAATTGTAAAGAGGAGAGAGATTACAAACTCATAAACCCCAAAAAGTCAATGGCAACATACGATATTCGTCCACTACAGCTACGCATGCTGAAAATCATGGAAGTGATGGATAAGACCTTCCATGAGCACGACATTGCCTATGGCATGTTCAACGGCAGTCTGCTCGGTGCGGTACGCCACAAGGGATTCATCCCCTGGGATGATGATATGGACATCGTGCTGCCCCGACCCGACTACGAACGGTTCATCGAGCACAGCAAGGAATGGCTGCCCGCACCTTACGAGTTCGTATGTCCGGAGAACGACAAGAACTATCCCCTGCCCTTCGGCAAGGTGCAGGATGCTTCCACCACCCTCATCGAGCGGCTCCATCTCAGTTACCTCGGAGGAATCTATGTAGATGTCTTCCCACTGGATGCCGTGCCCTCCAATATCATCACAAGGAAATGGCACCAGTCACGCTACGCACTGCTCCGACAGGCACTTTACTGGATTCACCGCGACCCCTACCGCCATGGTCACGGCCCCAGCTCATGGGTGCCCCTGCTCACCCGCAAACTCACCACCATGGAGTCGCTTCAGAAGAAGATACGTAAGGTGCTCACCAAATATGACTACGACAAAGCGGAACTGGTGAACGACTACACAGAGGGTCCCCACGGAGTGATGCCCAAGTCCATTCACGCTGTGTTTGCACCCTACACGTTCGAGGGGAAGACCTTCATGGGCATCAAAGACTACGACCGTTATCTCACACAGATCTACGGTGACTACATGAAGATACCCGACGGTGAGCACCAGAAACAGCATAACTTCCACATCCTCGACTTGGAACATCCGTATACACAATACGAAGAAAAGGAAAAATACCCACCCCGACCCTCCCAAAGGGAGGGGAGCAAAGAAGGGGTAAGAGGTGAGAGGTAAGGGGTGAGAACCCACCCCGACCCTCCCAAAGGGAGGGGGAATGAAGGAGCAGGGGGCAAGGAGCAAGAGAATACCCTATAAATTCTTCATTGATAAATCAGATTCGCGAAGCGACAATTTTTCGACATATGTCTCAACAACTCGTCAACAATCAAAATTCAACAATCAACATTCAAAAAATCGCGAAGCGAATTAACTTCCATTTTAGCTCCCACTTTAACTTCCGATAAAACAATAAAACACCATATCAACAATGCAGAACATACTGACAAACGACATCAAGCACACGCTCAACGGCCTGTCCGCTGACGAGCAGTTGCGTTTCAAAAACTCCACCGTGCTCATCACCGGCTGCGCAGGATTCCTCGGTTATTACTTCATGAAATTCTTCAGCCAGAGTGCCGAGGAACTGGGTATCAAAAAGATTATCGGTCTCGACAATTTCATGCTCGGTCATCCCGAATGGATTGTGAAACTGGAGAAAGACCCGCGTTTCAACATCCAGAAGTTCGATATCATACGTGACAACATCGCCGACGTAGAGGGTGCCGACGAGGCCGACTATATCATCCACATGGCTTCCATCGCCTCACCAATGTTCTACCGCCAATACCCCATCGAGACACTCGATGCGAATATCTGGGGACTGCGCTCACTCTTAGATTTCTACAGCCAGAAAGCTATCCGCGGATTCCTTTTCTATTCCTCCAGCGAACTGTATGGCGACCCCGACCCTGCCCATGTGCCCACATCCGAGGACTATAACGGTAATGTCTGTCCCACGGGACCGCGCGCCTGCTACGACGAGTCGAAGCGTTTCGGCGAGACAATGTGCATGCTCTTCGCACAGAAATTCAACATGCCCATCGGTGTCGCCCGTCCGTTCAATAACTACGGACCGGGCATGCGTATCGGCGACAAGCGCGTACCTGCTGACTTCGCACTGGCCATCATGCAGAACAAAGACATCGAGATTCTTTCCGACGGCACACCCACACGTACCTTCTGCTACATCGCCGACTCCATCTGTGGCTACTTGAAGATATTGCTCCACGGCACCTATGGCTATTACAATATCGGTATCGAGAAGCCCGAAATAACCATCGCACAGTTGGCGGAAATCTATGCCGAGGCAGGTCGTGAAATCTTCGGCTATACGGGACAGGTGCGTTATGCACGCTCCGAAGACAAGGAATACCTGACGAACAACCCGCAGCGCCGCTGTCCGAATATCGACAAGGCACGCCGTGAGTTGAACTACAACCCCACCATCTTCGTGGAAGAAGGTGTGGCACGATTCCTGCAGTTCCTGAAAGAGAGCGAGGAGGGCGAATACAAATGGTAATCACTGTTTTCGGACTGGGGTTCGTGGGGCTCACCACCTCGTTGGGCTTCGCCGAATATGGCCATACCGTCTATGGCGTGGAAATCAGCGAGGGTCGGCTGGCCACCATCCGCCAAGGCAAACTGCCTTTCCTGGAGCCGGGACTTGACGAGGCTCTCACCCGCCACCTGAACAAGAACTTCTTCCCCATCAGTATTGATGGCTTGAAAGAGGCGGTGCAACAGAGCGACTGCGTCTATTACTGCGTGGGAACACCCTATGGCAAGGACGGACAGGCTGACCTCACCTATCTCTTTGCCGCCATCGAACAGACCTTGGCAGCACGGCCACAAGACCGCTATCAGGTGCTGGTGGTGAAATCGACCATCCCGCCGTCAACCACCTCACAGAAAATCATCCCCTTCATTGAGGAGAAAGGGCTGAAGGTTGGCACCGACATCGGTGTGGCCAATAACCCCGAATTCCTGCGCGAGGGGCATTGCTGGGACGATTTCATGAATGCCGACCGCATCGTGCTGGGCGTGAGCGACGACCGCTCGGCCAGTGTGCTCCGTCAGGTATATGCCACAGTCAAGGAACCCGTGTTCTGCGTGTCACTCAATACCGGCGAGTTCATCAAATACCTCTCCAACACCTTGCTGGCCACACTCATCAGCTATAGCAACGAGATGAGTGTCGTGGCCGACACCATCGGCGGCATCGACACCGCCGAGGCCTTCCGCATCCTCCACATGGACAAGCGGTGGGGCGGTGCCACCATGGCGTCGTATGTCTATCCCGGATGTGGCTACGGCGGCTACTGCCTGCCCAAGGACACGAATGCCTTATATGCCGTGGCACGCACAGCAGGCTTCGACGCACAAATACTGCACCATGTCATCGACACCAACGACCAGATGCCTTCGTTCATCGCCCGGAAAATCATCCGTGCCATAGGCGACGACAAAGAGCAGCGCATCGGCATTCTCGGCCTGTCGTTCAAACCGGGCAGCGATGATGTGCGCGACACACCCAGTGCCAAGATTATCAAGGCACTGATGGATGCTGGTTATAAAAACATCTGTGGCTACGACCCCGTAGCCATCGACGAGTTCAAGAAGTACTATTCCCTGCCCATCGACTATGTGGCGAGTTACGATGATATCCTTCATCAGGCACAGTCATTGGTCATCACCACGGCATGGCCGGAATTCCGCGATGTGCGTGAACGTACCGCTAAACCCGTCGTTGATTGCAGGTACATGTTGTAAAGGTAAAAAAGTAAAAGGGTAAAAAAGTAAAAAATACCCACCCCGACTCTCCCAAAGGGAGGGGGCATAAGAGGAGGCAGGATGAACACTAAACACTAAACCTTCAAATAATGAAAGCAGTGATATTAGCGGCCGGTATGGCCAAACGACTGAGACCCCTGACGAACGATCGTCCGAAATGTCTGTTGATGGTTGGCGAACGTTGTCTATTGGAGCGTACGATGGATGCGCTTGTTGCCCACGACATCACCGAATGGGTAGTCGTGACGGGCTATCGCGGTGAGATGATACGGTCGTTCCTCGACAAACATTATCCCCAGTGTACTATCCATTATATTGACAATGCTCTGTACGAGACGACCAATAATATCTATTCGCTGTGGCTGGCACGCGACCATGCCCGTGGCCAAGATGTTGTGTTGCTCGACAGTGATATCCTCTTCGACCCGCAGATGATTACCCGTGTGTTGGAGATTCCCGGTTCTGCCCTCTCCGTCAACCGCCATGAGCTGGGTGATGAGGAGATGAAAGTGGTAGTGGACAGCGAAAGACGCATCACGGAGATTAGCAAGACCTGTCGTCCTGAAGATGCCATGGGTGAGTCGGTGGGCATAGAAAAAATGTCGGCGGAATACACCGCCGCCCTTTATGCTGAACTTGACCAGATGATAGAAAAAGAGGGACTGGTTGATATCTTCTATGAACGGGCCTTTGAGCGTCTTATCCCACAAGGACACACCTTCCGTGTGGTGGACACCACCGACGTGTTCTCCATGGAACTTGACACGGTAGAGGATTTTGAACGGGCAAAGGAATTGATTCCTGAAGAGCTGTATTAGGATACCCACCCCTGACCCTCCCAAAGGGAGGGGGCAGGGAGCAAGGAGCAAGGGGCATGAGAATACCCAAAGTGGAATTCTCCTGCCCCTTGCTTTTTTACCCTTTTACCTTTTTACCATTTTCTTTTACCCTTTTACTTTTTTACCTTTCCCCCTCCCATCCCGTGATACGTTGGATGAACGGTATCAGCTGTTCCGCCATGTGGGCATGTTGCCGTGCTGAGGGGTGGCGGTGCGTGCCATATCCGTAGGTGCCGTCGGCAGGGTCGAAATCGAAGCGGTACACCTCGCGGTCGCCACGGCTGCGGGCATCGTCGATGGCAGCCTGCTGGGCGGCTTTCACGTCGGCCAACCGCTGTCCGCTAATCATCGTGCCAGTGAGCAGCACTATCTTGGCATGGGGGTAATGCTGTCGCAGGGTACGCACAAAGCGTTTGAAGGCATCGGCAAGCTTCGAATTGATATACCGTGGGTTCGTCGTGTCGTTCGTGCCGAGATTCACACACACCACATCGGGCTGGTAACGGCTGAAGTCCCACCGCTCGCCCGTGGTGCCGAACTGCGTATAGGGATAGAGGGCGGGCATCACCATGCGGTCGCCGTTCACATTACCGTTATTGTTACGGTATATGCCGATACCCGAGCGGGCCACCACCATATACTGTGCACCGAAAGCCTGAGCGGTGAGTGCCCCGTAGGTAAGCGTGATGTTCTGCTGGCTATAGGAGAATTTCTTCTCGCTACCGTCGCCCTCGATGCCATAGCCGCAGGTGATGGAGTTACCGATGAACTCCATCTTCCGTGAGGGGAGCTTCGGTCTCCGTCCCAACGTACGGTCAGGGTCGAGGTACAGGCCATAGAACACAGGCTTGCGCAACAGTCCCTCCTGACAATAGGTGATGGTCAGTCGGTGCGACGTGTCGTCCAGTCCATCGGCGATGAACACCAGTGAGTCGCCGTCCTGCTGCGACTCCACCTTGAACGGCTCCTCATCGTCGAGGTTGATGACATAGAACCCACTGCCCGGGTTGGTCTTCATGCGCACGCTGGTACCCTCGAACACACAATGTATCTGCACGCCAGGATAGGTCCATTTGGCGGTACCGCCCTCCGCAGCCGACACGCTCACCCTTCCCACATAGGCAAAACGGTTATCGTGAGCACGCACATAGTTATAATCGCGGGCCTCCACCGTCAGCAAGGCCAGCAAGAACACAAAACAGAGAAATATCTTTTTCATTACTTCCTTTTACTTCTAAATTGGGAGTTTTTGATTAATAAGGAGTTTTGCTTAATAGGGAGTTAAATTGGAAGTTAAAATTGTAGTTAATTCGCTTCGCTCATGGAAGTTAAAATGGACATTACCACATCCGACTTTTACCTTTTTACTCTTTTACTTTTTTACCTTTCCAGGCTACTGGCACATCTCTTGCTCCTTGCCCCCTGCTCCTTCATTCTCCCTCCCTTGGGAGGGCCGGGGTGGGTGCTTACCTCTTACCCCTTCTTTCCCCCCTCCCTTGGGGAGGGGTCGGGGGTAGGTATTTTGGGGAGGGTCGGGGGTGGGTATCAGAATTGCGCATAGATAAACGGCTGCACGTTGTCCTGGCGGAAGTTGATGACCAGCTGCATCACGAGGATGAAGATGACCAGCTTCACCAGCCACGGCGAACGCACGAACCAGTCCTTCAATTTTTCCGAATGACTCTTGCGCAACCCATGCAGGGCGAAGCCCAGCACAAGGAAGAGCGTCCACATCAACCGGGTGCTGACGAATGGCGGCAGGTAGTCCCAGCTGAAGTCCACGGCGATATGGTTGAGCAGGGTGACCGCCGTATCGACACTCGACGAGCGGAAGAACACCCATGCCACGGCCACAAACACAAACGTGATAAACCAAGCCACAATCTTCACATACCAAGTATTGGGTATCTTGTCGAGCCAGCTCTTACATGCCTTGTGAACAACCAGTCCCACGCCGTGCATGGCACCCCAGATGACAAACATCCACGATGCGCCGTGCCACAGACCCGACAGCAGCATGCTGATGAAACAGTTGAGGTACATACGGAACTTACCCTTGCGGTTGCCGCCCAAGGGGATATACACATAGTCGCGGAACCAAGTGGACAGGGCGATGTGCCAACGCCGCCAAAACTCGGTGAGGTTCAGCGACTGGTAGGGGAAGTTAAAGTTCTCGCGCAGCTGGAAGCCCATGATGGCGGCGATACCGATACTCATGTCACTGTAGCCCGAGAAATCAAGATAAATCTGCAGGGTATAGCCTAACACGCCCATGGCACCCTCAAAGCCCGAGAATCCCGTGGGGTCTTCGAAAATCCAGTTGTTGTACTGGGCGATGTAGTCGGCCACCAGGGCTTTCTTCACCAGACCCACGATGATGAGCCAAAGGCCCGCATAAATCAGTTTCTCATCCAGCGGTTTGCGCTCCTTCACCTGCGGCAGCAACACCTCGGCACGGGTGATAGGACCCGCCATGAGCAGGGGGAAGAAGGTGAGGTAGAAAGCATATTCAAGCAGGTTCACATCGAGGGTGAACTTACCCTTGTACACATCTACGGTGTAACTCACCGCCTGCAGGCTGTAGAACGATATACCCACGGGCAGGAGGATAGACAACGGCGAGAAGTTCGAGGCCGTCATCTCATTGAATATCTCGATGAGGAAATTGGTGTATTTGAAATAAAGCAGCGGCAGCAGCTCCACGACCACGGTGAGCCACATGAGGGCCTTGCGCCCCCCACCCTCTTTCCGTCGCATACGGTCGGTGAGCCACCACGACAGGAATGTCGTCGTGGGCAACAGCAACATCAGCCAGCCATTCGACTTATAGGCGAAGAAGAGGCTGAACACCACCACGTAGGCCAGCATGGCCGTATGACGGCGACGGTTGATGAAGATGAAGATGGCGAAAAAGATGACGAAGAGCACCATGAAAGGCATGGTCACGATGGACCAGTCCTTGTCGGGCGTGGTGAAAAACTGCAATAGCGATTGGAAAAGCTGTTGTATCATGATGTTTGGATGTGCTTGTGTTTATTTCCCCGGGTCATTGGGCTGGAGCATGGTCACGTGGCTCCATTTCACTTTCTGCGTGGGCTTCTGCATGACGATGGGATGGGCGGTCTGGTCGCTCTCCAGCCATTCAGCCACGAGGTCGAACCAATGGGCGGCAGCATCAAAGGTGGGGTGTGCCTTGTCTTTACCCCTTGCCAGTGTCAGGTGTGTGCTGTCGAAATAGCGTTCCTTACCCACATGTTTGACGATGAGCGCGTTGATGCCCGTATCTTCCTTCCAGTTGGGCGGACTGATCCACACAAAGGGTATGTCACCCATCTTCTTGACGATGGTGGCGATGAACTTGTCGCGACGGTCCAGGTCACGAACGAAGAGTTCATTGCTGCACAGGCAGCAGAGAATGAAGGTTGGTTGCACCTCGCGGATATAATAGTCGAGGGTATTGGTAGTGGCCCATTTCTCCGATGTCGAGCTGTACCACAACACGGTACGCTGCTCATGACCGTTCTGTGCAGCATAGTCGCACAGACGGCGCGACAGTCCTTCCAACATACTGTCGCCGAAGAAAAGGAAACGCTGCGGGTTGGTATCTTTGACCTTGGGCTGCGGGGTTGTTGCCAAAGCGGCAACAGTCGCCTGTTCGGCATCATCACCTTGCGCCTCGCCGTCAGTTTCTGTCTGTGCCGCCACGGCGGTGCTGTCAGCGGCGGGCAGGAATTTCACCTTGCGTAACTCGTTGTTGGCGATAGCCCATTCCACGGGACTCATGGCATAGATGGCCAGCACCACCAACACATCAATCAAGAGGAGCAGAATCTTCAGTTGGGTACGCATCAGTCTTCTTTTTTCGGGGTGACAGGTGCTATCTTCGGCGATATCTTGATTTCAGTGGGCACCGTGGGCTGTTTCACCACATCCACCTTCGGCTGTATCTGCTCGGTCACCCTCACGCGAGGCTCCTCACGCTGTGTCGATTCCTCCGTGTTTTCTTTCTTCTCTGTCTTGGGCTGTGGCTTGGGCAGTGCCTCCGCCTCCTCGATGGTCAGACCGGCGAGTTTCGTGCCCTCCTGGTCATAACGGGCCATACGTCCGCCTGACTCCACGGTATATTCACCGTTGTCGAAGGTCACCTTACCACGGTCGAGCACGGCAATGGCCTTCGTCTTCGTATCCATCTGGTACAGGCCGCACTCCGTATTGCTGGAGTTGCGCGATGCCACTATCATGATATACGACTCATCGGGACTGATATTAGCCTGCAAGATACCGCTTCCCTCATAGTTCACGAGAGCCTGACTGTTCATAGCGGTAAGGTCCAACTCTTTGGAGTCGCGGGTTAGTGCATCGAACTCATACATACGACCGTCCTGCAGGTAATACATACAGTGGCGCGACCGCTCGGGGAACTTGGCGATGACATAGCCGCTGAGCGACACCTCGTTGGCCATGCTGTCAATGATATCCTTCGTGCCGTGGTCAACCATCGAGGCCAACCGCAACGGCTTACGGTTCTGCATCTGAACGGCGATGAACAGTCCGAGCACGGCGAGAGCCAACAGGGCAATCACCACACCTTTGGCTATATTGGCCTTCGAGTATTTACTGGTCACCTCCGAATATTTGCGTGACACCTCGAAGGGCACCTTTATCTGTCGTCGCTCTTGTTGAGCGGCGGTCTGGCTCGGCACCGCCTGTTGCTGAGAAGCGGCAGCCTGGTCTTCCTGTTGCCGTACCGGCTGTTGCAGTGTCTCCCGTGACTGTTCCACCACGCTCTCAGCAGGTGGGAAGCCCGTCTTTTTCTTACAGTACGGACACATCGCGGCATGTGAATAAATCATCTTGCCGCACCGTGGACATTCACTGATTTTCCGCGTCATATATCTATTTTTTAAATAGAAGTTTTTTGTTTAATAGGGAGTTAAAATGGAAGTTAATTCGCTTCGCTCACGGAAGTTAAAATGGACAATACTCTGCCTTTTACCTTTTTACTCTTTTACTTTTTTACCCTTCAAGGCTATTGTCCTGCACAAAGTGCTTAACTTCCCTTTTTACTTCCTTTTATAACTTCCCCTTTTACTTCTCCTAACTTCCTTTTACTTCCTTTTTATCTCTGCAATTTCCACGTCACACCATCCTTGGTGTCTTTCACCTCAAAGCCGGCGGCACTCAGGGCATCGCGTATCTGGTCGCTCGTGGCCCAGTCTTTGGCAGCCTTGGCCTTGGCACGCAACTCCAGCACCATATCGACCACCTTGCCGAAAGCCTCTTCGCGAGCCTCGTTGGAGTTGCCCTTCTCCGGGCGCAGGCCGAGCAGGTCGAAGGCAAACAGGCGCATCGTGTCGAGCAGTTCCTTCTGGTCGTCGGCACTGATTTTCGCCTGATGGGCATTGATGGTGTTCACCAACCGGCAGGCCTCGAACAGATGGCTGATCACGATAGGTGTCTGCAGGTCGTCGTTCATGGCGTCGTAGCATTTCTGGCGCAGGGTAGCCACCGTCTCATGTGTGGCAGCATCCGACTCCTTGCTCACCACGATGCGTTCAGCATCGGCTATGCCGTTGAGCAGTCGCTCCAGTCCCTTCTCACTGGCCTGCAGCGTGTCATCGGCGAAATCTACGGTGCCACGGTAGTGTGCGGAGAGGATGAAGAAACGGATGGTCATGGGTGAGTAGGCCTTCGTCAGACTGGGATGGTTACCTGTGAAGAACTGCTCCAGGGTGATGAAGTTACCCAGCGACTTACCCATCTTCTGTCCGTTGATGGTTATCATGTTGTTGTGCATCCAGTAGCGCACCATCGGCTTGCCCTGCGAGGCTACGGCCTGTGCTATCTCACACTCATGGTGCGGGAACACGAGGTCCATGCCGCCGCCGTGGATATCAAACTCCTGACCGAGGTATTTCCTTCCCATGGCCGTACATTCGCAGTGCCATCCGGGGAAGCCGTCGCTCCAAGGCGAGGGCCACCGCATGATATGCTCGGGCTGTGCCTTCTTCCACAGGGCGAAGTCCACTTGGTTACGTTTCTCCCCCACCCCGTCAAGTTCGCGCGAGGCGTTGATCACGTCATCGAGGTTCCGTCCGGAGAGGATGCCGTAGCGATGGTCTTTGTTGTATTTCTCGATGTCGAAATACACGCTGCCGTTGCTCTCGTAGGCATAGCCGTGATCAAGAATCTGTTGCACCAGTTGCTGCTGCTCGATGATGTGTCCCGTGGCGTGGGGCTCGATGCTTGGCGGCAGCACGTTAAGGGCTTCCATCGCTGCATGGTAGCGGTTGGTGTAGTATTGTGCTATCTCCATCGGCTCCAACTGCTCCAGTCGAGCTTTCTTCTCTATCTTGTCGTCGCCCTCGTCGGCATCATGCTCCAGATGGCCCACGTCGGTGATGTTACGCACGTAGCGCACCTTATAGCCCAGGTGCTTCAGGTAACGGAACAGCAGGTCGAAGGTGATGGCGGGACGGGCATGTCCCAGATGGGGGTCGCCATAAACCGTGGGGCCGCACACATACATGCCCACGTTGGGGGCGTTCAGTGGCTCAAAAGGCTCTTTAGTTCTCTTGAGGGTATTGTAAATAATCAGTCGTTGTTTCGTCATTGCTAAAATTAGAGTCTCCCCCGCACCCCCTCTGGAAGGGGACACTCGCTGGGAGTGAATGATGGCTGCGAAGCTGATGAGCTTGCGAGTATTTATGAATCAATTTGCAAAGATACGGCAATTTCGGCTAATACACAAAATATCAACCGTTTTTTGATGTTTTTGAAGGAAAAAGACAGTCTTTTAAAAACAATACACTTTCTAAGCACAGATTTGGAACTTTGAAAACTATTTCATATATTTGCCACAGACAAACAAAAACAAATATAATCATTCGACAGATGGAGGAACTAAAAAAGATGACAACAATAAAATACTTGATGTTATTTGTATTACTTGACTTTGCATACTATTCAAACGCACAGTCAACAGCACCTTGTTTAGAAATTGATTCTATTCAGACTGAGTATACCATCTACGATGATATTACTTTTAATTTCAAAAAAAATTGCGAGGAAAAGGTTCTTATATCTATTTCTTTAGAAAAAAAGGAAAATGATAGATGGACATTATTTGCAGAAGACATTTTCCAAATACCCCATATTCGTAAGGTTGAGAATAATATATTTTTAAAGGAGAATGAAAACAATAGAAAAGAAAAATGGAAGATAAAAAGAACAATGTATAGGAAAGGCTGTGATAATTTATATAGATTTAGGTTCAATATAAGAAAAACAAATTTGGAATTGATAAGCACGGAATATTCAAATGTTTTCCGTGTAAAAAAAGGTTGAAATCAAGTATCGGGGGGCGGTGGATAAAAGCAGCAAAAGGAAAATACAGGTAATTCGACTAACCAAAAGTTGTTTAGTTCAGGTCAAAGATTGATCATAAAGGGAAAACTTATGAAACAGAAGATACCTATGAAGAAAACGGCGATATTTTTATTTGCATTGTTTTGTGTCATTTCTTGTAGTACGATGAACAAAAGTACCTGTAATCCCTACAGAAATGCTTATACGTTCATTGCGAAAGATTTGATGACAAAAAGGAAACATATAATTGTTAGTGATAGCTTATTTGATTTTGATAGAAATTTTGCAAAAATACTATTAAAGGGAAGTGCAGAATCTTCGTTTTTGGAATTAGATGCCGATAAGAGTCAAACGACAGAAATATTAATCCATCGTTTATCAAAGAAAGTGAGTAATCCAGAACATCTGTTGAGGTTTTCTAAAATGGAGAACAAAATGATAATGGCGGAAATCGTTGATTATCACTATTTTAAACATTATAAAACAGATTTGTTTACCATGGTCAGGCTATATCTATTTATATTTGATGACAAAATGAGAATTAACAATGTTTTCTCTACTAATATGCAAAGCGAATAATGTGATTCTTTTATTGGTTTGTATTTATAATAGTGCGAGCATACAGGGACTGGGCTATAGACCAGAAAATACGCATTTTCAAATGTAACATGTAAAAAACGTGCTACTTGTTGTAATTCAGACGGTTATTTGCATGTAACAACGTTAAATCCCAGTATTCAAATT
This sequence comes from Prevotella sp., assembly GCA_017548605.1. Taxonomy (GTDB): domain Bacteria; phylum Bacteroidota; class Bacteroidia; order Bacteroidales; family Bacteroidaceae; genus Prevotella. Next base: position 28,764 of record JAFYZT010000008.1, on the reverse strand, counting down.
TGGAACTTTAAAAACTATTTCATATATTTGCCACAGACAAACAAAAACATATAATAATGAAGAGGGGTAATGCATTTGAAAGATAATATTATGAAACAGTTTGTATTATTCATTTTATTTTGTTGTCCTCTAATTACTCTTTCACAGAAATTGGACATAAAAGATTATGTGGTGATGTCATTTGAACAAAAAGACATCAATGGTCGTGACACGTTATATTGGATAGCCGAAATAGATTCTCTTGTCGAAAACGGCAAATTAAAGGTGTACCCCATCTATAAACCCGACTCGCCTATTAGCATATATAATGTTGAGCAAATTTCTAAAGGTGACACCATTTGGTATGCCAATAGCCGCTATGGAAGTGACACATATATGAAGTATCCACATGAGTTTTACGACATTATTTCAAAAAACAGACACTTCGTTCAAAAGATAACGAAGAATTGGGTAAAAAAGGAAGACGTCTATTATGGATTAGATAGGCCTTTTAGAGGGAAATCTACAGTTAAAGTATATGTATCGTTTATAAGAGGCGTGTTTCTTCGAGGGGTTATAGGCGTGGAGGATTTTATGAATACTGAAAAACGACCATACTATAGAACATATTATATTCCTTATTCTGATTTTTCTGCCATAGAAAGAGATTCTAAATGGTGGGTGGCGTGTCTTCATTTTTTCTTCTATATGGATTATTCCAAATTCAATTATACGGAGAGTAAGGCAGACTTTGATACACAAGGTCTAATAGATGATGTCTTACCAAATATCGAAGAAAGGGATTGGAGGAAAAAAACGAAATAGGAGCCATTAAGATAAATGAATAACCATAAAACAAGAAATAATATGAAAATAAAGAAAATAATTCCGCTTTTATTATTGGTCTTTCCGACGTTCGTAAGTTCTCAAATAAATGGTGGGGTAAAGACGCATGAGAATGGAATAAATCCAGAAAACTTGGGTAAGGACAATAGTTGCCTTCTCAACGAAGATGAGAGCAAGTTTTTGAATATTCTATTCAGCCAAAAAAGGGATTCTTTTGATTTCACAGGGAAAAAATGCTTTTTTCTTGGAGGTTCCGGAGGAGGTTTGATTGAAGAAAAGAATTACATTTTCAGAATTGCTAATCTCGATAATAGTAGTTGGGCCAAATGCTGTCAACTTATTATACTCAATGAGGAAGAATCTTTAGATAATGGATATGATGCTGTAATAGTTATTTGGAGCAAACGCATTATTTCAAAGAAATACGCATTGAAAAGAATAAGAAAATATTTGGCAAAAAAGAAAAGGTCTTAATCACGAGGAATAAAGAGAATTCGATAATATGTTTTGATAATGATAGTTTAGTCTTATATGTGATAAAAACGTAGGGAACAAGGAAATTGAAAAGATCATGAAATCAATCGCAGGTTTGAAGCATTCCAGAATGTTTTATCTTAATAAATTACTGATTCTTTGCATCATGCTATTTTTCATGGCATGCAACATTTCATGCAAACAAAAAATATCTATATTTGAAATTAAGATCCTGGAAACAGCTTTTATCGATTCATATCATTCGTTAGAAATAAAAGAAGCAGAAGAAAGGTATAAATCGTGTGAAGAGCCTATCTATTCAAATGCAAAATTGTATGTCTGTTATTTTAAGAAAACGGAAGATAACCGTTATGATAATATTGAATTTCTTGAAGATGTAGATATGTGTTTCGTTTCTGGAGATTCTGTCTATTTAGGTAAGACAAATGTCTGGTTTCATGATGACGACAGAATAGTCCTAAGTGATTTATCAGATTTAAAAAGTTACCATCTTATCACGAATAAAGACAATCAAATAGTATACAATGATGGTTACAAAAACTTAATAATAAATACTTCTGCATGGAAAGAAGATACCATCAGCTATGGACTCTTAAGAGATGTTATTACAAGGAAAAGAATGACCCTCAAGTATCATGAGTACTATGGATATCTAGAACCCCTTCAAAAGTATCCGACTCCATAAAATCCTGTGAATCTATGGGACAAGTATCACCAAAATGGAGAAATTGAAATACTGACCATGACAGTAACGTGGTTTTCAGCCACAAGGGGTCTTGAAAGTGAAAGCGGAAAGGTACAAACGAGGTCTATAAACCCCAAAAAACTCGTTTTCAAATGTATGGGATGCAGGTGCCAGACAACAAAAAAACAATATTTGAATAGAAAAGAGGATACAAATGGAAAGATTTAAAACTCATTTTGTGATGATAGCCAAAATTACCTTTTGTGCTATTCTTTCTTTTATTGTTCATACCGAAACTTACTCTCAAAACATTGATGGAGTTTATATAAACAAGGAGGGCGATAAAAGAATAATAATAAAAGATGGTACATTCTATTATGAATTATTAGATTTCAGACCTCTTCATAATGTTAGTGCTATTCCCTGTGCTACATGTAGTCTCAAAAAGGAGAAGGGGGGCTTCTTTTCCATTAATTCCGTTGATAATCCTATGTCTATTTTTATAGATAATATGAATGTATCTGCGGAACTTGACAGTTTAAATGATAATTCCTTGATGATAATTCGAGTTCGTGTACCTTCATATCACAATAGATTTAATTTGGAGGTGATAACTGCTTTTCGCCATTACTTTATTAATGATTATTATTCTAATGAAATAATCAAAATTTCGAAAGAAGATATATCAAACATTTCGATAAGAATATACAACCCTTATGATTTCAATATTTATGATTTAGATTTATATGATGCTGATTTTGTGGGGACCATTCCATACTATATAACGAACGAGATTCCTATAGAGAAAAATACTAAAGAATTAATGATAACATTTAGTGATATTAGCGAAGATTCATTTGCAAGAAATTATATTAGAGGAGAATATTTTAAAGTGGAAAACAAAAAGATTTACTGGAGAGGTGATATCTATGATAAGAAGGAATAAGATTTGACAAACTGTGAAATAACGGTTGTGTCAAAAAGAATGTGGCAATATCTGCAACGCGTTGATTTTCAGTTTGTTGCTATTTTTGATTGTGTCAATAAGCGATTGGGTATTGCAAAAAGATGATTTTTTGATTATCTTTGCAAAAACTTATGTAGTATTAATACTAACGATATACAAGAAGTCTTTTATGTTTAACAGAAAAAATAAAAAATATGAAATCAAATAGTTATCTGATTTTTCTAGCAATAATTGCTGCTGTTTTATTCATTAACTGCTCAAATTCCGGGAGAAAAGAAACCGTTCAGGATTCGAAAGAAGAATTAAGAAAGCATCTGGCTGAGATGGATGCAAGAATGAAATGGCCTGTCGTCAAAGCAAAAGATAAGCCTATTGACTCATTGGACATCAGGATTGAGGATTTGTCAATTCCTGTGCTAGATTTGGAATTTGATGTTGTCAAAGATTCTGTATTCATCCTTTCGGAAGATGAATTCAATATTGCACGAAATCTTGTAAAAAAGCATTTCGCCAGTATTGATACTAGTGTTGGTACTGATAGTATTGATGATAGTAAAAAACCATTCCCCTATAATTACTATTTCAAACAATATATAGGATATAAAGAGAACGATGGGAAGAGACTAGTATATGTGAATATGTTCACATCAGAACAAACTCCAAACGGATGGGCAAGAGAATTAAAAGATGAGTGGTTAATGGTATATGACGGAGGAAAGTGGTTCGGGCATATGATAGTGGATATTGAAAAGAAAGAAGTTAAATCCTTATATATACACGGGCCTTATTGATGTGTCATCAATGAATCAAGGGAACAGGGATTATCACATTTGATAGTATGATGAAGAGAAAGGTCTTAATATCGATGGGACGAGGAAATTGATATAATGAGACCGTCAATCCATTGCTCTCTCCTAAACTTCTCTTTAAAACTGTTGTGTCAAAAAGAATGTGGCAATATCTGCAACATGTTGTTTTTCAGTTTGTTGCTATTTTTAATTGTGTCAATAAGCGATAGGGTATTGCAAAAGGATGATTAATTGATTATCTTTGCAAATAACAAATAATGATGAAAAGAATAACGATGATGGCCTTGATGGCTGCATGGGCTATGTTGCCGGTATTGGCACAAGAGACTGGTGAACGAAAAGACAGCGTGAAACAGGACAGTATTTATTGTGGTATCCCCTATACCTATCCGTCCTTTCCCGGCGGACAAGAGGCTATGCTCCAATTTCTGAAAGAAAATTTGCTGTGGCCCGACGTTGAGGCGGATGTCCAGGGTCGGGTTATCGTTACCTTTGTAGTGGAGACAGACGGCAGCCTCACCGATTTAAAAGTTGTGAGGGGCCTGGATCCTGCCTTCGACAAGGAAGCCCTCCGCATCGTTAAGTCCATGCCAAAATGGATTCCTGGAACACAAAATGGACAGCCCATACGCGTAAGATATAGCGTCCCTGTCACCTTCAAACTCGAATAAATGAGTGCTCTCCCTTAATGGTTTTGTGGGTTTTTCACTCAACTTGCACTACCTTTCTATAAGGTAGGCTGCACCTCGGAAAAGAAAGAAAAAGTATTTTTTTCTTTGCTTTTCGCTCAACTTAAACTACTTTAGATAAAGTAGGCGGCACCTCAACAATAAAAATAAAAATCATTTTATTTTGTATTGTCTTCGGTTTGCACTACCTTTGCACCAAATATTGAAAAACCCATAAAATCTTTTATTATTCAATGGCTTATACACGTCTTACTGCTGCCGAAGCGGCGGCATTGATTAAAAACGGCGACAACCTGGCATTGAGCGGATTCACACCCGCTGGTGTAGCTAAGGCCGTTACCAAGGAGTTGGCGAAAATCGCCACGGCCGAGCATGAGGCCGGACGAGAGTTCAAAGTGGGTATCTTCACCGGTGCTTCCACAGGACAGAGCACGGACGGCGACCTGGCAGTTGCCCAGGCCATCAAATACCGCGCCCCCTACACCACCAACCCCGACTTCCGCAAACATGTGAACATGGGAGAGATTCCCTATAATGACCTGCACCTTAGCCACATGGCACAGGAACTGCGCTACGGCTTCTATGGCGATGTGAACTGGGCCATCCTCGAGGTGTGCGACATCGAAGAGGGCGACGACGTGTGCAAGGCATACCTCACCGCAGCCGGTGGCATCAGTCCCACGGCAGCACGTCTGGCAAAGCATGTCATCCTCGAGCTGAACTCGTTCCATAACCCCAACGCCAAATTCATTCACGACGTGTACGAGCCGCTCGACCCGCCTTACCGCAAGGCTATACCCATCGAGCACGTGAGCGACCGCATCGGCAAGCCCTACGTGGAAATCGACCCGAAAAAAATCGTGGGCGTGGTGGAGTGTAACATCCCCGACGAGGCACGTGCCTTCACCGACAGCAACCCCGTGACCGACCGCATCGGTTACCTCACCGCCGAGTTCCTCGTCGATGAGATGCACAAGGGACGTATCCCCAAGGAGTTCCTTCCCCTGCAGAGCGGCGTGGGCTCGACAGCCAACGCCATCCTCGGCGCACTGGGACAGGACAAGCACGTGCCCGACTTCAACATCTACACCGAGGTGATTCAGAACTCGGTCATCGGCATGATGCTCGAAGGACGCGTGAAAGACGCTTCGGCCTGCTCGCTCACCGTGAGCAACGAATGCCTGATGCAGGTGTATGACAACATGGATCATTTCCGTAACCACCTGACATTGCGCCAGAGCGAGATTTCCAACAGTCCCGAACTGATTCGCCGACTGGGTGTCATCGCCATCAACACAGCCATCGAATGTGACATCTACGGCAATGCCAACTCAACACATATCAGCGGCACGAAGATGATGAACGGCATCGGCGGCAGCGGCGACTTCATCCGCAACGCCTACCTGAGCATCTTCACCTGCCCGTCCACAGCCAAGGGCGGTCTCATCAGCTCCATCGTGCCCTTCGTGAGCCACCAGGACAGCTCGGAGCACGACGTGAACATCATCGTGACCGAACAGGGCGTGGCCGACCTGCGCGGAAAGAGTCCGGCACAACGTGCGGAAACCATCATCGAGAACTGTGCTCACCCCGACTACAAGCAGCTGCTTTGGGACTACCTGAAGATGGCCAAGGGCGGACATACCAAGCATTACCTGCCCGCCGCCTTCGCCATGCACGACACCCTGGCACGCAAGGGCGACATGCACCTGACCGACTTCGCAGAATATGTGAAATAATAACCAATACCCACCCCAGCCCTCCCGAAGGGAGGGAGAAGGGAGCAGGAGCAAGAATCCTTAAAAAGTGACAAACGGTTCATTACTGTTTGTCACTTTTTTTGTTATTGCTTGGATATTACAATGTTTATCTGTATATTTGCACCGAACAGCAAAAAACTAAGTGCATGCGAAAATTTTTTACTTTACTAATGCTTGTCGGGACATTGATGACCATACAAGCCCAAGAAATTACACCCAAACTGCAAAGATTAGATGCAACAGCACAATATCAGGCGTTAGCCGAGGATAGCAAACTACAATCCGTGAGCATCACCACTGACAATGCCGATGCCCTGGTAGCCAGCATCCGAGAGGCAGGCTACCACGCCGCAGTGGTGGGAAAAGGGATGGCAACAGCCGTCGTTCCAGCACATTTCCTGCGCGAAACACTTAGTGCCGACAACCGAATCAGCCGCATCCATGGCTCACACCGCTTCCATTTCTTCATGGACAAGGCACGTGAAAACATCGGCGTACAGACCATACGTGAAAGCAGTGAGTTTGAGACACCTTTCACGGGAAAAGGCGTGCTGGTGGCGATGATCGACGGTGGTTTCAAATACGACCATATCGCCTTCCTCGACAGCGAGGGCAACAAGCGTGTGAAGGTGGTGTGGAACCGCAAGGACTATGCAAATGGCGTGGTGACGGAACCCACCACTGACATACCGGCGGGCAACGACGGGTACGTAGAACCTGGCGGGCACGGCACACACACGGCTGGCATCGCCACAGGGTCGGTCATCAGCCAGAACGACTACAGCGGCGTGGCTCCAGAGGCCGACATCATGATGATTTCCTCGTCGATGGAGGAAGCAGAGATCATGGAAGACCTTTCTTACATCGAACAATATGCTCAGGAGAAAGGACAACCTTTCGTGGTGAACATGAGCTTCGGGGGCATCCACGGACCACACGACGGACTGACACCCTACGACCAGTTTGTCGACAATATTGCCACAGCAGGCACAGGCAGGGCTCTCGTTCTCGCCGCAGGCAACTCAGGTAATCAAAAAGTACACGTCAGCCACACCTTCAGCGAAGACGACGAGCAGGTGGCCATCGCCATCAAGCAAGGTGGCATCGACCCTGTCATCGACCTGTGGGGAAAGGCCACCGACGGTGAACAGCACCTCACGGTAAAAGCTTATGCAACCACACCGAAAGGCAACCCCAAGGAATTGACGTTCGACGGCACCGACATGTCAATAAGTGAGATAAGTCCGTACAACGGAAAAGAACACTGCATGTATTATCCAACCAACCCCTCGCCCATCTACTACACCGTGTTCGTGGTCAGCGGTCATGCGGGCGACGGCTTCGATGCCTGGACGGAAGAAGACAATGCGTTTGAAAAGGTCAACTTCACCAAACTGGGCCTTACCTCTCTCGAAGGCGACAACGTGATGAGTATCGGCGGCATAGGCCAATGTGCCGAGAAAGGGTTCTGCGTGGGGAACTACGTGACCAAGACCGTCATCAACAGCCTGACAATGGGTACATTGGACTTACAAGCGCGAGGAGTGGTCAATGGCATCAATGAGCTTGACTATACCTCATCTATCGGCCCCACCATCAGACCGGAACTGCGCAAACCCGATGTGGCGGCTCCCGGAGGCATGATTGCCTCGGCCATCGACTATGTGACGGAAAGCAGCGATGACGGTCCGTTGCTCGTCGATAAAATCAATGTCAATGGTGAAGACCAATACTACATGGCATGCGCTGGCACGTCGATGGCGGCTCCCGTGGTGAGCGGCACCATGGCTCTCTGGCTCCAGGCCAACCCGAACCTGAGTTGCGAACAACTGCATGACATCGTTGCCACCACATCGCGTAAGGATGAATTCACGGGCAGCGACGAGTGGAACAGTCGCTGGGGCTATGGCAAGATAGATGCCTACGAGGGTCTGAAGATGGCGCTCCAACTGGCCGATGCTACGGGCATACCGTCGGTCTATGGCAGCGAGCAGCCGATAAGCATGAAGAAAGAGGGAGGACTGTGGCGCGTGCTCTTCAACAATGCCGAAGCACAGGCCACCGTGATGGTCTATGACCAACAGGGGCGCGTCTGCCAGTCGCAATTCCTCAACAACCTGATGCGCGGTCAGGAAGTGTTGATTAATATGCAACAGTTGCCCAAAGGCATCTATACCGTCAGCATCAACACGGCGAAGAGCCACATCGCACGCAAACTTGTAATCAAATAAGCACGGGAAAGATAATATGAGAAGGATAATAGGTGTTGTGCTCCTGGCTTGGATAACGGCCACAGGCACATTTAGTCAGATACTGCAGGAAAATCCCACCGATACCATCGCCCGCAAGAAAGTGGCGGTGGTGATGAGCGGCGGCGGTGCCAAGGGTATGGCCCATATCGGTGCACTGAAAGTGATTGAGCGGGCAGGCATACCCGTCGATATCGTCACGGGAACATCCATGGGCAGTATCGTCGGCGGACTGTATGCCATAGGTTATAATGCCGACCTGCTCGACTCGCTGGTGAGAAAACAGAATTGGGCATTCATCCTTTCCGACAGGGAAGACCTGAGCATGCAGAATCTCAAGGAACGGGAGAAACAGAACACCTATCTGCTGACCAGGGCATTCCTGAAAGGCAAGAAGGATGTGGCCGACGGTGGATTCATCAAGGGTAAGAACCTGGCCGACCTGTTCCTCAACCTCACCACGGGATATAACGATTCCATCGACTTCAACAGCCTGCCCATTCCCTTCGCTTGCGTAGCCACGGATATTCTCGACAATACCGAATACGATTTCCACAGCGGCATTCTGTCGCAGGCCATGCGAGCCTCCATGGCCATCCCCGGTGCTTTCTCGCCCGTCAGGATAGGTAATAAAGTGCTTGTCGATGGCGGACTGCGCAACAACTACCCGGCCGACCTGGCACGGGAGATGGGAGCCGACATTATCATCGGCATAACCGTGCAGGGAGCACCGCGCACCGCCGAAGACCTCGGATCGACGATGAGTGTCATCGGACAGATCGTTGATGTGAACTGTAAGAACAAATACGACGACAACCTGGCCATCACCGACCTGCCCATACGGGTAAACACCACGGGCTATGGTCCTGCCAGCTTCACACTGGCTGCCATCGATACGCTCATCCGACGGGGCGAGGAGGAGGCGATGCGCCACTGGGACGAGCTGATGGCACTGAAACAGCGCATAGGCATCGACGACACCTTCCAGCCGCGACGACTCACTCCCGTGCAGCCTACGGTGATGACCGACCGCGTGAAGATAGCATCCCTGGAGTTTGTGGACATGACACCCAATGATATCGCTTTCATCCGACAGAAATTCCATCTCAACGAGGGCGACAGCATCGACCGGCACCGTGCAGAACAGGTGACCACCTCCATGCGCGTTGACCTGTTCTATAAAGATGCTGTCAGCCGGTTCTACCAACAAGACGGCGGGTCGAAGGTGGTATTCATCGCAGGACCGAAAAAGAGTGTGCAACTAAGTGCCGGCATACGCGTCGATTCCGAAGAACTGGTGGCACTCCAACTCAACGGCGACATCCCCCTGCGCACGTCGTTTCCCACAGACCTCGATGTCACCGTCCGTCTTGGAAAACGCATCATGGCACGGGCGGAATTTTCCTTCACGCCACGAACCTATTCGAAAAAAACGATTTCCTATACCTTCCGTCACAATAATTTCAACGTGTACACCAAAGGCAAGAAAGACTATGATTTCACCTACAACCAACATACTGCTGAACTGTTGCTGTTCAACTATAATTTCCGAAATATCAGCTTCAGTGCCGGAGCACGCTGGGACTATCTCGATTACGACGATGTGCTGATAGGCACTGACGTGGAGATAGATGAAGGAGTACCCGACAATGAACATTTCTTTAGTTACCTGGCACGTTTGAACTACAACTCTGAGGACAACTGGTATTTCCCAACACGTGGAGCACGGTTCCAGGCTCAATACACTTACATCACCGACAACTTTGCCAAGTTGGACGGATCGGCAGGACTGAGCGATGTGAGTGCCTCATGGCGCATGTCATTCCCCCTGTCGCCGATACTGTCCATCCAACCCATGGCCTACGGACGACTGCTTTTCGGCAAGGTGCAACCCTCCATCTGGAGCAACACCATCGGCGGCGAGTGGTTCGGACATTATATCGAGCAACAGATGCCCTTTGCCGGTATTGGACATATCGAACATACCGATGCCCACTTCATTGCCATGCAGCTACAGGCTCAGGCACGACTCACCACCAACAACTATGTGCAGTTACGTTTCGCAGCAGCACAACATGCACCGCACCTGAGCGACATACTCAAGCACCGTACCATGCTTGGCGGCACGATATCCTACAACTATAACACGTTGTTCGGACCCGTGGGTGCCTCGTTGGGCTATTCCAACTATACCAAGAAAGTGTATTTCTTCGTCAACGCGGGATTCGTGTTCTAACACCATTTTCTTCTCGCAAACTCCCAAATCACGATGCTGGCGGTGTTGGCCACATTGAGCGAGTGCTTGGTGCCGAACTGGGGAATCTCCAAGCAACCGTCAGACATATCCACCACATGCTGATGCACACCCTTCACCTCGTTACCGAAAACCACGGCGTAACGGCGTGAAGGGTCTGTTTGTAACTCCTGCAACTTCGTTGAACCATCCACCTGCTCGATGCTATAGACGAACACACCCTCAGCCTGCAATGCCTGCACAGCCTCCTCGGCAGTGGCATAATATTGCCAATCTACGGCATCCTCGCCACCTAAGGCCGTCTTATGAATCTCCGCATTCGGCGGACAGGCGGTGATGCCGCACAGACAGACGCGCTCCACACGGAAAGCATCACAGGTGCGGAACACCGACCCTACGTTATAGAGCGAGCGCACATCGTCGAGCACCACCGTGAGCGGCAGTTTCTCCGAAGCCTTGAACTCCTCCACCGTGAGGCGGTTCATCTCTATGGTCCTCAGTTTACGCATGAGATGTTTTGATGTCTAAGATGAATGATATGCTAATTAGCATCTACGGTGCCCCTTCCTTGGGAGGGGGCAAGGGGGAGGTTTCCATACGCCAAGGCATACGCCTTGATCTGTTTCACCATGGCCAGCAGGCCGTTGCTGCGCGTGGGCGAGAGGTGCTCGCGCAGTCCGATGCGGTCGATGAAATACAGGTCGGCATCGAGTATCTCCTGCGGCGTGTGACCACTGAGCACGCGGATGAGCAGGGCGACGATGCCCTTCACTATCAAGGCGTCGCTCTCAGCGGTGAACGACAGCTGACCGTCACGGTAGTCGGCCACCAGCCACACACGGCTCTGGCATCCGTCGATGAGGTTCTGCTCGGTCTTGTAACGCTCGTCGAGCGGCTCTTGGTCATTACCCAAGTCGATGAGCAACTGGTATTTGTCCATCCAATCGGTGAAGTCGGAAAACTCCTCTATCACCTCGTCTTGTATCTCGTTAATTGTCATAGTCTTGGGAGGAGGTGAGAAGTGAGGGGTAAGGGGTAAGAGATATGCCTGTCTGGGTAATCTCTCACCACTCACCTCTCACCACTTACCCCTTGATTAGTTTAAACAACTTATCCGACGGTCGTATCTTCCCCGGCACGGGGATGGAGATATGCGTCCCTTTCCGTGCCGTCGTCACGGGTTGCAGCTCATAACGTATCTCCGTGGCATCCACATACATCACGCCCGTGGTGGGTCCCGTGATGAGCAGTTTATCACCCACGCTGAACTCGGCGGCCTCGCACGTGAACTCCGCCACGCCCAGACGCGAATAGTATTTCACGCCCTTGCCGATATATACCTTGCGCTCGGTGGCGTTGGAGCCGTAGTTCTTGTTCCACTCACCCAGGGTCTGGCCCAGGTAATAGCCATCCCAGAAGCCACGGTTGAAAACAGCGGACAGACGGGCATCCCACTCGTCTTTCTTCGCCTCGTTGAACGAGCCGTCGAGCACACTCTGGATAGCCTCCTTGTAGCAGCGCACCACCTGATAGACATATTCGGGACCCCGGGCACGTCCCTCAATCTTGAACACCCGCACACCCGCCGTCATCATGCGGTCGATGAAACGGATGGTCTTCAGATCCTTGGGACTCATGATATATTTGTTGTCGATATTCAGCTGGGTGCCCGTCTCGGCATCGGTCACGATATAGTTGCGGCGGCACAGTTGCATGCACTCGCCACGGTTGGCCGAGCGGGCTGCATTGTCGAGGCTGAGGTAACACTTGCCACTGACAGCCATGCACAGTGCCCCGTGGCAGAACATCTCTATGCGCACACGCTCGCCCTGCGGACCGCGTATATCCTGTTCCTCTATCTGCCGGTGTATCTCCGCCACCTGGTCGAGGTTCAGCTCACGGGCAAGCACCACCACATCGGCAAACTGGGCGTAGAAACGCAGAGCTTCGATGTTGGAGATGTTGAGCTGTGTGGAGAGGTGTACCTCCTGACCCACCTGACGGCAATAGGTCATCACCGCCACATCGGAGGCGATGATGGCACTGATGCCCGCCTCATGGGCGGCATCTACCATCTGGCGCATCACGGCCATGTCACCATCGTAGATGATGGTGTTCAAGGTGAGGTACGACTTGATGCCGTGCTCGTTGCACGTGGCAGCTATCTCGCGCAGGTCGTCAATGGTAAACGGGTTGGCCGAATGGGAGCGCATGTTCAGTTTTCCGATACCAAAATACACGGCATCGGCACCGGCCTGTATGGCTGCCACCAACGAGTCGCGCGACCCTACAGGTGCCATCACCTCGAAATCACTGATCTTCATCACATATCAGAATCTGAACCGACGCCCATTCCACTTCAGCGTCTTCTCCCTCTTTCCCGTGTCATACCACGACGTGACAACGATGTCCTTGCCGGTACGTGGCAGGGCATAGGAGACATAGGCACCATCATCTGTCATGAATCTCACGTCGAAGCCCACGTCCTCACACATGGTCATCTTCTTCGTGGCATTGTTGTAGCGGTAGAACGTAAGGCCGTCGAACTGCCCGGGAGAGTACTTCCCTTTATCGAAACATGACACGTTGTAAGCAAAGAGTTTATGTTTCTGGTCCGACTCGTTCCAGTAGCACATCTCTGTCCTCACCATAGAATCACCATCTCTGAACTCATAGACCACATAGCCGTTTTTCTCGTCGATGGTGAGCGTCTCGCCCTCGTCCAGCGGTTTGCCCTGACGGTGCTGAATCCAAACCTGTTTAGCGGCATTTCTCGCTTCGTCAAGTACATCCTCATCCTCGTCCCAGACGTAAGAGAGAAGGTAGGCTGACACAAAGTCGCTGATGGTCGGTTTTGAACCTTGGTAGTTCACTTGTATACTATTCTGTGCCGTCAGTGCCATCGTGCAGCAGACAAAGATCATCGACAATAATATTCTTCTCATCTTGTTAGGTTTTAGATTGAACAATTCCGCTGCAAATGTACAAAAAAATCCATTACCAACAGTTGTTTCCATGCTATTTTTCAATTGTCCATTGTGGGGGGCAATGTATCGGATCAACCCATAATACTTCTCAGGCATGGTGTATTGCATGAATCACTTTCTCTATTTCTGTGCGGAAACTGCTACATTTTGTACTGTTTCCGCACTTAAGTTTATTACATTTTGGGCATTTTTGCTAAAGTCAGGTGCTAAAACAGCCTTTTTTGATACATTTTCCGCACCTAAGTTTGCATGATTAAGAAAAAAGTGCTATCTTCGCAAACAAAATCAAGTCAATATGGATAAAAATCTGTTTATCGGTCGTGAATACGAGATTCGACAACTGGAGAAGTACCGCAACTCCAAGGAGTCGGAATTTGTTATCGTGTATGGTCGCCGTCGTGTAGGAAAGACATTTCTCGTCAAAGAATTCTTTGATGACACTTACGATTTTAAGGTTACAGGACTCTATAAAAAGCCCAAGAAGACTCAACTAAAGAACTTCTATATTGCTCTGCAGGAATATGGTTCTTCCGTCAAGAAAATACCGAGCGATTGGTTGGAGGCCTTTGCGGAATTGAAGAAATTGATAAAGGGTATCAAGAAGGATCGCAAGAAAATCATTTTTATCGATGAACTCCCATGGCTTGATACTCGTCAGAGCGATTTCCTGGCTGCTTTTGAGGGGTTTTGGAATGACTGGGGAGCACAACAGGACGACATCATGCTGGTTGTCTGTGGCTCGGCCACGACATGGATTACCAACAAGATTCTCTCTGACAAAGGTGGTTTGTTTAATCGTGCGGCCAGGCGTTTGTACCTGATGCCTTTCACGCTGCAGGAGACAGAACGTTATCTCCAGTCAAGAGGTATCCATTGGAATCGTTATGACATCGTGGAATGCTACATGACGATGGGGGGTATTCCTTATTACTTGAAGCTCTTGGATAACGAATTGTCATATCTTGCCAATATCGACACCATATTCTTTAAACGAAACGGCTCGCTATGGGATGAGTTTGACCACCTCTATGAGACTCTTTTTGGCACATCTAAAGGGTATCTGAAGATTATCGAAGCGTTGTCCACAAAGAAATCTGGACTCACCAGGAACGAAATTATCAAAGAGACGAAACTGGAAGACAACGGATTGCTTACGGAAATGCTCAAGAATTTGAAAGACAGCATGTTTGTGAGAGCGTACAATACTTTTGGCTACAATGAGAAAAACGTGGTGTATCAACTCTCCGACTACTTTACTTTGTTCTATCTGCGATTCATGAAAGGCCGACAGAACCCTGATGAGCATTTCTGGACTCACTTTTTGGATAATCCTGCCAAGAGTAGTTGGGCAGGTCTGACTTTCGAGCAGGTATGCAAGGACCATATTGCTCAAATAAAGAAGGCCATCGGCATCAGTGCCCTTTTGACTGATATTTCCTCTTGGCATGGGGCATCTGAAAGCGGCAAAGCACAGATTGACCTAATCATAGACCGCCGAGACAGGACAACCAACATCTGCGAAATCAAATTCTCTGTTGGTGAGTTTGTTATCGACCATGATTATGAGACAAGACTGAGAAAGAAAATGGAAGTATTCCGTGAGGCTACCAAATCGAAAAAAGCATTGCAATTAGTTATGATTACAACTTACGGCGTCAGACAGAATGCCCATAGCGGCATCATTCAATCTCAAGTGCGGATGGATGACCTGTTTGCTATAGCAGAGTAACCGTGATAAAACAGGAGGATTATACTTTTGAAATAAATACAATATAAGGAGTTAGCGCTTTTTTTGTATTGTCTTCAGTTTCAGACCTATGCTCTCCCCCGGGAGAGCAATTTTCGTATTTTTCGTTTCTTCGCAGATTTCGCAATCTAAAATAACAAGTGTTTGGCGACGTTTCGCTCAACTTGCACTACCTTTCAATAAGATAGGCGGCATTTCGGAACCGAAGGTCACTGTTCGCATAGCGAGGGAAAGTAAAAACTCAAATAAATTTGGTTTTTCGCTCGGTTTACACTACCTTTGCATAGCAAACAGCAATTTCGGCAATGAACAAAAAAACGAAGCATTTTCTCTTTACCCTACTGTCGTTGATGGTGGTCTCATTGACGCTCTGTTCCAACTCATGCAACAAGGATGACGACGAGGAAGAAGAGGTTGACCCGAGGAACGACTATATCCAAGGATGGTGGACACTGAAAAGCCTTCCCGAGCAATATGACGGGTTCATTGTGGTGGTCAACCAATATGACCTGTTCACACTGACAAAGTTCTCGGAAAAAGGAATCAATGATATAGCCAACGACCCCGTAAATGCCGGCAAGCCACGCCTCCAGAAAGGTGTCTATTACAAGACCTCGGAAACCATCAAATTCTCCAAAGTCATCTACAACACCGTTAACAGCGGCTGGATAAAACCACTGGATGAACACAAAGTGTTGTGGAAATTCAGGAACATGAAAACGGGCACTGTAGAGTTCGGACTGGCCGAAAACGAGACAATACAAGATAAGGATATAGACTGGCAGCCCTTTGCCCGAATCGTTGCAACATATCCCGACTATCAGCCGTGGCCGGAAGGTGTCGTTTACGGCAACATGAAATAAAAACACGACAACAGCCAATGAGAGGGGTTCTCGCCATCATAACAGCCGCTGTCCTCATGATGGCATGTGGACAAGGTAAGGAGCGCGGCGCGTCAACACAGACCAGGCGCACCTTCCATACCGATGTGCTGTTGAAACACATGCCCGTGAAGAACCAGGGCGATGGCGAGCTGTGCTGGGTATATGCCATGCTGGCTACTATCGAGAGCGAGCACATGATGCAGGGCGACAGCATCGAACTGAGTGCCGACCACCTGGCGTTTATGTATCTGCGCGAGCAGTGCCTGCGCAATTATTCCGAGAATGAGAAACGCTCCCTGACCACCCGTGGCTTGGCACCGATGACGCTGCGCCTCATGCGTCGCTACGGCTGCGAGCCGTTGAGCACCTTCCGCGCCTACGACAGCATCGACTACCCCGCCCTGTGCCGTAAGTTAGAGGTCATGACCGACGGCATGACACATCAGTCACGGGGTGCCGAACAGGTGCGACATGAGGTGGAGGAGCAATTGCAGGAGACGATGGGTCCCATGCCCCGCTTCGTGTTCATGTATTCATGCGAATATACGCCGCTTGAATTTGCACACAGCGTGCTACGCGAACAGGAATATGTCACCCTGGGGTCGTGGACACACCATCCCTTCGGCAGTGAATATGTCATCGAGTCGCCCGACAACTTCTATGCGGAATGTGCCGTGAACGTACCCCTCGACAGTCTGCAACACCTCATCGACCACGCCCTGGTCACAGGTCATGCCGTATGCTGGGAGGGTGACATCAGCGAGCCGGGCTTCTCGTTCGAGGAAGGGGTGGCCGTGATGGATATAGACGCCAAGGGCGCCACACAGGGACGGCGACAGATAGAGTTCGACCGCCACGCCACCACCGACGACCATTGCATGGCCATCGTGGGCAAGGCACACGACGACGAAGGACAACGGTATTACATCGCCAAGAACTCATGGGGCAAGGAGAACCCCTTCGGTGGAATGATGTTCATCAGCGAGGCGTACCTGCGCATGAAAACCATCGCCATCGTGATGTCGCGACAAGTGCTGGACAATCATCAGGACAAACCATAAAACCCTTTCATCATGACAAAGAAAAAAGGATGGGACGACAGCTACTGGCTCTTGCTCATGCAGCTGTATCTGAAGAAACCTGTAGGCGTAAAACCGCTCTATTCACGCGGTATGGTCAACCTGGCCCTGGAGCTGCACATCGAGCCGAAAGTGCTCTATTCACAGATGATACGCATGCGCCAACTCGAGACACCACGCATCGAACGACTGTGGAACACCTACGCCAAGAGTCCGCAGAAACTGCGCAAGGGGGTGCAGCTGCTGCGTAAGATGCAAGGGTTCAACAATGCCGACCTTTTCTATGAGGGCGTTGACGTGCAGGCCTCGTTTGAGAAAGACTTCATGCCTGTCGAAGGTCATCCCACACTCACACCCATCATACTCACCATCATCCTCGACCTGTATTTCCGTCTCACGCCCAACACGATGGTGAAGGAGACACCCGAGGTGGCGCAACTCGCCAGAAAGATGAAGGTGACGCCCGAAACGGTGGTCAACGTGCTGCTCACCTATCAGGTGTGCGACCCCTACCTGCGCCCACGCTTCCAAGCCGATGAGAAACTGTTGGCGGCATGCACCGCCATCTGGCAGCGTTATGGCAACGACAACCCCGACCGTCTCGTGGCCACCGCCTCGATGATGATGGACTATTTCAAGAAATAACACTCCCGACACATTCCGACACATGGCACAGAAACTCACCCAGACACAAGTCCAGACACAGACCCAGCAGACCGTGCAACGCCTGTCACAACAACAGATGTTGCAGGTGAAACTGTTGGAGATGCCCATCACACAGCTGGAGCAACGGGTGGAGTCGGAGCTGGCCGATAATCCTGCCCTCGAACCGACATCCTTCGAGGAACACCACGACCATACTCTCGACGAGCCGTCGAACATGGACATGGGCTTCAACGAGTCGGAGGAGCAGCGCGACGAACGCGAGCAACGGGCGGATGAGCTGGAGCGTGCCCTCTCCATCATGGGCAGCGACGACCGCATGGAGGGCGATGAGCCATTCTACGGCGGCAGTGGCGAGGCCATCGATGAACCGCTGTGGCGCGAGGAGACATCGTTCTACGACACATTGCGCGAACAGGCGGGCGAATATGACCTCACCGAACAACAGCGCGACATCATGGAATACCTCATCGGGTCGCTCGATGAGGACGGTCTGCTCAGGAAAGACAACGACACGCTCTGCGATGAGCTGGCCATACACCAGAACATCTTCACCACCGTGGAAGAGATTGACGAAGTGGTGAAGATCCTGCAACGTTTCGACCCGCCAGGCATCGGTGCCCACACGTTGCAGGAGTGTCTGCTCCTTCAGGTGGCCCGGCATGACGAGGGAGAGGAGAAACAACGGCTCACCACACTGCTCACCCGTCATTTCGACGACTTTATGAACAAACGGTGGCGGCGCATCGCCACAGCCTTGAAACTCGATGACGAGGGATGCAGCCAACTGCAAAATGCGGCGCAACGGCTGAACCCCAAGCCGGGAGCACCCCTCGGCGAAACGGTGGGACGGAGCACGCAACAGATAACACCCGACTTCATCGTGGACACGCACGACGACGGCAGCGTGACCTTCTCCATCAACCGGGGACAGCTGCCCGAGCTGCGCATCTCGGAGTCGTTTACCGAACTGACGCAGTCGCTCAAAGACACCAAGAACCCTCTGTCGCGGAGTGAGAAAGAAGCACTCGCCTATACCAAGGAGAAGGTGGAGAAAGCCAACGGGTTCATCACGGCCATGCAGCAACGGCAACGGACGATGCGCGCCACGATGACTGCCATCATCAAGTGGCAACTCGACTATTTCCGTGAGGGCGACGAGAGCCAGTTGCGACCGATGATTCTCAAGGACATTGCTGAGAAGACGGGACTGGATATCTCGACCATCTCACGCGTGAGCAACCAGAAATATGCGCAGACACGCTGGGGCACCTTCCCCCTGCGCCATTTCTTCACCGACAGCTACACCACCGACGACGGCAAGGAACTGTCGACACGGCAAATCAAGCTGGCCCTGCAGGATATTGTCAACAAGGAAGACAAGAACCACCCACTCAACGACGAGGCACTGAAAAACGAGCTGGCCAAGGCGGGATTCCCCATCGCCCGGCGCACCGTGACCAAATACCGCGAACAATTAGGCATACCCAAAGCCACCCTGAGAAGATGAACGAAAAAAGCCTCATAACCGCCGCCAAGATACTGAGCACGCTGTTCAGGCCGTTCTACATGCCGTTCATCGGCATATTACTGCTCTTCGTGTTCAGCTACCTGTCCTTCCTGCCGTTCTGGACAAAGCTGAAGATACTGCTCATCGTCTATTTCCTCACCATCCTGCTACCCACGCTGCTCATCAGCTTCTACCGCAACTACCAGGGATGGACGCCCATCGAACTGGGTGCCAAGGAGCGACGGCTGGTGCCCTACCTCATCTGCTTCGTGTGTTACTTCGTGTGCTACTATGTCGTCAACCTGTTTCATATCCCCCATTCCGTGGGCAGTGTGCTGGTGGCGGCCATGGTCATCGAGGTGCTCTGTACGGTCATCAACATGAAATGGAAAATATCCACACACATGGCGGCCATCGGCGGTCTGGCCGGCGCACTGGCAGCCTTCGCGCAGATTTTCTCCTTCAACCCCGTGTGGTGGCTCTGTCTGGTCATCCTGCTCGCCGGGTTCATAGGCACCTGCCGCATGATACTCCGACAACATACGCTCCCCCAGGTGGTGGCAGGATTCTTCCTCGGCATCGTCTGCGCCTTCTGGGCAGTGATATGGAATTAGGATACCCACCCCGACCCTCCCGAAGGGAGGGGGCGATAAAGAGGTGAGGGGTGAGAGGTGAGGGGTGAGAGAAATGCCAAAGGGACAAGGAGCAAGGGGCAAGAGATATGCCTGCAGGGTAATGGCTTAACTCCTTAACTTCTTAACTCCTTAACTCCAAAATTATATTCTTCATTCAACATTCTAAAAATCGCGTCAGCGACAATTCAAAACTCAACATTCAACATTCAAAATTCATAATGAAAGTTAGCATTATCATGGGCAGCACATCCGACCTGCCCGTCATGGAGAAAGCCATGACATTTCTCAATGACATGAAGATTCCCTTCGAGGTGAACGCCCTGTCGGCACATCGCACGCCGGAGGCCGTGGAACGCTTCGCCAAGGAGGCGGCAGGCCGTGGCGTGAAAGTCATCATCGCCGGCGCCGGTATGGCGGCCGCCCTGCCGGGAGTCATCGCCGCACAGACCACCCTGCCCGTCATCGGTGTGCCCATCAAGGGAATGCTCGACGGTCTCGATGCCCTGCTGAGCATCGTGCAGATGCCTCCGGGCATCCCCGTGGCCACGGTAAGTGTCAATGGTGCTATGAACGCGGCGGTGCTGGCTACGGAGATGCTGGCACTGGCCGACAATGACATCGCTCAGCGCCTCGCCACCTACAAGGAGGGCCTGAAACAGAAGATTGAGAAGGCGAACATGGACTTGGCGGAAGTGAAATATGAGTACAAGACGAATTAGCAGCGTCTGCCAGGTGGGGGATATCGCCATCGGTGGCGACAACCCCATCCGTATCCAGTCGATGGCCACCGTCGATACCAACGACACCGAGGGCTGTGTGGCTCAGGCCAAGCGTATCATCGATGCCGGTGGTGAACTAGTACGTTTCACCACACAGGGCACGCGCGAGGCTGAGAACATGAAGAATATCTCCACCCGACTGAAGGCCGACGGCTATCCGCAGCCGCTGGTGGCCGACGTCCATTTCAATGCCAACGTGGCCGATGTGGCGGCGCGGTACTGTGAAAAGGTTCGCATCAACCCCGGAAACTATGTTGACCCTGCCCGCACATTCAAGCACCTCGAATATTCCGATGAGGAATACCAGGAGGAACTGAAAAAGATTGAGGCCCGACTCCTTCCCTTCATCACTATCTGCAAGGAACAGCATACGGCGGTGCGCATCGGCGTGAACCACGGCTCGCTCTCCGACCGTATCATGTCTCGCTACGGCGACACGCCCGAGGGTATCGTGGAGAGCTGCATGGAGTTTCTGCGCATCTTCCAACGCGAGCAGTTCAACGATGTGGTCATCAGCATCAAGGCATCGAACACCGTCGTCATGGTGCAGACCGTACGACTGTTGGTCAAGACGATGGATGGTGAGGACATGCATTATCCACTGCACCTCGGTGTGACCGAGGCGGGCGAGGGCGAGGACGGACGTATCAAGAGTGCCGTGGGCATCGGTTCCCTGCTCACCGAAGGCATCGGCGACACCATCCGCGTCAGTCTGTCGGAGGAGCCGGAATGTGAGATTCCCGTGGCCAGAAAACTGGTGGAGCTCATCCCGGAATGTACGCTGTTGCGACAGAAGGCAGAGGAGTCCATCCACGACGATACCATCACCCTCCAACTGGACGCTCCCGACTGGGAGACACTGCAACTGAAAGCTGCCATGGCCGTCGGTGCCCTGCTCATCGACCGCAAGGCGCACCAGCTGGTACTCCACAGCCCAACGTTCAGCAGCGAGCAGCTGGTAACGCTGGCCGACGCCATCCTACAAGCCGCACGTATCAAATTCACGAAGACGGAATATATCTCCTGTCCGGGCTGCGGGCGCACGCTCTACGACCTGCCGCGCACCATCGCACGCATCAAGGAAGCCACCCAACATCTCGTGGGACTGAAAATCGGTATCATGGGATGCATCGTCAACGGACCGGGCGAGATGGCCGATGCCGACTACGGCTATGTCGGTGCCGGCAGGGGTAAGATATCCCTCTACCGAGGCAAGGAATGTGTTCTGAAAAATATCCCCGAAGAAGAAGCCGTCGAACGGCTGCTGGAGATTATTGAAAGAAGTAAAAAGGAGTAATAGAAGGGAGTAAAAAGGGAAGTAAAAAAGGAAGTAATAGAAGGAAGTAAAAGGGGAAGTAAAGCACTACGTGCAGGACAATAGCCTGAAAGGGTAAAAGAGCAAAAAAGTAAAGAGGTAAAAGGCGGAGTAATGTCCATTTTAACTTCCTTGAGCGAAGCGAATTAACTTCAACTTTAACTCCCAATTTAACTCCCTCTTAAAAAAACCATGAGCGAAGCGAATTATCTTCCATTTTAACTCCCTATTAAAAATCCATTTAAATATTACACCCTATGAGCAAAGCTATTTACGCCCCTCCCTCGGGAGGGGATGGAGGTGGGGCTTTTCCATCTCCCCATCGTTACGAACAATCTGGAGAACTATATGTTCGTTGCGGCCGGAGCGGTGTGCTCCTTCCCAAACTATCATTGGGCTTCTGGCATAACTTCGGTGGCGTGGACCCCTACGAACGCAGCCGTGCCATCACCCATTATGCTTTCGACCATGGCATCGTTCATTTCGACCTGGCCAATAACTACGGTCCTCCCTACGGCAGTGCCGAGGAGACCATGGGACGACTGATGGACGATGATTTCCGACCCTACCGCGACGAGCTGTTCATCAGCAGCAAGGCCGGTTACGACATGTGGCCCGGTCCCTACGGCAACTGGGGTTCGCGGAAATACCTCATGGCAAGTCTGGATCAGAGCCTCAAGCGTATGCATCTCGACTATGTCGACCTGTTCTACAGCCATCGCTATGACCCGCTCACACCCATCGAAGAGACGTTGCAGACACTCGTCGACATCGTCCGACAAGGCAAGGCACTCTATATCGGCATCTCCAACTGGCCGGTGGAAGAGCTGAAGAAAGCCCACGCCTACCTGAAGGAACGTGACGTGCCGCTGCTCATCTATCAGGCCAAGCTCAATATGCTCAACCGCGAACCGATGGAGCAGGGACAGCTCGCCTTCTGCGAACAAGAGGGCATCGGCTTCATCTCCTTCTCGCCCTTGGCACAGGGGCTGCTCACCAACCGTTACCTCAACGGCATCCCCGAGGGGTCGCGCATGAGCCGTAACACGTCACTCTCACAGCAGACACTTACGCCCGAGCTGTTGCGCCAGTTGCAGACATGGAACGAGGAGGCGCACCAAGAAGGGCGCACCCTGGCTGGGTACGCCCTCCGCTGGATTCTGTCTCAGAAAGGGGTCACGTCAGTATTGGTAGGTGCCAGCAGTGTGGAACAACTGGCAACAAACCTCAACGAAATCCTTTAGTCCTCGGGCGAGAAATCATCCTTGCCCACGCCACAGATAGGGCATACCCAGTCTTCGGGTATGTCCTCAAAGGCTGTGCCCGGCTCAATCCCATTGTCGGGATCGCCTACTGCGGGGTCATAAACATACCCGCATGTTTCGCAAATGAATTTTTTCATAATGTTTGGTTTTTGGCAATTATTAGGAGTATTATTTGGGGGTTCAGTTCTTCCTTATACCCATCCAAGGCTTTGGTTTCATTGCAAATGCGTGTTAGTCCACTGCCTCGTCTTCAAGCATCACCTTTAAATCGTATGCTGTACATTCAGCTATCAGGGGTTCTAATTTCATATATAATGACTTACAGTAAGAAAATAAGATTTCTTGTCTCCTGGTTTACAAAGATACTACTTTTTATCGAATTACTCTCATTTGTGGCTAAAAAAATCGTTTTGGCATATATACGCAAGGCGAGATATAATCGGAATGTTAAGCATTCCTTTCATAGATTTGAGTTCTTTTTCCTCATTCTGGTTTATGGGATAATAACGTGTCATTTCGTCCCCAATGTTTAGTGTTGTTTTTTCTTTAATTTGACATGTCCCATCAGCAATAAATATAAAATGTTAAACAATATATATGTTAGAAATTCATATGAAATCTCCAATGTTTGTTTTATATAATTCGAAGCCAAGTTAGTATGTAAATCAAAGATTTCCTTTTCAGTCTCATACTTAAGGCTTACTCTTGTGTTTATTATTCCATAAATCAATACAATTCCTAATAATGAAGAAAGGATAATGTATGAAATATTCATTATTTTAAATGTTCTATCTTTTATAAACATGACTATTTGATTTATGAGTTTGATTATTAAGATGGAGTCTGCGCTCAGTATCTCCGAAGGTGCCAGCTCCCTGGCCGTGCCGAAGGGGACGGTGATTTAAAAAGGTTTGGAAACCTATAGAATTCGAACCACCAATACGGATATAAGGATCAAAAGGTGTAAACACTATTAGTAAGATAGTAATTATTGTAATAACCATTTAAGTTTAACTATCCAAAAAGTGACAACCTTTTTCAGTCAATGTCATGAGTTATAAGAAAAATTATAGAAAGAGCGCAATCTAACACTTTAGTGTTATATTCATTATCAACATTATATGAATCCAATGTTTTCAATATTTTGTTATATTTCTCAGGTGCATCATCAAGTCCAGTATATTCAATTTTCTCATAATCTAAACTAGAATATACATCTAATTCTTTTAATTTCAAGGAACCATTCTCTTTAGTCCTATATTTAACTTTAGATGTTATCAATTTCATACCTTCTTCATCATTGATCCTATCTGGAGATGTATAAGAATCAAGATCTGAGAGAATATTTATAGCGTTTCCAAATGATCTACCTAAGCCTGATTCCAATAAATTCATATACTCAGCCCATTTATTACTAAAATTCGGTAAGTTATTCAAACCTCTACCATATTTATTGACTAAATTTATAAGGGAATCACATGCTTTTTCTTTAGCATTGCTTATAGAATCATGCCAATTAGATGCGTCACTAAGCATTTTAACCATATCAATTGTATCTTTAATCTCTATAGATACAATTTCTAAACTTGACGGATCGTCTAAATGATTTTCTGCATATTGAGTAAATGCTGCCTTAATCTTTTCCTCATTTGTCTTGGAACAAGAACTTGCTATAGCAATGATGGAAAATAAAAATATAAATACTTTTTTCATAATTATTTATATTAACGTGAGTTCGACGAAATATAACTGTCTGAGAATTTGGTGATTAGCGAAAATTGTTGTACCTTTATAGTGCTAAAAAGGCTTACAAACAATAATCGCTATGATTACCGAGAACAAAGTTACGGAATTGTTTTGTATTGCAGATGATTTCTGCCAGTTTTTTTGATGCCATGATGTCAAAATATACGCTCAAGACATCCCGAAAACGCAATTATCACCGTGACTCGACGATGTCAAAGTCGGAAGTGATGCTCATCTTGATACTATTCCACGACTCCGGCTACCGCTGCCTGAAGCACTTCTATATGGAAGATATTTATTGTTAGCCTTAATCTTTATTCTGTATTTCCAGAACAATAATATACGATAAGACTAATTGTCCCTATTGTTATTCCTAAACACAAGATATAGAAAAGTTTCAAAAATCTATCCATATACTGTACGGTTTTATCAAATTTATATCTCTTTTGGGTTGATGATATATTTTTTATAAACAAATTGTTTTGCTTTTTTGTCATAGTAATAAACAAACCATGCGTCTGAAAGATAGTCAGAACGCATACCTTCTTTTAATTTGGATTTCGCTTCTTCACATGAATTAAGCATACAATAGACGACCTGTATGTATATATCATTATTGTTGTTTATCAATTTTCTAAGATAGCATACAGGCAATTGCTCATCGCCATTTATTTCTGTTGGAAGAATCATAGATAGTCCTTCTTGGCATAATTGTATTTTTGTAGAGGAAAGGCGGAATTTATCAAAAGCGATGCTATCGATGTTATTTCTATTAAACTTTAAATCTAAATATAGAGGAACACCTTCATGAGATGAGTATGGATGTAACTTATTATTATATATCCTCTCCGCAATGTCTGTAAAGACATAATCAATGTTAAGTGAAGACTTTAATTGTAAGGCGAACTTGTTGTTCCCATTGAATTCCACTTCGTCAAGTTCACCGTATATCATATCTTCGTATTTATAAGGATGATTGTCGTCTTGGTAAATATTGATTTTATTACTGACAGCTTCCTGAAGACCGGAATCATTCTTTAGTAAAGGCAACAATCCCCTTAGAAAGGCAACATATTCTCTCCGCCTCATGGACTTGTGATATCGCTTATTTCCTTGTTTAAGGACAACCGACGATGCGCCCCATTGCTCATATGTTTTATGGGGCATACCTTCTTTCAGTTCCAATGATTGAATATATTTTACCATTGACTTATAAGTGTCCAAATCTACCTTACCTTCATAAACATAAGCACGGTAATAGGTAGGCATTGATGAAGACCAAAATTTCTTGTCTGTGTGCCTATTCACATATAGGTATGAAATGGCTATTGTTCGTGGGATCCTGTCTGATATTCCATCATATCCTAAGAGAATCTCATCTACGAAGGAAGAATCATTTTCAACATAGAATATTTTTGTTGCATCCCTGTCATATATTACTTGATTATTACATGATAAAAGAAAGATGCAACAAAGCAGAAATATGTATCTTCTCACAATCATCATAAGCACATGTATTTGTGGCTTATAAATAATACCCCCCTCTTCATTATTATATGTTTTTGCTTGTCTGTGGCAAATATATGAAATAGTTTTCAAAGTTCCAAATGTGAATACTGGGATTTGCCATCGGCTTCCTCCTATGACTTTGATATCCTTTTTAGAATATGATACTCATAATAACCTCGATCATCATATAGTTTAAAAGCAATTATTTCGTTAATACCAGTGTCAAATATCATATAAGGCGTAATTTCCAAACGATTAGAATACGAAAAATCATAACCAAAATGTCTTTTTAGTAATATCTTCAAAAAATCTTGGTTAATATGTTTTGTGTTGATATTTACACTTAATACACCTGGTTTTATCCGATTTCTTTTATATGGAAGGATTATTTTGTAATCAGACAATTCAAATCTTTTCAACAACTCAATTATTTTCTCTAAATCATTCCAATACTCAATTATAATCCGTGCATGTTGAAACTGGATTTCAGTTAAACGTCTTATTGTATAATCAATTTTGTTCTTCATGGATAGGTGATCCATAAATGAAGCAACACAATAGGCTACAGGACGCTTAATCTTTCGATTAAACACCTTTTTTAATAAATCATCGTTGTAAATGGAGATTTCCATAATTCCATATTATTTTGAAATTAGTTTTTCTTCATAGACTATCATCCCACATCTTATCTACTTCCTCCCCACTATTTTAATGAATGGTATGGAATGAATCAACATGTGCTTTATTTGCTGAGGCATAGGTAAATACTATTGATTTGCATGTTTTTTATATTCATTCATACGAGTATTTTATTTTCGATTTCTTCCGTTCTTTCTTTATCTTTTTCCATTCCCTCAGATACTGTTTTCTGGCCTTTTTATCACTCCATAAAAACCTTTTGGATTTGAAAGGATGATGGGAAGTGATTGGAATGGAACATGATAAAAATATTAGTTTGTGATGTCTATGATTATAATACATGGAAAGAGTAGTGTCATTGATTATTTCGAAAGAATCTTTGATTAGTTCATATGGTTCAATAAGAGTATTCCGAGTGTACTTCTCAACATAAATCTTTTTTTTATTTAAAACAGAATATAGCCCGAATGTTTGCACATAAATCTCATTAATAGTAAAGCCTTTCAGTTGTTGTTTTATACTATCATATTCATTCCCATATAGTGTTATCCTTATATATGTACCATCATCATAGAATTTGAAAGCGCCTAATGTGGATACATGTTCTTCTCTTGGACTCAATAAACCTAAAAAGGAAAGCCCACCATGGGGGTCTTTCATGAAACTTTCATAAATATAGATGCCGTTAGTATGAATCTCACCTTTGGCTTTGTCTGTACGCCCATCAAATCTAATAATAGAATGTTTTTTTCTATTATCTATCATTTCCGCATTATCATATAGGAATGTACAAGAATGAAAAATAAGTGGAATTAATAGCGAAATAATCTTTTTCATAAGGTTGATAGTTAATGTTTCATGCCACAAATATATGATATGTTTTTCAATAATGCAAGGGCTTCTTTCATGAATTATCGGTGTAATATGAGCATAACTCATTGTATTACAACAAGTAGCACGTTTTTTACATGTTTTACATGTTACATTTGAAAACACGGATTTTCTGGTCAATAGACCTCGTCTGCACCTTTCCGCCGAACAATTTCTGAGCCAGGGAGCTTCTCAGGTTCGACAGCGACTGTGAGGAGCAGTTGAGCAAAACGGCCATGTCCTTGTTGGAAAGACCCAACCGTATGAGCAGGGCACGCATATAATCAGTGCGCCCCTCCCCGCAACCCATGAGCAGGAAGAACAGCAGTGGAAGTATGAGCAGTTTTCGCATGTTATTTTACAACGACTATCATCGTGGTGCCGTCACTCATCTTTACAGTCT